>CALKKS010000007.1 GCA_937995345.1 uncultured Collinsella sp. | reverse complement strand
AAAGGGAAGAGGCGGGGCATGCCCCGCCTCTTACACCACATCTCTGCGCGCTACCCCACGACCATTTCCAGACGCCCTATCTAAAGGCTCCGAACGGCCTCAAACAGACAAAACAGAAGACTGTCCCCAACGACTAGTCGTTTAAGAACGTCCCCAACGACTAATCCTACAGCGGCAGGTTTTGGCCGAGCATGGCTATGGCGCTCATGAGGACGAGCATGCCGGCGGCGTAGGGCAGCACTGCGCCCAGGAGCTCGGCGTCCTTGCCGCGCACGTGCACGGCAGCGAGGCCAATCGCGAGCGTCTGCGGCGAGATCATCTTGCCGGCGGCGACACCCAGGGCATTCAGCGCGACCATCCAGTAGTCACTCACGCCCAGCGCCGTAGCCGCCTGGCTCTGGATGGGACCAAACAGCATGCCCGAGGACGTGCCCGAACCGGTCACAAACGCACCAACCGCACCAATCCACGGGGCCAGAATCGGGTACAGACCACCAGCGACGGCGATGCAGAACGCGCTGATCGAAGAGATCATGCCGGCATAGCCCATCACCTTGGCGCAGCCCAGTACCGAAAGCATGGTAATGACCGTCGGCATCATCTGCTTGACGGTCGCGGCCAGCACCTCGCCCATCAGACGCGGCGAAGCGCCCTGAATCGCGCCGCCGACAAACGCAGCCAGGAAAATCCAAACACCCGGCGTGTTGATCCACGAAAACGTAAGCGTGCCGGGGTTCTCGCCGCAATACACCTGCACGTGACTCGCAAACGGCGCGAGCGCGGCGTGCACGACGGGCACCAGGTTGGAGGTGCCCAACAGCAGCACAAAAATCAGGATGAAGCACGACCAGGCAGAAAGCGCCGACTTAACGGTGAGCTGCTCGCCGGCCTCGATATTCATATGGAAGCGCGCATCCAGATGCCCCGACTTCTCGGCGCGCACGGCAAGCGCGGCGGTCAGCGCGAGCGATACGATGGAGCCCACGACCACGGCAAGCTCGGGGCCCACAAACATGGCGACGACCAAGGCCGCGCCGACAAAGGACACGCCGGAAAGCAGTGCCACGCCGGCAACGCCATGCAGACGCTCGCTCACGCTCGCAACGTTGCCTTGGTCATCGGCGACACGGCCCGCAACCAGCACGATGAGCAGCGGCATCACCACAAAGAACGGTGCGAGCTGCACCAGCTGAACGGTCGCCAGGTGCAGGGAATCCAGACCCACCAGGTCGGCAACGGACACCGTGGGGATGCCGATGAAACCGTAGGGCGTGGGCACGCCGTTGGCCAGCAGGCAGATCAGCACGGCAGGCACGGCCTCAAAACCAAGACCCGCGAGCATGCCGGCGGGAATGGCAACAGCGGTACCAAAGCCGGCCATCCCCTCCATAAAGCCACCGAAGCACCAGGCCACGAGCAGCGCCAGCAGGCGACGGTCGCTACTGATGGAGGTGATCATGTTGCCGATCACGTCCATGGCGCCCGTGCGCACGCACAGGTTATACGTAAAGACGGCGGCGATAATCACCAATACGATGGGCCACAGCGCCATCAAAAAGCCCTCGAGCGAGGCCGTGGCTATCTGCGCCGCCGGCAAATGCCACCACGCAAAGGCGAGCAAGCACGAAAGAACAAACGAACCGATGGCGGCTTTCCAGGCCGGCCATTTAAAGCACAGCAGCATCACGACAAGCCAGATGATCGGCACAAGAGCCAGCAAAAATGCGGCGACATCCATGGGTAGAAACTCCTTGGTACCGCGAGGGCGGCATCGGGGGGTCAGAAAACTTCAACAGAATACCGCACGCTTACCGACAAATTGCTGCCGCCTGCCGAAATTATTGAACAACCTGTTCAAAAACACGAGTCGATACCACCGCGGCTATACTAGAGCACAGCAATAGAAAGGAATCGCCTTGAGCATCACGCCCCTCGATAGCATCCGCCGCACCATCGCCCGCCGCAACGGCGTCACCGACCCCACCGTATCGGGCGGGGCGCACGGGCAAGGCGGACGCATCGAGAACGGTCTGTTCCCCGCATCGCACACCGCCGAGGAGCTCGCACGAATCCAAGAGCTAAGCCAGCGTAACGCCGGCGGTCCCGACAGCAGCCAGGCCACACGCCGTCGTCGCGAGCGCGATCGCCAACCCGACCCCATCCACCGCATGGTTAACGCATGGTGGAACCGCCTGCTCGGAGCCGTCTACGGCGGCGGCTTCTCCACGCAAGAAGCCGAGTGCGAAGATCACGCCACCCGTCGCGACTATCTTTGGAATACCTTAGGCACCGCCGTATGGGGCATGGCGTTTCCGCTGCTCACCATTGTGTCGACGCAGCTCGTAGGCGCCGAGGAGGCCGGTAAGTTCTCCATCGCCTTTGTCACCGGTACGCTCATCATGATCGCGTGCAACTACGGCGTGCGCAACTTTCAGGTCTCGGACATCGACGAAAAAACCTCCTTCGCCTCCTACCAGCTCAACCGCTTGATCTGCGGAGCGCTCGCGCTGGCATGCGGCCTGGTATACAGCAGCGCCCGCGGCTACGACGCGCAGATGGCGACGATCGGCTTGGGCGTCTACCTCTATAAGGTAATCGATGGCATCGCCGACGTGTACGAGGGCCGCCTGCAGCAGGCCGATAAACTCTACCTGGCTGGCATGAGCCAAACGTTGCGTTCCGCCGGCGTCATCGCGGTCTTTAGCGTGGCGCTGTTCCTCACGCGCAGCATGCCCATCGCGGCCATGGCCATGGGCATCGCCGCGATTGCCTCGCTCGTGCTGGTCACCGCCCCGCTCGCCCTGCTCGAGACCGAAAAATCGCGCCGCGTGAGCCTGCGCGAGGTCGGCCACCTGTTTGTCCAGTGCGCCCCGCTCTTTGGCGCGCTGTTCCTGTTCAACCTCATCGAGAGCATGCCCAAGTTTGTGATGGAAGGCACGCTTGCCTACAAGTATCAGCTGTACTTTAATGCACTGTTCTTCCCGGCGCAGGCCATTTTGTTGAGCATTGGATTTATCTATAAACCGCAGCTTTTGCGTCTGTCGAGCATTTGGGCGAATCCGCGCAAGCGTCGCCGCTTTGACCTGATTATTGTTGCCGTTATGGCACTGATCGTGGTCATCACCGGAGCGTGCGCCGCATTTATGGCAGGCCCCGGCATTCCCCTCATGAGCTTTATGTACGGCCTTAACTTTGAGCGCTACCGTACGCTGGCACTGCTAATGGTTGTCGCCGGCGGCGTCACCGCGGCAATCGACTTTATCTACGCCATCATCACGGTGCTGCGCCACGCTGGAGACGTCACCAAGATCTACCTGATCTGCTTCGCCGTAAGCGTGGTGCTGCCGGTGATCCTGATTAAGCTGCTGGGCCTAATGGGCGCTGTGGTGAGCTACCTAGCCATCATGACCCTACTCCTGGTGCTACTGATTATCGAGTACGCCCACATCCGCCAGCGCATCGAACGCGACCGTAACCCATACGGCGCCTAAATGGTGCAATGGGGGGGTCTCGTTGCGGACGATTTGCGACACGCAAAACTAAGTGAGTAGACTTTTGCCGAATCCCTGACCACACCGGCAAAACACAAGTCAGTGACCTGCGGTTTTGTTGAGGCAAATTTGCCGGCTGCTCGGCATTTCCAAAAAAGTCTACTCACTTAGCCAGCGGGCAGCCAAAAAAGAACCGTCGCGACGTCGCTTGACACCGTTGCGACGGTTTATCGTGCATTTTCGCGCAGCCGCGGACGCAGACGCTCCTCATTCCTAGCGCTTACCGAGCAAGAAGGCGCTACTCTCCGAAAGTAGTCAAAAAAGCCCCGTCCCAAATTAGCTACCCTTTGCACCGATTATTCGCCCGGGTTGATATTCGCGTAGAACTCGGCCCCGTCGTCTAGGCGCAGGATCCCGACGCGGCCGAACTCGGAGCCGGTGGCGGCGGCGCAGTCGATGTCGATGCGATCGGGCACGCCGGCGGTGTCCTCGCCGCCCAGGCGCACAATCTGCCCTCGGCCCGACTCCTCATCGAGCCCCGCCAAGCCGCCTACCTCGCAATAACGCCCGAGCGACACCGTTGGCGTGTGACCGCTCACCACAACCGGACCCTTGCCCTCGGCAGAAAGTAGCCCCGTCGGCGCATCCCAATAGCCGTGACGAATCCACAGCAAGTCATCGGACGACTGCACCGCAAGCATCTGCTGCAGTAGCTCGTGATCGGCATCCACCGCTCCCGCACCATCGGCACAATCGACCCCGTGTTCAAGTAAAAACGCCCGCGCCGCCTCGGTTTGGATGCCGGCATGTACCAGCAGGTACGGGCGCTCGTCAGTCTCGGCCACCGCGTAGAGCGGCAGCGTCGCCATCCAACGCACGAGTTCCTCGTACGCCTCAAATTCCATATCGTTGAGCTGCTGACGGGTAGTCCAACCGCCGTTGATATCCCAGGTCTCGGCATCGAGCGGATCCTGGCCAATGATGGCATCGAGCATGATCTGCTCGTGATTACCCTTGAGCACGCGGGCGTTGGGTAGCGAGCGTACGAGTTTAATAACGCCGACCGGATCGAGCCCGCGATCAATCATGTCACCCAGCACGTACAGCGTGTCGTCGGACGCCAGCGAAATCTTGGACAGGGCCTCGTCAAGCGCACGCACGTGCCCGTGAGCATCGGATGTCACATAGATCGCCATGGTACGCCTCTCTTTACACTGCGGCCGAAGCCCGGCGCCGCAACTAAAACTTCAAGTTGAACTTAAACGTTACCCATTGTACTCCGTTGCAATAAAGCTGGGAAGGGTTGCATACCGTCAACGGTCGCCGGCGCACGCCCGTCTACCCGCACCGCTCACGCCACGCCGTCTAGCCCAGCGCCCCAACCAGCACCGCCCGCGCCTCCGCCTCGTGTCGAAAATGCGCACGCCCGCAATCCGCCCTCATAAACCCACCATCTTTGGGTACAAATAACCGCAGATAACTGACCGTGCCACGCCAACCACTCAGGAGCGGACACCTTCCATGAACCAGATACTTCTCTTTATCGGCCTCGTCATTATTCTGTGCCTGACCATCAAACCCGTCGGCAAAAAGCTCCCCTTCCCCACCCTGCTCATCTTTATCGCGCTCGGTATGCTGCTGGGCGTCAACGGCCCGGCGCACATCGACTTTAGCGACTACACACTCACCGAGACCGTCTGCAGCACGGCGTTGCTGTTCATCATGTTCTACGGCGGCTTTAACACCAACATCGACCGTGCCAAGCCCGTCGCCGTGCCCGCGGTGCTGCTGAGCACGCTCGGCGTCGTCATCACCGCCGGCATTACGGGTGCGTTCGCGCACTTTGTGCTGGGTTTCGACTGGATCGGGGGCTTGCTACTGGGATCAGTCGTGGCGTCCACCGACGCGGCGAGCGTCTTTAGCGTCCTGCGCGAGCACAGCCTGTCGCTGCGAGACGGCACCGACTCGCTGCTCGAGGTCGAATCGGGCTCCAACGATCCCGTCGCCTACATGCTCACCGCCGTGCTCGCCACACTCGCGGCCGGCGGCGACATTAACATCCCCGTTCTGCTGGCCAAGCAAATCATCCTAGGGGTAGGCCTGGGCATTGTCATCGGCTGGGCATCGGGCCGCCTGATCGAGCGCGCACATGCAACAGCCGAGGGTGCGCAGACCATCTTCTTGTTCGCCGTGGCGATCGTCGCCTACGCACTGCCGAGCTATCTGGGTGGCAACGGCTTTTTGGCCGTGTACCTTGCCGGAATTGTGCTGGGCGCGAGCGACATCACCGGCAAGGTCGAGCTTGCGCACTTCTTCGACACCCTCACCGAGATGGCCGAGATGACCATCTTCTTTTTGCTGGGCCTGCTCGTCACGCCCGCGCGCCTGCCGCAAATGCTGCTGCCGGGCCTGGCGCTCATGGCGTTTATGCTCTTTGCGAGCCGCCCCATCGCCGTCGGCCTGCTGTTGGCGCCCTTTAAGACCAACCCCCGCCAGATCGCGCTCGTAAGCTGGGCGGGCCTGCGTGGCGCGGCCTCGGTCGTCTTTAGCCTCTTTGCCGTGGTGGCCGGTGTTCCCGGTGGGCACGACCTGTTTGACCTGGTCTTTGTGATTGCCGTGTCGAGCATTGTGGTGCAGGGTTCGCTGCTACCGGCGGTGGCAATGAAGCTCGACATGATCGACGCGGAAGGCGACGTGCGCCGTACGTTTAACGATTACCGCGACGAGGACGGCATGTCGTTTGTCAAGCTCAAGGTGGGCTCGGGACATCCGTTTGCCGGTCGCTCGCTCGCCGATATTGGCAGCGCGACGGACATGCTGGTGGTCCTGGTGCTGCGCGACGGGGCGCACCCGGTACTACCCAATGGCGATACCGTAATTGAAGAAGGCGACCTTCTGGTTATGGCCGCGCCAACGTTTGAAGAGCGTGCCGAGGTTACGCTGCGCGAGGTCACCGTAACGCCCCACGGTCGCTTGGCAGGACAGCGTCTACGCGACGTGCCACAAGGCAAGCACCCCTTTATCGTCGTGATGCTCAAGCGCGACGGCCAAACGATCATCCCCGACGGAAACACCCTCATATACGCCGGCGACGAAGCCGTCATCGCCACGCTGGCGTCGTAGCGGGCGGGGACAGCCGTCCCGAATTGGCTACATTTGAGCATCAATCGCCCCGACAGGGGTCTCGTTGAGGACAGTTAGCGTCTGGCAAAACTAAGTGAGTAGACTTTTGTCGAATCGCCGACCACGTCACCAAAGCACAAGTCTGTGACCTGCGGGTTTGTTGAAGCAAATTAGTCAGGTGCTCAGGATTTCCAAAAAAGCCTACTCACTTAGCCTGCGGGCAGTCAAAATAGAGCAATCGCGAGGTCGTTAGACTCCATTGCGACGGCTTATCGCGCATTTTCGCGCAGTCGCGGATGCAGACGCGCCGTCCCATATTAGCTACCCCCGCCGCTTAGTCATCGTCGACGGCAAAGTCGCGGAGGTCGAGGCCTTCTCGTTCTGCTCGGGCTAGGAGCTCTTGGGGCGACTCATCCTCGATATCCATCACGTCGAGCATGGCGGCAGGAAAGCCCACGCCAGCCGCACTCCCCGCGCGGTCGAGTAAGCCCTCGCGCAGCTGGTCTACATCAACGTCGACCTTCATGGTGAAACCTCCTGCCGGGCCAGGCTCTTACTCGCTAGCACCGAGAGCGTCCACAGCAGCGACAAACGCCGCCGCCTGCTTTTCGTCCATCTGCGCGGCCAGACGGCCCACCGGGTCGTCGTAGGCAAACTGCACCTTATCGATAAAGCAGTCCCAAGCACGCTCGTCCACACGTACAGCAGCCTCGCAATATTGGCTGAGCTTTTTAAGCCCGTACCAAAACGCGTTCACATGACGCGCGGGATCCTCGTCCAGCACGCCATCGTAACGGCGCCAGTTAAACTCACGCATACGCGCCACAGCAACCTCGAGTGAGTCGCCGCCCTCGGCCGAAGCCTCCTCGACCAACTCGGGAATCGCAACCTCACGCCGGACATTATGCCTAGTAGCACCATCGTACTCGCCCACCAGCACGTCTTCGTCAAGCCGAGAATCGTAGTCGAAATAGCTCAAACCACTGCAAATCCCATGCGGCGAGCCCGTGCCAAACGCAGAGAATAACCCGCCGTCGGCAACGACACGACGGTAGGTCTCAAACGACTTCTTAACCTGAGCGAGCAGCTCGGCAAGCAGGCCGGCATCGCACGCTGCCTCGCACGCGACGCAAGCAAGTTCCGGCAGCGATGACGGCTCAACCGTACTCCCCGCAACGCGGGCGGCACGCTCAGCCCGGTACGCCTGTGCCGCCAGGCGAGCCCGCTGGGCAGCACCGCGCACGTTGGTAAGCTCGCGCTCCAGCGCCACATCGCCAGCCACATCGCTCGCAAACGCGTCAGCACCCTGCGGCCCGGTCGCACTCAGCTCGGACTCAAACGTCGCCGTGATCATGCCGGCAAGGTCCGTTGTATCGGCGGCGCAACGCAGCTGCTCCAGCTGCGTGCATAGCAGATCGGCATCCAAGGGTGCGGCATCCACAACGCGCGCGTCACTCAGACGCGCCGCGCCCTGCAACACCAAAGCCCCCGCAGCATCGTATGCCGCACGAACCCTGTCCGCCGTATTGGCACGCAGCTTTACCTCGATAAACGCAAGCGTCTGCTCCAAGCGGGCCAACAGTTCGGCCTTGTCCTCCATACGCAAAAAGGCAGCGTAGCGCCGCTCCATCTGCAACGGGCCCACAACGCCTACCTGCTTGCGAGCGCGCGCAAGAGAATCAAATTCAACGCGGCGTACATACCCGTCAACGGCCCGCACGGCAGGCTCACGCGCAGCACGCTCGGCAGCCTCGACGCCCCCGATCACGGCCAGTAGCTCGCGGGAGCGCGCCTTGCGCAATAACTCCCCGCAATCGTACTGCTCAAGCGCCGTCTGACGCTTGGCTACCGACTCAAAGCCAAACAGCTCATCGAGCAGCTCGCCAACAGAACGTTCTTCCGCCATGGCAAGGCCTCCTCACGCGCAGCGCGCCACCATGCTCGCGGGCTCACGCGCGCATCAAACGCCTCGCGCACGCAAGCCCGCACGCCCGCACCCCTACAGATCCAGCGCCTTCTTCGCGGCGTCGACTGGGTCGCCATCCATGTAGAAAACCGGGCTCAGGCCCGAAATGATCTCGGACGAAACACTCTGCAAACCCGCGATGGCGCTCAGCGGCAAAATCACGCGCTTGGCACCGGCGTTTTTGGCCACGCGCATAATGTCCTCGAGCCCGCGGATCTCGTCCATAGAACCCGACATGCGCAAGATTCCAGGAATCGCCAGCGCGGGCATCACCGGGCGGTTGCAAGCCGCGGAGCACAGGCCCACAAACTCGGCAAGCGAAACTTCCTCGGACAGGCCCTTGCTCTGCAAGTCGTTGTAGAACAGCAGGTAGTCCTTGGAGCCAATGTGCATGCCCGGCGCCACGCGGTTCGCCAGGTTCACAAAGTTGTCGAACGCGGCCTCCAGTGTATCGCGCACCGGCTTGTTAAAGGCCACGCCCTCGTGCTTAAACTTGCACTCGCCGGCAACGGCCTTGTTCTCCAGCTTGTACACGGCGACCTCGCCGCCCTGCGATCTGCCCACGCCAAACACGTGACCGGACAGCAGCGGCCCGTCGGGAATCAGCGTGTCCTCGCTCTGCTCGGGCACGTGCACCACATGCACGTCCTGCGGGTTGTCGGCATCCATGTAGCCCAGGTTGACGTCGATAAACTCGACGCCCGCCATAATCTTGAGCTGCTCCTTTACGCGGCGACGGCCCTCGATGGCGTAGTCCAGCAGCCAGCGCACGTCGTCCTTGTCCATGGCCTCGTCGGGGAACAGCAGCTTGGCCAGGCCGCTAAAGGTCTTGCGCACGGCAATCTCGTCGCGCTTGTTAAAGTCGCTGTTAAAGCGGAAGTAGCGGTCGATATGGTGCGCAAAGTCCTTTCGGCGCATCTCCTTGCAAAACTCCGACAGGCAATCGGTGATCAGACCGTAATGCCCGGTCAGCAGGCTCGAGCGCATCTTGGGGATCTCCCAGCCCGGCAGGTAGTAGTGGATACGGTCGAAGAAGGCCGAATCGTTGTTAAACTCCGGCGGGAACGGATCGAACAGGTGCGTAGTCTTAAGGACGTTTTGCACGGTGTCGTTGATGTTGCCCTCAAAAACCATGGAGGCATCGGCGTTAATCTGGTCGCGGCCGCGCGCGTAGCTGCCGCTCGCCATGTAATCCTTCATGATCTGTACGGCGTTGGTGTCCTTAAAGCGCATGCCGGCGACCTCGTCGAACGTCACGCAATCCCAGTGCCCCACCAAGCCCACGCGGTCGGCGCGCATGGAGTTCATGCGGCCGAACAGGTTGGCCGTCGTGGTCTGGCCGCCCGAAAGCAAAATGGCGTAGGGCGAGACCTCTTTGTAGATGTGGCTCTTACCGGTGCCGCGCGGACCCAGCTCGCACAGGTTGTAGTTGCGCTCGATAAGCGGCACCATGCGCTCGATAAAGTGCATGCGCTCCTTCTCCGAAAGCTCGCTGGGCTCATAGCCGGCCGAGCGCAGCAGCATGTTGAGCCACTCGTCGCGCGAGAAATACTGGCGTTCTTCGACCATGGCATCCAGGTCCAAGTTGGGCATCTGGATGGGCGTGAGCGAAGCCACGCTAAACGGAGAGTCCTCGGGCCCGCGCTTTTTGCGCTTGGCCTTGGAGCGGCGCGGTGCATCGTCGCCAAAGACCTCCATGCCAAACTCGTCTTCCTCATCCAAGGGGTGACGATACTCGATGCTCATAATGCACCAAATGCCACCCTGCAGAATCTTGGAATAGTCGCGCACGTACTCGGCCGGCATCACAAACGGCTCGATGGTCAGGTTGGCAAACGACGCCACGTAGATGTCTTTGTACTCGTCGAGCTTGGCCGTCACCTTGTCGATGATGGTAAAGCGGCCCAGCTCGCGGATCTTGGACTTAATACGCTCGGACTCGTCAGGACGCACGTAGTTATCGGTGAGAATCCTACGGATTCGGTTGAGGCCCTCTTCGACAGCTTCCTCGTCGTCGGTTGAGCAATACATGCCCAGCAGGTACTCCAGCACAAAGGTGGGCACGTTGGCACCGCGCTTCATAAGGGCCGTCAGGTCCTTGCGCACGATCTTGCCGCCAAAGTGCTCGAGCAGCTTGCCGTCCAGGCCATCCATGTCGTAGCCTTCATCCTCGAGAGCCTGGTCCGCAGCCTGGGCATAGCCATCGGTCGAGGATTCGCCCTCGGCGGGCTCGGCAGTCGCTGCATCCTCAACGGGAGCAGCAGCCGCCGGCTCCGGGGCAGGCGCGACGGCCTCAGCCGCCGCATCCTCCGCCGGCGCGCTCGCATCAATCGAGGGAACTTCCCACAGGTCGTCGTCATGGCTATCAAACATAGGGCACACTCCTAAAAACCAAAATCAGCAACGGGGGCAAATGAAACAGCGATGGTGTACGTCTCGCGCCAAACGATCTTGCCCGTCTCGCGCTCGCGGCAGACCAGATAGTACGGACCCTTGGCCGAGAATCCATCCGCTGCATGCAACGCAAACTTGGCATGCACCACGCGCTCCTGCGAATTAACAGAAGTCTTGTTGGCATGCGCCTTGACCGTATCGCTCACCTCGTTGCCACTTGCATCGGTAAACACCAACTCGTACTCGCACGGCAAGACCTTACCTTGGGCAGGTTCTTCCTGGATCAAGTTGACCGAGAAGAGTGAGTTGGTCACTCGGCGTCCCTCACTTAGTACGCGCAGCGTCGCCGCGCGCGTGTCGACAAAGTCCTTGGAACCCGAGCGCGCACGCCAAAAACCGATAACGGGCACGCAGAGCTCCTGCAGGCTCATGCCGCCGTGGACGTAGTTGTTAGTGCCGCCGGGACGCCTGAAGTGCACGTTCTCGCGCGGGGCAAACCCCTCAAAGCCGGCGCCCAAACGTCCCATGTCAACATCAACAAACACCCCGCGTGCCTCGTCCGAAAGCTTGGCCACGGCCTCGTTGGGCACCACCAGATGACGCTTACCGTGCATGACGGGAGCGTCAAAGAAGGGAAGGTCTGGCTTGCCGAGCATCTGGCACTCGTTGAGCTCCCGACGCGTGTAGATAAAGCCGTGGTCCGCCGTTATAACAACACGCGCGCCCGGGGCGTCGGTGCACACGCGGCGCGCCAACGCGGCAAGTTCCTCCACGGTGTCCGTGCAGGCATCGAAGACGTCATCCTGCGTAGCGGCCTTCTCGCCCGTTGCATCGATCTTGTTGTGGTAGAGATAAACGAGCTTGGAGTCTTTGAGCAACGCTTTACGCTCGGTTCCCGCCATGTTGAGGTATGCGCTCGAGCGCAAAGCGCGGGCCGTGGGCTCAACATGGGTAAGTACGGCCTTGCGCTGCGGAGTCGTCGCAGTGGGCATGCCGTCAGCCAACACAAACGAGCCATCCGTTGCAAGCTCAAGCGCTTGGTGCGGCAGCAGCGCGGGCATGCCCACCTCGGTAATGGAGGGAAAGACCGCCTGCATGCTAGAAACCTTGACGTTGCCGCCGCGCTCGCGCTCGAGAAGCGCCGCGACGTCACGGGCCACCTCATAGCGCAGCGCGTCGCTTACGATAACGATCGTCGTTTTGGCAGACCCCACAAAGGTGGGCAGCACATGCCAGTAGAATTCATCCTGCCGTGCAGGGCCCTCGATGTAGCCGCAATCGGCCCACTCCCCTTGCGCAGCGGATGTCCAGCAGGCATTGGCATCGGCCAAGAACCAGTTACTGTAGAGATTCTCCGCCCAGTCCACCACGGCTCGGGCAGGCTCCTCAAGCATATCGCACTCGACAGAGCGCGCCCGCAAATACGCGGTGCACATATGACGATAGGCAGCATCCATGGAATACCAGTCGGACGTATAGGCATCCCACACCTGCTGGGGTTGCGCCAGATGGAACCCGCCCGCATGTGCCTGCCTAAATGCGCACATATCGGCCACAGCGGCAAGCAAGCCAAAGTAGCTCTCGACACGGCGGTACCAGCTTAGGTCGCAGCGACGCGCCACAAAGGCGCGTGCGTCCTCAACACGGTCTGCACCCTGGGCAAACGAGCTGAACAACTGCGAGAGCACAGCCTCATTGACGCACGGGAACACATCAAGCGAGGCCAGCGCATCGATCGGCAGAGCCTCAAACCGCACAAAGAGTCCGCGGGCATCCTCCACCAAACGACAGATCTCAAATAAATCCTCACTCGATGCCTGGGCATCGGAGGCCTGATCCCACGTACGCACCGCCTCAAGGCAATAGGGGCCGTAGGAGGGAGCCACATAGCTCTCGAACCCCTTGAGCGCTCCCTCGGGAAGCGCGGTAGACGCCGCTGTAAGGAGCACATGGGATGAAAGCATAAGCAATGAGTCGCGCTCATACAGCGGTCCCTCAAACCCATAGCAGCGAAGCATAAAGGCAGAGAGCACATCACGCACGCAGTACTTGTCCACCAACTCGGCCAGCGCCTCGGGACCCTCGTGCAGCAGCATGGTCATACAGCCACGCAGCACAAACGCGGGGCGCGCGTCACCAAGCTCTTTACCGCCAAAAATCACCGTAAGGATGCCGAGTTCAATATCGGATGCGCTCGAGGCATGCGGAACACACGCGGCAAACTTAGCGCAGCGGGTCTTGGCATCAAAGAACGTCTTGTGCTCGCGCAGGCTCTCGCGCACGGCGTCGATATTCTCGATGCCTAGCTGATCGGCCAAAAGCGAAAGATAGTCAGCCTGGAACTGATCGGCATACAGCTCAACATCGGCAAGCCAATCACCCTCAAGCCTGCCGCGCGGGCAACGGCGATACAGCAAGATATCGCTCACAAGGTCATCGCGGTTGACGAGCTTCTTGACGGCAAACATGCGGCCCTCGCAGGTCTCAACAAACCGCACTGGGCGCTCAAAGTCACCGTAAGCGGGCATAACGCCGTCATCAGTCCCCGCACCGTCGAAGCCCTCGGCGGCCAAACGTTCAAACTCAGGAGCAAACTCGCCGTCCGCATCGTGCCAAACCACCACACGGCGGGGCATGCATGCGGGCAACGGTTGCAAAAACCGCAGCTTGAGCTGTTCTTCTACATCGATCTTGGGCATGAATATCCTTACCGTATCTGCAGTTACTTAATCTTTGCTAGCACATCCTGAAACTTGGCGTAGTTGACCTTGACGCCGTCATCCAGGTCGATCTTAATCATCTGGTCTGCCAAGTGGTGCAGCTTCTCCTCGTAGCCAATGGTCTCTTTGAGCTGGTCGTTGAGCTTTTTGATGCGCTTATCCAAGCGCACGCGCTCGCCGCGCTCGGCACCAGCAAGGGCATCGTTGGCATACCCGATCTGGGCACGGTAGCGCTCCTGCTGCTCATGCACATAGTCGGTGCGGATGCGAGCCAATAGGTCAGGCTGGTAGCGATGCATGTAAACAAGGCACTTGAAGCCGCCCTTCTTGCCACTGTCGAACAGCCAGTAGATGGGACGCTTCTTGTAGGTCTGGCAGTGATCCTTAAAGAAGTCCTTCAAAAAGTAGGTGCGAATCACCTCGCGCGAAGTGCCCTTACCGCCGAGTGCCTCGGCAATAAAGGACAGGTTCTGCTCGAGCGTCTCCTCGCCATACACGGTGCGCACAAAGTCGATAAAGTAACGCACGATGTCGTCGCCAAAGTACTCGTCATCGGTAATGGGCAGCACGTTGTCGCTATCGGGCATAAAGGTCACGTGATTGGTATCGGGCATCTTGGCCAGATAGTCATCGACCGTGGCGCCCTGATCGGCCAGGACCAGTCCGTCCACGTCCAGCGAATAGCGGCCGAACATGCAGCCAACGGCATAACTTATGAGCGAGGTAATCTCGTCGCGCTTGGTGCGCACGTATTTGTTGCCCTTGTAGCTCTCGGGAATCTCGTCGGCAGTGTCGAAGATGCGCGCCACCGAGACATACTTGTCCTCGACCTCGATGGGCACCTCCCCTTCCATGTTGTAGATCTTGGCAAAGATTCGGTTGAGCTCTTCCTCGTTAGCGCGAAGCTGCTCAAAGCGAGCATTGACCTCGGCCTTGCGAGCCTCGTATTTATCTTGAAGTAAAGTGGCCATGACAGACCGCCCTCTCATTTAAAAACGCCGACTAATTTCATTTAAAAGGTCACTTTCGAGAGACAGCGAGTCTCTTTGCGATAAAAAACGTTGGAAGCTCATCCGACACACCGTTCTTCGCAATCAAAGATGAAACATCTCTTACTCACTGATTTGCGTCACCAGTATGTTCCCATTTTCGATTAGAACGTGAATAAGCAATAAGCCCTTGAGCCTTCAGCTCGCCAAGTAATTTATCTAAATTACGCTTAGATAGCTCACAGTCCTTCCCGAGATCATCTTTATTTGAGTAAGACCCCTTCGATATTCGAGACAAAACTAATTGGCGTTTGTTTTCCCACTCCCGTTCTGAGGTCTCTTTCTTGCGGGCAATTTCTTCCGCCTCGTATATAGCCTCGGACTTAACCACAGCAATCCAATCAATGAGAGTGCTGCATTTAAGAAATAAACGAGAACTCACCTCAAATGAATCCGCTCCAATGAGATCTTTTCCTAGCATACCGTTTTCAAAAGCAATGAAATCTACACCGTTCTTATCGACCAATTGAAAGCGACAATGTGCCAACGAATTTCTAATAATCCGAAATATATCAAGCACAAAATTGCTGCTGATGAGCGCCACAACGCGATTTGAGGTACAAGTTGAAGCAAAATTGTCAGGCATACCAGCATCAACAAACCTCTTTTTCATCTCTTCTTTTCGTGTGGCGGTAAATAGCGTCGACCCATCGCAGAGATTGGCAACTTCCAATAATCTTCGGTAGAGATACCCTGATTTAGGAGGATTGCTATCGGCCCATCCATAATCAAGAAGCGATAGCCCTCTGCTACTCACACCTTTACAAGGAGATTCAACCAGAAAAAACTGAATAATAGAATCCATAACGTCGTTATGGTCATCAACCTTAACAGCCTTTATCCAACTTGGCTTAGGTTCGGCATATTCTATTTTATTCTTATCGACAGGTTTGCGCTTCTTCTTTTCAGCCACGACGATCACCTAGACAAGAGGATTACGTTTAAAACCCCAGGAGGTTTCAAACGAGTCCCAGTCGAGCTTTGAAAAATCGATACATTGACGAGCCAGTGTGACGATGCTCGCATCATCATCTATTTCTTTAGCCATAGGAATGGAAGATACACACCCGGGAGGGACATTTAAAGTTGGATTCGTGACCTTAATAAACTCAGTAACAATTGACGAATTAAGGAGAGCCAATAGGGGCAGAAAATCGTCACCGTCTTTAGGATACAACGCTAAGCCGGCCATATTAGGAATAAAGCCCGGCCCGTAATACCGGAAGCTGGTCAGATCGGAAGTAATGCGGCCCCAGCTCACACATTTTTTGCCATAGTTCTGCTGACCCGTTAATGACGCCCGCTTCAACTCCCTAAGTGCCTTTCCGCCGTCTTCGAAAAGAAGGATTTCGTCTTGATTGCCATACCATTTTCTATAAGAACCGCCCTTGGAGTGTTTAACCCATTTTGCGTTTATAGATGAGGACTGTAGGTTGGTTTTTTGATAAGGGACTTCATACCAGTGCCGAATAAAGCGATCGTTATCAGAGGTCTTGAGACCCTCCTGCACATCGGCAAAATCCGACAGTCTACTATCTAAACCACAATATAAAAGAAAACTATCACCAACCCAGTAGGCTATGGGAGTGCCGGGGATCTTCTTGAAGGTGTCGGCGTCGCGACGGTAGAACCAGCCGCAGTTAGGATTATGGATGGCCTCCAGCGCCTTGGGAGCCTGAACGGCGGGACCAGTAAAATCGGCAAGACGAACGTATCCGCCCTTATAGTCATCGATATGCGAATTGTGATAGGTAAATGTGCAGATAGGCACAGTTGCCCCTGCAAAGCCAGAATACTCGAGCTGAATGAGCGTGGTTAGAGTCTTGTCATCGATAAGCCTACTTCGAAGCTTCTCGTAGCTACCGATAAACATCCAAACGAACGGGGTCATCATTCCAACTTCGCCGTGCTCGCCGGCAAAGTCCATAATACGCACGATGAACGAAGAAAACAGGTCGCTCTTCACGTCGGGATAGTTCTTCTTGACCCACTTGGACATGAAGGGGTTAAAGCTACTGCTGCCCATATACGGAGGATTCGCCACGGTGCAGGTAAAACGACGGGACAGCTTCTCGCAGATGGCGGCAGCGTTTTCGAGCTTAGTTTTGGTCGCAACGGCAAAAAGGTCGTCAGAACAGCTCGCGGCTGCAGCCTCGAGCTCGTCGATCTCGGCCTCTGAAGGATTGAGAAGCGAGCCGATCTCACCCAAATGACTCAGCTCCTCGGCGAGCTTCTTGTTGCCCGGCAGCTCGTCCTCCCCTAGCGGAATGCTCGAGAGCACGGTAACGTCGGCGCGAACGCCACGCCTAAAGAAGCGACGGTCGTGCTCGCGGGCGCACATGGCAAGCGCCAACTCCGCGATCTGTGCCGCGCGGGAATCGATTTCCATACCTGCAAGGTTTTTAGCAAGAATGAGCTCAGGAATCTCGCGCTCACGATAGCCGCGCTCCTCGTACATATGGAAGAGCAGCTCAAACGCATAGACCAAGATATGGCCCGAGCCGCATGCGGGGTCGCAGAGGGTTATCTCCTCGGGACTCGAAATGCGGATGAAGTCCTCGTGCTCAGCATCGGGCTCGATGTAATACTCCATGCGCTCGCGTAGCGAACTCCCCGGATTGTTGAGCATCCACAGACGGCCGAGCGAGTTCTCGACCATATAGCGCACGATCCACTCGGGGGTGAAGAGCTGCGTGGCGGGCGCGATGTCCGCCGCCGCTGCCTTGCGCTTGGACTTGAAGAACTCGTCTTTAACGTCGGCATTGTAGTACTGATACATCCAGCCCAGAACGGTCACGCCCTCGCGCCAGTCCTCGTCAGCGAGGACGGCATTGAGTTTGCCCACCACACTGTCAGCCATCATGAGGCCCTGGGGCAACAGCAGCTCCATGGCTCCGCCCACGCGTTCAAAGACGCCCGCCAGGCAATCGGCAAGCTCCTCGCACTGAGCAACAAACAGGTAGCGCCACAACGGTTCATCCAAGCCCGCCATCTTGAGCTCGGCTATGCGATCGGTATCGGCCGTCGTTATTTCCACGTCCAGTGCGTTCTCCACGGCCTCGCTGCCATGGCTGCCGTCCGCGCGACTTAGCATGCGCATACGGCTGGGAAGCCATCCGCATGCATCCATGAAGCGAATGGCCACGATGCGGTTGAACCAGGTGTAGGCCGCACGGTCGCGCAGCGCCTCGTGACCCACCTCTGCCTGCATGCGCAGCAGTTCGTCGCGTTGCTCAATCTCAGCCGGACTTAGGGGCAGGCCGTTGACGGTCTCGGACCCAACGGGCGCGGGAGCAGGTTCGGTGATGCCGTAGCGCACCATCTGCGCCTCCACGCCTTTGATGAGCTCCGTACGGGCCCAGGTGCAGAAGCTCTTAAGAGCAGAATCGTTCATGGTTGATAAGCCTTTCTAAACGCCATAAGCCACCGCTGCGCGCTTTGGCACCGGTGGCTCCGCGGGTTAGTTGATACGGATCTCGTCGTTTGCAGCGAGCGCCTGCATAAGGCGGGAGCGCAGGTCGTCCACGTAGCGCTCCACGTCCTCTGCGGACAAGAGACGACTCGGCTTGGCCAGATCGGCGCGGCGCACAGTCTTGATCTTGCGCTGGGGCTTGGGCGCGGGCACGGGAGCAGACGATGCGGCGCCCTTGTTGGAGACCTTCTTGACCACCTCGCCCGTACTCATGACCTCGGTGGTGCGGCGCTCGTTGTCCATACGCACGCGGGCCTCATCCACAGCGTCGTACATCTCGTTGGCCGCCGCACTGAGCCAGTCGCCCCAGTTAGTTGCAACAACGCTCAGTTCGTTGAGACTTTGAGCGCTGTGGGCACGGTTTTTGAACGACTCGTATTTAGTGCCGGCGTCTGCTATGGCATCCTTGGCCTGATTGACAAAGCCCTTTTGACTCTCGGCCTGCGCCCGCAGGTCTTGCAGATCGCTCTCGATGCGACACAAAAACTCATTGCGGCGGATGCCCAACAGCTTTTTCATGTCATCCTCGACGGGATCCATAAGCGGCTGCAGGTCTTTAATACGACCGTAGGGCTTGGGATCTTTGAGGATCTCACAAACCGTTGCCACGTTCTCCACCGCACCGGGAATGTCATCGGAGGCATACTCGATACCTTCGGTGCGGTTCAAGAAATCCCTGGCGTGGTCAAACGCTGTTCGTTGATTGGACTCGAAGAACTCAACCACCTTGTCAAAGTCTTCCTTGGCATCGAGCAAACGCTCCTCATGCTTGGTGAACGTGGTCAAGAACGCCTCGGCCTCGTTCTGGTCCTTAAGGACGTCGGCCACCTCCGAGCGCATCTTCTCGCACTCGTCCTCACCGGGATACGGGTAGGCCGGCTTGATGCCCGTGTAGTAGTCGCGTGCCATGGCGAGGCACGCCTCGCGCAAGCTCTCAAGGCGCTCTTTGAGCTCGGCCACGAGCTTATCCTCGTTGGAGGGCACGGTCTTGAGATCAAACAGGTCACACATGAGTTCGCCCGTGGCGCGTAGCAACCGGTCGCTCATGCGCATGCGCAAGCGCACCTGGGCCTTATCGGCATCCTTGCGCAGGAGCGCCACCATGCGGCTGTCGTTAGCTTGAACCGTCTGACCGCCAAACAGCACCTGCGCGCGCTGCTCCACCACAAGCTGCGCCACCACATTTGCGATGTCGACCTCGCGCCAGCCAAAGGGCCTTTGCTGGTACTGGCGCTGGATATCGCCCATAGCGGTATCCAGGTGGCGCTGGTGCTGAACTTTGAGGTAGTCCTCGACCTCCTTGAGCGCACGCGTGTTACCCGCGTCCATGCCAGCGAGCCCCGCTTGAACGTTGCCCGCCAGAGTGGAGCGGATATCGGAATCGCTCATGACCGGCGAGCCGATATAGTCGGCCTTTTCAAAGACCACATCGCACAGCTGCGCCAGCACCTGCTCGAAGACCTGGGCAGGTTTGGCCGCGCGAACCTCAATCATGCGCCCGTTGACGGCGCATCGCGCATGGAGCACGGCCTCGCTCAAAAGGGCATCGGCCTCTTTCTCGTTATAGGCCGCCTCGCGCATCTTGGACTCGACGATCTGGCGCGTACTTGGCTGAAGCTCCTGGAGATTTCGCGTCTTGGCGTACTTGCGGATCTTGGCGGCGTTGACGAGCGTCTCCCAATAATCCGCCTCGTCGCTCAAGGCCACGATGGCTTTGCCCGAAGAAGCCAAGGCCAGCTCGGTATCGTCCGCACGGCCCAGGTCGCTCGCCATAGTCGCCACGCAAAGCTCCATGCCGCCCATGCTGGTACCGTGGATTGAGCCGTCCACATAGCGGTCAAACGGGAAGTCATTGGCCCCACGGTTGAGTTTGCGCGCGGTATAGATGTTGTCGAACAGGCGCTTTTTGATAGACTCGATTACCTGCGCGTTATCGATCGGGGTGCGTGCGATCTCCTGCGCTATCTCCTGCTCCTCGTCGGTGAGGAAGCTATAAGTATCGCCCCGGCGTGCCACGTAGTTCTCGCGCTCCAGGCGGGCAAGGGACTCCTTGACGCGGTCCTTGAGGGCGCGCATGTCCACGTCGAGGCCGTCGATCATGAAGATGGAGATGTTCTCGACCGTGGCCTTAACGTAGCCGATGTAGCGGATCAAGTACAGGAGCTTGAGCACCTGAACGTCGTAGGGTTCAAGGCCCTTTGCGTCCTCGGCCGCGCGGACCGCGCGGTCGACCACCTGGTTGATGCCGTGCTCCAGGTCCTTGGAGATGGTATCGAAGAAGCGCCAGAACGGCACGAGCGCACCGGCCCGGTCATGCTGGATGGCCTGAGCGCTCTCCTGAAACGCGCTCAGCATGGAGCGCTCGCCCGTTGACATGTGCTTGGCCTTGACACCGTGCTTGCGCACCTCGGTCATGACGTCGGGCAGGAGCTTAAACTGGTAGCCCACAAACGGGTAGCTAGCCACAAAATCCTTGGAGTTGGCGTAGCCGGCAAGGTCGGAGCGCGAGCCACCCTCAAAGGTAAAGTTGTTTTTGAGCACGGCGGCGTCTTGCTCGTAGACCTGTGCAAGCATATCGGCCACCGGCGCGGTCTTCTCGAGCACACGGCGCTGGATAACCTCGTCCACGCTGGAGCTGGAGAGCGAAAGGCGGGTATTGAAGCGGCCTTGGATCTTTGAAAAGTCGTTGCCCACGGGCAGGCTCAGGTTGTCGATGGCCTCCTGGCTCGTGACCATCACCCACACGCGGCCACCGCAGGCGGCACCCAGCTCCTCGACGATGGTCTGAAGACTCAACATAAGGCTTGGATCCCGGTCGTTTGTAATAAACTGACCCACCTCGTCGACCATAAAGAGCAAACGGTAGTTGCCGCCGTGGGCCGCTGCCCGAGCGTCTACGTAGTCCTTGACCTTTTTGGCAAAAACATCGGGGGCCAAAACCTCGTCCTCAGAACCCTCGAGCCAGTTCCATGCGGCCTTTTCGCTCATGCCGAGCACGCTCTGCAGCACCTCGACCACGTCGTCCTCAAAGTAGCTGTAGGTGTCGCGGGTCTGGAGCCAGGACTCGCCGTTGACGCGCTCAAAGGCCTCGCGGAACTCCTGGGTCTTGCCCAGGGAATCGATGTAGTCCTCGAGCTTTGCAAGCTTGAGGTCCTCGCCGTAGAAGCCGCGCGCCTCGTAGAACATGCGCTCAAAGCCGCGAAGCAGCGCCGTGGGAGCCGTATCGCCCTGCTTCCACTGGCCCGCCTTACTATCGATGTTAAAGAGGATGGCCTGCGTGGGCACCGAACAGGCGCGCTCCATGGCAGCCGCGACCATGGGGTCGACGATCTTGCCGTCAAAGTAGCGGATGGCGCTCTTACCGCCGATCTGGCGATTCTCGAGCAGGTAGCTCAGCATCTTGAGGAAGTGCGATTTACCGGAACCGAAGAAACCGCTGATCCACACGCCGATCTTGTCGGTGCGCACATTGATGGCATCGCCGTAGGCCTTGAAGAACGTTGCAAAGTGCCTCTGCAACTCGCGCGTCACCACGTACTCGTCAAGCTCTTGGCGGATGGACCCACCTTTTGAATCCTGGACCTTGACCACGCCGTTGATGGAGCGGTTGATGTCTTTTGCAAAGAGGTCGCGAATGATCGTGTTGTCCATGGGTGCTCCTTTGGGTTTGGGAACGTTATGGCAAAGGGTTGTTACCGGCGGCAGGGACTTGCCTGCGGGGAGCCGTGCTTACGAGATATCGATGGCGCGGTAGTAGTTGTCGGCCGGCAGACGGTTAAAGAGCTGGAAAGAAGAGCCGTTGAAACTGCCCGGATAGGCGGCGACCACAGGCACCTCATCAAAATCCGCAAGCATGCAGTGGAGAAGCGTGTGCATGCGAAAGAACGGGAAAACCTCGCCCGCGCCGGTGAGGAGAATGACGTCTCCGGGCGCGAACGGCTCGGTCTGCTCAAGGATGTACGCGGCAACTTTCTCGGGCGAGGCGAACTTGGCCACGTCCTCGAGCACGCGCTGGGTACCGCGGCGCTCCTCTTGGCGTGGGATGGCCTTAAGGACACGGCGCTTTTCGAGAATTGCCAGCACGGCGTCGTAGAGGTTCACGACCTTGAGCGTGCACGGAAGCTTGTCGGCTTCGGCATCGCGTGAAAGGGCGTCAAATAATGCACGCGCTTCAAACTCCAGCGCGGGGTCATAGCAAAAGGTGTGGAAGCCGATCTCATTGCCTATGCCCTTGTTGGCCAAAAAGTCCTCGCTGCACAGGCACTCGCGCAGAAGCTGCGCGCGTCGCTCAAATTCCTGACGGGCGTGCTCGGAGCGGACATGCGCCGCCACGACGCTCTTACGGGAATGGATGCCGATATTGGTGGTGAGATCGGTCGCCGGGGTGATAGCAGGTTCGGCGGCGTTGTTGACGGGAGTCACGCTACATCACCACCCTGCCGGTAAGGGCCGCGATAAGCGACTGCTCGCCCAGCAGAACCAAGGCTCGCTCGACATCGGAATCGAGGAAGAGTGGTGACAGGCGCTCGGACTCCGGGCCCTGGCCCTCGCCGATAAGGCCGGCATGGCGGAGCGTCTGGCGGAGCGAGCCCTTAATGCGCTTGACCGTGGCCTCAGTCCAGCGGGCCGCGTCCGGATACTCCGTGGCAAAGCGTGTCATAAAGGCGTTGAGGTCAACCGCCGTAAAGGCATAATCGAAGTTTTGTAGGCGCTCCCCTACCTCGACGAGCACGAGCTCGCGCACGATATCGTAGCGGCAGATCATGCTGTAGAAGATGGCCTGGTCCGCCTGCGTGGGAGCGCCGGATGCCATGAGGCCGGTTAGGGATAACGCAGCCTCGACGGCGGTTTTGGGGTCGATGCCGCGCGCGGCGCATACGGCGTCCGTGGGCACCATGGCGTCAAGGCGGCGAAGGCACACGGTTGCGCGGTTGGCGACCATGCGCTCCGTGGGATATTGAAAGAGGTTCTCGCTCTTTACGCGTACAATGACCTGCTCGTCGCTTGCGCCCTGCATACGAAGGGCAGCGACGATGCGCATCTCATGCGGGAGGAATTGCTCGCGGGTGAGCACCCCCCCCCCGAACGCTTTTTGTGGTTACATCCACAGTACACGCTCCAAGGGTGTCAAAGGCTGTCACAAGTGCGCCGCAACCCGGCAGGCAGGCGCGGCGCACATGACAATAATCATACCTGTTGGTAAAAAAGTTACCACGCCCAGAGTGTCAAATGTTGAGCAACAAAATTAAATCCGGTTAACGGTCATTTTCGCAGCTCAGAAGCTTTGACGAGGTCGCCCCAAATCACACTTGCCAGATAAACGCGCGGCTGCCCCACCTGGGCAGACAAAGTGCCCGACAGCCCCCAGCCAAAACTTGAGGTGCCGTTCGTACGTTTTAGGCCCAATGGCTGGCAAATACAATCAGCATAGAGTTATTTAACCCTTCCCCATGTAACCATCCTGTAAATCATAGCGGCACGCTCGGGTTTTACGGTGATGCGGTCGCGCCTGGCGCTCCACTGTGCTAAAGTATCCCGAACGTTCAAACGACTATGAGGGGGACCTAGAAGATGGCACGTGTGCACAACTTCTCAGCTGGCCCTGCCGCGCTGCCCACCAGCGTGCTCGCCGAGATCGCCGACGAGATGATGGACTACCGCGGTTGCGGCATGTCCGTGCTCGAGATGAGCCATCGATCTAGCATGTACCAGCAGATCATCGACGACGCCGAGGCAACCCTGCGCTGCCTGATGGGCATCCCGGACAACTACCACGTCCTATTTTTGCAGGGCGGCGCCACGCTGCAGTTTGCGGGCATCCCGATGAACCTCATGCGCCGCGGCCGCGCCGGCTACGTCGTGACCGGCAACTTCGCCAACAAGGCGTACAAGGAGGCCGCCAAGTACGGTGAGGCTGTGCTGCTCGCGAGCTCCGAGGACACCAATTTCGACCGCATTCCCACCATGGCGGACGTCAACGCGCGCATTGCCGCCGAGGCCGCGGGCGACGGGCTCGACTACGTTTACATCTGCCAGAACAACACCATCTTTGGCACCATGTTCCACGAGCTGCCCGATTGCGGCGACGTGCCGCTGGTCGCCGATGTCTCGAGCTGCTTTTTGTCGCAGCCGCTCGACGTCGAGCGCTACGGACTCATCTACGCCGGCGCTCAGAAAAACGCCGGCGCCGCAGGCGTGACCGTGGTTATCGTGCGCGACGACCTAATCGCCGACGGCCCCGCCTTTGCGCAGACGCCGCAGTACATGGACCTTAAGACCCAGGCCGCCAAGGGCTCCATGCTTAACACGCCCAACACCTTTGGCATCTACGTATGCGGCAAGGTGTTCCGCTGGGTTGAGCAAACCGGCGGACTTGCCGCCATGGCCGAGCGCAACTGGGCCAAGGCCAACCTGCTCTACGACCTGCTCGAGCACAGCGAGCTGTTCCATGGCACCGCGCAGACAGACAGTCGCTCCATCGCCAACGTCACCTTCCGTACCGGCGACGCCGAGCTCGACGCCGCCTTTGTCGCAGGCGCGGCCGAGCACCAGATTCAAAACGTCAAGGGTCATCGCCTCGTCGGCGGCATGCGCGCCAGCGTGTACAACGCCGTCACCATGGAGGACGTACAGGCGCTGGCAACGTACATGAAGGACTTCGAAGCGCAGCAGAGTTTGAGTCCGCGATCTAACTAGCCCGCAGTGCGCGGGCCGACCAGCCACCTCAGACCACCTGTTTACATCTAAAACCTGCTAAGGAGTTTTTCCATGCGTAAGATCAAGACCATCGACGACATCACCAAGGACGGCAAAGTCGAGTTTGGCGAGGGCTACGAGTTTGTGGACACCGCCGAAGAGGCCGATGCCATCCTGATGCGCTCGACCGACCTGCACGGCTACGAGCTGCCCGAGGGCATCCGCGCCATCGCCCGCTGCGGCGCCGGCGTCAACAACATCCCCGTCGAGGAGTACGCCAAGAAGGGCGTCGTCGTCTTTAACTCCCCCGGTGCCAACAGCAACGCCGTCAAGGAGCTCGTCCTGGGCATGCTGGTGCTTTCGAGCCGCGGCGTGGTGCAGTCGATGAACTGGGTCCGCGACAACGCCGACGACCCCGAGATTCAGGTCGACGCCGAGAAGGCCAAGAAGGCCTTTGTGGGCCGCGAGCTCAAGGGCAAGCGCATCGGCGTCATCGGCCTGGGCAACGTGGGCTCCAAGGTCGCCAACGCCTGTGTCGATCTGGGCATGGACGTCTACGGCTACGATCCGTTTATTTCCGTCGAGCATGCGTGGGTGCTGAGCCGCGAGGTGCAGCGCGTGGGCACGCTCGAGGATCTGTGCCGCGGCTGCGACTACCTCACCGTGCACGTACCCAGCAAGGCCGACACCATCGGCATGATCAGCACTGAGCAAATCGACCTGCTGGCGCCCAACGCCGTGCTGATCAACTACGCGCGCGAGACCATCATCGATGAGGACGCCGTCGACGCCGCCCTGCGCGAGGGCAAGTTGAGCTGGTTTAGCTGCGACTTTGCCACGCCCAAGACCGTCAAGATGCCCAACACGTTTATCACCACGCACTCGGGCGCCGGCACCGGCGAGGCCGAGGCCAACTGCGCCGATATGGCCATCAGCGAGCTCAAGGATTACCTGGAGAACGGCAACATCGCGCACAGCGTCAACTACCCCGCCTGCAGCATGGGCAAGGCGCGCGCCGCAAGCCGCATCGCCTGCCTGCACGCCAACGTGCCCAACATGATCGGCCAGATCACAGCAATCCTTGCCAAGGACAACGCCAACGTGCAGCGCATGACCAACGAGTCCGCCGGCGAGAACGCCTACACGATGTTCGACACCGACGAGCACCTGGACAGCAGCACCATCGAGGCGCTCAAGCAGATTCCGTCGATGTATCGCGTACGCGTGATTAAGTAGCGCCGACACCAAGCCCGCCAGTCGGGCCATAAAGCCCATTCGGCCCCCGTTTTCACAAAACGGGGGCCGATTTCGTTGCTTACGGGCGGCTTTAAAATGCTACCCAAAACAAGTTTTTTCGGATAATCGACAGTGGAACCCAAGTCGCTAAGCACACCCGAATTGATAAACAGTTTCATCAGGGGTTTTAGTAGGTAAAAATCGATCTCTATATACCGCATTCAAGCTGACTGTCGATTTTCCGAAACAACTTGTTTTGGATAGCATTTTTAAAGCCTTCCAAGGCGAAACTGAAGCCTTTTTCGCGACCAAAACTCTAGTTCACGCGACCGTTTTCCACCTGCACGACTACATTCCCGCCCAATCGATGAAAATCTCCTCACGAAGCCGCCGTTCGAGCTCCTGCTGCCGCGGTGTCTTGTCTTTCAGCGGCACATCGAGATAGGACATGATGAGCTCCATCACCACGCGGAAGGCATCGGAGTCGGCCAGCTGACCATAGGTCATCAAAGCGACGGGATATCCCATCGCTTGCAGCGCCGTCGTTCGGTCGGAGTCCGAAATCTTGGATTCTATGGATCCATGAATGGCTTTACCTTGGCATTCAACCAGACACTCTCGACTACCGTCCTTATTTGCCAGCAAAATATCGGCATAGCGCCTATCAAGCCCCGAAATCAGGCGGGCACTGCGCGTCATACGAATCTCAACGTTATTGGTAAGGCGCAGCCCTTCGCCGCCGCGCAACCTCGTAAGGCCAAACAGCATCGATGCCTGGACCTCGAGCGGCGATGCCACCACCCCCGTAATGCATTTCGCGGCTCGTATGAACGATTTAGCGCCGCGGAGCCCCCGGATCTTATCGACGTACTCTGCAAGCTCAGAGAGCTCGATCAAGGGCGGTCGTTTCCACAAGTCCGTTGGACTCCCCGAGACATCCTTTACGTTTTCCCAGCCCAACCGCGCGTCACCCCACTGGCTCCCATACGCCTGCACAAGTGCCGACTTTACCTGGGGCGCAATCTTGCACACGGCAAAGGTGCCGCACATCTCATACATGCACATGATTAGACGCTCGTTTGAAACCGAGGAAGCCAGGGTCAACAGGGCAAAGAGTGGGGACGCAACATCGAGGCCAAACTCCGTCTGCTGCACGGAGCCAAACGGCCTCTCCCCGTTCCAGACATGCCTGACAATGCGACTACCCTTTCGTCCACAGCCGCCTTGCGCCAAAACGTGTAACGGGGTGCGCAGGAAATGCGTGACGAGTGGATGCTCGCAAAGGCGCTCCCTGCGCGGATCGTCCGCAGAATCGGGCAGGTCCGGCATTATCGCCAAGACCTGTGGAGGTATCCGGTGATACCGAAAGGCAGATATGTCGCACAGCATGTCGTCCATAGAGGCTACGTACCCACTGCGTCGTTTGTGAACCCGCTCGGACGGCAAACGCGCTGGCTCGGCCTGCGAACGGTAAATACTGCTGCGCGCACGCCGCGGATCTCTCGGGAGGCTTACAATCGGTTTGAAAAGCAGACTGATTGTGAGGTTGCATATGGTTGACAAGGACTTTGCCTGGCGGCTTGCGCAGGAGCTTGTGCGGATCGACAGCTCAGACCCGGGCGCGTATGAAGATGAAATTGAGCGGTATATCAAAGCGCTGGTTGAGGAACGGCTGGCACGGTTGAACCACCCGACACTCGATGCCGTGCAGATTGAGGAGCTCGAGCTGCTCCCCGGGCGCCGCAACCTTATAGTCACCGTGCCGGGCCAAAGCGACGAGGCGCGACTCGTCTACATCTGCCACATGGATACCGTCACCTTGGGCGATGGCTGGGACGCAGACATCGCACCGCTTGGGGCGGTCGTGCGTGACGATAAACTCTATGGCCGCGGTGCCTGCGATATGAAGGGTGGCCTGGCCTGCGCCATTGCCGCGCTGGTCCATACGCTCGAGCGCGTGGCGGCGGATGGCGTGCTGCCCCGCCGCGGCTTTTCGCTCATCTGCTCGGTCGACGAGGAAGACTTTATGCGCGGCTCCGAGGCGGCCATTGATGCCGGCTGGGTCGGTTCGCGCGAATGGGTGCTGGATACCGAACCCACCGACGAACAGATTCAGGTGGCGCACAAGGGGCGCACGTGGTTCGAGATTGAAATGGCTGGCGTGACGGCGCATGCGAGCCAGCCCTGGAAGGGCGCGGATGCCGTCGCCGCCATGGCCGAGGTCGTCTGCGCGTTACGCCGCGCGTTCATGGCGCTGCCCGTACACGATGAGCTGGGGCCATCGACCATCACGTTTGGACAGATCGAGGGCGGCTACCGCCCCTATGTCGTGCCCGACCATGCCAAGGTCTGGGTCGATATGCGCCTGACGCCGCCGACCGATACGGCGTCCGCGACGCGCATGGTAGAGCAGGCCATCGCCGGCGCCGAGGCCGCGGTCCCCGGCTGCCATGGCAGCTATACCGTGACGGGCGACCGCCCCGCCATAGAGCGCGATCCAAGCTCTCCCCTTCTGGCGGCGCTCAAGCGTACCGCCGATGACGTGACGGACACGGACACGACCGTCGGCTTCTTTACCGGCTACACCGACACCGCCGTCATCGCGGGCAAGACGGGCAACCGCAACTGTATGAGCTACGGCCCCGGGTCGCTCGCGCTCGCGCACAAGCCCAACGAATATGTGCCCCACACCGATATCGTTCGCTGCCAAAACGTGCTCATCGCGCTCGCTGACAACACGCTCTGGGACGCAAACGGCCAAGTTGGGGCATAATAAGCCGCGAACAAACCGACTCACGCGTTAGGACCGTCCATGAAAGCTCTTCCGTTTCCCTGCATCCGACCGGCTCAGGACCGCGTGCTCGAAGCGTTGCCTGCGATGGGCGGTATCCTGAGCGGCAACGACGCCCTGCGCGGTGCCATCGCCGACGGCCTGATGCTCAAGGATCCAGGCGCGGCGTATTACGTGTACGAATGCTCAGGAGAGCCGGGGCGCGCGACGGGTGTCGTGGCGATTTGCCCGATTAACGTGCTGACGGGCAGCGACGAGGCTGCTGCCGAGAACGTCGACGCACTCGCCGCTGCACACGCGATAACCGAGCTCAAGGTGCAGCCGCGCCCTGTGACGCTCGCCTACGAAGCCTCGTCCGTCATGGATATCATCCTGGGCGCCGCCAAAGAGGGCGCATCACTCTACGCCGTCACCGACCCCGCGGGCATTACGCATCGCGTGTGGGAGGTCAAGCGCGAGGACGCCGTCGGGGCCATCCGCGCTATGCTCGACCAAGCACCAGATCCGACACTGGCCGACGACCCCACCTACGCCGCCGCGCTGGCAGGGGCGGCACAGCTCCTGGCCGACGAGGCCCGCGCCGCCGGCGCCCACTCCGGCAAAGAGCCGTTCAACTTTGCTGTAGCCGTGCTGTTCCCCACCGCGCAGGTCAGCGGCGGCGCGCCGCAGGTTCCAACGGGCCTGCTCACTCACCAAATCGCGCGGTTCTAACGCTACCCCCGCCGCGGGCCTGCTGCCGCCACGAGCGGCTCAAGCCCCAGTTCGCGCGCGTAGTCTTCCTGCGTAAAGATCTCAACCAGTTCAAACGTATCCGTCGCATCATCAAACGCAAAATGCAGCACCGAGCAGTTGCCCGGCACACGGTCGCGCTCGTCTGCCGCCGCGCCCTTCACGTGATCCATAAACTCCTTGATAGCCGAGCCATGGCTTACCGCGAGCACGCACGTATGGTCCGGACGCTGCATAAGCTCGGTCAGCGTCGCCACCATGCGCTCGCGCACCTGCATCTGGCCCTCGCCGCCAAACTGGCAATAGAAGTCGCGCCACGGGCGCTCGGGCATAAGCATCACGCGCTCGGCCTCAAAGTCGCCAAAGAACCACTCGCGCAGGCCATCAAGGCGCTCATACACCAAGCCAGGCCACAAGTTGGCGATAGTCTGCTCGGTGCGATGAAGTGTGGAGGTGTAGGCGTGATCGGGCTCAATGCCGCGCGTACGCAAGAACATGCCGGCACGTGCCGCCTGGTCGCATCCCAGCTGCGTAAGCGGCGAGTCGCTCCAGCCCTGAATAATGCGCTTGAGGTTAAATATCGTCTGTCCATGACGGATCAGATACAGGTCTTTATTCATAGGGGGTCCTTTCGTTTGTTACCAACCCAAGAGCGAAAACGCCCCGTCGCAATAGCCAAAATGAAGCACGGCACCGTTGTCGGGCTGCTCTCCCCCGCCGGTCACGCATCTAAGAAACTCCTGGCAGGCAGAGCCGTGGGAGACTGCCAGCACGCAGTCGTGCCGAGGCCGAGCCATGATGTGGGACAGTGCCGTGACCATACGTGCGCGAAGCTCACTTTCCGACTCGCCACCAAAGGCAACCGGATAATCGCCCCAGGGTTGCGCCGGCATCTCGCGGTTTGATGTGCCCTCCAACGAACCCAAATGCCACTCGCGCAGTTCATCGACCAGCTCTATGGAACGACCCTCTCCAACGATAAGCTCGGCCGTACACCGCGCCCGCCCCAACGGAGACGAATACACATGGTCAAAGGTCACGCCGCGGTCCTCGAACGCCGCACGCCTCGCCAGCGCTTGCTCACGCCCGCGCGCCGTAAGTGGCGAATCGTGCCAGCCCTGCAAAATGTTCTTCACATTGAGCTCGGTCTGTCCATGCCGCACCAAGTAAAGATCGGCCACACGTCCTCCCCTCGCATCACCACGAAGGGAACGGGCACCTTTGTGGTGGTTTTGCCGCCGGATCGCGCCTCAACGACGCGCAACTACAGCAGCACGTCGGCAAGCGGACGCTTGGGCACGTGATGCACCTGCGCCTCATCGCGCCAGTAATTGATAGAGCCATCCGGGTTGGAGTCGACCGCGTCGACCACCTGTGTCTCGGCTGGCACGCCAAAAGCCATGATCAGCTTGAGCTCGTATTTGTCGTTATCGAGCCCCATGGCAGCAATCGCGTGGGGCGTAAAGGCCTTGAACATGCATGCCGCCACCTCGGGCGTGGCGCTGCGAGCGGCGAGCATCATCGTCTGGGCGGCAATGCCGGTGTCGACCTCGGTGATGGGCGCGGCGGGCTTACCTGGAACAGCGCGCTCGGCAAGAATCGCGATGTAGCCGGTCGGACGCTCGCCCTCGGCAGGACCCGGCCAATCCTTAAGCGCACCGGCCCACGCGAGCTCGTCAAACACGCGAGCGCAGTCCTCGGCACCGCTCACCACATGAAAGCGCAGGCGCTGAGCGTTGGCGCCACAGGGAGCCAGATGCGCAAGCTCCGCCAGCTCGAGCAAAAACTCGCGCGGCACGCGCATGGACTCGTCAAATCGACGGCACGTGCGGGCGCGGCGAACCAGCGCGTCAAACGTGTCCAGGCCAAGCTTTTCGCAACCCTGTTTTGCCATCGACTCGGCGCTCGCCGGCACCGCGGGAACTGCTTCGTTCATAGGACCCCCCAATACAAGCCAATTGTCCTTTAGAAAATCTAACCTAAAACGTAGGCAATAACGAACAGAGCTGCAATGTTCTACACCTGTTGAATATCCCACATCCAAACGGGAACAAAGATAACAATTCGGGAAGGTGTGGCTCCCATTCGCCCTTTCCGCCCCACGCGACGGCGCCCTTGGGCGATACTGGTTGCAAGAGCTACGGCTTACGCCGCACGGAAAGGAGACATCATGGGCATCTTTAAGAACGATGACAAGCAATCGAGCGCGTTTGGATTTGACGAGAAAAGCATGGCAGGCAAGGCCGTCAAGGCCGTGCGCTGGATTTACGCCATCACGGGCGTCTTGGCGCTCGTCGCCGGCATCGCACTGCTGTTTGCGCCCGCCAAGTCCCTCGTCTTCCTAACGACCGTCTTGGGCATCTACTTTGTGATCACGGCCGCGATCAGGCTGTTTACCGCTGTTTTCGAGCCGCTGCTGCCCACCGGCTGGCGCGTTACGAGCATCATCTCCAACCTGCTCATCATTCTGGGCGGCGTGGTGATTCTGCGCAACCAGGCCTTCTCGACCGCGACGCTCACCACACTCGTGGTGGTCGTCGCCGGCTTTGGCTGGATCGTCGAGGGCGTCATGTCGATTCTGGAATCCGAGCTTTCCGCCAACCGCGCCCTCGCCATCCTGAGCGGCGCACTCTCCATCATCGCGAGCATGTTCGTGTTTATCTATCCGCTGTGGTCGGCCAAGATGCTCGTCATCTTTAGCGGTGCCGCGCTGCTGGTGTTTGGCGTGACGCTCATTGTTCGCGCCATTCAGTTTGGCAAACTGGTGCGCTAGATGCCAAAGACGCTTTTTATTGATGCCGACGCCTGCCCGGTCACGCGCGAGTCGATTGACTGCGCGCGGAGGGCGGGCGTCGCCGTCGTTATCGCCGGCAACAGCACGCAGAACCTGGAACGCCACATTCGCCGCGACGATCCGCGCGACCCCGAGCATGCGCGTCGGGGCTTTTGGGTCACGACACTCGATGTGAGTGTGGGAGCCGATAGCGCCGACTTTGCCATTGTCGAGCGCCTGAAGGCTGGCGACGTGGTCGTGACGCAGGACATAGGCCTAGCGAGCATGGTGCTCGGACGCGATGCCGCCGCCATCGGCGTGCGCGGGCGCGTCTACGACAAGGCAACTATCGACATGCAGCTGTTTATCCGTCACGAGGAAAAGAAGGTGCGCCGCGCCGGCGGTCGCACCCGCGGACCGGCAGCCTTCACCAGCGAGGACCGATCCCGCTTTAAGCGCAACCTTGCCGAGCTACTACACTAACCAAGGTAGATTTTTGGGACATGCCTAAAAATCTACCTTTTTGTTTTTGACTGTGAGAAATGCCCTGGTCATAAGGGTAGATTTTAAGTCATGTCCCAAAAATCTACTTAGAGGCCACAGGCGGATAAGATGAGTCCCCAGCCGGCACCGATGACATACATCATGACCAGGAACAGGGCGTTTTCGCGGGCGCTACGGTTGGTGCGGAACAGCACCAGGTAGCCCACGCCGGCAGAGATGAGCGTGCCGGCGAGCATCGGCGCCAGCTGCAGCGCACCTTCGAGGTACAACTGCGTAATAACGACGCTGGCAGAGCAGTTGGGGATCAGACCGACAAGCGCCGAGCCCAGGACGGCGATCGTCTCATTGCCGCGCAGGAACTGCTCGATTGCCGACTCACCAAAGGTCTCGAACACGGCGACCAGAATCAGCGTCACCAGGAAAATGAATACCGAAACCTGCACGGTGTGCGAGATTGCGCTGCGGATGATCGACACGACGGGCGCGCCTTCGTGTGAGTGGGAGTGACCGTGGCCGTGGTGGTGTTCATGCTCGCCTTCATGACCGTGATCGTGGCCGTGTCCGTGGTCGGGTTCGCCCTCGTCATCGTCGCAGCCGCAATGGTCGCGCTCGCACAGCTCGTGGATGTGATCGGCGCTCACGCCCGCCTCGGCCACCTCGTCAATGATGTCGCCACCGCTGTGGTCATCGTGCGCGCAGTTCACGTGGGCCGGGTTGGCCGCGATTCCCAGCACGGTACGGCGAATCGCCGCATGCGCGCGAGCGTTACGACGCAGGCCGCGAATGGCGGCGTCCACGATAAAGCCCGTAACCAGCGCGATCAGTGCCTTCGAAGCCAGAAGCAACGCCATGGTCTGCACGGAAACCTGCTCGGCAAGCAGCAGCGGCAGCATTTCGTCTGAGGTCGAGAGGAAAACCGCAACCAGCGTGCCCAGCGTCACGACGCGGCCGGCGTACAGCGTGGCCGCCATTGCCGAAAAGCCGCACTGCGGCACCATGCCCAACAACGAGCCAACCACCGGACCCGCGGCACCAGCGCGCTTGATGGCGCCGTTAACGCGGTCGCCCGCGACGTGTTCCAGGGTCTCGAGGGCCAGATACGTCACCAACAAAAACGGCACCAGGGACAGCGTGTCCTTGCCGGCGTCAAGCAGAATATCAATCAGTAAATCCATGACGGATGGAACCTTTCGTGTCTTTCGGCAACATTGTAAAAGTCCTAGCGGTCGACTAGGGTATTGTAGTTGTCCCGGGCGCGGTGCCAATAGTTGCCCATGGTAAACTATCATCTCGCCACAACTCAGTAACCCCGAGCCGCGCGACGCGGCCCGTCCAAGGAGCAGTATATGAACGTATCGCAAGCACTCGAATACGAGCGTCAGCCGTTTATCCCCATGTTTATCTACGGCGATCACGGCGCCATGGAGTCCGAGCGCCAGAAGGGCGAGGAGGCCCTCAAGGTGCTCGAGACCGAGTACTTTACCGCCGAGGGCGACCCCGGCTTCGACTTTGCCACCGTGCGCGACCTGGCCGACCGCAACCGCGACCTGTGCGACCAGATTGGCGAGGCGCGCCTGCGCAACGTGACGCCCGCGACGCTCTCGCGCGGCCTGTCCGACGCCGACACCTGCGCGGCCATCGGTAAGATGCAAAAGCGTACCGCCGCATCGGTCATGCGCGAGATCCGCGGTGACCGCGATGCACTCGGCGTGGCCTATGCCCGCAAGCCCATCCAAGGCACGGTGTTGGGCATCGACATCGAGACCACCGGTCGCGCGCCCGAGCGTGGCTACATCATCAACGTGGGCTGGGAGATCATGGATCTCACCAGCGACGCCGTGCCGCATGACGCCGAAGCACACTACTGCGGCCTGCCCGACATCTACCGCGGCGAGGATGTGCCGCTATCGAACATCCATCACATCACCTGGGACGACATCGACGGCAAAAAGCCGTTCCGCGAGAACAAGGAGCTGCAGAAGCAGCTGCTCAAGCTCATGAAGAAGTACCCGTACATGGCACACAATGCTGCCTTCGAGGACAGCTGGTTCAAAATTCATCTGGACGGTTACGCCGAGGCACGCCGCGCAGGCAAGATCATCGTCATCGACTCGCGCCAGATCTGCCGCAGCCTGGACGCCGATGTGCGCTCGCTCCCCCGCGAGTCCGCGCCCGCTGCGCTCGAGAACTGGGCGCGCCGCCGTGGCACCCTCGCCGCCGACGCCAACGAGCAGCACCTGGGCCTCGACGACACCGACCTCATGCTCCGTACCGTCCAGGCCGAGTTCAACCTCAAGAACCTGTTTGCGAAGTAGTGAAGTCGCTCGCGATAACACTCATAACGGCACAGCGCAAATAGCAGCAAACCAGACGAACGAGCAGAAGGCGGAGCACGGCCTTTCGACCGCGCCCCGTCTTGCATTCTCGCTGCAAAGAACGCTGCCTGCCACTCATTTTGAAATACGCCCATCTACATTTTTTGAGTTGCGCGGTTTACTCAGCTCCCCGCCGAAGCCTTTTTCGCCGTTACGGAGCCAAAACCCATTCTGAAACCGACTGGTCTGGCGCCCTAACACCTGGTTCCGGTCAAAAATTGCACGACAGACGCAGCTCCATCGACTTTTTTACATGAGTCAAAACCGCCTAACTCGAAAAATGCAGATGACATCTACAGGAATTCGCCCAAATGAGGCCAAGTGACAGAAAACTCTCCATTGGCGCCGACCGTTCAACCGCGCATCGGGTGAAAACTACCGCTCACAGAAGATGCGCCGCGTTTCGGCACCGTTGCCCGATGCCCTCAGCGTGCAGAGCACAAGCTATGTCATGATGCGCATATGGGAATCGTTCTGTCACATGCCACGGCACGGGCCGTATACCAAGCAGCCGAGTCGGTCGCGCTATTCACGACCGATCACATACCCATGGAAAAGATCAGGGCATCCATCCCAACCGAGCCCGACCTGCAGACGGCCCAATCGTGGCTAAACGGAAAAGGCATCGAATCCAAAACCATCCACGTCCTGACGTACTCAAATAACGCCCGAAGGCATTGCGATAGATGCGTTTGCCATCGTACACGCTATACCTTCGACTCAGAAAGTTACCTTGAGCTCGCGGCGGGCGTCTATATCGTTGACATCAAACTATGCGCCCTGCAAGCCGCAAACGATCTCAGCCTTCGGGAACTTGTTGAATACTACTTTGAAATCTGTGGCTCCTACGCACTCGACGCATCCAACGAAACAGGATATCGTGAGCGCCCCGCCCTAACCAATACCGAAGCGCTCAGGAACTTCTTTTCCCAGGCATCGGGCTATCGCGGCTCAAACAATGCAATCAAGGCGCTTGGATATGTGCGCGACGGCTGCCGCTCTCCGCTCGAAACGGCTTTCGTCATGATGCTCACAATGCCCAAATCCGTGGGCGGCTTTGGTATTCGCGCCATCAAAACCGACTTTCCGGTCCCAGTTCCCAAAAGGTACTCTGCCCTTACGAGGCGCACCGTATTCTACTTCGACGCGCTGCTCGAAAAATCAATGACCGACATCGAGTACAACGGATTTTTCCATGATGAGCCCGAGCAGCAGGCGATTGATGAGGAGCGTCGAAACACGCTTCGAAACATGGGGTATGCCGTTATCACTATCAGTCGCCATTCATTTTTCAAACAGTCCGCCTTTAGACGGGTTATGGAAGCGATTCGCATTCGCGAGAAGATCTGCCCCGGGCGTCTCCCGGATGACTTCCCAGCCCTCCAGGAGGATCTTCGCCAATTTGTCTTGCGGCGGTACTTCGAATATGGTCGCCGAATCCTCGGAGAGCGCAGAGAGGCGCAGGCAACAGAGCAAGAAATTGCGAGCCAGTATCCGCAGGTTGACGACCCGAGCATCAACGAGGCCCCCGAACCCGATGACATGCAGCATGTTGACGAACTAGCTGAGGAGATGAACCTGGTTGACGATGCTAGCCCGCACGCGAAATCTGTCGGCCCGCGCACTGAAGACGACATGATTGTCGATTTGATCGAGGGCCTGCTGTTCTAAAACCTGTTTCCGCATTTGCCCGACTGCAATTTTCGAGTTGCGCGGTCACGGCAGCACGCGAGTCATCCTCAAATGGCTCAATCCGGCTCTCCAAATACTGAAACAGCACGCTTAAATATATTGATTAAGCAATTTATTGCATTATTAAACAGTTATTTGAATCAATATCAACCAAATGCGCACTTTCGGGGAATCCGAGAATAGCCCATCGACCGCGCAACTCCATTTTTGCAGATGGACGATGAACCGAGCCATGCGCAACTAGAAAAATCCCACTTCGGCGGCAAGCAATTATCAAATAACGCCACAAATAACATTGACATATGAACATGCGCTCATATAATCGGAAGCAAGTTATATGAGCGCATGTTCATATGAAAGGATATTGCAATGAGCATCCGCGTTGATGAAACGAAGCCCGACATCGAGGCCACCGAACCCTCGATCCCCACTACCTGCTCGCCCGAGGACCTTCCCGACGAGGAACTTCTCTACGACCTCGCCGACCTGTTCAAGGTCTTCAGCGACACCACGCGCATCAAGATTCTCTATGCCCTCATGGGACGCGAGCTCTGCGTGGCCGACATCGCCGAGGCGACCGCAACCTCGCAGTCGGCAGTATCGCACCAGCTGCGCACGCTTAAGCAGTCGCACTTGGTCAAGTTCCGCCGCGACGGCCGCAACATCCTCTACTCACTTGCCGACGATCACGTCTACACCATGCTCAACCAGGGCATGAGCCATATCTGCGAATAGCAACCAACCACGGTACCAGCGCGGCCTGCACCCAAGCCGCAAAACAGGGAAAGGAACCCACCATGAAAAAGCAGTTTAAACTCGACGAGATCGACTGCGCCAACTGCGCGCGCGAGCTTCAGGACGAGCTGGCCAAGCTCGAGGGCGTCAAATCCGTGTCCGTCAACTTTATGACTCAGAAGTTGACGCTCGAGGCCGATGACGCCGAGTTCGACGAGGTGCTCAACCGCGTTGTAGAGTTTACGGCCGACGCCGAACCGGACTGCGAGATCATTCTCTAGCCCAGGCTTACGCCAACCTGCAAGGCCGCGCTTGCCGCGGCCTTTGCTCGCGAAATTATATGAGCGAGTGTTCATACACTCAAATGGGAGGATACGAGTCATGGCCACCGCCGACCCCAAAAAGAAAAAGAAGAAGCGCAAGAAAAAAGAGTCACTCGAGCATAAGCGCAACCGCATCCTGGTAGCACTGGGCATTTTTGCCGTGGTGTACGCCCTCGATGAGCTCGGCACCCTCACCGCCGCATTCGGCACCCCGGGCAACATCTACGCCAGCTTTGTGCTGTTCCTCGTGCCGTTTTTGATTGCCGGCTACGACGTACTGCAAAAGGCATTCAATAATATCCGCCGCGGCAAGGCCTTCGACGAGAGCTTCCTTATGGCAGTCGCAACCATCGGCGCGTTTGCCATGGTGCTCTTCCCCGATACCGACCCGCACATGGCCGAAGGCGCCGCTGTCATGCTGTTTTACCAGGTCGGCGAGTTGTTCCAGGCATACGCCGTGGGCAAGAGCCGCAAGTCGATCAGTGCCATGATGGACATCGCGCCCGACTACGCTAACGTCGAACAAGCCGACGGTACACTCGAACAGGTCTTTCCCGATGACATCGCCGTCGGCACCGTGATCGTGGTCAAGCCCGGCGAGCGCGTGCCTATCGACGGCGTCATCGTCGAGGGCGAAACCCAGCTCGACACCGCGGCGCTCACGGGCGAGTCAGTCCCCCGCCCCGCCAAGACCGGCGACGATATCATCAGCGGTTGCATCAACATGACGGGCCTCATCCACGTGCGCACCACCAAGCCCTTTGGCGAGTCCACCGTCGCGCGTGTCCTGGAGCTCGTGGAGAATGCCAGCGAAAAGAAGGCGCGCACCGAGAACTTCATCACGCGCTTTGCCCGCGTCTACACGCCCGCCGTCACCGGCGCGGCCGCGGTGCTCGCGCTTGGCGGCGGCCTGGTGAATGGCGCTTGGTCCGATTGGATCCTGCGCGGTCTGACCTTCCTGGTCGTCAGCTGCCCGTGCGCCCTCGTGATCAGCGTACCGTTGAGCTTCTTTGGCGGCATCGGCGGCGCGTCCAAGCTGGGCGTTCTCATCAAGGGTTCTAACTACCTCGAGACGCTCGCCGACGTGGACACCGTCGTCTTCGACAAAACCGGCACGCTCACCAACGGCACGTTCTCGGTCGTCGCGGTGCACCCCGAGGCTGGCTATAACGAGCAATCGTTGCTTGAAGTCGCAGCCCTCGCCGAGTCATTCTCCGACCACCCCATCGCGCAGTCGGTACGCACCGCCTTCCAGGGCGAGCTCGATCCCAAGCGCGTGACGGATTCCACTAATGACGCGGGCCACGGCGTGACGGCGACCATCGACGGCAAGCATGTCGTCGTCGGCAACGCCAAGATGCTCGCCGCGGCCGGAGTCGAAGCACCGGACTGTGAGGTTGTCGGCACGATCCTTCATGTGCTCGTGAACGGCGTGTACGCCGGCCATATCGTGATTGCAGACACCGTCAAGGCCGATGCGGAGCAAACGATTCGCGACCTGCACGCCGCCGGCGTCAAGCGCACCGTTATGCTCACGGGCGACCGCGAGGAAGTGGCCGCTGCGGTGGCCAAGCAGCTCGGCCTCGACGAGTTCCACGCGCAGCTGCTGCCGGGCGACAAGGTCGAGCGTGTTGAAGCGCTGCTCGCGGCCGAAAGCGGCAAGGGCAAGCTCGCCTTTGTCGGCGACGGCATCAATGATGCGCCTGTGCTCACCCGTGCCGATGTGGGCATTGCCATGGGCGCCATGGGATCCGACGCCGCAATTGAGGCCGCCGACGTGGTGCTCATGGATGACAAACCGTCCAACATTTCCCGCGCGATCCGCGTGGCGCGCAAGACTATGTCGATTGTCTGGCAGAACATCATCTTCGCGCTGGGCGTTAAGCTGCTGATCCTGGTGCTCGCGGCACTCGGCGTCGCCAACATGTGGCTTGCCGTCTTTGGCGACGTGGGCGTGGCAATCATCGCCATCCTGAACGCCATGCGCGCGATGGGTGTCAAGAACCTGTAGCTTGTACTCGGACGGTCCCGGCAGGGATGTCCCCTCCAAAACGTCCTCGGCAAATGTGGCCCCGTTGTCCTGCTCCTATGGAGCTATGGACAACGGGGCCACTTGCCTGCGGAATGTTTTGGAGGGGACATCCCTGCCGGGACCTGCGGTAACATCGCTGGCGGTTCTTGGGCATCGCTTGCTGGCGGGGTTCCTTGTCTGAGTTGGACTTAGTTGATGGGGCTACTGGTCCCGGTCGCTGTCTCGTCTCAGCATCGATCTTAGCTTCTCGAAGCTTTCCTCGCTCAGGCAGTGCTCCATGTGACAGCCCTCTTGCGACGCGACCTCTGCCGAAACGCCTGCGTCCTCTAACAGTCCAACAAAAAAGCAGTGACGCTCCCACATTTGACGGGCGACCTCAAGACCGCGTTCCGTCAGATGCACATCGCGTTTGCCCATCTCCACGTAGCCGTTGCTCTCCAAGGTCGCCATGGCCTTGGAGACGCTTGCCTTGGTTACGCCCAGGTATTCGGCAACGTCAATCGAGCGAACGACGCCCTGGCGCTCCGAGAGCACATAAATAGATTCGAGATAGTCTTCTCCGGATTCACGCAGGGCCATGGGCCGCCTTTCGCGATGGCTTCTAGTTAGCCTTTGGATACTTTTACCTGATTTACTTTACCGCAAAAGTTGCCCATGTCTTACTACGTTGTTTAAAAAGTTAACCGCGTTTCACAAAATTCGCAGCACAGAAGTGGAGCGATGACACGCTCGCAAGGAGTGTCCCCGACTGCCGGCAAAAAAGGAACGTCCCTAAGTGCCGGATCTGCAGCTATAGAAGCCCAAAGTGCTTGGCGGCGTTGTAGATGCCGTCGTCGTCTACGGCGGTCGTTACGTAGGTCGCGGCGGCTTTCACGGTCTCCTGCGCGTTGCCCATGGCCACGCTCGTGCCCACTGCCGAGAACATCGACAGGTCGTTCTCGCCGTCGCCGAAGGCAATCGCCTCGCTCGCGTCGATACCCAGGCGCTCGAGCGTCGCCGCCACGCCCAGGTCCTTGCCGCCGTTGGCGGGGATAATGTCACAGAACAGATCGCACCAGCGCGTGGTTGTCGAATGCGACACGGCATCGGTTACGATATGCTCGTCGGCGGGGTCGACGAAGGCGCAGAACTGGTAGACCGGCGCGTCAAAGGCGTGGTCAAACGGCTCCTCGTGATAGACGATTCCCGCGTTGCTGCCGGCCGTCACCACGCGCTCGGACAGACGGTTCACAAACGAGTTCTCGCCCTGCATGCACAGCGAGTCGTAGCGCCCCTCTGCCACCTGGTCCACAATCACCGCAACGTCGTCCGGATCAATCGGACAGCTGCGGTAAACCCCCTCGGCATCAAAACAGCGCTGGCCCGAGAGCGTAATGTACGCATCCCAGCCCAGGTCGAACAGCCAATCGGGCATCTGGTAGGTCGGGCGGCCCGTTGCAATCACGCATGCGATCCCCTGCTCGTGAAAGCTGTCGAGCACCTGCTGCGCCGACGCCGGAATCCGGTGGGTCTTAAAGCTCAGCAGCGTGCCGTCGATATCGAAAAACGCGGCTTTGATCATCCTCGTCTACTCCTCGCCCTCGAGCTTTTCGCTCGCCTCGAGCCACGCCATCTCCAGCTCGTCCATGGCGGCATGGGCCTCGTCGATCTTTGCCTGCTGCTCGCCGAGTGCCGTGTAGTTGGTGGGATCGACCTGGGCCATCGCTGCCTCGGCCTCCTCCACGCGAGCGCGCTGCGTTTCCATCTTGCGTTCGAGCGAGCTCACCTCGCGGCGGAGCTTCTGGCGCTCGGCATTGGAAAGGCCGTTGGGCTGACCGCTCGACTTAGGCTTTTCGGCCGCAGCTGCCGCGGCACCGGTGTCGAACGTACCGGTCTTGGCGCTCGGTGCACCCACGGGCTCGCCCTCGGCGGTAGCGTTGCACAGGCGCAGGTACTGGTCGACGCCGCCGGGCATATGCGTCAGGTGGCCGTCGAGCAGCGCCCACTGCTGGTCGGTCACGCGCTCCATGAGGAAGCGGTCGTGCGTCACCAGGATCAGCGTGCCCGGCCAGCCGTCGAGCAGGTCCTCGACAATCGCCAGCATGTCGGTATCGAGGTCGTTGCCAGGCTCGTCCAGGATAAGCACGTTGGGCTCGTCCAGAATCGTCAGCAGCAGCGACAGGCGGCGGCGCTGGCCGCCCGAAAGGTCGCCGATGCGACTCCAGAGCTGCTGCGTCGTAAAGCCCAGGCGCTCGCAGAGCTTCTCGGGCGAAGTCTCCTTGCCGTCGATGACGTAGTACTTCTTGTAATTGCTGAGCACCTCACGGATCGTATCGCTCATAAAGGGCTCTAGCTCCTCGAGCTGCTGCGACAGCACGCCAAAGCGCACCGTCTGGCCAATCTTCACGCGGCCGCGCAGAGGCGCGATCTTGCCCTGGATCACGTCGAGCAGCGTGGACTTGCCGGCGCCGTTCTCGCCCAACAGGCCGTAGCGGTCGCCCGCACCGATAAGCCAGGTCACGTCGGAGAGCACCTGCTTGGACACGCCATCGGCGTCCGCGTATCCGGCGTCCACGTCGACCACGTCGATAACCTGCTTGCCCAGGCGGCTTACGGCCAGGCGCTTGAGCTCCAGCTCGTCGCGCACGGGCGGCACGTCGGCGATGAGCTCGCGGGCTGCCTCCACGCGAAACTTGGGCTTGGTGGAGCGGGCCTGGGCGCCGCGGCTCAGCCATGCAAGCTCCTTGCGCGCCATATTGCGGCGGCGCTCCTCGGTGACGGCGGCCATGCGGTCGCGCTCCACGCGCTGCAGGATGTATGCCGAGTAGCCACCCTCGAAGGGATCGACCTGGCCGTCGTGGACCTCCCACATGCTGGTGCAGACCTCGTCCAAGAACCAGCGGTCGTGCGTAACCACGAGCATGGCGCCCTGGCCGCGCTGCCAGCGTGCCTTAAGATGGCGCGCGAGCCAGTTGATGGTGCGCATGTCCAGGTGGTTGGTGGGCTCGTCGAGCATAAGAACGTCGTAGTCGCCAATCAGCAGGCGAGCGAGGTCCACGCGACGGCGCTGGCCGCCCGAAAGCTCGCCCACCGTGCCCTCCCAGGGCACATCGCTGATGAGGCCGGCGAGGATCTGGCGCGTGCGGGGGCTCGACGCCCACTCGTACTCGGGCGTGTCGCCCACGACGGCATGATGCACGGTATCGGTGTCGACAAGCTGGTCCTTTTGGCCGAGCAATCCGATCGTCGTGCCGCGGCGGTGCGTCACGCGGCCGTCATCGGGTTCCAGCGTGCCGGCGAGTACACTCAGCAGCGTCGACTTGCCGTCGCCGTTTTTGCCGACGATACCAATACGGTCGCCCTCGCCCACGCCGAGCGTCACGCTATCGAAAATATGCTTGGTGGGAAACTCTAGGCTGATGGAATCGCATCCCAAAAGAATCGCCATATGCCCTGCTCCTTCGTAGAAATTCAACGTTGTCCATGATAGCAGCGAGCCCAACCCCAAACCACCACGAAGGTGCCTGTCCCCTTTGTGGTGGTTTTGGGCGGGCGCAATCAACGAGCGCAATCCCGCAAACGCAAAAAGGCGGGCCATCTCCCGCAAGAGATGACCCGCCTCTCCAATCAGTCCCGTGGCGACCGTGGCCGCCGCGGGCCTCAAGCATGTCCCGGACTAGGAGAACATGCCGGTGAGGTAATCATTCAGCCGCTGATCCTTGGGCCGTTGGAAAATCTCGTCGGTCTCGTCGTACTCGACCATATCGCCCATGTAGAAAAACGCCGTGCGGTTGGACACGCGCGACGCCTGCTCCATGTTGTGCGTCACGATGACGATGGCGCGGTCGGCCACAATCGACGACATAAGGTCCTCGATCGCCAGCGTCGAGATGGGGTCGAGCGCCGAGCAGGGCTCATCGAACAAGATCACGTCGGGGTTGAGCGCCAGCGTGCGCGCGATGCACAGGCGCTGCTGCTGGCCGCCCGAAAGCGCATAGGCACTCTTATCGAGCTTGTCCTTGACCTCGTCCCACAGTGCCGCGCCGCGCAGGCTCTCCTCGACCATGCGGTCGAGCTCGTCGCGGTCGGTAATGCCGTGGCGCTTGGGCGCAAACGTAATATTGTCGCGAATGGACTTGCGAAACGGATTGGGCTGCTGAAACACCATGCCAATAGAGCGACGCAGCTCGTAGGTGTTCTCGGTTTTGGTGTTCACGTTGCGCCCGCGGTAGTTGATCTCGCCCTCCACGCGGCAGCCGCGAATCTCGCGATTCATCAGGTTGAGGCTGCGCAAAAAGGTCGACTTGCCGCAGCCCGAAGGCCCGATGAGCGCCGTGATCTCGCCCTTGTGAAAGTCGAGCGACGTGTTGTGCAGCGCATGGTGGTCGCCATAGTACACGTTGACGTCCTTGGTGGAGAGCACGACCTCGTCGCTCACGGCCTTGCCGCTCACGCGAACGCGCTTCTCGCTCTCCCCCACGCTCGACAGAAAGTCCTGGGTCTCGGACGTGGCCGCCTCGGTTGCGGGCGTTTCATTCATCTCGCTCATTCGGCCGTCATCTTCCTTGCCAGTTGCTTGCCCACGATGCGGGCGATTACGTTAAACAGCAGCACGCAGATCATCAGCAGCGCCGCAGTACCCCAGACGATCTGCTGAGCCTCGGGGCTGCCCTCGCCGTAGATCTTGTAGATGTGCACGGCAAGCGACTCACCGGGACGGAACACATTCCAGGCGCAGGTGGGGCTCGACAGGTTAAAGCTCAAGAAGTTGAGGCGAACCGGCGAGCTCATGCCCGAGGTGAAGAGCAGCGCTGCGGCCTCGCCAAAGACGCGGCCGGCCGAAAGCACGATACCGGTCACGATGGCGGGCATGGCCTCGGGAATCAGGATGTGCAGCGTGGCCTCCCAGCGGGTGAGGCCCATGGCCAGGCACGCGTCGCGCTGGGCCTGCGGCACGTCCTCGAGCGCCTGCTGAATCACGCGCACCAGGATCGGGATGTTGAACATGGTGAGCGCGACGGCGCCGGAGATGATGGAGTACTTCCAGCCCAGCTGCACCGAGAACACCAGGAATCCGAACATGCCGACAACGATGGAAGGCAGCGAGGACAGCGTCTCGATGGCGGTGGAGGCGATGTCGCGGATGGGGCCGTCGGGTGCGTACTCGACCAGGAAGACCGCGCCGCCCAGGCTGATGGGCACCGAGATGATCAGAGTGATCAGCAGCAGGTAGAACGAGTCGAACAGCTGGTAGAGCACGCCGCCCTGGGTGCCGTTGGCGCGCGACGGCTCCGTGAGGAAGCCCGGCTGGAACAGCGTCGAGATGCCCTCGAACAGGATGTAGGCCACCATGGAAACGACGATAAGCATGACGATGGCGACGATTGCCGTCAACACGCCCGTGGCGATGCGGTCCTGTTTTTGGACACGTCCGAGTCTCGCCTCGTCGATGTGGATGCACGTGCTAGCCACGAGCCTTCGCCCCCTTGCGGCCAATGAGATGGATGATCAGGATGAAGATGAGGCTCATGCCCATCAGCAGCAGACCGAGCGCCCACAGGACGTCGTCCTGTGCCGTGCCCTCGGCATAGACCGCCATGGACGTGGTGAGCGTGGTGGTGATGGTCGAAGCCGGCGACAACAGCGACGTCGGCATGGCTTCGATACCGCCGATGACCATGCGCACGGCGAGCGTCTCACCAAAGGCGCGGGTCATACCCAGGATGACTGCGGTCATGAGCGACGGCATGGCGGACTTGAGCACCACGTGCCAGATGGTCTGCCAGCGGGTATAGCCCAGCGCGAGCGAACCCTGACGGTAGCTGTCGGGCACGGCGCGCAGGCCGTCGACCGAAAGCGTGGTCATCGTCGGCAGGATCATGACGGCCAACACGATGGCGCCGGGCAGGATGCCCAGGCCCGTGCTCACGTGGAAGACGCTCTTCATGAGGCCGACGACCACGTGAAAGCCGATCAGGCCAAAGACGACCGAGGGGATACCGGTCAAAAGCTCAATGAGCGGCTGAAAGACCTTGGAGCCAAACTTAGGCTGGATCTCGACCGCAAAGATGGCGGAGCCGATGGCGATGGGCAGCGCGATGAGCGTGGAGAGCACCATGACCGCAAACGAGGTAACGATCAGGGGCAGGGCACCGGTATAAGGCAGGCCGTTTTCGGCCGTGTTGGCCAGGTCCCACTTGGTGCCGGTGAAAAACTCGACGATCGAGACGCCGTCCTTAACAAAAGCCGAGAGGCCCTTTTGGGCGACCATAAAGATGAGCGCGGCAACGACAAGCGTCACGAGCGCTACGCACGCACCCGTGACGCCCAGGCCCACGTTCTCAAGGTCGCGCTTTGGCAGCTGTTTTGCCATTGCAAACCTTTCCGGGGGCGATTACTTATTTAGCGGAGACCTTGCCGCTGGCGTCCTTGACGACCTTCATGGCAGAGACGGGGATAAAGCCCTGCTCCTCGACGAGCTTGCCCTGGACGTCGTCGGAAAGCATGAACTCCAGGAAGGCCTTGGTGGCCTCGTCGGCGTCCTTCGCGCAGTACATGTGCTCGGTAGCCCAAATCTTGAAGGAGTCGTCGGTGACGTTCTCGCTCTTGGGCTCGACGCCCTCGACCTTGATGGCGTTGAACTTGGAGTCGTCGAAGTGCGAGAAGTCGAGGTAGGAGATGGCGTTGTCGGTGCTACCCATCTGAGTCTGGACGTCGCCGGACTTGTCGAGCTCGGCGTCGCCCTTAAAGTCGACAGCCTCGTCGCCAAAGACAGCGGCCTCGAAGGTGGCGCGGGTGCCGGAGCCGGCCTTACGGTTGAGGACGACGATGGTGGCGTCGTCGCCGCCGACCTCCTTCCAGTTGGTGATCTGGCCGGAGAAGATGCCCTTGAGCTGCTCGAGGGACAGGTCGTCGACCTTGACGTTCTTGGAGACGACGGGGCCCATGCCCACGACGGCGACCTCGTGGTCGACGAGGTTCTTGACCTGGTCGGCCTCGAGCTTGGTCTCGGCGAAGACGTCGGAGTTACCGATGGTGACGGTGCCGGCGGCGACAGCGGTCAGGCCCTTGCCCGAACCGTTGCCCGAACCGGAGATGGAAACGTCGGGGTTGGCGTCCATGAACTTCTCGGCAGCAGCCTCGACGAGAGCCTGGAACGAAGAGGCGCCGTCGTAGGTCACCTCGCCGGAGACGGACTCGGCAGCAGCGGCGCTACCCTTGTCGGCGGCATCGGATGCGCCGGAGCCGCCGCAACCAACGAGACCGAGACCGACGATGCTGGCGAGACCACCAGCGAGGCCGAGGAACTGACGACGAGAATAAGCCTGATCGAGCATGATCTTCCTTTCATACATGCGACTCGCGGGCACCCTGCCCGCTTTGCTGTTTGGAAAGATACGGCCCCGACCGGGCAGCGCCCGCGCCAACTGCGGTTTCTTACGGGCATTTGATAGACCCTTACCGCAAGCTCTGCCCAGCCTTTACAAACGGATAACAATCCAGCGCCGAACATGGCGCACCTTTTACACCAATAAAAACGAAGCTGCGGTGAAATAGTTCCTGTTTGGCCATCAAATGGCCCATTCCAGGAACTATTCCACCGCAACTTAGATTGGGAAACCGCGTAACCTAAAGCTCGAGTTCGTTGAGGCGCAGGATTGCCACGATATAAATCTTGAGCGCCTGTTTAAGCTGTTCCTCGTTGGCGCACTCGTTGGGACCGTGCATCTGGCCGCCCCACGCGGGCAGCTCCAGGCCGGTCTCCTCGGGGCCAAACGACACGGCGCGGGCAAAGTTGCGCGCGTACGTGCCGCCGCCCATGGCAAAGGGCTCAGCATGCTTGCCCGTAAACTCGTTATAGGTATCGATAAGCGCCTTCACGGCCGGATCGTCGGCAGACACCGAGAACGGCACCTTCGCGCGACCCAGCTGGCACGTCACGCCAAAGCGGCCCACGAGCGGCTCGAGCTGCTCGCAGATGGTATCGGCACTGGTGCTATCGGGGAAACGCACGTCGATGACCTGCTCAATGTGGCCATCCGCCACGCGAATGACGCCGGGGTTGCAGGTGAGCGGGCCAAACGCCGGGCTCGTCGCATCGATGCCCAGGCCGCGGCCATAGGCATCCGCATGCACAAAGGCCAGGAACTTGACAAACTCGTGCTCGGCAGGCGTCAGCAGGCGCTCGCCACGAGCACTAAACGCGTCCTCGGCCTCGCGCAGATACGCCACGATCAGGCCGACGGCATTGATCGTTCCCTCGGGCATCGAGGCATGACCGCCAATGCCGTAGGCGAAAATCTGCGCATGCCCGTTATCGAGCGCCGTGATCTCCAGGCGGTCGGCGTTCTCAACGGGCGCCGGCAGTTCATCGGCGGCAATCGCAAGCTCGCAGATAGACTGCGACGGAATAGCGTTGCTCGCCTCGGCACCGCTCCAGGACACAATGCGTCCGCCGTCGATCTTAGGGCTCACGAACGTCGCCCCAAACTGGCCCTTCTCGGCATTGCAAACCGGGAACTCGGCATCGGGCGTAAACAAAAAGTCGGGGCCTGCGTGGTTCTCCAGATAATGGTGAACGTCGGACATGCCCACTTCCTCATCGCAGCCCAGCAGCGCGCGGAAGGTATAGCGCGGGGCAATACCGTGCTTGAGCAGATAGGCGCCGGCGTAGAGCGACAGCACGGCAGGACCCTTGTCGTCGATCACGCCGCGGCCAAGCAGCCAGCCCTCGCGACGCTCCATCGCAAACGGATCGGTGTTCCAACCGGGGCCGGCGGGAACCACGTCCACATGGCAAATGGTCGCGAGCTGCTTGTCGCCGCGGCCAGGGATATCGGCAATGCCCACATAGCCCTCGTCGTCACTCGTCTGGTAGCCGAGCTTTTGCGCAATGCCGAGCGCGCAATCGAGCGCGTCACGGACCGGGCGGCCAAACGGCGCGCCGGGCTCCGCATCGGCAGAAACTGCCACGGACGGATAACTCACCAGCTGCTCGATATCGGCGACGACATCCTCCCAGACCTCGTCGACATACTCGGTAACGCTCTGCTCCACCTGATTCATGGACGACCTCCTTACCAATGAGCGGCGAGCGCGCCCGCCCCTCACATCACATACTTATATAGCGAAAAGTTTAGCAAGCTCGGCCACCGAGTGCACCACCGCATCGGCGCCCGCGGCCTCATGCTCACCCGGTGCCGCCGCGCCCGAATAGATGCCGATGCACGGCACGCCCATCGCGTGCGCGCCCTCCACATCGTTAAAGCGGTCGCCGATCATCACGGCCTCGTCGGCCGTCGCGCCCAGAGCCGCCAGCGCATCGCGGACCGAATCGGCCTTGGTCTCGCGCCCCTGGGGCGGATTCATGCCAACCACGGCTTTGAACTGGCAAAGCCCCAGCTCGTGCACCATATCGATGCACTTTGCCTCCATGCGCGACGTCGCCACGGCCATACGCTTGCCCTGGGCGGCCAACCCATCCAGCAGCCCGGGGATCCCGTCGAACACGGGATACTCCTCTGGCCCTAGCTCGTCAAAAAAGGCACGGTACTCGTCGGCCACCGCGAGCGACTCCTCGCGCGTAAAGCCGTAAAAGTCGTGGAAGCTCTTCCACAGCGGAGGCCCGATCATGCGACGCAGGTCACCCATCTGCGCCTCCGAAAACCCGCGCGCGGCCAACGTTTTGCGTGTCGAGGTCATCACCGCCCGACCCGTATCTGCCACCGTGCCATCGAAATCAAACAGCACGACCTGCCGCTTGCCTATCTCCAGTGCCTCCATCGGCACCCCCCTCTTCCCCAGTTGACGATTTCCACACCGACACTTCAAACTGTTGACTATTCAACAATTGAACCTAGTAATGTGGAGCGACTCAACTATACTTGTCGCACTTTGCTCTCAGAAGGCGGCGCGCAAGCGCCCCAACGAAAGGTGCAATTATGTCTTTTGCCATCATAACCGACTCCACGTCGGACATCTCCCCCGCCCGCGCCCAAGAGCTCGGCATTTACGTGATTCCGCTGCATGTAATTATCGAGGGCGAGGACCTGCTCGACCAGGTGCAGATTACCGCCGAGGAGTACGTCGCCCGCATGGCAGGCTCCGAGCAGCTACCGCACACCTCGCAGCCGAGCGCCGGCGAGTTCAAGGCACTCTTTGACCGCGTGCTCGCCGACGGCCACGATAGCGCGATCTTTATCTCGCTGTGCAGCGAGTGGTCCGCCTGCTATGCCAACGCCAGCCTGGTGGCCGAGACCCACGAGCTCGACGTGCGCTGCATCGATTCGCGCACCGGCTCGGGCGCCGAGGGCCTACTGGTGGAGTATGCGCTCGCCATGCGCGAGGACGGCCGCAGCCTGGACGAGACCGAGGCGCAGATCCGCGCGACGCTGCCCGACGCCCACCTGTTGTTGATTCCCCGCACGCTCGAGAACCTGGTCAAGAACGGCCGCGCACCTAAACTCGCCGGCCAGCTCACGCAGATGCTCAACATTCGCCTGGCCGTTTCGCCGGAGTGGAAATCGGGCGAGATCAAGGCCGTCAAAAAGGGCCGCGGCGCCAAGCGCATCGTCGCCAACACCATGGCTGACTGCCTCGCATTTTTGGCCGAGCACCCGGGCTCCAGCGTGCGCGTGCTCACGACCGGCGCCGCCGAGGAGCAAGAGCTCGTCAACCAGGCGCTCGCGGGCCAGGACTACGACGACACCGGCACCGGCCCCATCGGCTGCACCATCGCTACCCACGTAGGCGTCGACGCCATAGCCATCAGCTACTGCCCCCGCTACCAACCTGCCAATTAGGGCCACCCATACCACTTGCGGTGAAATAGGGACTGTTTTTGGCTTATCAGCCGCAAATCAATCCCTATTCCACCGCAACTTAGAAATCGGCAATCAGCCCTGCGGGCCCTGGAATAGTTCCTCATGCGAGCCCATTCTGACCAGCCGGATCACAGGATTAGTCTTATGCGGCAGGTAGAGAACGGCCACGCCGACCAGGCCGTCGGATAGATGGAAATCAATGTGGCCGTTGTAATTGCCACCCGGGTTTGAGAGCTCGTGCGCACCATATTCCGCGGGAAGCGAGCCGTGAGCCGCAAGCTCTGCGACGGCCGCTTTAAACTCCGTTTTTAGCTGCGGATGGACGCGCATCGTCCGTTTGTAATCCGCCTTAAACTGAGCCTCGACTTTAATCTCAAACATCGCTAGTCCTCATCGAGGAATGATATAAGCTCATCAGCGTTATTGAATGACGGGCTGTCGTCTGGCAGAATCCCCAACTCATGAGCTTCGGCGATCACCATGGCACGCCTCGTTGCCTCGTTGGGCACCTCCGCCCTTCCTACGATCTCAAAAGGAATCTTTCGTTGATTTACCAGCTGCCGAACAGCAAGGTTGAGATACGAATTAAGACTCAGGCCAACCGTATCCAAGAACTCAGTCGCCTGTTCCTTGAGCCCCTCTTCGATGCGAACCGTCGTAGGCTTAACCGTTGCAGTAGACATACGCGACCTCCTCGCCTCGTCTTTTGCATCAGTATACCCAGTTTAGATGGCATACTGATGTTAAATAGCATCAGTATGCCGTTCACATTACTATAACAACAGTCACAGCACCCTACATCAGCCCGCTCAGGGCGATGTCGACGGCCTCGTTGAGGTCGTCGGTGATGTGCACAAGCTCCGGATCGAGCGGGCTAATCATACCGGCGTCCATCACCGGGCCGTTGAGCCAGTCGAACAGGCCCTGCCAGTACTCGGTGCCCACCAGCACGAGCGGCATGCGCTTGACCTTATGCGTCTGCACCAGCGTAAGGACCTCGAACATCTCGTCGAGCGTGCCAAAGCCGCCGGGGAACATGATGGCGCCCGAGCTGTATTTGACGAACATAGTCTTGCGCACAAAGAAGTAGCGGAAGTCCATGCCGAGGTTCACGTATTTGTTGAGCCCCTGCTCGTGCGGCAATTCAATGCCCAGGCCAACTGACTTGCCGTTGACACTCGCCGCTCCCCTGTTGGCCGCTTCCATGATGCCGGGACCGCCACCGGTGATAACCGCCACGCCACGCTGGGCAATCTTACGGCCGACGGTGCGCGCCGCCTTGTAGGCCGGGTCCGTCTTGGGCGTACGGGCGCTGCCGAAGATGGTCACCGCAGGTCCGAGCTCGGCAAGCGCGCCAAAGCCATCGACAAACTCTGCCTGAATGCGCAGCACGCGCCACGGATCGGCATGCAACCAGTCGGTTGAATCCTCAGGCGCCAGCAGGTTGGCGTAAGTGTTGTCCTTAGGAATCATGGGGCCGCGCATGACCACGGGACCGCGGCGGTACGTCTCGTCGTAGGTGGGCTCGCCCTCGACGTTCTCGTTCTTAATCATGGGTACTCCTATCGAGAAAAAGAAAAACGGGCGGGGTCGACGCCATGCGCCAAACACCCGCCCGAACATCAACTATTCGGTATGGTACCCACGATGCATCAAGTACTTGCAAGCTATCGGTCAGCGGTCGCGCAGACGGTGTTAGCGAACGTGACGAACGGCCGGCGCTCGCCCCTTGCCGTTGCCCGCGCTCTGCAAGTGCCCGCGCCGCTCTTAGTAGTCCACCGCCGCAGGGCTGTTCATCCAGTCGTTCACGAACGCACCGTAGCGGCCCTCGATAATGGCCTGACGCGCCTGCTTCATAAGATTGAGCAGGTAGTAGATGTTGTGCATCGACAGCAGAATGCCGCCGAGCATCTCCTTCTGCGTGACCATGTGACGGATGAGCGCGCGGCTGTAGCCGCCCGTGCACACCGGGCAGGTGCAGGTGGGGTCGATGGGGCCGTCGTCGTGCGCAAAGCGCGCGTTGCGGAAGTTGAGGCGACCCTCGCTGGAGAATGCCGTGCCCATGCGGCCGGTGCGCGTCGGCAGCACGCAGTCGAACATGTCGATGCCCACGCCAACGCCGCGCACGAGCGTGGTAGGGTTGCCGACGCCCATGAGGTAGCGCGGCTTGTGCTTAGGCATGTACTCGGAAACCAGCGGCGCCAGCGTCTCGAACATGGTCTCGTGGTCCTCGCCCACCGAGTAGCCGCCGATGCCGTAACCGGGGAAGTCGCCGCACTCCTCCAGGTGGCGCAGCGATCGCAGGCGCAGATCCAGATGCATGCCACCCTGGACGATGCCAAAGAGTGCCTGGTCATCGCGGGTGTGAGCCTTGTAGCAGCGCTCGGCCCACATGCTCGACAGCTCCACGGCGCGCTCGACGTAGGCGCGCGTGGCAGGATAGCCGGGGCATTGGTCGAGCTGCATGCAGATGTCGGAGCCGAGCTTCATGGCGATTTCCATGTTGTCCTCGGGCGTCCAGAACACATGGCGACCGTCGTAATCGTTGACGATAAAGCGCACGCCCTCGTCGGTGAGCTTGACAGCATCGTTGTGGCTGAACACCTGGAAGCCGCCCGAGTCGGTGAGGATGGGGCCGTGCCAGTTCATAAAATTGTGCAGTCCGCCCAGCTCGGCGATGGTGTCCTCGCCGGGACGCATAGACAGGTGATAGGTGTTGGCGAGCACGATCTGCGCGCCGAGCTGCTTGACGGTCTCGGTGGGAATACCCTTGACGTTTGCCTTGGTACCCACGGGCATAAAGATCGGCGTCTCGATGTCGCCGTGCGGGGTGTGCAGCACGCCGGCGCGCGCATGCGTCGTCGGGTCCTCGGCGATCAGGTCGAATTTAAAGAGGTTCTGGTCCATAAACTGGGACTCCTTGGTTGCGGTTCATACGCAGACCATTATACGAGCAACCATCGAACCGCACCGACTCGACAGAAACTGGTGCAAAGTAGTCGTTGGGGACGTTCTTAAACGACTAGCCATTGGGGACAGTCTTCAGGACTACCCGGCAAAGGAGTGTCCCAATCTGCCGGCATTTAGGGACTGTCCCCAAGTGCCGCAAGAGTGTCCCTTTTGACTAGTCATTTAAGAACGTCCCCAATGACTACTAGGGACGTCTTTCATCAACTTGCAACAGCCAAGGTAACGCCGATGTTTTGGTACCGACAGCGAAAACCCGCCAAAGCGAGCAAAGTGCCCTCAAGCAAAATGGCACCGCAAGTTGAGCATAAGTCAGCGAGCGGGCCGCATTTGAGACAAGGTGACGTGAAACGAAAGGGCGCTGACCTTCTGGTCGCGCCCTTGAAGTTGAACGTCAGATTGTCCAAATGCGGCCCGCGCAGCGTCGGCCCGTTACGGCGTTTGGTAAAACGCCGTAACCCTTACGGACGCTGCCCCATGCCGCCCTCGAGGGTGACAGTCTCGCCGTTCATATACTTAAAGTCGGGGCCGCAGAGCTGAACGACCACGCGGCCGATCTCCTTCTCGACGTCGCCGTAGTGGCCCGCCGGCGGCATGTGGACGTTGGCCTTGAACGCCTCGGGATAGGCATCCTGGAAGTTCTCGAGCGCAGCGGTCCAAGCAAGCGGGCAAACGATATTGACGTTGATGCCGTCCTTGCCCCACTCGTTGGCGGCAACGCGAGTCAGGCCGCGGATGCCCTCCTTGGCGGCAGCATAGCTGCACTGGCCGTAGTTGCCAAACAGGCCGGCGCCCGAAGCAAAGTTGACCACGGAGCCCTTGGTCTCTTTCAGGTGCGGATAGGCCTTCTGCATGTACAGGTAGGTAGCATACAGACCGGAGTAAATGGCCAGGTTAAACTGATCCATGGTGTGATCGGCAATGGTCACGCCCGAGGCGCTGGCCTGAGCGTTGTTGACGACGGCGTCGATGCGACCGAACTCCTCAATCGCCTTGTCGATAACGTTCTGCACGACGGCCTCGTTGTCCTGGCCGGCGGAGACATCGGCCTGAACAGGCAGAACCTTGACGCCGTACTCAGCCTCGAGAGACTCCTTGGCAGCCTCGAGCTTGGCGACGTTGCGGCCGGTGATGACGAGGTTCGCGCCCTCCTTGGCAAAAGCGATATCGATGCCGTAGCCGATGGAGCCGGCGGAACCGTCCTTGAGCGTGGCCTTGCCGCCGCCGGTGACGATCACGGTCTTACCAGTGAAAAGTCCCATACAAAGTCCTTTCAAATCGCGACGGGCCCGCCCGTCGACTGCGCGCATCCAACTTCACGCGCCAAAAGCTGACATGCAACTTTAGCGGGTTCAAGTGAAAAATAAAGCCCATTGCAGGCGAACGGTGCAACGTCTTTCGGCGAAGGGAATGTCAAGTAAAAATTGGATAGAGCGACCGAGTTTTTGTTAACGCAACGAGTCATCGAACACGTTTTGAAACTTTGCTGCGGGGCGCGGGATGTCGGCGCGAGACTTTATCATAGGGTGACGAACAACGATGAGGAGCACATGCCTATGACAGACGAGCTGGACCCCCAGACTCAACAGCATATTGATAATTCCGCAGACACCATTGACGACTGCGATACTTCCACCAGAAGCGATGGCGGCATTGATGCCGCTGTCGAGGAGGCTCCTGCCGCCGCAGACGAGGCCGCAGACGCAAATGTCGCCGCAGAGCAAGACAAAGAAGAGCAGCTAGAGCAGCCGGACCCGAGCGATACTGAGCCCAAGGCTGAGAACGCTCCGCAAGCAGCAGGCCCCATCGAGGTGTCTTCGGAAGAAGAGCTCGACGCCGTCATGGACTCCATGATGGATGCCGTCAAAGCGATGAAGGACGCTGTCGCCGATGCCGATGTCGACGCCGAGGAAGAGGAAGCCGCCGAGGCCGCCTCGACGTTTGTGCCCGGCGAGACCCCGGTTGCCGACCAGGGCAGCACCATGCCCTCGTTCCTGCAACTCGAGCACCCCACGATCGGCACCGACGCGGTCGACCCGCACGCAGCGGGCTTTTCCGTGATCGAAGGCGGCACCGGCAATATCGCCGCACCGCAGGCTGCCGATACGAATGCCGCCGAGGCCGCGCACCCGACCACCACGCATGCCCCCGCCACGAGCCGCGACCTGGGGAGCGCCGTCTCAAACACAGCTAACGCCGTGGGCACTTTTATCGCCCAGGGCGCGTCGGCCATGCGCGAGATGAACGCCGCCAAGAAGGCACTCGCCGATGCCCGCGCCCACCTGTCCGAGCTTGAGCGGCGCATCGCCGACCAGGCAGAGGAGCTCGAGACGCGCCAGGACATCGCAAGCCGCTACGATCAGATCATCGCCGATCAGCGCCAGGCAATCGCCACGGCACAAAAGACCGCTGCGGCCGCCGAGATTGACCGCGACGCCCATGCCGCCAAAGCGACGGAGCTCAAGGGCCAGCTCGAGCAAATGAAGGCAGAGGACGATGCGACCGAGCTCCGCCTGAAGGCTGCACTCGACGCCGTGGAAGCCCGCGAGGCGAGTTCGCGCGAGACCGGCAACCGCCTGGTTCGTCGCCTTGAGGATTCCAAGCGCATCCGCGACAAAGTGAAGGCTGAGCGCGATACCGGTGTCGCCGCCGCACGACACACTGCCGATGTTACGCGCGCACAGCTCGAGACCTTGCGTCGCGAGTATGCCGAACTGCAGCGCAACCCTTCGGCAAATCCCGCCAATTACACCGTGCGCACCAGCGAGCTGTCTATGCAAATCTCCGACGCTGCCGACGCCCTCCGCAAGGCCGAGGAAGACATTCCGCGCGTGACCGCCGATCTTGAGCATTCACTTGCCGCCGCCGAGCAGGCCGTCGAGCAGGCACAGGCTCCCATCGCCGACGCTAAACGCGCGCACCAGGCCGTAACGGCCGAGGCAGATGCCGCGCGCGACGAGCTGCAGTCCGCAAAAACTGCCGCCGCGACGCGTCAGCGCGAGCTGCGCGAAAAGATCACCGCGCAGGACAAGGCACGCCGCGAGCAAGAGCAGGCCATCGCAAACGCCCGGGCAGATGCCGCGCATGCGCAGTCGATTATCGAGCAGGCGACCGAGGTGCACGACCATCCCGAGATCACCGAATCGCTCGCCGGGTCCTTGGCACGTGACAAGGCCGAGCATACCGAGACCGAGCGCGAAGTTGCCCAACTCGAGGCCGCCGAAGACGACGTGCGCAAGCGAACCCGCGACTCACGCGTCAAATTCACCGGAGCCATCGTCTGCATCATCGCCGCAATCCTGGTGATCATCGCAATCTGGCTGTTCATGAGCAAGTAAACCAGTTGCCAAAAACGCCCCAACGCAGTTGCGGTGAGATAGTTCCTGTTTAGCCCTCAAAAAGGCCAATTCAAGCACTATCTCACCGCAACTTTTTGGTGCAAAGGGGTCAGGCTACTTTGCACCAACTTGGTGCATATAAACCAGTCCCCATTGCGCCAACAACGTTTGCCCAGATAAAACCTGCCAAAATAAACCTGTCCCTTTTTGGCAGGTTGAACCACGGCAACACCGATGTTCTGGCAAAGTCAGCGAAAACCCGCCAGAGCGAGCAAGATGACGTGAAAGAGGAGGGCATTGACCTTCTGGTCATGCCCGACGATTGAACGTCAGATTGCCGCTCTGGCGGGTTTGCAGCGTCGGCCGGTTACGGCGTTTGGAAAACGCCGTAACCTACTGAATGAGCATGGCGTCGCCAAAGCTGAAGAAGCGGTAGCGCTCCTCGATGGCGGCGGCGTAGGCATCCATGATCTGGTCGCGGGAGGCAAGCGCGCTCACGAGCATCATGAGCGTAGAGCGCGGCACGTGAAAATTCGTGATCAGCGCGTCGACCACGTGATAGGTCGAGCCGGGCATGAGGTAGAGCTGCGTCGTCGCGTTCTCGCGCACCACGATGTCACCGCGGCCGAGCGTGTCGGCGCCGTCCTCACGACCCTCAAAATAGCGCGCCGTCACAGCCGGATCGGACACCGGCGCGTCCGCGTCAAACGCGCTCTCGAGCGAGCGCACCGCCGTGGTACCGACGGCGATCACGCGATGTCCCTCGGCCTTCGCCCTATGCACGGCGTCGACAACCTCCTGCGACACGTGGTAGCGCTCGGTGTGCATGACGTGCTGCGTGGGGTCGTCCTCCTCCACCAGACGGAAGGTATCAATACCCACCTCGAGCTCGACGGCGGCAAACTTCGCGCCCTTGGCCTCGATAGCCGCCATGAGCTCGGGCGTGAAGTGCAGACCCGCCGTGGGAGCAGCGGCCGAATGCTCCTCCTTCATGGCGTAGACGGTCTGGTACTTCTCGGGGTCGCCCTCGTAATCGGTAATGTAGGGCGGCAGCGGCACGTGGCCGGCAGCATGGATGGCCTCGTCGAGCGTGCGCGGGTCGCCGGCGGCATTGCAACCGGCCGGCTCAAAGCGCACCAGACGGCCACCACGGCTATCGGTGACAAAGTCGATGACCTCGGCCGTCAGCACCACGGGAGCCCCCTCGGGCGCATGGGCGCCACCGGCTCGATACTCAATCTGAGCACCGGGCTTCAGACGCTTGCCCGGCTTGACCAGACACTCCCAAACGTGACCCAGCGGGTCAACATCCTCACGGCGCTTGAGCAGCAGCGTCTCGACCACGCCACCCGAGCCGGCTTTGCGACCGATCAGGCGGGCCGGCATCACGCGCGTCTTGTTGATGACGAGCACATCGCCCGGCTCGATATAGTCGATGATGTCGCGGAAGATGCGGTGCTCGACGGTGCCGCCATGCTCCAGCGGCGTTCCTGCCCGGGAGCCTTTGCGATCCACCACCAGCAGGCGGCAGGAGTCACGCGGCTCGGCAGGAGCCTGGGCAATCAGTTCCTCAGGAAGGTTGTAGTCAAAATCATCGGTACGCATAGACACGTCGGATACTCCTTATATAGCTAAAGTCCGCTCTACATCCTAGCAGGCCGCCAGCTCAAAAGAACTACTTTTTGGCGGCTTTGCGCTCGTCGCGGATGCGGGCGCGGTCCATGGCCGCCTCGACAGCAGAGAAGCGGCAACCACAGTAGTTCTGCCGATACATGCCCAGCTCGCGCGAACGGCGTGTCGCCTCGGGGTAATACGGGCGAAAATCGCGAATGACCGGAGTGAGACCGCGGGCGGCAGCCAGACGCTCCAACACGTCATTACAGGTATCGAACAGCTGATACGGCGAGACGGCGAGCGTCGTACCCACATATTCGAACCCGCGATCCTGGGCCACACGGCACGCCTCGGCCAGACGCAGGGCATAGCACGCACGACAGCGACGGGGTCGATCGGCGCCCAACGGGGCCACACCGGCCTCCCAGCGCTCGCGGTCCTCGCCCGCCTCAATGAGCTCGATGCCGCCGTCGGCACACCACCGGCGCAGCTCGTCCAGGCGGCGCTGCCATTCTTCACGCGGCTGAATATTGGGGTTGGTCCAGCAAATCGTGGGCTCAAACCCTTCCTCGCGCAACAGGCGAACCGGCTCGAGCGAACACGGCGCACAGCAAGCATGCAGCAGCAACGGCTTCATCGACATCTCCTCTCCCGCAATGATTTTTCTGGGACGGGGATTAAAAAATCATTAGGTACGCAATGATTTTTTAATCCCCGTCCCAGAAAAATCATTCCCAAAAAGACTACCTTGCGAAAAAGCGGACGCCAAAGGATGTGTCCTCGCAGGCGGCAATGCGACGGTCGCGCAGGATGGTCCGCGCGTAATACCAGTCGCCCACACAGCCCGACAAGTGCAGACCGGCCGCCAGGTAACACAGCAGCGGATAGCCCGAAAACGCAAAGCCTAGGGCAAACGCCACCGTCAAAACAACCGTCGGCGCCAGACAAATCGCCACATACCGCACACGCGAATACGCGACGCCCTCGGCACAGGCATAGATCATGCACGTCTCGCGGTTCGCCCCAAAGGTCACATGCGCACCCGCAGGCGCCAGCAGTTTAAAGAACACCGCATGCACCAGCTCGTGCACGGCAAACGACGCCGCCGAAACCGCAACCAGACCAACCATCCAGCCCGCGACCGCCGCCCAGCCGCCCGCCGCGGCCGCATCCAGGTCCGCAGGCCCACCCAGCAGCATAAACACCGGCACCAGGCACACGGCGAACACCGCAAGCACGACCATCCCCCACACGAAGCAAGCGTGCAGAAAATCCTCGTCCTCAAACGCATGTATGTTGGAAATCTCATTCATAGCATCTTAGGATAGCGCCCCTGCCACGCACCCGCCCGCATGTGCGATAATGTCGAACGATATGCACGAATTGACCACCGCGCCGCCGAGTCCCACGCTCGGCCGCGCTCTCACCATATGCGAAGGAGTCCCATGGCATCCAAATACTCCATGAACGACCGTCCCAGCTGGCCGCGCCGCGCCATCGTTACCGCCGGCGAGCCCTACGGCAACAAAGGCCTGCACTTCGGCCACGTTGGTGGCGTCTTTGTCCCCGCCGACTTCTTCGCCCGCTTCCTGCGCGACCGCCTGGGCCGCGAGAACGTGATCTTCACCTCGGGCACCGACTGCTACGGCTCGCCCATCATGGAGAGCTACCGCAAACTCAAGGAGAACGAGGGCTACGACAAGTCCATTAGCGAGTACGTCGAGTCCAATCACTCCCGCCAGGCCGCGACCCTCAACAACTACAACATCAGCTGCGACATCTACGGCGGCTCGGGCCTTGAGCCGGCTGCGCAGATTCACAACGAGGTTACCGCCGAGATTATCGAGCGCCTGCACGAGCAGGGCACCATCTCCAAGCGCTCCACGCTGCAGTTCTACGACGCCAAGGCCGGCACGTTCCTCAACGGCCGCCAGGTCATCGGCCGCTGCCCCATCCAAGGTTGCAAGTCCGAGAAAGCCTATGCCGACGAGTGCGACCTGGGTCACCAGTTTGAGCCCGAGGAGCTTATCGCGCCCAAGAGCCAGCTCACCGGCGAGGTGCCCGAGCTGCGCCCGGTCGACAACCTCTACTTCGACCTGCCGGCCTACCTCGACTTTATGAAGACCTACACCGCCAAGCTCGCCCAGAACCCGCAGGTTCGCTCCGTGGTCTCCAAGACCATGGAGGAGTGGCTGCTGCCGGCACAACTCTACATCCAGAACAAGTTCCGCGAGGCCTTCGACGCCGTCGAGGACCAGCTCCCCGAGCACACCGTACTGGAGCCCGAGGGCAACAAGAGCAGCTTTACCGTCACCTTCCCCAGCTGGAAGGAGCGCGACGACGCCCACGCGGTGCTCGCCAACGGCGGTGTGCGTTTCCGCAGCGGCAAGGCGCTCGTGCCCTTCCGCATCACCGGCAACATCGACTGGGGCGTCCCGGTGCCTCAGGTCGACGGCGTCTCCGACGTCACCTGCTGGTGCTGGCCCGAGAGCCTGTGGGCGCCCATCAGCTACACCCGCACCGTGCTCGCGCGCGACGCCAAGGCCGCCGGCGTGACCGAGGGTGTCGCCGCCCAGGATGCCGCCCTCATGGGCGAGCCCGCCGCCGATTCCACGCAGGTGCCCGCGCCCGCCTATCAGCACAGCTCGCTCGACTGGCGCGACTGGTGGTGCTCGGACGACGCGCAGATCTACCAGTTCATCGGCCAGGACAACATCTACTTCTACTGCATCGCGCAGACCGCCATGTGGGAGGCCTTGGGTTGGGACCTTACGCAGAGCACCGTCAGCGCCTGCTACCACCTGCTCTACATGGGCAAAAAGGCCAGCTCGTCCTCGCAGACCCCTCCCCCGCCGGCCGACGACCTGCTCAACCACTACACCTGCGAGCAGATGCGCGCGCATTGGCTGTCGCTCGGTCTGTCCGAGAAGCCGGTGAGCTTTAGCCCCAAGGCATACGACACGCGCGTGACCGGCAAGGACAAGGACGGCAACGAGGTGCGCGCCTGCGACGACAAGCGCGTTATCGACCCGGCCCTTAAGGAGAGCGCCCTTTTGACCGGCGTCTTCAACCGCTTGGCCCGCAGCTGCTTCTACGGCATCGCCATCAAGGAGGGCGACGAGAGCCCGTACCGCAACGGCTGCATCCCTGCCGGCGCCGCCTCCGCCACTGTGGTCGAAGCCGCCGAGCAGGCAGCTCTCGCCTTTGAGCAAGCCATGTACAAGTTCGAGACGCACCGCGCGCTCGCCGTGTGCGACGACTACCTGCGTGCCGCCAACAAGCGCTGGAGCGACGCCTCCAAGGCCGCCAACAAGCTCGAGGGCGAGCAAGCCAATACCGCCATGACGCAGGCCCTCGTCGACGCCTTTACCGAGCTGCACGTGGCGACCGTGCTCATGCACGGCATTGTCCCGGCCGGCTGCGAGCTCATCTGCGAGTACTTCGACGTCGATCCGGTCGCCTTCTTTAGCTGGGATAACATCTTCGCCTCCACGGACGAGTTTGTGGAGAGCCTGGGCGAGAAGCCCGGCGAGCACCGCGTGAAGCCGCTGCCCCCGCGCTTCGACTTCTTCAGCAAGCACGAGAGCCAGTACTAGGCAACAGCAACGCGCCCGGGAATGATTATTCTGGGACGGGGATTAAAAAATCATTCCCGGGCGCCGCAAAGTAGTCTTTTTGGGACGGGGATCATTAAATGATTTTTTAATCCCCGTCCCAGAATTATCATTTAGGTGGAAGGAAAGACGGATGTCCAAGCCGCGTCGTCGTAAGCAGAAAAAGCAGGTCAAGGCCGAGCTCAAGCTCAGGCAGTTTGCCGCCACCGAGCTTTCCGACCAGCTTGCCGCCCAACACTCCGCCGCCGACCTGCCGCGCTTTATGGTCGACACGATCGCCGGCGCCTATGCGCCCGCCGATGCCGAGCTCATGATCGAGGGCTTCGGTGCTGCAGCCACACGCCCGGTCACGCTGCGCGCCAACACGCTCAGGGCGACCGCCGAGGACATCGCTGCGGCGCTCGATGCCGCCGGCATCGCCCACAACCCCGTCGCCTGGTACCCAGACGCCTTCATCCTGCCCGACGCCCAGGTTTCCGACCTGTGGGACCTCGACATCTACCGCGACGGCAAGATCTACCTGCAGAGCTTGTCGTCCATGATGCCTCCTTTGGTGCTGGGCGCTCAGGCAGGCGAGGACATCCTGGACATGTGCGCAGCCCCTGGCGGCAAGACGACGCAGATCGCCGCCCTCACGCAGGGGCAGGCGCACCTTACCGCCTGCGAGATGAGCATTCCCCGCGCCGAGAAGCTCGAAGCCAACCTCCACCGCCAAGGCGCAAAAAACGTGCCCGTCATGCGCACCGACGCACGCGAGCTCGACGAGTTCTTCCGCTTTGACCGCATCCTGCTCGACGCTCCCTGCACCGGCACGGGCACCGTTATCAGCGGCAACGAGAAAAGCCTGCGCGGCCTGACCGAGCAGCTGCTCGTCAAATGCGCCCGCTCGCAGCGTGCGCTTCTGGACCGCGCCATGGGAGCCCTCAAACCGGGCGGCACGCTCGTCTATTCGACTTGTTCGATCTTGCCGCAGGAAAACGAGGACGCCCTGCAAGAGGCCCTCGACAAGCATATGGACTGCGAGCTCATCCCCCTCGACGGCACGCCAAGCGAAAGTGAGGCACGCCGCGCCCAGGAAGCTGGCAAGGAGCCGCGCATCGAGTCCAACGCCCTGACCGAGGCCATTGCCGCGGGTCAGGTATCGGCCATCGCCAACGGCCTGTCCGGCACGCTCACCATTCCGCCTAGCCGCGACTTTGAGGGCTTCTACATTGCCCTGATCCGAAAACGCAGCTAGCGCACGGATCCAAAACTCAACAAGCTATCTCCGTGCGCGTTTGCTCTGCTGGTCGCGATGCTGTTTAAGCGTCGCGCGCTCCTTGCGTTCGGCCCTTTTGCCCTTAATGGCCGTGACCACAAAGTAGATAACCGCGGCGGCAACGATTGCGCCCACACACAGGCCAATCGAGCCCAACATTGCTGTCAATTCCATACCGCGTCACCTCTCTTTTAAACGGGACATTCAAGATAGCACCTCGACGCCCGCCACCACAGCTCCTTCACGTTCGCCAGCCTTTGAGTCTAACGGTGGGCGCAGCGGGGAAAAATCAACTCGTCAAACGATTTAGCATTCGCAATTCCGGCTGCATCACGCCGGCCACCATCGCATAGAATCGAGCCTCCATGGATACCCTCAACGACCTCAACGAGCGCGTCGACGCCTTCGTCGGCACCAGCTCCTTCGACACGCCTGCCGCGCCAAACGACCAAGCCCCCATCGATGTTCCCGCCGAGGTTCACGAGGACATCGTCGCCTCGGTCGACTTCTCCGAGGTCGAGCTCGCCGACGAGTTCACCGAGCCGCAGGTGGCCGTCACCCCCAACGGACTGCTCCCCATGGAGCCGCTGCCCATCGACGGGCGTCTGCGCAAGGCGGCCCTCCGCATGCCCGACGAGATCGAGGAGGCCAGCGGCTTTACGCTCTTCGGCCGACGCATCAAATCGCTCATCTACACCACCGACGTCGCGGTCATCCGCAACTCCAACGCCGACGCCGTCTTTGCCGTTTACCCCTTCACGCCGCAGCCGGCCATTACGCAGGCGCTGCTGACCGTCGCCGAGTGCCCGGTCTTTGTGGGCGTGGGCGGCGGCACCACGACCGGCAAGCGCTCCGTGCAGATGGCGGCCGTCTCCGAGATGCAGGGCGCGGCGGGCTGCGTCGTCAACTCCCCCGCCACTGCCGAGATGGTCGAGCACATCACCAACATGGCGGACATCCCTGTCATCGCCACGGTCGTGCGCTGCGACGACGATGCACATGCCAAGGTGCGCGCCGGAGCCAAGATCCTCAACATCGCCGCCGGTAAGAACACGCCCCAGGTCCTGCGAGAGCTGCGCGAGCACTATCCCAACCTGCCGCTCATCGCACCGGGCGGCAAGACGCCCGAGAGCATCCGCGAGACCATCGCGGCCGGCGCCAACGCCATCATCTGGACACCGCCTTCGGCCCAGCAGCTGCAGACCGACATGATGCAGCGCTACCGCAAGATGAAGGAAGACGCCACGCCTGCCATCTCGCGCGACGATGTGCCCATTATCGACCAGGTCGCCGCCGCCGAGGTCAGCCAGGTCGAGAACATGAATCCCGATGTGCCGATCCCCGACGAAGTCATCGAACGCGTCGCTTCGATCCACGATCATATTGAGGAGCGTCGCGCCAACCGCGGCCTCAAGCCGTCACTGCACGGCTTCTTCTTCCGCGGAAAGAAACGCTAGCAAAACATCTTGGCCCGCCCCACAAACGTGAGGCGGGCCGTTTTCGTTTGAGCAATCATGCGACGACGTGATGGGGCAAATTAATCCACGCGCTTGTCGCCCATAAAGAAGAGCGCCACCGTACCAGGTCCGGTATGCGAGCCAATCAGAGTACCGATGTTATTGATCTCAATCTTGCCTTTAAGCTGCGGAACCTGTTCCTCAATCAGCGCCGCAACTGCCTCGGCATCCTCGCGGCACGCCGAGTGCGACATGATGCACTTACCCGAATAATCCGCACCGTCTTGCACGTGTGCCATCATGGTTTTAGCCATCTCGGAAATCGCGCGCTTCTTAGTGCGAATCTTCTCACGTGGCGACAGCCCACCTTCGCAATCGACCGTCATAAGCGGGCAAATCTTAAGCGCCGTGCCGATGATCGCGCTCGCAGCCGAAATGCGACCGCCGCGTAGGTAGCTCGACAGATCGGTCGAGAAGAACCAGTGGTGCAGGTTGAGTTTATGCTCCTCGATCCAAGCGGCCGTCTCGTCGAGCGAAGCGCCGCTATCGCGAACGTCGGCGGCACATTCCGCCAGCAGGCCAAAGCCCGAAGACGCCGCCAGCGAATCGATGACGCGCACCTTGCCGCCCTGGGGATAGCGATCCGCGAGCATCTGTGCCGCAACGCAGGCCGATCCATACGTGCCCGAAATACCCGACGACAACGTCAGGTGCAGCACGTCTTTGCCCTCGGCAACAAACGGCTCCCAAAACTCCTCGTACTCACCCACGCTCACCTGAGACGTCTTGGGCATGGCGCCCGCGGCAATCTGGGCAAAAAACTCGTCCGGCGTAATCGACTGATACAGATCGTCCGTATAGACAACATCGTCGATCTCGTAATGAAAACACACGACGGGGATATTGCGCGACGCAAAGAACTCACGAGTTCGATCGGCGGCAGATTCACAGGTCAGGACAAAATCACTCATATGAGGCTCCTTAAGTAGTGCTGCGCAAATTATCGCACAGCAAGCCTAAATACGATACAAATGTCCACTATTTACCAATGCGAACCATATGTATTGAATATCTTTATCATGAACATCCCCATCCCCGCCATGGGCCAACGTGGGCAAATTCACCCCTTCGTCTCCACTCAACCACCATATCTACCTCAACTAAATCGATTTACCAAACCGTTCAGCCGACAATTCAGCCGCCGGCGCAAAATCGAAACAAAGCCGGCGCATACTGATAAACGCTTGACGCTGTTTTATCAGTTTTACCAACCATATCGGAAGGTGTTTCATGGTCGCATTCGATCGCAATCCGCAAGACTTTAAGTATCTGCGTCTGCTGTCGAGACAATTTCCCACCGAGCAATCCGCGTTTACCGAAATTATCAATCTCTCGGCCATCCTCAACCTGCCCAAGGGCACCGAGCATTTCATGAGCGACGTGCACGGCGAGTACGAAGCCTTTATGCACATCCTCAACAACTGCTCGGGCGTCGTGCGCGAGCATGTCGACGAGATCTTTGGCGACACGCTCTCCTTTGACGAAAAGGGCGAGCTGTGCACGCTCATCTACTACCCGCGCGAGAAGATCGACCTGGTCCGCAGCCAGCACGAGGACTCCCCCACCTGGTACAAGACGATGCTCGACCAACTCATTGTGGTTGCCCGCTCGCTTTCGAGCCGCTATACCCGCTCCAAGGTGCGTAAGGCCATCCCGCGCGATTACGCCTACATCATCGACGAGCTGCTGCACACGCATCCGGACGAGAACAACTATCGTGTGCGCTATCACGAGCGCATCGTGGAGTCCATCCTAGAGACCGCAAGCGCCGACGACTTTATCGAGTCGCTCGCCTCACTCATCAAGCGCCTGGCCGTCGACCACCTGCACCTGGTGGGCGATATCTTCGACCGTGGCGGCGGCGCTGCCAAGATTATGGACCGCCTGCTCACCTACCATTCGCTCGACATTCAGTGGGGCAACCATGATCTGCTGTGGATGGGCGCCGCTGCCGGCGAGCCTGCCTGCATCGCCACGGTGCTGCGCAACAACCTGCGCTACGACAACTACGAGATTCTCGAGAACGATTACGGTATCTCGCTGCGCGAGCTTGTCGCCTTTGCCGATGCCACCTATACCGCCGACGAGTCCATCAGCCCGCTGATTAAGGCTATCAACGTCTTGCTCTTTAAGCTCGAGGGCCAGATTATCCAGCGCCACCCCGAGTTCGATATGGCCGACCGTCTGCTGCTCGACAAGATCGACCACGACACCGGCACGGTCACGCTCGCCGACGGCAGCGTGTGGCCGCTCACGACCAACGACTTCCCCACCGTCGACCCGACGGACCCCTACACGCTCACGCCCCAAGAGCAGCACATCATCGACAAGCTCGTGTCCGAGTTTGTCACCGCCGATCACCTGCATCGCCATATCGATTTCCTCTACACCCACGGCTCGATGTACAAGGTCATCAACGGCAACCTGCTGTTCCATGGCTGCGTGCCGCTCAACGAAGACGGCACCTTTAGCAGCATGAACTGCCTGGGTACCTGGCACGCCGGCCGCGATTATCTCGATTTTTGCGACCGCATCGCCCGCCGCGCCTGGCGCGTAGGCGACCGCGACGCCCTCGACTGGATGTGGTACCTGTGGATTGGCTTTAACTCACCCGCCAGCGGACGCCTGGTGCGTACCTTTGAGCGCGCCTATATCGCCGATAAGAGCACCTGGGCCGAGCCGATGGACCCGTACTTTACGCTTACCAAGTCGTCCTCGGTCTGCGACGACATCATGCGCGAGTTCGGCGTTGCCCCCATGGCATGTTCGCCGACCGGCCACATCATCAACGGCCACACGCCCGTTAAAACCACCAAGGGCGAGCAGCCCATCCGCGCCGAGGGCAAGCTGCTGGTCATCGATGGCGGCTTCTGCCGCGCCTACCATCCCAAGACGGGCATCGCCGGCTATACGCTCATCTCGAGCTCGCGCGGCTGCCGTCTCAAGTCGCACCGGGCCTTTACAACGGTTGCCGAGGCACTCACGCGCAACGTGGACATCGAAAGCGAGACCAACCGTTTTGACCAAGCAGACCGTCGCCGCATGGTGAGCGACACCGATACCGGCGCCAAGATTCGCAGCCAAATCCAGGACCTGCGCCAGCTGCTCGATGCATATAGAAACGGTGCTATCGAGGAGCGTGCCTAGCTCCATTCGTGGGGATTGGCTAAACTTGCTGAGTTCGTCATCCCCACGGCGCCCCGGCGCCGCCCTAAGGCAGGTACCATGCAAAAGCTCCTTGCGCAGATCATGAAGTTTGGCGTCGTCGGCATCGTAGCCACGGTCATCGACTTTGGCATCATGAATCTGCTCCACTACGGTCTGGGCCTTAACATCCTGATCGCCAACACCAGCGGCTTTATCGTTTCGCTCATCTTTAACTACGTCGCGAGCATGAAGTACGTGTTTGCACACAAGGAAGGCATGAGTCGCCGCCGCGAGTTCATTATCTTTGTCGTGCTGTCCGTGATCGGCTTGGCCCTCAACGACGGTATCGTGCTGGCCCTCAACGCCGGCCTGGGGCTCGAGGCCAATATCGCCAAGATTTGCGCCACCGCACTGGTCATGGTCTACAACTTTGTAACCCGTAAGATTTTCCTGGAGGGCGAGCAGACCAAGTAGCTCGGCCTCCTCGCTGCACTACGGGGTCCCCGGATGGCGCGCGTCGAGCGCTGTGTTGTTCGTGGGCTTTGCTCGTTTACGGGCAAATTTTCAACGTTTGCGGATTAGCTCTTGAAAATTTGGCGAGTTCGTATAGTTCTTGGCAAAGACCTTACGTTTCCCTCGCAAAAGCTCTAAAGTATCCTCTGCTCGATTCATCAACGCATTGGATGTGATTACGTGCGCAAGGCACTGGCACAACCTCATACCAAGCAATTCCTCAAGTTCGCTGTCGTGGGTCTTATCTCCTTTGGCATCGACTGGGGCATGCTCATTGCGCTCGTCGAGCTGTTCCATCTCGACTTTTTGATGAGCACCACGGTCTCGTTTACCACGTCCGTCGTGGTCAACTACTGGCTCAGCATGAAGTACGTGTTCGACCATCGCGAGGGCATGAGCCGCAAGCGCGAGTTCACGATCTTCACCATCCTGTCGGTGATCGGTTTGGGCCTCAACGACCTGTACATGTTTGTGGGCGTCACGTTTTTGAGCATCGGCTACCAGGCCATGAAGGCCATCGCCACGTTCTTGGTCACCTGGTACAACTACTTTAGCCGCCGCTTCTTCCTCGAGGGCGCACGGTCGTAGGTAGCTGAGCATCTTCTCGCACGCATAACCGGTTGGGACATCACGTTCCAGCCGGTTTTTTATTTGCGGAGGAGACGCACGAAACGGGCCACAGTACCGAAATGGGACGCACTTTCCCAATGGGCGCTCTCGGGGAAAGCACGTCCCACTTTGGAGCCGCAGAACGGGACACAGTTTCCCGTAGGAGCCCCACGGGAAAGCACGTCCCACAATTCGCTCCCAAAGTGGGACACGGTTTCCCGTAGGAGCCGAAGCGGAAACTGCATCCCGGAATTTGCCTCTGAAGTGGGACACACTTTCCCAATGACGCCCCAGCGGAAAGTTCATCCCAGAATCGACGCTCAAAATGGGATGCACTTTCCCAATGCCCCCGTTGCGGAAAATGCGTCCCGGAATCCGGCCTCAAAGTGGGACGCGGGTTCCCCATAGGCGCCCTTGAGGAAAGCGTGTCCCAGTTTGCAGCCTCAAAACGTGACACACTTTCAGTTGAACCCCAGGCGGATAATCAATCCCACTCGCATCAAAAACGGGCGGCCCGGAAGTTGGTCCGAACCGCCCGTTTGGCGCGTTATGTCGAGGCCTCTAGCCCGTTACGTAATACCAAACGACGGTGTCGCCGTTGGAGAGAACGTAGTTGCTGCAGGCCGTATTGGGCGTTACACCGTTGACGGAGTACATCCAGCCACTCGTGCCGCCGTGCTCCTTCTCGGCCAAACCGCCAATGGCGGCGACATACGTGCCATACGACGAGCCGTGAGCATTCACGGAAAGGCCCAGAGCGCACAGGGCATCGTAGGCCGTAGCACCCTTATTGAAGGTGAACGTACCGCCAGAAGACACAGGATTGCCTACGGCACTCGATGTGACCGAGACCGTCACCGTGACATAGCCAGGCTGCTGCGAGCCGCCCTGGCTGTCCGCAGAGGCACCGCCACCGTTAGAAGCGGACCCACCGCCGGTCGTCGATCCCCCACCCGAAGATGAGCCGCCAGAAGCGCTCGATCCGCCAGTGGACTCAGAATTCTGCGAACCCGATTTATCCCCGGACTTCTTGCCGCCCTTGCCTTCGGACTTCTTCTCCTTCGAGTCCTTGTCCGAAGACTCGGAATCGTCCTTGGAGTCAGATTCGTCCGAATCCTTGGACCCAGAGCTCGCATCATCCGAAGATTTTGAGCCATTGACTCCAGTCTTACCCGAAGCAGTAGTCGAGCCGGAAACCGACGCATCCTTGGCAACGACGCTCTCCCCTGTCACGGCCTGAGCGATCCAATCGATGGACCAGGCACCGCTGGCGGAAGGGTGAACAAAGCCCAGCGAGACGACAATCAGCGCAATGCAGACGGCCGTCAGAGCGCCAAGCAGCGTCTTGCGCCGAGGGGCGGACGCCGCCGAAGCGGCGCCCTTTTGCTTTACATCGTCAAGCTGGATGAACGACGAATCGGGCTGCTTGGACTCGGCGTCCTGAGGTTTATTGGACACAGCCCTCACCTACCGACGCTTGGTGAATACGAACACGCCGATGACGGCAAGACCGATCACGCCTGCCGCAACGCCGACGATGGCAAGCGGATTGAAGCCAGACTGCTGCGCGGGAGCCTCAGTGGACTTCTTAGCAGCGGTCGTAGCAGACGAGCCCGTATCGGACTTGTCATCCTTCTTGCCGGACTTATCGGAATCCTTCTTGGAATCCTTATCGTCCTTGGTCTCGGTCGTGGTGGTCGTGGAGACCGGCTTCTGACCCGGAGCAACAGCACCGCCAGCCTGCTGGCCGTTTGTGCCGTTACCGGAGTTACCGCCATTGCCATTGGAACCGGAACCGCCATTGCCACCAGAACCGCCGTTGTTGTCAGCAGCCTTCTTAGTCCACTTAGCATATAGCGTCATATCCGCCGTCACCGCAGCGCTAAAGTCATACGCCTTGGTGCAAGCCTCATCGGTGTACCAACCGGCAAAGATGTAACCATCGCGCGTCGGATCCGCCGGTTTGGTGACGGTCGAACCAGAAGCAGGCGTCTGATCGCCAGTCGCAGAGCCACCCTGAGCATCAAACTTAACGCGATGGGCCTGGGACTTCACGCAGAACAAGTGGCCGGAATCGTTGGTGTAATACAGGTTACCGAACTCGTCGCACACCACCGAAGCCATGCAATAGTTGGCATATCCAGAACCGGGAACAAACACCTCAGTCGCCTCGGCATCGCCCAGCCTATACATGTACACGCCACCGCCCGTGGTGTAGTTAGGCCAGTTTCCTTTGGCGCCGTTCAGGGTGAAGTATACGTATGTCTTGCCATCATGCGTCGAGACGAGCGGCGTGCTCTTGGACTCAAAGCCAAGCTCTTCACCATCGGCCTTCGTAATCTGCTTCACGCTCATATCGGAAAGGTCAATGATCGAAAGGATGCCCTTGGCATTCCAATTGTTCGCAGTCGCACCGTTGACAAACACGTAGTTTCCGCTGAAAACAGGAGTCGAAGTCGAGTATGCGGCAAACTGCACCTTTGCGGCCTCAGCAATAGAGCCATCCGAACCAATGGTCAGCTTATGCAACGTACCATCATCGCGCGTAATGGCATACACAAAGCCGTCGTGGACGACAAGTGCCGAACGGATATTGCCACCCTCAAGCTTAATAGAACCAACGAGCTTTGACAGATCGGCAGAGTACACACGCACCTGGCCGAAATCTCCGCCAACTACATAGTAGCCATTTACCATCAGGCCGCCAGACCAGTAGTAACCTCCGTCAGCGACGGAGGCGCTACCGGCGATGGCGCCCGTGCGAATATTGATGCGCCTGACCGTACCGTTTTGCACGTCATTGCCATTGCCAGACCAATAATCAAGGGTGTTGATATAGACGTAGTCGCCGTCAACGGTCAACGAAGACAGGTTCTGCTTCGTAAACGCATCGGAATACCAAAGCGTCTCAAACGTTTTCGCCGAAACAGCCTGCAGATAGCCGCCGGAAAGCGGAATCAAAATGATGCCCTGCGCAATAACGGGACGGCAGGTGCTATCCATGGAAGAGCCAAGCTCAAGCGATCGCACGACGGAACCCGTCTCGGAGTCAACCTCGTTGAGGACCGCATTCCACGTCTTTCCGCCCCATACCGAAGCGCCCGTGACAAGGTACACCTTTCCGTTCGCGGCAATGGGGTCAGACGCAGAGGCGCTTGCGCCTGCCTTCTGCTGTTCTTCGGTCAGAAGATTAAGTGCCCAAGAAGGCGTATCGGTCTTTGTTGTAGGCGTAAGGGCGTCCGTCGAGGATCCCGAGCCACCGTTCGCAAAACCATTCCATGCCGCATCGACATCGGGATGCTCCGTTCCGGGATTGGTAGCAGGAGCCGTCGAGGGCTTCTGCGTGCCGTCACCCTTAACATAACGGAACTCGACGCAATCGCCGTTCTTAAGGAAATAGCTCGGGGCACCGACGCTCGCATACCCATTGTTTACAAAGAACGACCAGTAGCTGTACGGCGCGGCGCTCGTTGTGCTCAGCACGCGGCCATCGGGCATCGTCGCACTCGTAAGACCCCATGCATTTGCTTCGAGGTTCGTACAACCGGCAGCCGTCATAAGCTGCTCGAGCACCGACTCGGCCGTCGTGTCTTCGTCGGCGGGAAGCGTAAGCTCGGTCAAGGGCACCACCGATTGCTCGGTGTAGTTGCCGCCGGCGTCACTTGCGGAAACGCCCGTGACCTTGGCCGTCACCGCAATGGTCTTGCCCTCGTTCGGGTTGTCGAGCCCCGTCGTTCCCTTGACGTTTACCGTCGCAGAAACATCCAAGCCGGCAAGTACCGCGTAGTCCGAATTGTCGGGATAGCGCTCGGCATAACGGGCAAAACGCTCACTCTTCAGACGGCCGCTAATCGTGACTTTCGTGTTGTATTCGGGCTGAGTGAGGATAAGGCTCTCATGCGCGATAACACTCGGTTTGCTCGACTTGAGCAAACGATAGGTGTTCTCCGTGCCACCGGGGAGCTCGCTAAACACGAAGCCGTAGTGGCCTGCAGCCTCTTCGGAGGAATAGCACCAGTTAACCGCATATCCCTGACCGTACACCTTCAACGGCGCATGCAAGTTCCCCGTTACATTGGACGCATCCTGCCCGTCAAGAATTCCCTGAGAGAATGTTGACTTTGCAAGGCTCAGGTGGAACAGCTCGGCATCGAGCTCGCCCTGGTCCTGCGGGGCAATCGCAAAATCGAGGGTCTTACTAGCCGTGACCTCGGCGTTGGACTTATCGGTCACCGTAAGGGTGATCTTGGTCTTTGCCGCCTCGGCACCGGGCAGCGGCTGGTAGACCGTGCCCTTGTAACCGTTGAACGTAACGTCATCGGTGCTGGCAGAGTACTTGACCTCGTAGTACTTGCCGTCGATATTGAGCGTGCTCGTGCGCGGCATCTGCAGGTCGGCGGTCAGGCCATCCTTGTCGGCAGGCGTTTCGGTGCCGGAGTACTTGATATTGTCGTAGATAAAGGCCGCATCGACCTTCTCCTGCAGTGCCTTCTTATCGGCGGCGACCTTCTCGGGATCGCCCTTGACGGTCACGGTGAAGTCGTGCGAGCCGGTAAGCTTGATGTCGCCGCTCGTAACCGTAACCTTGGCGGTCAGCGTCACGTCGCGATCGCTCGATGCGCGCGAAACCTTACCCGTCTTATCTTCCCAGCTATAACCAGAAACAAACAGGCGCTCGGTGTCGGAGCTTGTCCATTCAACAGAGAATTTCTTTGCGGAACCCGCCTTGTACGGAAGCGTGACATTTTGGGTCACGCCATCGGCGGACTCGCCCGCCGCGTAGCCAATCTGTAGGGATTCGGCAGCACCGTCAAGAAGGTCTTGCAGTCTAGCCTCGTCCCAAGCAACCTGCACCGACTTGTTGGGCTGGTAATACTCGGTCTTCTCGCCGTCACGCGACAGCTCAAACACCACATCGGCACTACGCAGGCCGTCGATGTTGTAACCAGCGTAATCGTTGGGGTCAATGAAGAAGAACGTCACATCGCCGTTGGTCTTATCTTGGGCGTCGGAGATACCGACCGTGGCCTTGTCATCCTCAGCCTTAAAGGCAACGCCGCCCTCAGAGATCTTGACGTCGATATCGGTGAAGCCCAAATCGGCAAGCTGCGCCTTCAGGACATCGTTGACGTTACCGCCCTTGGCGCTGTAATCAACGGCGATCTGCTTATTGGCATCGTTAAGCTTTTGGACTGCGGCCTCAAGCGAGCCCGCGGCGATAACCTTGTTGGCGGAGACGAGCTCGACCGTCGAGCTACCGCTCATGGCGACAGCCTTCAGATACTTGCCCGCGGCAGAAGCCGAAACCGTCGCCTCGGCGCCCGACATATCGGGCAGCAGCGTCCAGTCGGCCGCCGGAGCCTTCGCGTCGTCAGCCGCATACCAGGCAACAGTCGCCTGAGCGGTCACGTCAATGCCGTTGGTGGTCGAACCGTCGGCGCGCTTAGCCTGCGCCGTCGCCTTGACGCTATCACCCGAGACGAGATGGACCGAATCGCTATTGATCTGCGGCGTAGCGATCACGCGCAGCAGGTTATACTCCCCCGCCGCGGTAACGCTGTCCGACGATATCCACTCAACCGTGTTGTCGAGAGCGTTCGCCGTAACCTTGATCCTCTTGCCGACAAGTGCATCCGTAAGAGTCAGGCTACCATCGGTCGTATCGATGCCGTCGGTGAGCTCGGTCCAATCGGCATCGCCCTCGCCCTTGGCATACCACGCCATGGTGAGCTCGGCATCGTCGGGCACGTCCTTGGTCGAGCCCGACCAGCTACCCGGAACCTGCACGCTCGGCGTGATCTTTGAGCCCACGCTCAGCGTAACGTTCTTATCGGCAAGCTCGATGCCCGCCAGCTTGTACTGACCCTTGAGCGTCACGGGGCCGAGCGGAGCTACGGACTGTGTGCCGCCGTAGGAGCTCTTCTTCTGCGTGCTGGAAACGGTGTTTTCGCTCGTCACCTTCACGCGCAGATACTTGCCGGCATAGGCAGCGTCAACGGTATAGGTCGCCTCGGTGGCACCGGGGATATCGGTGTAAGCGGAGTCGTAGCTCGAGCTGCTATTTGCATACTGCCACTGGTAGGTCACATTATCGGTGCGGTCGATATAGTTGTAGCGCGAACCGTCCTTTTTGCGCACCTTAGTCTTGAGCGTATCGCCTACGTGCACGCCATTGGTGGGAGAGCCCTCAAACTGTACGTCGTACAGCTCAACCTGGCCCGCGACGGAAACGGGACCCGCCGCATAGTACGGCTTCTGCTCGCCATAGCCGCCGTTGGCCTTGGCCACGACGTAGTAGCCCTTAAGGGCGGCGGTCACCGTCAGGGCGTTACCGGTCTCACCCTTGATAGGCGTGTCGCACTTGCTTGCGGTGTTCGAGGTGCCCTTATACCACTGCCACGTGACATGCGAATCGGCGGTAACGTCGGTGGAACCCGCCTTGGCGGTCGCCGTAATCGTGGAACCAACCTCGACTTTGCCCGAAGTCGGGCTCATAGTCACGTTCGTAACATTAATTGAACCGGTAGCCGCAACGAGAGCGCCCGTGTTGTTGGCCATGCTCGAAGAGCCGATCTTCGAGGACACCTTGCACTTGAGGTACTTGCCACCCAAAGCATCGGTTAGCTCGAGGGTCTCACCCGTGGCACCCGCAATGTCGGCATACGTGCCACTCTTGGTGTCAGAGCACTGCCACTGATAGTTGAGCTTGCTCGCGTCGACGAACGCGCCGTACGCACCGCCCTTCTCCTTGGCGCGAGCCTTAGCAGTATCCCCTACCACAAAGACGCTCGTGCCGTCCTTGGTGTTGATGATGGACACGGCCGAGATCTCGACCGCACCGGCCTGTTTGACCTTGCCGGAAGTGGTCTTGTTCACCGTGTTGACGCCAGCGTTGGCCTCGACCCTGATGTACTTGCCCTCAAGGTCGTCGCCCACCACGAGCGAAGCACCCGTCTCGCCCTCGATCTTGGTAAAGCCCGAGTACTGCGAGGTGGATGCGGACCACGTGTAGGTAACCTTGGCGTCGGCGGGGGCTTGCTGATAATAGCTTATGTACGGAGTCGCCGTCAGGGTATCGCCTATGCTCGGCGTGTCGCTACTCAGCTTGACGTTGTTAAGCTCCATCTGCCCGGCACCCAGCACGGGACCGGGGATGTTGTTGGCATTGATACCCGAGCCGTACGAAACCGAGGGGCCGAAGTAATCCTTGCCATCCACAGTCACCTTGCAGATGAAGTACTTGCCCACCATCGCATCGGTGACGGTGAGGGACTGCTCGTGGCCTACGACCTCGGTGTAGTCGGCGACATTGCTGCTGGCCCTGGTCGTGCCGGCGAGCCAGGTGTAAGTCCAGGTGCCGGGATTGGCAACGGATTCAGTCGAAGTGCCGTACCAGTCGTCCTCGACCTCATCGTACATATTTGCCCAAAGCGTCTCACCGGCCTTGAGCGCGCCCGACTTCGTGGAATAGGAGCTGTCCTTATCCTGGGTGTCCTGGATGAAGACCTTGGCCTCGCTCGAAAGCGTTGTGGCGGGCGCGGCGCCAACGGCGTTCTTCTGCTCCGAAGCAGCAGACGCCGCAGCAGAGTTCTCGGACTCAGTCGCGTTGTCTGCTGCAGTGTCATCGCCATTCGCGGCACTCGCAGTTGCGCCCTGATCTGCGCCGGCGCCATCAGCAGCAGCGCTCGCCGCCGCACTGTTCGCGCCAGTATCGGCAGCAGCGTCATCGTCTGCCGCCGCGCCCTCGCCGGCCGTCGCAGTCTGAGCCACGGCCTCGACAATGCCCTCGGCGCCCTCGGCCCAAAGTTGCGCCGGCGTGGTGCCAAAAGCCATGGCAAAAGCCAGGAACGCCACCAGACCGCGCTTGGCTACGCCGCGGGCAATCGCTCCATACGGACGCCACGAGGCGCGCTGGCACTCGTCCTCAAACATATCCATTTGTCTCCTACTGTCTGCGCTTGGAGCATTGCCCAGCGGCTGCCCCACGTCATCGCGCACATTGCGCTCGAGTACCCCCATCGGGGCCCCCTTCCCTCCAGAGCCCAACGCGTACCGGCGGCTTTCGCCACGGCCGCGCACAAGATGGGAGGCGATCCGACTTAACCTTACCGACCCGGGCGCGCCGTCCGATCTGCGACGCGACCATCCCGGGCCAAGAGGAATTACGGTTACTGGTACAGCCGGGGACTTGCACCCCGATTCTCCCAAACGCGCAGGAAAACCGCGCATTCATGCGTCTCCGCACCACCATCTAGGCCATCGATTATTACTGTCGATATGGTAGCACGCAAAAGGGCCCCGCACACAGGCGAAGCCCAAGGTAAAAGCTATGGTTTGCGATAGGAAGGACTGTCGTCGGACCTTGCAAGAACAGCCCGTTTCAAAACTATGCCGGATTACGGGGCTGATTCAGCACTTCGCAACCATATCTGCCATTTTCGAAAACCTACGACTCATCTACCTGCGGTTTTAAAAGCACGGATTCCGGCATGGTCGAGGTTCGGCACTCCAGCCCCGTAAACCGGCATAGTTTTGTTCAGACCAGCCCACGCCGGCGCGACGCGAGGCAAAATAACCCGTTTCCCCGACCCCGGGAAATCGTTACCGCTTGCCGCCGTGGCTGTTGCGCCAGATCTCGCGGCCCAGCATCAGCGCCAGCACCAGCGCGCTCACGTAGCCCATAAAGCCAATGACCGGGATACCAAACACAACCGGCTCGATGCGCGCGTAGTACACCACCGACGAGCCGATAAACAGACCGGCGATCACAATTGCCATCGACATGCGGTCGATAATTCCACCCAGCTGCCGCAGCGCCTTATCGCTGCTCATGATCTGCGTATTCACCTTAAGCTGACCGCGCGTGAGCATGCGCGACGCCAGCCCCAGGTACTCGGCCGCCTCGAGTGAACCCTTGGCCGCACGGTAGCTGCTCGCCGCAAAGTCGCGACCCATCTCGCGCACGCGGGCATAGGTGCTCTTCTCGTTTTTGATATGCGCCTGAATGATCTGGATCATGTTGACGTTGGGCATGTACTCGGTCAGCAGGCCCTCGAGCGTCACCATGCCGCGTGCGAACATCGTCACCACGCTCGGCAACTCAACATCGTTCTTGCGCGCCAGATTAAGCAGCGAGGTCAAAAACTCGCCGATATCCAGGTCCTTCAGATCGAGGCCCGCAAAGTCGGCCACGATAAAGTCCAGATCGGACAAAAAGGCCGAATGGTCGAGCTCCGCCGAATCGCCGCGCGTCACGGCAAAGCGCATGAGCGAGTCCTTGAGCTTGGGCACGTCGCCCTCGGCCACGGCGAAAATCATGTCCTTAACGATACCGCGGTCGTGGCTCGACATGCGTCCGACCATGCCCAGGTCGATAAAGTAAACGACGCCGTCCTTGAGAATGATGTTTCCCGCATGCGGGTCGGCATGGAAAAAGCCATCATCGAGCACCTGCGTCGAATAGTCCTCGACAATCGCTGAGCCGATTTTTTCCAGGTCATAGCCCTCGGCCACCAAGCGCTCGGGATCGGCAATCGAGATGCCGTCGACGTAATCCATGACCACGACATGCTCGGTGCACAGATCCTGATAGGACTTGGGGCACGTCACGCCATGGACGCTCTTATGGAACTCATAGAAATCGTTGAGGTTTTTGGCCTCGGCCAAAAAGTTGGTCTCCTCGCGAAACGAGGCCCACAGCTCCTCGACGACGGCATGTAAGTCAACAAACTGATCGGTGTTGACGAACTTTGAGACGATGCGCACCACCGAGCGAATGATGTCGATGTCCTGCGCCATGACCTGCTGCGCGCCGGGGCGCTGCACCTTAACGGCCACGTCCTCGCCGGTCACCAGGCGGGCGCGGTGCACCTGTGCAAGAGAAGCGCTTCCAAGCGGGTTGGGATCGATCGCGTCGAACATCTGCCCCAAGCGCTGGCCGTATTCCTCTTCCAGACAGCGGAGCACTACCTCATATGGCACCGGCTCTACGTCGGAGCGCAGGCGGCGCAGCTCGTCGCAAAACCGCTGCGGCAAAATCTCGGAGCGGTTGGCCAGAATCTGCCCCATCTTAACGAACATGGGGCCGAGCTCTTCGAGCAGACGACGCAGACGCACCGGCGTGAGGTTATCCCATACGCGATACTTTTTGATCAGGCGAACGATCTGCCCAATGCGTTCGCGGCGGCCCGCCGGCGTGAGCTGATACTCCTCGTCCGGCGCCATCGCGTCGGGCTCCTCGGGCACCATGTCCACGGCACGCGGCTTCTTGCGAGCGCCCGAGACGGCGGCCTCGACCTCGTCGACAACCGCCGCCTCGTCACACAAGGGATCTTGATTGTTGTAATCGGTGGTGGAATCTGCCATCTGCGCTGCTACTCGGCCTCTTCGGCATCCTCTGCATCGTCGGGCTCAACGGACTCGACGGGCACCGAAGTCACGTTGTCCTCGACCGAATCGACGATGTCGCGCACGTGGGCCAGGAAGGCCGTGCGCTCGGGGGCGGTCATGACGCGGACGCGGGCCAGGATGAGCTCGTCGAGCACGCGCTGGGCCGCGGTCTCGCCCTGCATACCCAGGCGCTCAGTCAGGTCGGAGATGGTGCCGCCGGCCTGCTCGAACATGTCGGACACGCTGCGGGCGATATCGGGGGTGGCGGCGTCGTGGCGAACCTGCTCGCCTTTGGTGTTCAGGTCGTCGAGGACCTTCTTGCCGCCCTCGACGGCGACGGCAGCGGCGCCAAAGCCCACGTTGATGGCGCCGTTAACAAGCTGATCGAATTTCATAACCATGGTTGGCTCCAATCATGAACAACTGCATTGGCCTTCTTGTACCCAAGATTGTGCGAAAGCGACAAAGCGTTTTACCTGATGTTATCGTTCATCGCGAAGGAGTTCTTCATGGCGCAGCTCGTGGTGTAGAGCACCTTGCCCAGCAGGGCATCGGTCTCCACGCGCACACGCTCGGCAAAGGCATCGTTGGCGCGAGCGAGCTCGGCGGGCACCTCCGCCTCGGGCAGCGCGGCCACAGCGGCGTCGACGTCATGGAGCTGCTTGTGGCCCATGCCGCCGACCTTCTCCTGGTAATCCTCCACCGCGCGACCGCACTCGTGGAAGCGGACATCGGCCAGGGCACCGATCAGGCGGTTGGCCCAATAGAAGTTCTCGGACGTCACGCGTGCCTGGGTGTCGGCGTAGTACTCGGGCATGGTCTCGACGTTGGCGTACAGCGGGACCAGCGCGTTAAACGAGTTTGAACCAAAGGCCATCCACTGCACGGCGCGATAGGCCGGTTGCGCGTAGGGGCGCAGCTGCAGCACGGCAAGCTGGCTGTTGCGGTTGATGCCGATGGGACGATAGGCGCCGCGCGTGGCGGGCGTGCCCTTGCTGCCGTAGCAGTCGTACTCCGTGCCCTGGTAGTGGCTGGATAGCACGTACTTGATGTCCTCGATGGTCACCTTGCGCTCAGGCACGCGGCTCCAGGGGATGTCGTCGCTCTCGGGCGTGTAGTCGGCGTCGGGACCGTCCCACACATCGCTAGGGTTGAGGCAGCGCTGCATATACCAGGCGCGCGGCGTGTTGTAGACGTGGTCGCTGTCGCTGTGCGAGCCAAAGGCCTCGCGCGGGTTAAAGACCGTCGCCGGACCGTCGCCCTCGACGCCCAGCGTCAGGTCCAGATGCCACTCGGCCATCCAGGAGCGCAGGTCGGCGGAACACATGTGGTCGACCTGAGCGCCCTCGGCGTCGTCCAGGTCAAAGCTGTCGATACCCAGCTGGTTGGGCATGGTCACATAGGCGTCATCGGGCACGCGCTTGGCGATCCAGTGGTGGCCGCCGATAGTCTCGAGCCACCAGATCTCGTCCACGTCACTAAAGGCAATGCCGTTGTTCTCGTAGGTGCCATAGCGCTCGAGCAGGTCACCTAGAATGCGTACGCCTTCGCGGGCGGATTTGGCATACGGCAGCACCAGGGTCACCATATCCTCCTCACCCAGACCGCCGGGCTGCGCCGGCACATAACCGTCCTCGCCCTCGTTACCCTTAGCGGGCACGTAGTCCACGAGCGGATCGGCGCCGCGGACGCGCTCGTTGGTGGTGAGCGTCTCGGTTGCGGACATGCCAACATTGAGCTCGTTGAAGCCGGCCTCGGCCCAAATGCCATGACCCGGGACAACGTCGGGGACGCTCGTGTAGCGCATGGGGTTGTCGGGCAGCTCAACGGTCAGGTGGCTCAGGACACTCGTGTAGACACGCGGCTGCTCGTCGGGATGCACCACGCGCATGCGCTTGGGCTCAAACACCCCGTTGGACGAGTCCTCATTGCGGGCAACCAGCGTCGACCCGTCGTAGCTCGCGTTCTTACCAACCAAAATCGTTGTACACGGCATGCGCATCCTCCTTGAGCGAAGAAATCAAACGGCAACAGTGTATCGCTTCGGCGCAAAAAGGGCGAAACCGCAACGCCTCGAGACCCCTCGGGACCCCTGTGGTCAAAAAATGCCAAATATGAGTACTGTCACCAATTTAGTAGCAGCAAATTTCCTTGCAATGAGTGCCGAAAATCCCTATTTGTCCAAAAGCAAGACAACGTTATTCCCCATAGGTTCAATAAAATGGGCTTCCTAACGAGAATGGATATCGCTAGGAAGCCCAAATGACATAAAACATATGTGACTATCTTGGCAGCAGTACTCATATTTGGCATTTTTTGACCACGTGGTATATGGCTAACCCCTCAAACAGCCTAAAACGCCTATTTCGATGCACGCTCCGCCGCCTCGATTACGTGTTTGGCGAGAATCGCCGTCGTCACGGCGCCCACGCCGCCCGGCACGGGGGTGATGGCGCCAACAACCGGCTCCACAGCATCAAAATCGACGTCACCGACCAACTTGCCGGCAGCCTCGTCCCAGTTAATGCCAACGTCAATGACCGTCTGACCCTCGCGGACCGCATCTGCGCCAATCGTGCGCGCGCGTCCGACCGCGGCGACCACAATATCGGCAGCACGGCACTCGGCGGCAAGGTCGCGCGTGTGCGTATGGCACGTCGTCACCGTAGCGTTGCGCGCCGTAAGCATGGCGGCAACAGGACGGCCAATTACCAGCGAGCGACCGACAACGGCGACCTTGGCACCGTCCATCTCCACGCCATAGTGATCCAGAATCGCCAGCACGGCCTCGGCCGTACAGGGGGCAAAACCGTCACCGCGACCCGAAAGCGCAGTAAGCAGCGAAGCCGGCGTCATGGAGTCGACGTCCTTGGCGGGGTCGAGCACCGCAGCGACAACATCTTCGTCAAGGCCAACAGGCAGCGGGCGGAACATCAGGCAGCCATGAACACTCGGATCGGCATTGATGTCCTCGATAGCCGCCACAAGCTCGTCTTGCGAAACATCGGCAGGGAGCAACACGCGACGGGCTTCGATGCCCACTTTTTCGCAGCGCTTAAGGGCGCCACGCTCGTAGGACAGGTCGTCCTCGCGCTCGCCCACACGGACGATAACCAACGTCGGAAGAACACCGCGCTCGCGCAGGGCGGCGCAACGGGCAGCAAGCTCCTCAGTCAAAGCACGGGCAACGAGAGCACCCTTTAGCAGTTCGGCCATGGCTATCCCCTCTTCCTTGCAGCGTCGGCGGCGCGGCGTGCCAGCGCATCGGCGCGCGGTAGCCACGTATCGAGCAACTCGTCACATGCGGTCTCGAGCTCCTCGGCACGAGCGCGATCCTTCATGGACGTGGTGTTAGCAAAGAGCGTCAAGCTCGCACCCTGCATAGCGGAACGGCAGAACACGGCGCCGCACGCCACATCGGACAGCAGCTGACGCGAACCCTTGTCGGCCATGTCCTCGAGCAGCGCCAGTGTACGCCCGCAGGCATCCATAATGCGATACGGCGGCATGGCGGCCACATGCAGCGCATCCTGAATCGCGGTCGCTCGAGCCGGATCGTCACGCGGAATACCGTACGCCGCGGACACCTGCCCATAGGCACGAACGTCCTCGGCAACCAACTCGACAAGCTCCTGCGCCAGCTCATCAGCCTGGGCAAATGCGCGCGTCAGGTCATCCGCGCGATCGGCAAGCGCAGGATTGGTCGCGCCGTAGCGCGCGACCATCCCGCACAGCGAGGCGCCCAGCGCACCCACAAAGGCGCTCGCGCTGCCGCCGCCGGGCACCGGCTCGCGCGCGGCCAGCGCCTCGGCAAACCCGCGGCAGGTCTTGTCCATCATCTCTTGGCTCATACACATGCACCTTCAAGTCATATACATCGGTCGAGCGGCAACCGCCGACCGACCGCATCGATCACATAATGGTGCTAAGTCTAGCCCATAAGCACATGGGCGTCAGCGCACCTGGCCATCGCGGATTTCTATGGCACACGATAGGCGACAGCAACGCAAACATGGGACACATGGCCCACCTTTCGAGACTCCCGGACGACGGCAACTGGGGCATACATATAGATAAGGAGCCCCATGTTGGGGCAACGCTCATCACGGCACCGGACGACGAATGGAGGAATCACCGCACAGCAAACATAGCCATCGTGTGCGCGTAACCGCCGCCCCAGCGATCCGCGGCACACGATGTCCCTGGCAGACAAGGAGGACGCCACCATGAAGAAAAAGGCCCTATCGATCCTATCCCTTTGCGTCGCCCTCTTTGCCGCATTTGCCCTTGTCGGCTGCGGCGGGAGCGCATCGGGCGGAGGCGGCAGCACCGCCAAGAGCGAGAGCAAGGAAAAGACCCCCGTCGCCAAGAAGAACGACTTTATCTGGTTTAAGGTCGAGATGCCCGAGGGCATCGGCGTAAGCGACTCCGCCGGCAAGAATGCCGACAGGGTCCAGCTCACCTCCCCCGAGAACGAGAACACCACAGTCGACCGTTTCATCCCCGTTTGGCAAGAGAAGATGACGGCCGAAGAGTCCTTTGCAGAGCAGGCCGAAAGGCACACTGAAACGTTCCAGTGGGAGGATGGCGACCCCGTCGAGTACAACGGCAGGACGTGGCTCGTCGGAACATACGAGGACAACAGCGGCATCTCGACCATGCTTTTTACCGACGTTGAGCCGGGAAGCGTCTACGTCCTCGTCTCGAACTTCGACCAGCACAAGAAAGAAGCCGAGGCGCTCCTCAACTCCATCGAGTTCCCCGATGACATGGAAGAGGCAGTTTCCGAGGCACGCGAAGTCGAGATTTCGAGCATCGAGATCAAGTAACGGGACACCCGCACGCGCCTACGCGCACCCGCGCACATGCGCCCCATTAAAACAACGGGCGCCCAACCCGGGGAGGGCCGACAGCACCGGCCCTCCCCTCTTTACACCCGCACATATTGCCACTTATCGGCGCAAATCCGACCCCCAGAATGGGACACATGGCCCACCCGAACGAGCCGCTCGCGCGTACAGTAAAGGCAGGTAATCCATGGGCGGTTACAGATTGAGGAGGACACGACCATGAAAAAGAAGGCCTTAGCGATTCTCACCCTCTGCATCAGCCTCTTTGCCGCGGTTGCCCTGGTGGGTTGTGGCGGAAGCGGTGGCGCTACCGGCAGCAGCGGTGGCGGCGGCGCGGAAAAGCCAACCGTGGATATGAGGACCGACTTCATTTGGTTTAAGGTCGAGGTCCCCGAGGGCGTCGAGATTACCGACGTTGCCGGCGACACGGCCGACAGGGCCCAGTTTAAGTTCACCAAGAGCGAGCACGCCAGCGATCGCTTCATCCCTGTCTTCGACCCTGACAAGAACGCCGACGAGCTGTTTGACTACGAGGCAAAGTGGAAGACCGACTTTGAGTGGACCGAGAATGATCCCGTCAAGTACAACGGCAAGACCTGGCGCAACGCTTCCTACACGCACACGGGCGGCGTGACGACCGAGTACTTCACCGACGTTGACGGCGGCAGCGTGTACGTGCGCATCGACAATGTCGAGGAGCACAAGGACGCCGTCGAGACCATGATGAAGTCTCTGGAATTTGCCGACGACATCGCCAAGGCCAAGACCGAAGCCATGGACGTTAAGCTCGACGATATCGAGATTAAGCGCTAAGCGACTCGCGAGCGCAGCGGGTAACACGAGCGCGGTGCTAACAAGCGGCGGTGCCCCAGCGCTTCATACCCAGGGAGGGCCGGTAAACCGACCCTCCCTTTCTTATGCCGATAACCGACGAACGCGAGGATGCCGGCCGCTGGAACCGCCCCAAATGTGGCAACAGTACGAAAACGACAAGCACCCCAGTGCGTCCGCCCGCCGATTTATAGCGCCGCGCAGACAATTGAGCCGATGCCTTTGGACATCCGGGCAGTATAGTGACCAAAACGAGCGCATATCCGCACCCTGCGAACGGAGGAGTTATGACCGAACACCACGCCATCAGCCGTCGAGCATTCACGTTGGGCCTAGGACTCGCAGCATTGTCGCCATTTGCAAGCCTGCCCGAAACCGCGGGATTGGGCCTTCCCGTGCGAGCGGCATTTGCAGAAGACGCACCCACACCGTCGAAGAGCCTCCATAATTTCGTCATTCGCCTTCGCCCCGCGGGCTATTTTCGCACCGCAAGCGTCAATGAAGACGGCAACGTTATCGGCAACGTCTGTCACCTGTTTAATGACGGCACGTCCAACAAGCTCATCCTTGAGAATGTACTGACCGATGCGGACGGCACAAACTGGTATGCCATCCGCACCTTGCTCAATTTCGAAGAGCATAAAAAGACAGGCTACAGCATTTGGTCGGTCGATGGCGACTCGGACAAAGATGGAAAGGTCATCCACGTATGGAGCGGCGAGTATGACAACAAGCCCAGCCGCGCTTTTGCGTTCGAACCTCAGTCAAACGGAACCTATGTCATCCGAGATCGCACAAACGAGAAAAAGGATATTAATTACCTGGCAATAGAAAAGGACGGCAAAGACCAAGACAACAACAAGATCTGCCACAAGAGAAAGAGCATTCCGTGGGAGCTCGAGCTTGTCGGTTACGACAAGGGCGAGACCAATACCACGGTTAGCAGTATCGACTGGATCAGGTATAGCAGCTACGCCGACGGGCCATGTTGGATGAAATACGTCGACAACAACAAGTTCCTCGACGAACTGAGCATTCCGGGCACGCACGATTCGGGCACCTGCAGCGTGGACAACGACACCGAGCCCCAATCCTCCCAAGCAAAATGCCAGCAGGATTACATCCCCACGCAGCTGCTCGAAGGCGTTCGCTATTTTGATATTCGACTCGGAAAGGGTGAGAACCCCGGCATCGACCACGGAGCTTGTTACCTGCTCAAAAAAGACGGGAACTTTATGCATCTCTCCGATGTCATCGGGTACTTCAATACGTTTTTGAGCGAAAACCCGACAGAAGCGCTCATCATGCTCGTGTCGCGGGGCAATGACGAGGCTACCAACGAAAGCCTCACGACGGCCTTGGGCAAGGTTTTTGATGAGAACCCCGACCTGTTCTACACATCGAGCCGTATCCCCACGCTGGGCGAGGTGCGCGGAAAGATCGTCCTGCTGCGTCGGTTTGGGCTCGCCGGCAACAGCGTAAGCAGCCACACATGGGGCCTCGACCTCACCCAATGGGACGACAAAATCGCAGCACACACCGACAGCGCCTCTATGTGTCTCGTTCGAGACGAGCGGGGCTTTGAAGCCGTGGGGGAAACGGGTGACGAAAAGCCCTATTGCACCAAGGTATATGCCCAGGACCATTACGAATGCACAGGAACCGACAAAATCAGCTGGGTCGATATGGCGCTGCAGGAGACAACCAAGCTCGCCCGCATCATGGTGGACGTCGAGGACGATGCCGGGGCCAAGGTAAAGGTCCTGGAGCACAGCTGGTGCATCAACTACACCAGCTGCACGAACCACAAGCAAGGAAGCAATCCTTTTACCGCGGCACGAGTGGTCAACGAGCATCTATACAAGAGCCAGTATATAAACAGCACCGGAAATGAGAGCACAAAGGAGGACTGCCTCAAGCACATTGGCATCATTGCGTCCGACTTTGTTGATGCGGCACTGGCCCGAAGCATCTACCAGCGCAATTACAACGATGCGCAGCGCAAACAGACGGTTTCGTGCTATCTCCCGACCCGCATGCGCATGACGTACGGCGATTCGTTGAGCGACGCCTCGCTCCAGGACGGCAAGACCGTTGGCGAGGGCTACTTCCGCCTCGTCGACAGCAGCAACGCACTCAACGTAGCGGCTTCGGGAAGCGCTTTTGCCATCGAATACGTGGATGTCGACGCCCTGGGCAACGAGACCGCTACAGAACTGCGGGGCTCCGTGCCCATCGATATCGTCCCGCGCGCGCTGACGCCCCACTTTGAGGGGCTCGAAGGCCTTAAGGTCGGCGAGGATGTGCGTGCAAAGGTCGCGGCGGCCCTCGAGGGCAAGCTCGAAAACGATATCTGCACGGCCCAGCTCGAGTTTATGCACGATGCAAACGGCGCACCGGGCACGGCAATGGCCGAGGATGAGGCATTTGCCGCGGGGACGTATTGGGTGCGTGCGAAAGGCCTGTTGGGCGACGCGGCGCAGAACTACACGCTTGCCACCGACGGAGCCGCAAGCTTTACTGTGACGACTTCGGGCGACGCGGGCGGTGCAGGCAACACCGGCACCGGCACCAACGCGGGCAGCGCCGACAAGAACGGCAAGGGCAACAAGAGCAAGGGATCGGGCGAGAAGCTCGCCGGCACGGGCGACGGCTCTGGCATTGCCGCCGGGCTCGCTGCCGCCGCCGTGGCGACAACGGTCGCCGGCGCGGCAATGCTTGTCAACGATCGCGAAGACAGCGAAGGCGCTAGCGAATAGGCAAGCCGGCTTTCAGACGCATCGGCTCAATCAGGAGCGCAGAATATCGTTCTGCGCCCCTATTTTTGACATGAAGGGGTAGCAAAGTGTTGTTGTCCATGCATGTCACCCCCATGAGGTTCGCTAAAACTGCCTCTATGGCCACATTTTAGTCACCGCAAGGCTCCCATGCGAAGGTGCCAGACAGCACAGCAATTCGTGTCCGCGCGAGGCTTTAAACTAAATGCGATAAAGATGCATTCCACAAGAGGAAAGTGGGGCGACAGTGATGGGCGAACTGGTAAACCGTGGAGAATCGGCAATCGTGCCAGAAGTTTTTTACAAGCAGGTTTCCTCGATTCTCAACGCCGCTCGCGACAAGGCCTATACCGCCGTTAACTTTGCGATGGTTGAGGCGTATTGGGAGATCGGCAAGAGCATTGTTGATGAGCAGGGCGGAGAGGAGCGCGCAGTATATGGAGAGGCATTGATTGCAGGCCTCTCCAGAAGGCTTACCGCGGATTTCGGAAGAGGCTTTGGCATCGCAAACCTTCGCAATATGCGTCAGTTCTTTCTTGCGTTTCCAATTCGCGACGCACTGCGTAGCGAATTGAGCTGGACTCATTACCGCAGGTTGATGCGCATTCCCGACCCCGATGCTCGCGCCTGGTACATGAACGAATGCGCCGATTCTCGTTGGAGCACGCGTCAGCTCGAGCGCCAGATCAACACCATGTTCCGCGAGCGCCTGCTTGCCAGCAAGGACAAGGAGGCCGTCACCCAGGAAATCCAAAAGAGCGCCCCGGCTCGTCGCCCCGAGGATATCATCCGCGACCCATATGTACTGGAGTTTTTAGGTTTCTCGGACGATACTGCGTTCCGCGAGAGCGATCTAGAGCAGGCGCTCATCACGCATCTTCAGAAGTTCCTGCTGGAGCTTGGCCGTGGTTTCGCTTTCGAGGCGCGCCAAAAGCGCATCACCTTTGATGGGCGCCATTTCTATATTGACCTTGTGTTTTACAACTATCTGATGCGCTGCTTCGTGCTCATCGACCTTAAGACCGATGACCTTACGCATCAGGACCTGGGCCAGATGCAAATGTATGTGAACTACTACACGCGCGAGCTCATGAACGAAGGCGACAATCCGCCTATAGGCATCGTGCTCTGCGCGGACAAAAGCGACTCGATTGTCGAGTACACGCTGCCCGAAGACAACGACCAAGTGTTTGCCGCCAAATACCTGCCGTATCTTCCAAGCAAGGAAGAGCTGGCGCGCGAGCTGAGTGCCGAGTACCGCGCCATCAACGAAGCGACTAATGGCGAAGCGCAAGGATAGCAGCACGTTGCGACCGATACCCCCGACGGCGTTTCATATCCCCCGACACAAGAGGAGCGCTCCATGACAGACAGACCGAAAACAACACTGCGCGACTGCATCTATGGACTTGCCGTCGGCGACGCGCTGGGCGTTCCCTACGAGTTCAGGCCCCGCGGCACGTTCGAATGCACGGACATGATCGGCTACGGCACGCATGGGCAACCCGCCGGCACCTGGAGCGATGACACGTCCATGACGCTTGCTACCTGCGACTCGATTAGAGAGCTTGGGCACATCGACACCGCGGACATACGCGACAAGTTCGTAAGCTGGATTGCCCGTGGCGAGTATACGATCGACGGCGTTTTCGATTACGGCGGCACGACCGCCCGCGCCTTGCACACCGGCAAAGGAGGCTCCGGCGAACGCGACAACGGCAACGGTTCACTCATGCGCATCGCGCCCCTGGCGTTTGTCGACGCGACTGACGACGAGATCTGCGAGGTCTCCGCGATAACGCACGCCCACAGAACGTCGACCGATGCATGCGTCATATTTGTCGAGCTGATGAGAGACGTGCTGAACGGCGCACTCCCCTCGTGGGCGCGGCAGCTGAAAAGCGCACCCGAGCACGAAATCAGATCCGGCGGCTTCGTGCGCGACACTCTTAAGGCAGCCACTTGGTGCTTCGTCAACACTAGCAGCTACGAAGATTGCGTGCTTGCCGCCGTCAACCTAGGCGACGACACCGACACCACCGCAGCCGTCGCCGGCGCCCTCGCAGGCACGGCATACGGTCTCAAAGCCATCCCGCAGGAGTGGGTCGACACCCTACGAGGGAAGGATCAGATTGAGAGCTGCCTGTTTTAGGGCGCCATACAAGAAATAAGGCTGGAGGCACCATGGAGAGGAGATCGCGAATATCGATGAGTTCCAAATGGACGAAAACGAGACCCCGATACTCCCAACGGCACTGAAGGAGAAAGAAAACCTTTACTTCCTCCCCGACGGGCGTTACCTCCCCTGCGGGGTCTACAGGACCGCGGACGGCGGTTCGCTCATTTATGAGCCATCCGAACTAAGCTTCTTCGGGCAGATGCTTGCTCAATTCAAAGAGCACTAGAGGTTTGATTGCCCGTTAGACCGACACTGTTCCAAACCATGGGGGTAGGATGTCTCCCACCGCGGCCTGTGAGGTAAAATCTTGACCGCCGTGGAATCCGCCTGCGGGCAGCACTCCGATCTCCGATTGGGGTGAAGCCTATGAACTTGTTTCTTGAAATCCTGCGCCTCTCGATGTATGTGACCGGCATTGCCCGGAACCTCTACTCGATCTGGCGGGAATATAAGCAGTAACGGATAGCGAAGGGAGTCATGAAAAGGGCCGGTTGCAGCCGGCCCTTTAGACGATAATACCTGCGTTGCCCGCGTCTCCGAAGTGTGACTAGCTGAGGAGCGGGTTCCGCGGCACAGTTTGATTTTACCCAGTGGAAAGGCTCTTTTACAGCCGTTCCACTGTTTATTTACATCTACCGCATCTATCACCACAGATGCCCGTCGGACGAACCGCCGACGAAAGCCCGCGTGCGCACGTAGACCAACTTTCAACAGGTCCATGGCGCGGTCGGAGGCATAGCGCACACCCCATTATGAGTATTGAAACGCCCCGAAACCGGAGTCGGGCGCTACGCCCGCCTTATCGATACGGGAGCCGCTAGCCGCCCAGCAGGATATTAAGGATTGCAATAATAATTGCTATCGCAGCGATAATCAGAAATAGCGTAAAGGGAAAAATACCGGCTCTAGTAACAGCCTGATGAGCGCGTCGATGAACTCGGCGTTTGCATCGGACATGGTGGCATCAACTCCAGACGAGGACAGCAACCCGAAGCGGCTGTTGGCCAGTAGTAGATAACAGATTATATTGTCGTTTGATTGCCAGCTAGATCGGCACCGCTCCAAAATCTTTATCGTCTATGCGCGGCCTTGACTAACGGTTTCATCCATACGCCGCAGGGCACATGCGCCTGTCGTTCAGTCATCCCCGGTGCGCTATACTGAACCCGGACGACGAACACCCCCCCCGGTTAGGAACCTGGGCAGAGTATCGCCGTCCATTTTCGTTGCAATGCTTGCCGTTGCGTGTAGGCGCCACGGCAAGATTAAACAGACCGCTTAAGGTTTGTCTGTCAATCGGATCGGCACCATCCCTAGCTAAAATTCAGAGCCATCGATAGCCTGAACGTCATAGATACCGACAAAGCAACCGAGGAACCGAAAAGGACGCGGGCCTCGGTTCTTAGCCAGCATTTCATCTCATCGAGGATCAGCGATGCAGCGAAACAAAGTAAGTAAAGAAGAAGGTTCCAACCCCTAATCGAGTCCAGGGCAGAACCGCCAAGCAACTATATCTTATCAGTCCTGAGAGATCAGCTTGATGCCAACAGGAAGTGGCTGATGCCCGGCATAGAGCTATCATGCGTAGGCCTCCGCGGGAAGACCGCCGTCGATGACGGCATAAAGCTGGCCGTCGAAGTCCTCCCAGCTCGCGCAGACGTAGTCGTATTTTTCGAGCTCTACGCCATCGTCGTCAATCCATGCGGGCTTGAACTCATGCACAAGCTCATTCGGGACTGCCCAGCCAAACATATCCCAACAGTGCTTGCCTCGGATAATCGTCTGATCAACATCGGCCGTATCGAAGAAGAAGCGCTTCCCGCTACGCTCAAGCTGAGCATAGACCAGGTCAACGGATTCGATTATGTATTCGCTAAACTCATCGTATCGCCCCCGGCTCTCTTTGGACCTATATTCAGTTTAATTACCGGTTAGATCGGCACCGATCCAAAAATTGATATGGCTGCCAGCGTAAGGGAAAATAAGAATCGCGAAAAGTAGCACAGTATGAGGAGTGCCCTTGATTGAGGAGACGTAGGTGCAAATCCTACCGCCGCGCAAGCCGTCCTTCGGGGCGGCTTTTTATGTCGATAGGAGGCGGCGGATGCCCCTCGAGAAACCCACCGCGGTCGCCGCCGACCCCATAGAGAGCACCAAGTGAGACGAGCTCACCGCCGGCCGCGCGAGATCATCCCCGCGTGTGCGGGGAACAGGGCGAGATGCACACGGCCGTGTGGCAGCGCTTGGAATCACCCCCCCCGCGGGGAACAGTCGACCCAGGTGGAGACGGACAGGTTGTACTTGGAATCATCCCCGCGCGTGCGGGGAACAGGTGCCTTGGTCGACCTACACAAGCTCGCTCATGGGATCATCCCCGCGTACGCGGGGAACATCACTCGCCGGACTGCGGGTTCTTCCTGCGGTCGGGATCATCCCCGCATGTGCGGGGAGCAGCTTGTCTGCTGCAGAATCGTCACGAAGGGCGAGGGATCATCCCCGCGTGTGCGGGGAGCAGTCGCTGTCGTCAAACAAAAATTTGCAGGTTCAGGGATCATCCCCGCGTGTGCGGGGAGCAGCTGGCCCTCATCGCCTTCCATCTCGGCAACCAGGGATCATCCCCGCGTGTGCGGGGAGCAGGATGCCGTGGCCGGCAGCGTGAGCTACGGCGCGGGATCATCCCCGCGCGTGCGGGGAGCAGTACCAGAGGGGCATCGACCTCGACAAGGTCCCGGGATCATCCCCGCGTGTGCGGGGAGCAGCGCCACTATTTCTTTACCTCCTCTCGGAGTTTGGGATCATCCCCGCGTGTGCGGGGAGCAGGATGCACCCGATCGGGCACGTCTCGGTGCCAAGGGATCATCCCCGCGTGTGCGGGGAGCAGGGGACTTTAGCCATAAGGGAAATAGTCGTCTCGGGATCATCCCCGCGTGTGCGGGGAGCAGGTGAAGGCCGGGGACCGCGTGCTGGTGCTCGTGGGATCATCCCCGCGTGTGCGGGGAGCAGCTACGACCCTGTCTCCCACGAGCATACGAACAGGGATCATCCCCGCGCGTGCGGGGAGCAGCCGCAGACCGTTCCGATAACAGCCACAGTCTCGGGATCATCCCCGCGTGTGCGGGGAGCAGTGCACCACGGACGGCCTGAACGACATGCAGAAGGGATCATCCCCGCGCGTGCGGGGAGCAGGGCACCAACGTGGTCAAGGGCAAGACCTACCAGGGATCATCCCCGCGCGTGCGGGGAGCAGGTTATCGTTACTAAGGTTAGTGATTTTGTAACGGGATCATCCCCGCGCGTGCGGGGAGCAGTCCTCGAAGAGGTTGGCGTCGAAGTACTTGTCGGGATCATCCCCGCGCGTGCGGGGAGCAGCAATGGGCTTTAAAGCTATCTAAAACGTCTTTGGGATCATCCCCGCGCGTGCGGGGAGCAGATGTACCGATTCTTGTGCCTAGCGATGGTAGCGGAATCATCCCCGCGCGTGCGGGGAGCAGCGATATGTACGTGCAACGTTTCGGTCATTCTAGGGATCATCCCCGCGCGTGCGGGGAGCAGACCGATGCGCCGGTGTTCTTCATCTGCGCGGCGGGATCATCCCCGCGCGTGCGGGGAGCAGGGCACACTCGCCGACGCGCTTACGCAGGACGAGGGATCATCCCCGCGCGTGCGGGGAGCAGAAAGGAACTGCGATGGACATTCAGGTTAAAGAGGGATCATCCCCGCGCGTGCGGGGAGCAGTTAAAGATGTATTCGATTTACTAAGGACTAACGGGATCATCCCCGCGCGTGCGGGGAGCAGCTCGAGGAAGTCGGCCTCAAGCTCTACGACAAGGGATCATCCCCGCGCGTGCGGGGAGCAGTCACAACTCAGCAGGTAGCTGGATGACTGACAGGGATCATCCCCGCGCGTGCGGGGAGCAGCAAAGCGCATACGGCCATCAATCTACTCGGCGGGGATCATCCCCGCGCGTGCGGGGAGCAGAGGTACATTGGAAGAAAACGTCCGTGGGCTTGGGATCATCCCCGCGCGTGCGGGGAGCAGTAAATGTATATTGAACATTATACAGATATAAAGGGATCATCCCCGCGCGTGCGGGGAGCAGGAGTACTCGGGGGCGCTATACGCCGGCGTGAGGGGATCATCCCCGCGCGTGCGGGGAGCAGACACAGTCCAACACGACGCCCCTGCCATGCATGGGATCATCCCCGCGCGTGCGGGGAGCAGGCGGTTTGCTCCTCTGCAGTTGGAAGGGTATCGGGATCATCCCCGCGCGTGCGGGGAGCAGCGACGTTTCTCAAATATGTCAAGGAATGCGACGGGATCATCCCCGCGCGTGCGGGGAGCAGGGGCGCATTTGCGGCTGCCTGCAAGCTTGACCGGGATCATCCCCGCGCGTGCGGGGAGCAGTTTTTAAAGATTGTCGAGCCGAACGGCTCCATGGGATCATCCCCGCGCGTGCGGGGAGCAGTCTATAGTGGGTTAGTAGTTTCATCGTTGCTAGGGATCATCCCCGCGCGTGCGGGGAGCAACCGTCATATTTGAGCATGAGTTCGCGGCAATAGGGATCATCCCCGCGCGTGCGGGGAGCAGTTTGAACGGTTGACGTGTAGGCAATGAGTGCCGGGATCATCCCCGCGCGTGCGGGGAGCAGCCGGTCTAAAGTATGATGTCAGTGATATGCGAAGGATCATCCCCGCGCGTGCGGGGAGCAGACTTAAAAATCCCAGCTAAAAACACCCTATCCCTTTGATGTGTGCCCCATTTTAATCAGTTTTCTAAACAAGCTCAAGGTCGCCTCGCAATCAGGCTCGGCACGATGAGGTATTTGATTGTCAAGGTTCAAAAGGCCGAGCAGGGTCTTCAAGCGATAGTTCGGCGCATCGGGCATCTTCTTCTTTGCCAGTGTAATGGTGTCGATGCACTCATTGTCAAAATCGTCTAGGTCGCATTCTTCGCACGCTGCCTGCACGAAGCCGGTATCGAACGAAGCGTTATGCGCAACCACTATGCGGCTCCCGACAAAGGAAAGCAGGCCGCTCACCGCTCGCTCAAGCTCGATCCCCTTTTCGGCAAGCATCTCATCGGTAATGCCTGTTAGCTCGACTATCTTCTTTGGGATGCCTTTCTCGTATCGAATAAGCTCATGGAACCTGTCCGCCTCAACACCCTGCTCAACTTTGATGGCGGCAATCTCGATAATCGCATCTTTGTCTGGGTCCAGCCCCGTGGTCTCAACATCAAGTACAACGTATTCGCGCGGCTCGTCCGTTTCGGCTGCCACGCTCCCGCGACGTGTCTTCGATCGCATCGCCGCGTAGCTCCAGCCCACTCTCTTCGTGCCAAGGGCCTTCATGCGCGAAGGCGAAGGCCGCATCATCAGCTTGATGCCATCAAAATCGATAGGTTCCCACGCGGTGTTGTGCACTCGATAGTTGAGGTGTTGCTCGTTGCGTGCAGAAAAAACCATCGTGGCACGCCCTGTTTTGCATTCTTTGCAAATACGGCTCCAAAGCTCGTCCCTTACACGCGCGCTCACCCTGCCGACATACACGCCTAGGCTAATCTCCTGCAACCATTTCGTTAGGTCGCCGCGAAGTGCAAGGGGGCATTTTTCCAAAACAACAACAATCACCCGTTATCCTTCCACAAGCACTCCGTTATTCTCTTCGGTGGCATCCACCTGGATGTCGTTTTCCTTGCCATAGGACACTCCAAAAGCAACGGCAGGGCGACTCTCATCCCAGAGGAACATCGTATCGATATCAGGCTCGTCCTCTGCCTCGAAGTCGCCCAGCAGCAGACCCCTGATATCGCGAGCGCAGCGCTCCATTATCTTCCCGTCAAGAAACGCATCACGAGTGCGCCGACGCGTTTCCGCCCCGATATCCTCTGGGGGATCGGAGGCCACTTCGAAAGCGATGGGGATCGTCACCTCAGCTTTATACAAATCGGCAATGTCATACACAAACGAGCGCTCATGGCCAACATGGACGAATCCCAATGCCGGAGAGCACCCGAGTGCCACAATCACGCTGTGAACAACTCCGTAAAGGCATACATGAGCAGCCGACAATGCCTGATTGATTGGACTTGCATCGAGATAATCGTCGGGGTTGTATTCCCTCCCCGCCCACGGAACGTCATATTGCTTCGATAGCCGCCGATAGAGCGTTCGAATCCGGGCTCCCTCGCGGCCACGAAGCTGCTGCATCGTGTAGCCCGATACGTCCTCGCCGGGAAAGCGCATGCCGTACATCGCTCGCGCCACGGCAAGACGCCTTCGAGTGTTCGACACGAGCTCAGCCTGCGCAACAACCAGTCGAGAAGAATGGGTGAGCGGGCGGCCGTGCGCATAGTAGCGAACGCCGTGCTCGCCCACCCAAATCACGCTTGTCCCCGAATCGCCGAGCAGCTCAACCGCGCGATGAGAGATATTGGTCCCGGGTCCCAGCATAAGCACCCCAAGAGAAGCCGCGGGAACATACGCCGTTCCGCGCGCATCGGTTATGCTCACTGCGCTATCTTGCCTGCTCACAAGACATCGCTCGACATAAAGAAACGTCATTCGCTCCTTTATCGTGGGCAGCGCGCGCAAATCAGGCTTGATCATGCCAGGATTATCGCCCATGCCGCTCACCTATCCAGTGGAACCAGCGTGAGAAGGCCGCATCCAAATCCTTTGGCATGCCCGATGCCATATGCAAGCGCATGGCGCAAAGCGTCAGCATCGGTCACACGCAACACACCATCGTACTGGGCGCGCGCAAAGGTGACTTTGTTTCCTTGGACACCCTTGGTAAACGAGATTCTGTTGGAATTACTAACAATCAAGCTCGGGCAGCCCTCATCGTCGCTCAAAACCTCGAAACCATTCCTTTGGGCACGTGATCCCCGCTCGGGCGCAAAAATGCTTGGCACTTCCTTGTCGGTGCCCTTATATGCTTGAGCTCCAACGAGCCAGGCAGTTTGCTCCAGAATGGTCAGGTGGCCAATTCTATTTCTCTTAGGTTCGCCCTCGCTGTTTAGCAGGTCACTTTTGCCGCCACGCGTGCTTCTGTTGAGCGACGGATTCGCTACCAAGCGAAACGAATATGTCTGTCCGTTCGAGATGCGCCCCAAAAACGGATCGTATCCGCGCGTGCCCCACTGCGGTTCGCAGTCGGGCCACCCGATTTGTTCATCAAGCCCTACCAAGCTCGGCTTGCCGGGACTCACGATATAAAGGCGAAAACCCCCACCAGGCATTCTATCCACGCGCCAAAGCACGCGGCCGTCCCCGCTCGCCTGCGAAGGGGGAAAGCTGCCAGCAATCGCCGCATGCATGCGATAGGGCGAGGCGAGCATCGCACGCGACTCCCTCCGCGTCATATTGATGGGAAACTGGGTAAAGAACATCGGCTATACCTCCTTTCCTAGAGCAGACCAAGGGTCATGGTCGGCCTGCGCGCCAGCATATTTCGGGTTCCTAACCGTTGCTGTTGTATGGGCAACAGTACGGAAGCTGTATTGGCGTTGCTCCTGCGAAAAGCTGATGGGCACGTCACGCAGCGGAACATCGTAGCCCTCGCCTTCGTCTGAGCCCTGTTTATCGTAGAGAATCTCCAGGTCAACGCTTTCTTTGTCGCGGAACTTCCAGTTGCTCTGATGTCTCTCGCTTGCTTCCCAGGGATGGTTGCGCAGGGCTTCGAGCAACGCCACATCCTCAAACAGCCCAATACGCACTCTGCACGCAGGTGGACAGGAACGGCGACCTAGAAACAGGGGAAACACCGGAGCGTCAAGCGCCTCGGCGCACCTTTGCAAGAGCCTCAAATCGCCCTCAAGGGCCGCAACAAACACAGCATCGGCCAGATAATGCCGACGAGTTAAAGGCAGGGCATCGCCCGACACCCATCGAGCGCCCTGCGAGTCCCACTTTCGCTTGTGTTCGGTTTGAAAGTCACTTAGAAACGTTCCTGGCTGATCGATACGCACGCCAAAGCGTAGTGCCGCAAGGTCATCAACGGGATCTGTGCGGTAACGACCCAAAGCTGCGGCAAGCAGGCCCACAACGCCGCTCTTCGTCGGCTCGTGCTCTGTCCCGCGCTCGGTGAACCTACTCGACGACCCCCACGATTGTAGCGGACCCGCCAATTTGAGCAGCAGGACCGCCATAGCTAGTCCACCTCTTCGGTTTGGTAGCCATTTTCGGCCAGATAAGCAGCGCACGCTTGCGAGATTTGCGCAATTGCGGCGTCAAGACCACATGCCCCTTCGACACCCATGGCACTGGGAAGAGACTGCGCATCCGGAGATGCGGTTATAACGAACGTCTTTTGCGGGGTCGTTCCAAACGCCTTGTCAATCGCCTCTTCCTGCTTGGCCAAACGCTCACAGCCAATTTCAATCTGACTTTTCCCGTGCGATGCCTCAACAGGTTTTTCAAAAGCATTCACCAAGCTCACCGGTTGCGTACCCCTCAGCTGAAGAACAACCGCTCCGGGGAGCGTGCGATTTGCAAACGAATTCTGCTTTCCCGTGGGCATGGAGGTAATGAACGCCTTCAAAAACGCCTCAATGCCGCGGCAAGCAACCGCAGCTGAACCGAGATTTTCACACAGATGCAGCACATCAATAGTTGCATACCGATACATCGTCGATGACGTGAACTCTGTTGTCTCAATCATTGCTGCGCCCGCATTATCTTCGGGCGAGCAATCATCAAGAGCAGTGAAGTAATCGAACTCTGGGTTCATCTTCCCGATGCCAATGGCATGGGCGACTTGAACAGAGGCATCGACGTTCAAATCAGGTGCATCCGCCACCATACGCCCGAACATAGCCACATCGATACTGTTAAGCGTCGGCTTCTTCTTGATGTCAAGAATTTCCTTAGCGAGCTTCTTGTCAACAGCCGCGCCCGCTTCAAAAGCCTGCGCCGCCAACGATGCTAGGGCCTTGATCTGCCCTGAAGAAAGAAACAGCAAGTAGCCCGTTTCGCCACCTTTGACTTTGACGCCCGTTGCCGCCAAAGCCTTCTCGGCAGCAACTTCGGCCTGACCGTCTTCAATGTCCGGCAAAATAGCGGTCACGGCTTCCGCGATCAAGCTTGCTGCGCGCTTCGTACGCCAACCAAGACCGAACTCATCCAACAAATCGGAGAAACTATCGCGCGTGGCCTTCTTCCACGCTTGGCTTGAAACCCTTGAGCGCTTGACTCCGCCGAAATATGCCGTTTTTGGACTACCCGTGTCATCTCGATTGATGTTGCTCGGGGGGACGGTCTGAAGGATATGGATATCGATGAACTGGGGCTTTTTCATGACAGGTCCTTTCTTGGTGATTTCCCTCATCAACTATTCTTCCGAAGGGCTGGCATCGATGCCGGACTCGGCCTTTGGTATTCGACTATATTCACGTCCCCATGCAAGGCGCACCTTATCTGCTGTATAGGGACTTTGCAGTTTGTATAGCTGTGCTGCAAAACGCGCGTAATCAACGGGAATCTCGGCAACTCGCAGCTGCTGTATAAGCTGCCTTGCATGGTGAAGTGCCTCTTCCATGGAATCGGCCGTTATAAAGGCCCTAAACCTTCGAGGCATTTCGCCCTCTTCGAGATTCGAGTAACGTCCCTTATCACTCCACACGAGCCGTCGCAGGGCTGCACCAAACGAATGCTCATCGCCAGGCACATACATTGGCTTGGTTTTGCCCTGTTGATGAACCGCATAGAGCGTGAGCGCGGCATGAACCGCCGTCTCGGCCCACGATGGTTCGATGCCTCCCCCCACAAGCTCGGCAGGCAGGCCCTCGAACTCAAGCGGCCATGCATCTGCGTTTGAGCCTATGGGCATAAGAAGCGCATGGCGCAATGTTGCCAGCTTTCGTGCTCCTCGTGGTTTTCCGCTGGCAGACAGATAGTCGTTTTGGATAGAGCATATGCGCCCGTGCACGAACGCGAGCATAAGCTGCTCTGACTTTTGCGCGCTGTTATCCGTCATATCTAAACCTCCTTATCTCTTGGTTCGTCTTCTTCAAGAGGCAGATACTTTTTTAGGGCAGTGTTGAGCATCGCCTTGGCTCGCGATGCCGTCATCCACCCGTTTATCTTGCCTGCTTTCATAGGAGCTCCAACGATTGCCTCTGGACCAGCCTCGCGAAGAAGGGCCCTGGCGTTTGCTTCGATAATCGCGCGGGCCGTGCAGTGCCACCGCATCCGCTCGGCCACAGCGTTGCTGCTTTCGTTAAGACCGGCGAGCCACTGGCGAAACGGCATATCAATCTCAAAGAAAGTACGCGTTTCCGCTTTCTCTTTCGCGCCCTTGAGCTCATCTGCCCCATTTCCGCCAGACGCTACACAGAGGTTTGCGGCAAGGGTACCCAAGGCAAAAACCGCGTCCGACGTTGAAGAAGCAAGGCTTTTGGCAAGAGCAGCCAGGTCTTTCCCTTCGCTTGACAGGAGAAATGCACTCAACTCAACCGTGTCATTGATGACATTGGAGACGACTGAGCTTTGTGTACCATACTCCATTCCAATCGCGTGGACTTGAATAAGCGCATTATCGAGCTGACATCCCGCATCTCTGCTCGCAAGATAAGAGACCCAACCTTTCAGCCCGGACCCAAGAACGGTTGAGTCCGCTTCTGGCGAACTTACGCCAAACACGGAATCGAGACCTCGCCAGAGGGCTCTTCTGGGCTGATGCATCTTGGGCAGGTAAACGAGAGGCAATTTCAACTGTCTTTCCTGGTTCGGACTACGTCTCCATGCCGTCATGGGTTCATAGCCCTGACGGTTAATCTGCGCCAGTTTGTCGCCGTTCGTCAAAACCACGGCAACCACGTAGCCGCTCTCAGGAATCAAACGAACTCTTCGAGCTTGCCACGTGTAAAGATCAAGCCTACCAGTCGGAGTAAGGTCATCAACTCCAGCGGGTGTTGTCGTCTTCTCCCAACAAGGCAAATCATTGTCCGAAAACAGCTCATTTATCTCATCGCCGCAGAGAATAGTATTAAGCAAGAGGGTTTCTTTAAGCGAAGGGCCCTCAAAGCACAACCCTCCTAAACAGCCCGACCATCCGGTACCAATTGGATAGCTCTTCCCTTTCTTAACGCGCGTATCGCCAACCGTTCCGCTTTTAATTCCAGCAGTATCGAAAGCGTGAACGTGAATAAGCCAGCGCGCGGATTCCGAGAAAGTCAGACGATCCGCCCCCTCACCTGATCGAAGCGAAAAGAGCGTATCCCCATCCGGTATGTCAGCGATCACCTTTCTTATTTCAGAGAACTCGTTCTTTGCCGTATGCAGACCAGCGACCTGCATAAAAGGCTGTTCCTCGTCAAACAAATCGAAACGATGGTGCCACTCGTCGAGGTATTCGTGAATCTGGTCGATGGGCAGTTCGTGCGCACGCCATAGGCGTCCCCAAACCTCCGCTGGAACGTCGTCATCGTCGAGCGCCGGAGAAATTGCCCTTTGCAGCACCGCCAGCAAAACGCGCAGAATCGCAAAATCCTGTGTGGGTAGATCGTTAGCCAAGCACTTGATGCTTGGCGCTTGCTCAAATAGCTCGAGCAGTGACACCTCGCGCGTCGTCCCGTCCAAATCGCGAACGCAGATCCATGGTTCGTCCACGAGGTTAAAACTCACATTCTGGCTCATTGCGCATCTCCTTTCTTCCTCACTGTTTCAACAAGTTCAAGCCCAGCCTTACGCGAATAATGCATGCGATAGATAGCATCTTTCGTTTCTATCACCGTATCTAGGTTTGAATCAAATGCCAAGACCAGTTGGCCTTGAAGCCATCTTGACTCTTGCCATCTGAGCGCCTGAGATTTGGTCTCTAGGACATCAATTACCTGCTCAGACGATAGCCAGAACGGCAGACTCACGGTGCAACTCGCCGCAAGGCGGGCAACCTCATCGTCAGGCGCTTCACTTCCATCCCCCAAATAGCCCTGACACGGACGGCTCCCCTTTATGTCGGTGACCCAGGGAAGCAGCGTGAAACCGTCGTTGCTTACTTGGACCGCAATAACCTCAACCGTGTCACCAGAATCGCGAACGGCAGCGCGTGCTTTTGTCTCATCTGCAAGCGAGAAGGTTTCATTCAGCCAGCCAATAAGACTTTGCGTCCCCTTCTGCGGCTTGCTCAGAAGCCAGGTATTTGCCTTGAGCTGCTTGTTCTCTTTTGTCTTCTCCAGTTCTTCTTCCGCACCTTGTAAAGCATGGACCCATTCCGGTGCCGCGCCCGCATCACACAGCTCTTCCGCTGCAATGCTTCGCGAATACGTCTGCTCGACAAGGCCCGCAATATCATGAGGCAGATTGACTATAGCCGTCCCCTCATCGGTACTCTTCGCCCTCAACGAAAGCAAGCTGCGCAAAAGCATCGCAGAGTGATAGACCTTCTCTATACCCCTATTCACCTTAGGCGGAGCGGTCGCCCAGTCCTCGATGCCCGTGATAAAACAACGTGCTTGTCTGAGCTTTTCCGGACGCTGCCCCTGATTATCCCCGCGTTCATGGCGGTGTAGGCGCCCCATTCGCTGCAGCAAAAGGTCGATAGGGGCTACATCGGTGATCATTACGTCGAAATCAATGTCGAGGGATTGCTCGATCACCTGCGTACCCACCACGATGAGCTTACTGGGCCTGTCGGCAGAGTCGGGACCAAGCAGTCGCAGCAGTTCCGCATCATTTTCCATGCGGTCGACGGCAATAAAGCGCGAATGGACGAGCTTTACGCACGAATCGCCAAAGGCAGTCTTCAACTGCTCGTAGGAGCTTTGGGCACGGGAAACAGTGTCTCGTAACACGCACGCGCAACCACCATCGGACAATAAGTCCTCCAATTGTGCAACCAGCGTAGCATCGTCGTCTTCTAATCGTTCGACAATAACGTTTGTTCCGATCGAAGGGTCATCGCATACTCGGTACATGTTATCGTCTAGCGCTCCATTTCGGGTTGCCGTTGTAACGAGCGGGTACGACGGCAACCCCGATGCTTTACGAGGAGCTTCCGGAATATCTTTCCGCTTTGATGCACGACGAGTGGATTTTCTATCCCTACCCCGATAGGCGTGGATAAGCTCGTTGCGGCGCCCAGCGGGAAGCGTTGCCGAAAGTAGTATGGTCGGCACGCCGTAAGCGCCAAGCCACGTGAGCACACGGTCAAGATAGACATTCATGTAGGCATCGTAGGCATGAACTTCATCGATTATGACAACCTTGCCGGCAAGGCCCAAGTGCCTAAGCTGCACGTGGCGCGCCTTAAGCGCCGCCATAAGCAGCTGGTCGACCGTGCCCACAACAAATGACGACAGAAGACCACGCTTCCTTCCGCCAAACCACTGATGCGCTGTCACATCTTCCTCAACGCTCTTTTTCGCGTCATCCCCCATCCAAGTGCGTCCCCAGCTTCGCAGGCTGTCGTAGTCCGGGTTCAAAGCCGCCTTGCTATGCAAAAGTTGCATCGACTGCGTACTGCGGCCCCGCGAATCGGGAACGCACTCGAGCCAATCTTTAACGCGCTTGAACATCGCGTTGGAAGTTGCCATTGTCGGCAAAAGATAGGCGATTCCCCCTGCCCCGGTTTTCGGAGCCATAATCTCTGAGCACATCAGTGCGGCCTCTGTTTTGCCGTTACCCATGGGCGCTTCGATAATGAGTAGCCCTGCACCGTCCATGTCGGATGCCGCCTGCATCGCCTGCTCCTGCGCTGGACGCAAGCTCGCATCCCCAGGAAGACCAATAAAGCGGTGATGAAACAGCTCTTGTCCCTCTTCCTTTACCGGCATCGCCTGCCACGCCGGGGGCAACGCCAGCGAAGCCCATGCGGCATCGGTGCGCTTGATAAATTCGTCGTAAGAGCCGATGCAAGAGTCAAGAGGGAACAGATCTGAATTTGAGGCAATCCAATCGGCAACGATAACCAGCGCAGAGACGAGTGCTTGTTCTGGCTGAGGAACAGGTGACGAGCTAAAGACACTCTCGAACTTCGCCATCCCCGACTCCTCAAACATCCAGTCAAGAAGCTCCTCTTGGACGGCACGCCAATCGTCATCACCCAAGTTCTCGTTGGGAAAATTACGCGATGCACTCGTTATGCCGTCGAGCACGCTATCGGACGAAGGTGTGGTTCCATGATGCGCTCCCAGAATGCACCCGAATGTCCACGAGCAGTCCCAACCGCGTCCATCGAGCCAATCTTCGAGGACCACCTCACTCATGAAGGCGTGCGATGGAGGGTGGTTCATCATGCGGGGGTTCGGAACCTGAAGCCCCGCTTGTTCAACAAGTTCTGCCCGCTCCGAGACCTTGTACTGGAAGCCTGGCGTCGCCTTGCCAATGTCGTGGATACCAGCAAGCCAGGTAACGAGTGCCGCCGTTGCAGAGTCGTCACAGCCAAATGCGTTCACGATTTGGTGCTTGACAGATTCCGCCAGCCATTCGTTCCAAAGCTTGCGCGCAACACCCGCAGAATCGGCCATATGAACATAAAGAGGCGACCACAGGTTACGCTCTTCCGCGCCGCCCGTTTTTGCCCATAGTGCACGGGCCCGTGAGCTTATGGGAATAGAGTCCATCATGGTCTTTTGCATTACTCTCCCATCCGCTTCTTCCTAGAACCCAAGAGACTGGAAACGCCTTACGATTAGACTACTACCGCGAACGGACATTTTTTAATAGCTATCGGCAAACGTAATGTTGCTCAACGTTTGCGCTGTGAGCATGTGTGTTTAATGGAGTGCCTGCAATCCTTATCGCCGCACAAAAACGGGGCGACTCGCACCCCCGCGAGCCGCCCCATGCCCCTGGCTATCGCGTCATAAGACTAACCAGCACCGCTCCCCTACTTCCCAAATAGCGCACCCAGCAGGCCGCGACGTTTGGGCTTCTCCTCTCGGTAGGAACCCTCGACGGCGGCTGCAACCTGGCGCGGTTGCTCGCCACCTCCGCGGCGTACGATCTGGTATAGGAAGGGCGATTTAACGTATTTGACCTCGATGGGCGTGGCATGCACGGTGCTTTCGCTCGACAGTATCACGTTGGGGCTGAGCGGCGCCACCACATGCGTCTCGCGCTTGTCGCTAAACACTACCGCCGCCGCGCGACCCGTCTGGCCGTTTACAGCAATGCGCACTTGCTCGCCATCGCGGCTATCCGACGCCGGGCGATCGACAAAGTAGACCGGTACCATCACCAGGCCGTCCTTGTGCTTGCGAACCTTGCGCGCCCACGTGCGAATGCTCTTTTTATTGAGCCCCAGCACCGCCTCGGCATCGTTGCCTGCAACATCGAGCGCCAGCTTATCAATAACCACCTGGTCCTTGGTAGATGCATCGACGGAAACGACGCGGAAGTCGCCTTCCTGCATGGCGGGATCGAACGGCCCCACCTTGCCAAAGTCCCACGGCTCCAAAATGCCCATAAGGCGAACATCCAGATAGTTTGCCCTGGGATATGCCCAGTCGAGTACCTCGTAGTACACCAATGTCTCCTTGTTCAGGCCCTTGCCCGGGAAGGACGCCATCATGCGCAGGTCCGCCAGCGCCATGGGGAAATAGAAGAGCATCATGTCGTTTTGGATCGCGTCTTCTACGTCGTGCCCGGCAAATATCTCCGGGTACTGGCGCACCAGCTGCAGTGCGTTGGCACGTGCCTGCTGCGGCGATATCTCACAGGGGACGCCCTGTTCGGGAACGTATTCGGCACCCACGCCCATGGTCAGGCGCTTACTAAACGTGCCGGGCTTGAGAAGGTCGGCCACGCCAATCTTGTTGCCGCAGGACGGGCACTCAAACACGCCCTGGGTCGATGACCCCTCAAAGGACGCGCCGCAGAAGGGGCAGGGAATGCTCACATGCGTCACCTCCTGGAACTCCTGCGCCGTTCCGCGATCTTCCCACAGCAGATGCTCCAGAACCGACTGATTGCGCCAGTGTGAATTGAAGAAATACCAGTCCGGGTCCTCTGGGCGCTCGAGCTGCGAGACGTGCGTGAGCTTAAGCAGCCCGTCAACCACCGTCAGCGGCGTATGACGGATACCCAGGGCGCTCTTGGGCTCCCCGGCATCCGCCTTCCACGGAATAACCGTTTCGCAATAGGCGCACTCAAAGCTGCGCTTTGCCTGGTGCGAATACATGGGGCCGCCGCAGTTTTGGCATTTAATGGCAAACATCTCGTCCATGGAAACGTCCTCCTTTGCACAGGGCTGTCGACATTAAGTATGTCGAGCAAATCGGCGCGTGCCCATACCCATGTGGCCCAAAATGGAGCACTCGGTCGGACGGGAAGGCGCAGTGAACCCGAAGGCGCGCGGACGGTCGCCCCCTCCGCCTCGCACCCGTTAGCGCCGGCAGACCATTGCTGCATTTTCTGAGCATCGGCACACGTTGCGTCTGTGCGAGCTACACTATCCCCTTAAACATGATTGTGAGGACGATTGTTATGCTATTTGTAAATCGGCTGGTACATACGCTTGTTCCCGGCAGCGAAAGTAAGCCGGTCGATACCTCTTGCCGCACCAACGCGGGTTTTGCCGCAAGCCTCATCTGCATCGGCCTCAACATCACGCTGTGCCTGGCCAAGGGCATAGCTGGTCTGCTCGCAGGCTCCGTCTCGCTTATCGCCGATGCCTTCAACAACCTTTCCGACGCCTCGAGCAACATCGTGAGCCTGCTCGGATTCCGCCTTGCCAGCCGCCCGGCCGACGAGGGGCACCCCTATGGTCACGGCCGCTACGAGTACCTCGCCGGCTTGTTTGTCGCCGTCCTCGTTTGCGCCGTCGGCATCAACCTGATCCTGGAGTCGGTCACCAAGATCATCAAGCCCTCCCCCACCGCCTATTCGGTGCTCTCCATGGCCGCCCTTGTCCTGTCCATGCTCGTCAAGTTTTGGATGGCGGCGTTCAACCGCACGCTGGGCAACCGCATAGATTCCGAGACGCTCATCGCCACGGCGCAGGATTCCAAAAACGACGTCATTGCCTCAGCCTCGGTCCTGGCCGCAGCGCTTATTTCGCAGACGACTGACTTTGACCTCGATGGCTGGGCAGGCCTGGGCGTGGGCATCTTCATCTGCATCAGCGGCATGGGCCTGGTGCGCGACGCCATCAGCCCGCTGCTGGGGCAAGCGCCCGACCCCAAGCTCGTCCAGGCAATCCGCGACAAGATCATGTCGTATCCGCAGGTCCTAGGCACGCACGACCTGATGGTGCACGACTACGGTCCCGGCCGCCAGTTTGCCAGCGCACAAGTGGAAATGCCCGGCGAGGGCGATGCCTTTGAGCACCACGAGATCCTAGACACCATCGAGCACGATATCAAACGGCAGATGGGCATCGGTATCACGCTGCACTGCGACCCCATCGCCACCACCGGCGACGACCTGCGCGGCTGGGTCAAGCGCGGCATCATGCAGATCGATCCCGCGCTCTCCATCCACGACCTGCACGAGCACGACGGGTTCGTTTCGTTTGACCTGGTGCGTCCCGACGGCTTTGACATATCCGACGAGGAGCTGCTGGAGCTCGTCACGCGCATCGTGCACGAGCGCCGGCCCGATGTCTCGTGCGTCGTCACGTTTGACTCGGGCTTTAGCTCGCCCGACCGTCCGGCCGAGCAGCTGTAATCGACAGCAAAACGGGACGCAGGACCGCCGACCAACGCGTCTACGCGCCCGGTCACGCGATCCTGCGTCCCGTTTTTGTTTGTACCGCTAAGGCTCTAGCCGCTCGACCGCTAGTTCCCCTGCGCGCCCGAAATGCCGTTTTGTAGGGCACCCCAGGCGTTCGTTGCCATATCGCCCAGATTCTGTGCGGTATCGCCGAGATTCTGAGCCGTGTCACCCAGCTCTTGGGCCTTATCTCCCAGCTCCTGCGCCTTGTCGCTCAGGTCATCCAGCATGTTGGAGCTCGAACTGTCCGTAGTGCCCTGATCGCCGGATACATTGCCCGACGAGCTGTCCTTGCGCGTGAGCTGAATCTCGAGGTTACCGTTGTTGTTATAGTAGGCAGACGTTACGACCCAGTTGGCGTCGACAACAGGTGTTGAGCCATCATCGGTCAGGATCACGGCATTCGAAAGATCGGCCCCGCGCGACTTGAGGAGCTTCTTGGCATTAGACCAATACTGCCCCGGGATATCGCTCAGGTCGACGGTGCCGGACTGGGTTGTCTCGGTCTGCTCGGCCGTAGTATCAGTCGCGGCACCCCGCTTGTTGAGCATGCCCGACACGATGGCAAACACAACCGACAGGGCAAAGAAGATCGCCAGCACGATCAGGATTTTCTTGATCACGCTCGACGAGCGCGAAGGCTTCTTCTCCTCGTCCTCGCCATACTGAGGGATGGACTTGGGATACTCACGATACGGCTCGCGCGTATATCGGTCGCGCGACTCGTAGCGCGGCTGTGCCGTGCGCGGCATATACGTCGTCTGCTGAGGTTGCGGAATGGGATTTTGCAGCAAGTCATCATAAGGATCTGCCGCCGCGTTGCCGTAGGGGCTCTGCGACGAGGCACCATACGGGCCCTGCGCTGCGTTTCCGTAATTCACAACGCGCGTGGGATCGGCCGAGGCCTGGGTCGCATCGGCCGAGGCGTATCGGGCGTCCGGCACGACGCGGGTCTCATCGGCGCCATTGCCCGTCCGCGGGGAGCCGTAGCCACCCATTACGGTCGTCTTATCCTGGTCCATGCAACGATTCCTTTCCGTCGCCCGTAAGCATCAAGTTATCCATGCATTCTACCCGCGCAAAAGCCTATGATGGGCAAAGGCCGTCGGTATCTACAAGACATGCGCGGCCGACGGTCACAATCGAATCGAGGATATGTCATGGCAAAAAGCAAGCTCATCAAGGACACGACGCGTGCCGAGCGTGAGGAGATCATCAAGCTGGCACTCGCGGGCTGCGGCAACGGCAGCTGCGACAACTGCGGAAGCTGCAGCTTGGGAGCCGGCGATCCGTATGGCACCTACCAGCCCTACATTGACGGCGAGATGGAAATCGCCGACATCAATATGTTGGTCGCCGAGCGCAACGCCAAGCTCTTCGGCCTCCAGCGCGGCTAACGACCTCTTCTTGGGCTGTGCACCAAAAAATGCGCCCATCTACTACGTTTAACCCAAGGGTGCCAACCATGGCCATATTTGTGTTAACAAAACCGCAGGTAAACGTCTTGCCGCATTGTTAAAAAACGCTCCATGGTCGGTCTAACCCCGGTAAACGTAGTAGATGGGCGCTTTTCGTGGCGCGGCTGGCCCAGACAGCTTATTTCGGAGCCAATTTGCATCAAAAAGTCCCCGGTGACTCTGCGTTTTGCGCCACCGGGGACAGTTCAGATCACTCCCTGCCGCTTTGCTCTACTCGTTGGGCACGCATGTGGCCTTGGCTCGCTCGGGCGTCACATCCTGGCCGCAGGAATAGCTCGAGTCGAAGGCGTGCGCAACCAGGCCGTGCGTATCCCATGCCATGCAGTCAAACTCACCAGTATCGAGGACAATGATATAGCCCTTGCCGTCGTAGTAGAAATGATCCTCGGTAAAGTTATCGTCATCGTCGATGTTGTCTTCGGACACGGAGTCTATATCCGGCTTTGCCGTCCTAATTGCCTGCTTTGCCTCACTCTTGAGCGTGTCAAGCGAAAGCCCGTGCTGCGCAAGCGAATCCTCGAGCGAAACCTGCTCACCCGTCTTGAGGTTGTAGAACGCCGACCTTGTCACTCGCTCCGATCGATACGGAGGTTGATAGCTATCGGTGTAGGTTCGCACGCAGGCGATATCGCCATCGATCGAGACAATCTCGGCGGTATACATCATGGTCACGCGGCTGTCCTCGTCGTCTATCGAGGCCTGCTTACTCGCATCGAGCGTGTCCGCAACGAGCTGAACCATATCCTTGTTAAACTTGGCGACACCCACGCCCTGTCCCTTCACTTGGGGATAGGTCCACGTAGCCGTAATCTGGCACGTGTCATCGGGGGACGGGTCCAGCGGGCCTTCGCCAACCGCAGCCGTAAAATCGACATTCTGCGTGGCAGAGACGGCCTCGTAGCTCGCCTGCGCATTGTCGCCGGCGTCCTTCGACTTCAACTGCTCCAGCGTCGTGGCGACCGTGCCAATGGTGCTGTTAACCGAGCTCTCGTCGGCATACAAGAAACCGAAACCGCCCAAAGAGGCAGAACCGACTTCATTCGGGGCAGCAAGGTCGGTCATGGCTTTGAATGACTTGCCGTCGTAGCCAATGAATTTAACTTGGTATTCGTGAGTAGAAGGACCACTTTCACCAGAGAGATCGCTTTGTTTAATTGCTGTCCCATGGTCGTACCACTGCGAAAAACCAATCTTGCCCTCGTATTCATCAAGCCAGACAGACACACACGCCTCCTGATGAGATACGTTTACCTCTGGCGTGTAGACCTTCTCAATCTCGCCATTCTTATACGCCCAGACCTCAAGATGCGCAGCGGCTGCGTTATCCCCACGGTCCACCGGTTCATCGGAATACTCAATCAGCAGCTCATCTTGACCATCGCCATCAAAGTCAACAAGTTTGGCGTAAGCAACACCCTGGGCTCCATACGTGTATTCATCGAACTCGACAGCCTCGCCCTCGCCGTACTTCTTTTGGTACTCGAGGATCTTGTCGGTGAACAGCTCGTTTGCCGTCTTGACTGCCGCCTTGGCAGAAGCCTTGGCCTCCTTCTTGGACTGCGTGAGCTCAACGCTCTTAGGGGCGTCCGAGCCTTCCTTGGCGTAGTCCACCTTCATGGTGGTCGTGCTCTTCTTTTTGCCCTTGCCCGAGGTAATGGTCATCTGGTACTTCTGATCGGGCAGCTCGCCAAAGTCCTCCATGGCAAAGCCGTCCTCGCCGTCCACTTTGATGGTGTAGCTCTTGCCCTTGCCGGACACCGGCGCCAGCTCGACGGTATAGCTCTTGAGCTTTTTTCCTTTGCTGTTCTTGGGCAGCACTTTGGTCTCACATGCGCAGACAACGTAGCCCTTCCCACCCGAAGTCACCTCGGACGACGCGCCGATACGCAGCACGATCACGATAGTGGCGACAATGGCGACAACGGCAACACCGCCGATAACGGCAGCGACGATACGGCCCCTGTGCTTGGGCTTCTTGGGCTGCGGCGTCGGAACAAACGGCTGAGCGGCCTCAGCAGGCTCAGTCATAGGCTCCTCATAACGAGGCTGCGCCGCCATATGAACCGGGGTACCCTGAGGAGCTTGCTGTCCCACAGGAGCGGACGCCGGCGCAACCCCTACCGGAAACGCCACAGGCTCCGCCTGGTCTTCAACTCCGTCCACGCGTGCTCCGCAGCTCGTGCAAAACGTGGAGCCATCTGGTATCTGAGCTCCGCACTTGGTGCAATACATCGCATCTCCCGTCTCTCGTCGCAGCCGCAATGCGCCCGCGCAATTCTTCCAACTAGACCGTACGAGAGAAATCCCCATTCTTGTTGCGCAACATTGCCGCCACGTCCAAAACTATGCCGGTTTACTACGATAAATCGCCCGAACCTGAGCACGCTACGTTACAGAAAAATAAAACCGCAGGTAGACGAATCGGTCATTATCGGAAAATCCAGATATGGTCGAGGTATACCGATTCATCGTAGTAAACCGGCATAGTTTTGGGCGAACGGCACCATGAAGATAGCCTCATTGACCCAGCAGCCCCAACATAATCCGTTTTCTTCCGCCCCCTTGGGATCAAAAAGCCCCGCCGGGCCTTGGTGGCGCGGCGGGGCGGGCAAGCGGCTATGGACGGCGGGCTTAGAACAGACCGGTGATGTTGCCGTCGTTGTCGACGTCGATGTTCTCGGCCGCGGGGACCTTGGGCAGGCCCGGCATGGTCAGAACGCTGCCGGTCAGCGCGACCACAAAGTGGGCACCGGCGGAAACCTTAAGCTCGCGCACCGTGATGCGGAAGCCCTCGGGAGCGCCCAGCGCCTTGGCGTTGTCGCTAAAGCTGTACTGTGTCTTGGCCACGCACACCGGCAGGTTGCCAAAGCCGTTCTCGCGCAGCTCGGCAAGCTGACGCTTGGCAGCCGGCGTAAAGTCAACGCCGTCGGCGCGGTAGACCTTGGTAGCAACGGCCTCGAGGGCGTCGGCCACATCGGCACCGTCCTCGTAGGCAAACTTGAGCTCGCTCGGCTGCTCAATCAGGCGCATGACCTCGTCGGCCAGACCGAGAGCGCCCTCGCCGCCCTTGGCCCAAACCTCGGAAAGCTTAACGTTGACGCCGAGCTTCTGGCACTCGGACTCGATGAGCGCAAGCTCGGCCTCGGTATCCGTCGGGAAACGGTTGATGGCGACCACGCAGGGCAGACCGTAGACGTTCTGGATGTTGTCGACGTGACGCAGCAGGTTGGGCATACCGGCCTCAAGGGCCTCGAGGTTCTCCTCGTTGAGATCTGCCTTGGCAACGCCGCCGTTGTACTTAAGCGCACGGGCGGTGGCGACAATCACGACGGCGCTGGGGCGAACACCCGTCATGCGGCACTTGATGTCGAGGAACTTCTCGGCACCCAGGTCGGCGCCGAAACCGGCCTCGGTAATCGCGACGTCGCCAAAGCGCATGGCCATGCGGGTGGCCATGATGGAGTTGCAGCCGTGGGCGATATTGGCGAAGGGACCGCCGTGAACAAACGCAGGCGTGCCCTCGAGCGTCTGCACCAGATTGGGCTTGAGCGCGTCCTTGAGCAGGGCCGCCATGGCACCCTGAGCCTTAAGATCACGGGCGCAAACAGGCTCGCCAGCAAAGCTGTAGCCGACAACAATCTCGCCCAGGCGCTCCTTAAGATCGTTGATGCTCGTGGACAGGCACAGGATTGCCATGACCTCGGAGGCAACAGTGATGTCGAAGCCATCCTCGCGCGGCACTCCCTGGGCCTTGCCGCCAATGCCGTCGATGACATGGCGCAGCTGACGGTCGTTCATATCGACAACGCGCTTCCAAGTGATGCGCTTAACATCGATACCGAGCTGGTTGCCCTGCTGAATATGGTTGTCGAGCATGGCGGCCAGCAGATTGTTGGCGGCACCAATAGCATGGAAGTCACCGGTAAAGTGCAGGTTGATGTCCTCCATGGGGATGACCTGCGCCCAACCGCCGCCGGCGGCACCGCCCTTGACGCCAAAGACGGGGCCGAGCGAAGGCTCGCGCAGGGCCACGGCGCTCTTGACGCCGCGACGGCGCAAGCCATCGGCCAGGCCGATGGTCGTGGTGGTCTTGCCCTCGCCTGCGGGCGTGGGATTGATAGCGGTCACGAGGACAAGCTTGGCCTGGTGATCAGTTGGCTCATTGAGCAGGGAATAGTCGACCTTTGCCTTGTCAAAGCCGTACGGAATCAGATGCTTAACGTCGACGCCGGCGTTCTTGGCCACCTCGGTAATAGGCAGCGGCGTAACAGAACGTGCGATTTCGATGTCAGTAGGCATGGGCGGTCCTTTCGTTACCGGATGAGAAAAAGACCAATTCAGCATAGCACGGGCGCGCAATAGTAAAGCACCCGCAACCGACAAACGGCGATTTGTTTATCCAATGCTCAGCGATAGCCTACAGACCCGTCCTAAACGGTCGGCTCAATTCCCAAATGCTCAAAGGTGCGAAGGGTTGCCTGACGGCCCTGCGGCGTACGAATCATCAAGCCGCACTGCAGCAGATAGGGCTCATAGACATCCTCGAGCGTTCCCGGGTCCTCGCCCACCGCGCTGGCAAGCGTTGTCAGGCCCACGGCACGTCCGGAGAACGTCTTAGCGAGTGTCTCCAAAATGCGAATATCCATCCAGTCCAGACCAAGCTCATCGATCTCGAAGAACTCGAGCGCCTGACGGCAAATATCAAGCTCAATGGGACCGTTGCCACGCACCTGCGCATAGTCGCGCACGCGCTTGAGCAAACGGTTAGCCAAGCGCGGCGTGCCACGCGAGCGTGAGCCGATCTCGAGCGCGCTCGGATGGTCTATTGTCACACCCAGGATAGTCGCCGAGCGCGTCACAATCTGCGCGAGCTCCTCGACCGTGTAGTAATCCAGGCGATATGAAATGCCAAAGCGGTCGCGCAACGGGCCGGTCAACATGCCTGAGCGGGTCGTTGCCGCTACCAGCGTAAACTTGGGAATATCCAGGCGAATCGAGCGCGCCGCCGGACCCTTGCCAATCACGATATCGAGGGCAAAGTCCTCCATCGCGGGATACAGGACCTCCTCGACCGAACGGTTGAGGCGGTGGATCTCGTCGATAAACAGCACATCACCCGGCTGCAAGTTAGTAAGGATGGCTGCCAGGTCGCCGGTGCGCGCGATGGCAGGGCCACTCGTGGTCTTGATCTGAGCGCCCAGCTCGTTGGCGATAACCGTAGCCAGCGTGGTCTTGCCCAGACCCGGAGGGCCCGAGAAGATCACGTGGTCGAGCGTCTCGCCACGGCTCTGCGCCGCTTCGATCAACACGCGCAGGCTCTGCTTGATGTGCTCCTGGCCGCAGTAATCGTCCAGGCGCTGGGGGCGCAAAGTGCGGTCGACATCGAGGTCCTCGGCCGTCAGCTCCGAGCCCACCATGCGCTCGCCGTGCGCCATGGATGCCGCCGGCGAGTTGCCAGGCGTCGTCCACAGGTCCTGAGAGTCATCGGCTTCCCACATCACGCATCCATTCCGAGTCGCTTAAGAGCCGCGCCGAGCAAATCCTCGACACGCATATCCTGCCCATCATACCCGCTCAGAGCGACATCGGTCTCCTGCGGGCTAAAGCCCATGGAAAGGAGTGCCGCACGGGCGTCATCGATCGCCGAAGGAGCGGCGGCGGGCACGGGCATCGCAACCTGACCGGGGATCGCATCGACCGGCACAAAGCCCTTGTCCTTGGCAAAGGTGCTCTTGAGCTCCAAGATGAGGCGCTGGGCGGTCTTTTTGCCCACGCCGGGCACCTTGGCCATGCCCTTGTCGTCCTCGGCCATCACCAGGGAATACAGCTGCCCCACGGTATAGGTGGAAAGCACGGCGAGTGCCAGGCGCGGACCAACACCCGAGACGGACACGAGCCGGTCGAACATCGTGCGCTCGTCCTTGGAGGCAAACCCAAAGAGCGTCATGGCGTCCTCGCGCACCTGCATACGCGTGTAGAGGCGGACCTCGCCGCCGGGCGTCGGCAACGTGGCCGCAGTGCTACCCGAGATGCCGAGTTCAAAGCCAACGCCCGACACGTCGACGACAGCGGAGCTCATCGTGGCCTCGACAAGCGTTCCGTGGAGCTGGGAAATCATCAGTATCCGGTTCCTCTCTGTTGATAGAACTCGCCACCGGTAAGGGCGCGGGTGCGGCTGAGGTTTACATGGCAGATGGCGCAGGCCAGAGCATCGGCGGCATGGTCGGGATGCGGGTCGTGGTCGAGCTGCGTGAGCGTGCGCACCATGTAGGCGACCTGCCGCTTATCTGCGGCGCCGGTACCCACCACAGCCTGTTTAATCTGCATGGGCGTGTACTCGCCAATCTCGAGCGCGCACTCCGAAAGTGCCACAAGCGCAGCGCCGCGGGCATGCGCCGTAGGAATGGCCGAGCGAACGTTGGCGCCAAAGTAAATGCTCTCGATGGCAGCGGTATCGGGTCGATAGCGTTCGACAACGCCCTTGAGGTCGCGGGCAATATGCGACAGGCGCACCGCGAGCGGGCTGCCCGCGCTGGTCTCGATACAACCGTAGGCGCGACAGCGAACCTCGCCACGCCGCTCCTCGATAATCCCCCAACCCGTATGAGCCAAACCGGGGTCAATGCCCAAGATAACCAAGCCAACCTCCCCTCGTCACCAGCACAGCACAAGGCAAGGCCCCGCGCACTATTCACGAACGTCTGTTCTAGAATAACACAACAGCGACCGTATCTAGCAAGCAAGGTTGAACCATAGGTTGAGCATAAGTCAGTGAGCGAGTCCCTGCCGTGGCAAGGTGTCGCGAAAGAGGAGCGCCGCGTACTTCTGTACGCAAGCGACGGTTTGAGCGGCAGATTGCCCGGCAGGGGCTCGCGCAGCGTCGACTCGTTACGCGGTTTGGCAAAACCGCGTAACCTTGGCCCCATCCCCAGTTTAGTTCTGCGAGAAGAATGGGAACTGTCGGGGATCAACCGGCGGATGCGGCATCGGGCCACCCTGGGGACTACCTTGCGGTCCGCCCTGGCCGCCCATCATCTTATCGATGGCGTCCTGGACCTCGCCCTCAAACTTTTTCATACCCTCGTGCAGGCGGCGCTGGCCGTCCTCGGAGCGCAGCTCCTCCATCTGCTCGGGCGAAATACCCAGCAGCTCACCCAAAATGCCCATCATCTCACCGCGCATACGGTCACTCGTATCGTCGTCGGCAAAGCGACGCACCTCGGCGCGCGCCAGCGAATCAACCGTCATGCGCTCCTTGCCGTTGAGCCCCAGATCGGACCACGCAAGCATGTACGGCCAGGCGCGCTCGGCAAACGAACGGGCAGAGACGATCGGCACCGTCGGCAGCATGCGGCGGGCGGCCTCGCCCTGACGCACGAGCATCAGCAGCAGCGAGCAGGCCTCGGGCTTGCCGGCGGCCATCGGGATGTCGTCGAAAGATCGATTGCGGTCCACGTGCGCCTCGAGCGCACCATCGACCTCACCCGGCTCGAGCCCGCCGAGCAGCTGTGCCGCGCGGTCGAGCATATCGACCGGACCGTCGAGCGTCGAGAGCGCCTGCGCTAGCACGCGTTCCATACAATCTTCCACCGCGTTGAGCGTCACGAGCTCTTGGGGCACCACGGCAGACGTGCGGTTGCGCACACGCGCCACAAACTCAAGCGCCGACAGGTACACATCGCCAAAGGGCGCGTAATCGCCCTGGTAGCCGCCGCAAAGCGCCGGCGCCGCCAGCGCGTACTCGGTTTTGGACAGCGGGCTCAGCGCCATCGCACCCAGCTCGAGCGCCGTGTCCTCCAGCATGAGGCCCAGCGTGCGCGAGCGCAGACGCTCGGCATCGCCCGCCGACACGTCGCGATCGAGCACACGCGCCGCATCCGGTGCATCGCGCTCGACGGTGCGAATGTGCAGACGCTCGGCGATGGCGCGGACGGCGGCACAGCGGGCAGCCTCGGCCTCTTCCTGCGCCGGCGTAAAGATGCGGTTGCGCCCCAGCACCAGGCCGATCACATTGCGCGGACCCAGGGCATCGACGGCAAGCGCTGCCAGCAGGGACGACGGCAGGTCGCCCTCGAGCGCCACCACGGCGCGCGACGTACCGTGGGCGCGGGCGTTGTCGCGCACGGCAAGTACCAGCGCCTGCCACAGCCACTCCTCGGAGCGAAACTCGGGCAGCTCATGGTCCTCCAGAGCGTCGAGCATCACGCCGCGCTGAATCTCCTGGACCAGCAGGCTTTCCTCAAAACACGGCGCCTGGGCCACCACGCGGCCGCAGTCATCGAGCACAAACGACCCGCCGGTATACACCGACTCGTCGTACGCACCGACCGGCGCCATGCAGGCAAACCACACGCTACGCTTGGATGCGATCTTGCGGTAGGCTCCACTGCGCACGGCGGCAACGGCAGCGGTCTCGCGGTCGGTCATATCGAATGCGTTGAACTGGAAATAGGCAATGAGGTCGACGCCAGTCGGAAGCATCTCGAGCTCGCGGTCCAGGTCGAAGATCACGGCAATGCGCACGCCGTCCACGTCGAACACCGGCGGCGCCCAACGCGTGTCGTTGTTCTCACCACGCTGCAGGGCAATGCTCGAACGCGCCGGCACCACATGACCGTCCTTGAGCATCATGTAGTCGAGCAGCGGCTGGCCCTCAAACGAAACCGCCGCGGGCACGATGCAGATCATGTCAAGCTCCTGGATACGCTCGGCGACACCAGTCAAGCCGGCAAGCATGTCGTGCTCAAAGTCGGCAGTGCCCACCAGGCCCCCGGGCATGGCGCCCATAAAGAGCGGAGCCGGAACGCACAGCACGCGCGCCCCGCGCTCGTGGGCCAGACGAGCCTGGTCCTCGATGCGGCCGCAAATGCCCTCAATATCACCCAGGCGCATATCGATCTGTGCAAGCGCGAGCTTCATGGCTCAGCCCTTTCCGTCGTAAACCATCGAAATCGTAGTAAAAGCGCCGGCCGCATGATGCAGTCGGCGCTCGCATGTGCATATGCTAGCTATGATACCCCGAGCGGGGGCGCGCTCCTAGAATGTCGCGGACCACAGCCCGTGCAGGTTGCAGTAGGCATAGACGGTACCGGTCTTGGAACCGCCGGCAAAAAACGTCGCGGGCTTCATGCCGGGCTCAAGGTAATGGACCTCTAAGCGGCCCTCGGCCTCAAGGGCGATCCACTCAATATAGTGCTCGGGCAGGCTGGGGTGCTCGACCGAGCCAACGCGTGCGCGAATCACGTGACCGTCGCGCTCGGTCTCGACAACAGGCACGTGTTTCTCGTGCGCCGCGTCCTCAGTGTTTGCGGTCAGTTCCGTGCAACCGGCAGGGGTTGCAACGTCGTTGCCAAGGGCGGCAATGAGCTTACCGTCGGGGTCCTTAAAGAATTTCGCCATGATGTTCTCCTTTGCTGATGTGCCGGTGTTCTCGATGCTTCTTATGCCCAAAGGCAGACAAACCATCCACGACATTGCAAATGAACACATAACGGGCGGGGACGATGGGGCAGCGTGTGCCATCCGTCCTGGCGGCCCCACCCGAGCGGGTTAGCGCCCGTCGCCGCCCAGCAGCGCCAGAACATCTTCGCGGGTAAAAAGCGCCGAGGAGATGCCGTCGCCGCCGAGCACGCTGTTGACCAGGTCGCGTTTGGACTCCTGCATCTGCATGATGCGTTCCTCGATCGTGTCCTTGGCGATGAGCTTGTACACGGTCACGGTATGTTGCTGGCCAATACGGTGCGCGCGGTCGGTCGCCTGGTCCTGCGCCGCCACGTTCCACCACGGGTCGTAGTGGATGACCACGTCGGCCGCCGTCAGGTTAAGGCCCACGCCGCCCGCCTTGAGCGAAATCAAAAAGACCGGAACCTCGCCCGCTTGGAACTGCGCGACCATCTTGGCGCGGCTCTCCTTAGACGAAGCGCCCGTGAGCTTAAGGAAGGCGATGTCCTCCCTGGCCAAGCGCTTACCGATGATATCGAGCATACCCGTGAACTGGCTGAACAACAGGATGCGACGCCCGCCGTCGAGTGCGCCGTGCACGAGCTCCATACACGTATCGAGCTTGGCGCTCCCCGCCTTGTAATCCTCGTAGTGTAGACGCGGGTCGCAGCAGATCTGGCGCAGCTTGGTGAGCTCGGCGAGCACCTTGAGTTTGTCCTTCTTAAACTCCCCAGCCTCGCGGTGCTGCACCTGCTGGGCGATGCGGTCCTGGTTGGCCAGGTAGAGCTTGCGCTGCTCGCCGGTAAGCTGCGCCATGACGGTGTCTTCGATCTTCTCGGGCAGGTCGGCCACCACGTCTTCCTTAACACGGCGCAGCACAAACGGCGACACGAGCGCCTGCAGGCGAGCGGCGCTATCGCCCTCGGCATGCTCGACGGGGCTTTCGAATCGCTTTGCAAACGATTCACGCGTGCCCAGCAGGCCCGGCATCAAAAAGTCGAAGATGCTCCAGAGCTCGGACAGGCGGTTTTCGATGGGCGTGCCCGTCAGGGCAAAGCGCACGCCGGCAGGCAGGCGCTTGGCGGCGCGCGCCACCTGCGTGAGCGGATTTTTAATGTACTGTGCCTCATCGAGCACCACGCGGGCAAAATCCTGCTCGACGTACTCGTCGATATCGCGCCGCATAAGGTCATACGACGTCACGACCACGCTATGCTCGGCCACGCCGGCGATCTGCACGCGGCGTTGAGCCTTGGCGCCCACAATGGCGCACACATCGAGCGACGGGGCAAAGCGCTCCAGCTCGGCAGTCCAGTTGTACACGAGTGAGGCCGGGCATACCACGAGCGTGGGCTTGGTGTCCCCCGCCTCCACGCGCGCCAGAATATGCGCAATCATCTGGAGCGTTTTGCCCAGGCCCATGTCGTCGGCCAAGATGCCGCCAAGGCCCAGGTGTTCGAGCGAGCCGAGCCACTGGTATCCGTCGACCTGGTAGCCACGCAGCGTGGCCTTGAGCGAGGCGGGTACCGTAAAGTCCATCTTGCCGAGCGTGTCCAGGCGCTCGACGGTACGGCGGAACGCAGCGTCGCGATCGGCCTCGAGCGCCGGCGTGCGTGCGAGCATGCTGTCGACGAAGAGGGTGCTCGACGCGGGAAGCGACACGCCGTCGAGCAGGTCGACGGCATCGACACCCAGGTCCTCGGCAAGGCCAAACGCGGCGCGCGCCCCCTCGTCCAGGCGAATGATGTCGCCGGACGTAAGGCGCGCAAACGTTTGATGGCGCTTGTACGAATCGAGATAGACGGCAAGGTCCGCGGCCGAAAGCGCGCTCGCGCCCAGCTCGACATCGAGCAGATTGCTCTTGACGGTCGCACGAACCGAGAGCTTGGGCGCGGGGCGCACCGAAATCTGGCGCAGACGGTCGCTGAGCATGACCTCACCCAGCTCGGACAGGGCGGACAGACCCTCGGTCAGCAGGCAGAACAAGCTCTCATCATCGCGCTCCTCAAACGCCAGGCCGCCCTCTTGGAAATCGAAGTACATGGCCGCCGTGTCCATAACGCGAAACTCCGCCACCACGTCGCGGGGCGGCACGCCGGGGCGCTGCTCTTCAAAGGGACTGCCCGGAGCGCCCAGGCTAAAGAGATCCGCCGACCAATCGCCGTAGGTAACCGTAATTTTGCAGGTCACGAGCCCATCGTCGACGCCGATTGCCATGGCAAAGCTCGGCTCGGGTGCCACGGTATCGAGCGCGGCGGGCGCGGTGAGGTCGGTGTAGTCGCGCAAAATGGGCAGCGCCATACGGCAGAACTCACCCACCTGCTCGGCGGCAATATGGGCGGGCGTGCGGCACGGCAGCAAGCGCGACAAAAAAGGTGCGGCATGCTGAGCAAATGCAGCGTCGGTACGGCGCGCGCGGTGCGTGTCAACCAAGTAGGCGGCATCGCCCGACGCAAAGCAGTACATATCGGCGGGCAGGCGCAGGTCATAGCTACCACCAGCCGCCGGCGCGATTTTGGCGGCAAGCAGCGGTGGGCGCTTAGCGGATGCCTCGTCCTCCCCTTGCGGAGACAGCTCAACCGCCACGTCGTAGGTGCGATGCGTCGTCATCCCCCGCGACCAGGCGGGCTCAAAGGAGATGGTCTGGCCGCGCAGCAGGTCCAGCACATATACGATGCTATGCTCGGACAGCGGCAACTGACGCTCGGCAACAAAACCGCTGCGGGCAAAGTCGTACGACGCCGAACGCGAGCTTGTGATGTCATCGAGATAGGCAACTGTCGTCACAACAAGGTTGAGCAGCTTTGCCGATGTTTCGTCAAAGGCCTCAGGTGAATGGACAAACGTGAGCTTCTTGCCATAGGAGAATGTGCCGCCGCGCACGTAGGCATCGGCCATGCCGTCGATGTCCTTGACCACGTAGGAGACCGATCCACAGCGAATGCGGAACTCGAGCGCCCAGCTAAAGCGGTCAGCGAACAGCGGATTGTAGTACGGCACCAACGAGGGCTCCAACGCCGCTTTGGGGGCGTCGGGATCAACGGCACCGGCAAGTTTGCGGCGCATGCTCGCCAGCTCATCCATGCGCGCGTCCGAAAGATCGGAAAGCGCCGCCACAAGGCTCGGGCTCGTGGGGACGGGCGCCGGAAAGGGAAAGTTGGGGTTGACGGCCGGCGCGGCGGACGCGGCACGCGCGGGCTGTTTCGGCTGCGCCGTAAACGTGCGAACCGGCATGCGCAGCCCCTCAACAGGCTCAATGCCGCTAGCGTCCAGGTACGCCAGCGCCGTGGCAATAGCGTGCTTGCACATACCGGGATAGCGATAGGCAGCGGGGCAGTCGCAGTCGTAGTCGACCACCTCGTGCTCGTCCACATCGAGCGCCACGTGCGTCTTGTACAGGTCGCCGCGCGAGCCGCGCACCGTGCCCTCGACCGTCACGTTTTTTGAGAAGCGCGAGCCGCTGTCCTCGATCGACAGCACGGCACCGTTGAGCATGAGCGAGCGGCCCTTCATAAAGGTGCCACTCAGCGCAGCCTCTTTCCGGAGCGCCTGCACAAACGTCCCCTGCGCCATCACTTCCTCCAATCAACCCGCCAAATGATTTTTCTGGGACGGGGATGAAAAAATCATTCCCGTCCCAGAAAGACAGCCCCGTTATGCATCACCCAAAATGATTTTTTAATCCCCGTCCCAGAAAAATCATTTTAGATCACCGTTACCCTGCCCTGGTTACCCACAATGGCCTTGGCCTCGGCCAGCAGCGGAATCGAGCGCGCGTTGACCTTGGCCGGCACCTCGGCGCGCAGCACGCGCCCGTCCACCTGCTCGATAAAGATCTCCACGCGGTCGCCGCCCGGGTTGGTGGTAAGCACCGTGGCAAGACGCGCCATATTGCCCTGGCTAAAGCGGCTGTTGGGCACCATGACCTCAAACACCTTGGGCTTGTTGTTCTCCTCGTTGAGCTCCAGCGGCACAATCTCCTGCGCGATGATCTGGTCGCCGCGGTCCGAGCGCTCGAGCTTGCCCTTAATGCGCACAAAGGCGTCGGACAGCTGCGCGCCGGTCTCGGGATCGACCTCGCCGTACAGATATCCCTCGGCCTCCTTATAGGTCTTGGGGAAGACGACGACGGTGGCCTCGCCTTCCATGTCCTCGAGCTGCACAATACCCATGGGGTCGCCATTTTTGGTCACGCGCTTGGACACACTCGAGACCATGCCGGCCCACCACAGTGCCTTGCCCTCGGGAATCTCCTGGTTGATGGTGCCGCCCGTGGGGTTTTGCACTTCGTAGCCAGTATCGATCTGCGAGAACGAGAAGTCGCGCGCTTTGCTGAGCGCATACTCAAACGGGCGCAGCGGGTGGTCCGAGACATAGATGCCCAGAACCTCCTTCTCCTGGCTCAGCTTAAGGTGGCGGTCCCACTCCTGGCCGTCCGGATCGGGCACGCTGACCTCAAAGCCCGAGCCCTCAACATCGCCAAACATATCGAAGAACGAGGTCTGGCCACTTGCACGGTCCTTTTGGCGCTTAACCGCAGCGTCGATGATGTTCTCGGGGTTGTTCTTGTCCACAAAGTGCATCATCTGGCGACGCGGATACCCCGTGGAGTCGAAGGCGCCTGCCTTGATGAGCGATTCGATCACGCGACGGTTGGCCTGGCTCGAGTCCACGCGCTCCACAAAGTCGTGCAGCGTCTTAAACGGACCGCCCGCCTCGCGCTCGGCGATAATCGCCTGCGCCACGCCGGTACCCACGCCGCGGATGCCGGCCAGACCAAAGCGCACGCCCTCCTTGGTAGCCGTGAACTCGGTACCGGACTCATTGACATCTGGCGAAAGCACGGGGATGCCGTCGTGACGGCACGCCGAGACGTAATGAACGATCTTGTCGGTCTTGCCCGTGTAGGACGTCAGAACGGCCGCCATGTACTCGTGCGGATAGTGCGCCTTGAGCCACGCCGTCTGCATAACCAGGATGGCGTAGCCGGCGGAGTGCGACTTGTTAAAGGCGTAAGATGCGAACTCGAGAACATCGTCCCAAATCTTCTGGGCGACCTCGCGCGTGTAGTTGTTCTTGATAGCGCCGTTCATCCAGTGGTCGTAGGTGGTCTCGTCCGAGCCATCCTCCCAGTGCAGCACCGTCGACGTGAGCAGCTTGATCTTTTTCTTAGCCACGGGTTTACGGATACGCGAGTCCGATTCGCCCTTGGAGAAGCCGCACATCTCGACGGAGATGAGCATAACCTGCTCCTGGTAGACCATGGTGCCGTAGGTTTCGCCCAGGATGTCGTCCAGGCGGTCGTCGTAGGAAACCGCCGGTTCCTTGCCGTTCATACGGTTGATGTAGGACGAGACCATGCCGGCGCCCAGCGGGCCCGGGCGGTACAGAGCGATCAATGCCACGACGTGCTTGTACTCGGTGGGCTTCATGTTCTTGATCGTGGCCGTCATGCCGGCGGACTCGACCTGAAAGACGCCGGCGGTGTGGCCGGAACCCATGAGCTTAAAGATCTCGGGGTCGTCAAAGGGAATCTCTTCCTCTTTGATGTCGATGCCGAAGTTCTTCTTGATGTTTGCCTTTGCCTTGGAGATAACAGTCAGCGTGCGCAGGCCCAAGAAGTCCATCTTGAGCAGGCCCATGTCGGCAACGGTATGGCCCTCGTACTGGGTAATCTCGACGCCGCCCTTGGTGTCGAGCTTGGTGGGCACGTGCTCGTTGACGGGGTCACGGCAGATCAGAACGGCGCACGCGTGCACGCCCTCGCCACGGGTGAGGCCCTCAATCGAGAGCGCCGTGTCGATGATGCGGCGGGCGTCGTCGTCCTTTTTATATGCCTCAGCAAAATCGGGGTTAAACAGATCCTCTTTGCCGGGTTGCTTTTCGAGCACCTGCTTGAGCTTGACCTTGGGGTCGCTCGAGACCATCTTGGACAGGCGCTGGCCCATGTAGACCGGGTAGTCCAGGACGCGCGCGGCGTCGTTGATAGCCTGCTTGGCCTTAATGGTCGAGTAGGTGATGACGTGGGTGACCTTCTCGGGGCCGTAGAGCTGGCGAACGTGCTCCACGACCTCGAGGCGCCGCTCATCGTCGAAGTCCATATCGATATCGGGCATCTCGGTACGCTGCGGGGACAGGAACCTCTCGAACATCAGGCCGTTCTCGAGCGGATCGAACGCGGTGATGTTCATGGCGTAGGCGACGATAGCGCCGGCAGCCGAGCCACGGCCGGGGCCGACGCCAATGCCGTTGTCCTTGGCCCATTGCACGTACTCGGCAACAATCAAAAAGTAGGCGGCAAAGCCCTTGTCGCAGATGACTTTGTATTCGTACTCAAAGCGCTCTTTGATGTTGACGCCACCGATCTCGCGCGTGGCCCAGTCGTCACCGTAGTGCTGGCGCAGGCCCTTCTCGCACTCGCGGCGGAACTGACTCTCGTGCGTCTCGCCGGGGTCGAGCAACGGGAAGCGCGGCAGGATGATGGAGTCCCAGTCCAGCTCGACGTAGCACTTGTCGGCGATCTCGAGCGTGTTGTCGCAGGCCTCGGGGCAATACGGGAACATCGCCCGCATCTCCTCCTCGGTCTTCATGTAAAACTCCGAGCCAGTCATGCGCATGCGGTTGGGGTCGTCGACCTTGGCGTTCATGCCGATGCACATGATGACGTCCTGCACGGGAGCGTCCTCGCGGCGCAGGTAGTGGAAGTCGTTGGTGGCGATGACCTTGACGCCTACCTGCTTGGCGATGTCGATGAGCGTGCGGTCCATCTGCTCATCGGTCAGGCCGTTGTCGGTGGTGATGCCGTGTTCCTGGATCTCGATATAAAAGTCGCCAGGTTCGAAGGTATCACGGAAGGTCTCGGCCCACTTGATGGCGCCCTCCATGTCACCGCGGTCGATGTATTTGGGAATGATGCCCGCGATGCAGGCGCTGGTGCAGATCATGCCCTTGGCGTGGCGGCGCAGGTTGTCGAGCGTCACGCGTGGCTTGTAGTAAAAGCCCTGCACGGCGGCCTCGGAGACCGTCTGCATCAGGTTGACGTAGCCCTCCTGGTCCTTGGCCAGGAGGATCATGTGGTAGAGCTCGGGCTTGTGGTCGCGGGCGAGCGTCTCGTCCGGCGTAAAGTAGACCTCGCAGCCAAAGATGGGCTTGATGACCAGAGGCGGCTTGAGCTCGTCGATGTTGCCCTTTTCGTCCCACATGGCCATGTCCTTCACATACTGGGCATGCTCGCGCGGGTTTTCCTCGGGATCGGGCTCCACCAGCTCGTCGCGGCGGTCCTTTTCCAAGAAGGCCTTGTCGTGGCTCCAAGTTTTGTACTCGGGCGTATTGTGGTTGACGGCGTCGCAGGCCAGCGCCAGATCGGGCACGCCATACATGTAGCCGTGGTCGGTAATGGCCACGGCGGGCATGCCCAGCTCTACGGCGCGATTGACCATATCCTGGATACGGGTTGCGCCGTCGAGCATGGAGAAAACAGTGTGATTGTGCAGATGGACGAATGCCATGTGATGAGCTCCGATGCGGGTTCGTGTTCTGACTGAACGATTTTACCGCACGGCACGGACAGCACCCGAACCTAGCCAAACCCACACGGCTCCTATTGAGTTGCGGTGAAATAGTTCCTGTTTGGCCCGCCTGAGCAGTAATTCAGGAACTATTCCACCGCAACTTCCAAGGGACCCGAGCGACCTTTCTGAGTTGCGGTGAAATACGGACTGATTGGCGGCTTTTTTGGCCAAAACAGTCCGTATTCCACCGCAAGTTATTGAGGGTTAGAGGTTGTAGGTGACCACCTGGGGCTCGCAGGGGTTGGCGGGATCGGCCTGCTCCACGCGGACGAACTTGACCGTCACGGCCTCAAAGCCTGCCTTGTGCAACATATCGGCGTAGACGCGCGCCTGCAGGGCGTGCTTCTCCTGCAGCTGATCCGGCGTCTCGTCCGGTGTGCCGCCCGTCTTGTAGTCGATGACCAGCGCGCATGACGAATCCGCCGGGTTCGTCGCCAAAGCGTCGATGGCGCCCTCGGCATATGCACCGTAGCGAGCGATGTCCTCGTCCTCGCAGCCCAGCGAAAAGAACGGCACCTCGGCGCGAACGCACGGCCACGCGAGCAGGCCGGTACGAACAGCCGACTTGAGCCAGCGGTCCAGGGCAACGTCGAAGCGTTCGCGCTGCTCCGGCGTCAGGCGCCACAGACGCGCCAGCGCTTCGGCGCGCGCGGTGGGCAGCTCATCGGCACCCATCTCGATGAGCCACTGGCAGGCAGCGTGGAAGGCCGAGCCCAGCGCCATGGGATTGCCGGCGGGCTCGACAGCAGCCACGTCCGCATCCGTCGTCTCCGAGCCATCCGATTCCGCATCATCGCCAGCCTCGTCCATGGGCACGCGCGCCTCGGCGGCACGGTCCTCGGCCTCGGCATGGAGCGCTGCCGCGATTGACGAGTAGCTATACGAGTCACGCGCCGGGAACGGGCAGGTGCCCATGCGCACGCCCACCGCCTGGGGATACACAAGCTCAAACGCATCGGGCTCGGGGTCGGCAGGACCGGGAACGGCGGCGTGGGCATCTGCACCGGCGCCCTCCGGCTCCGCATCGCCGCGGACAAGCCTGCCCTCGGCATCCAGTGAAGCGTTGGCCTCAGACGCCTGCTCGCCAAAGGTAAAGTCCGAAAGCGAAATGAGCTCGTAGTCACCCGGCTGGGAGTTGTCGAACACCAGGCGGTCGGCATCGAGCTGCGGCATGTCCAGAGCGTCGGTCGGCAGAATACGACGCAGCACGTCGTAGGTCAGATCGGTCTCGACGTCGAAGGTCGGCGTCGTCACCTTGCCACGGCTCATGCCGGCATCCATCGCCAAGATCACCAGCTCTCGCGCACGCGTCATGGCAACATAGAGCAAGCGGGCCCGCTCCTCGAGCGAAAGCTGCAGGTCATCGTTGCGCAGGCGAGCAAATGCCTCGGCGGGAGAACCCGTCGCACAGACGTCCTCCATGAGCTCCGGCGGCAGCCACAGCGACGTGCCCTTGCCCTTAAACACATGCTCAAACTGCTTTTTAACGTCGTCGCCCTTCACAAAGGTTCCGTCGGCGAGCTTAACGCCGTCGAAGCGTGCCGGCAGTGCCACGACCTGCGCTCCGCCCTCGACGCGACCCATCTGAGCCACACCGGACGATTTGCGCACGCCAAAGCACTCCGCAACCGCCACGACCGGATACTCCAGGCCCTTGGATGCATGCACGGTCATGATGCGCACCGCGCCGTCGCCCTCCTCGTTGAGCGCGCCCGGAGCCTCCTTGCCCGCCAAGAAGCGGTCGAAGGCGAGCGCGATGGAACGCGGCGAGTTACCGAACTCGGCCTCAGCCTCAGCCACGGCATCGAGCGCCTTGAGCACGTTGGCGGCGATGGCCTTGCCCTCGGGACCACGCTGTGACAGACGCACAAACCAACCGGAGGCGTTGACCACGTCGCGCGCGATGGCAGCGAACGAATCGCGGCCCACGCGACGAAGCGCATAGCGCAACACCTCGCGGGCGCGCGTCACGAGCGGCAGGTCTTGCAGGCCCGGCACATCGGAATCGCTCATGATGCCCGCGTCGATATTCCGGCGCGAGGTCTCCCCCGTCTCGCTATCGAGCTTGGTCGCCAGCGCCAGGAACTCCTGGGCGCCGAACGCAAACATCGGCGAGGCGAGCAGCAGCATAAGGCCCTGCGCCGTATCGGCCGGATTGGCGAGCGCACAAACCAGGGCGCGCACCGTCTGCACCTCGGCTGCCTGGGCAAAGACAGAGCCACCCGCGATCACGCAGTCGAGCCCCTGATCGCGGAAGGCTTGCGCATAGACGTCGGCGTTGGTCATGCGGCCCAGCAGCAGCACCATGCCGCCCTGGGGCTGGCCGGCATCGGCAAGCGCGCGGAAGCGTTCGGCGATCGCACGGGCCTTGGCCTGCGTGCGCTCCTGCGTACTGCCGCCGGCAACAAAGAGGGCCTGGCGACGCGAGGCGTCCGCCACCAGCGTGTCCTTGCGGCCGTCGCTCGCCTCAAGATCCAAAAAGCCCTGCATCAGGCCGCCGTCATCGCCGTCGAAAACGCGTGCCACGTAACGCAGCACCTCGTCATGGCTGCGGAAGTTGCGCACGAGCTTGACGAGCTCGCCGGCGGGGACATCCAGCGTGTCGACCGTCTCGGACGCCGCCGTCGAGCCCACCTTGCGCTCTTGGCGACGGAACACCTCGACCTCGGCGCCGCGGAAACGATAGATCGACTGCTGCGCATCGCCCACGGTGCACAGCGCGCGCTCCCCCGCGCCGGTCAGGTAGCGGATCAGGTCGACCTGCATCTGGTCGGTATCCTGGAACTCGTCGATCATGACCATCTTAAAGCGGCCCTCGTAGGCGGCTCGGATGGCGGGGTAATCGCGCAGCGCCTCATAGGCCATGCGCAGCAGGTCGTTGTTGTCGAGGGCAGACTGGCCGGCCTTGAGCGCGCGGTACTCAGCCTCTACGGCACGGGCAAGCCCCACCAGCGCATCGAGCGCCGGGCCGCCGCAGGCAAGCACGATATTGATAAATGCATCGGCGGCCTCGGCCTTGAGCAGCTCGACCTGCTCCTTGGGGAACGCCTTGCTCGCGCGCGGCATGGTGCACGACATCATGAGTCGTGCCGCATCGGCCATGGTCTTGCCGCTCGCCTCAAACACATCGATGGCGTCGAGCGCCGCTTGCGCTTTCTCGGTCGCGGCCTTGCTTGCGCCCAGCGCCGCACGATAGGCATCGGCGAGTGCCGAGGTATCGGCCTGGCCGCGCGCCACGCGTACGTCGTCCATGCCGCCCGGCAGCTGGCTCGAGAGCTCCAGCAGGTCGCGCACCAGACCCTTGATGGTCGTGCCGGCGCCAAAGGGACCGCCCTCGCCCGCCATGGGATACCAGGCGTAGAGGCTTTTAAGCGAAGCGGCGAGCTCGGGGGCGGCATCGGGCGCCGTCGCGCGGGCCAGCACATGCTCAACAGCCTGGTCCATAAGCTCATCGGTATCGGTGAGCACCGTGAACTCGGGATCGATACCCAGCTCCAACGCGTGTGCGCGCAGGATACGCGAGCACATGCCGTGAATGGTCGAGATCCACGCATCGTCGACGGTCAGGGCTTCCTCGTCCATGCCCTCGTCGATGAGCGCGCGGCGCACGCGGTCACGGATCTCTGCCGCGGCATCTTTGGTAAAGGTAATGGCGAGCACCTGGTCCAGATGCTCGACGAACGGACCGGATTCGGGCGAGAGCGCGTAGACGATGCGGCGCGTGAGGGTAAAGGTCTTGCCCGAACCGGCGCCCGCCGAGACAAACAGCGGACGGTCGAGCGTTTTGACAATCTGCAGCTGTTGCGGCATCAAAGTCGAAAGATCCATGGCCTACACGTCCCTCCTTACAAACGTTCCTTCGTGGTTATACGAGCAGCGCGCATGCGCGGCCTGAGCCGACGTCGGGTCGACGGCGGCAACGTTTCCGGCCTCGAGCTCGCACAGGCGCTCGGCAATGCCGGCCTCAACGCGGTCGAGCAGGGCATCGAAGTCCATGCTGCCACCCTCGCCGGGGAAACCTTTCTTAAGGCCCGGGATGCGACCGTCGCCGCGCTCTTCCTCGAGTAGCTCGGCGCTCGCGGCACCGCGCAACGCCGGCTTGCCGCCCTTGGTCGAAAAGTAGAGCGCCGCGCGGGTGTCCAAATCCAGCGCCCGGCGCATGGCCTGGGCGTAGATAAGCGTTTGGGTATGTGGCGGCAACCAGCGCGGATCGTCGATGGGCGCCGTGCCCGATTCCTCGTCGCGCACCGTAGGGTCGGCGAGCTTAAACTCCTCAACGCCCGTGCGATGCTTGTAGTCGATCACCACGGCACGATTCTCGGCATCCACGTCCACGCGATCGATGCGCCCGCCAAGCGGCCAACCGGCATACTCAACCTTGAGCTCGTTGAAGGCGAACTCCAGGTAGCGCGGCGCAAAGGGGGCAAGTGCCTCGGACTCGTAGGCAAGCACGCCCTCCAACTGCGGCAAGATCTCGGCAACCTGGCGCTCCTCCACTGCAGAGAGCGGCACCAGCGGGCCCTCCGTGCCGCGCTTGCCGGCGTGCCCGGCCAACGTCTCGTCAAAGACCTCGCGCAGCAGCTCCTGAGCGCGCGGCAGATTCTCGGGCGTCACGCGCTCCATGCCCTCCTGGGGCAGGCGGGCATGCAGGTGCTCCAGCACATCGTGGACAAAGTTGCCCTTCTCCATATTTCCAAAGCCCGCGTCGATGGACTGGGGCTTCACGCGATACGACACGAACCAGCACAGCGGGCACGTCGAGTACGCCTCAATCTGCGAGGCAGACGTCAGGCGCGGCACCAGCGGCGCATCCTCGCCCTCGCCATCGCGACGGCGCAGGACCAGGTACGGCACAGCCGCCTCACTCAAATGCTGAGGAGCCTCGCACGCAACACGCTTGCACTCGATGCCCTCGCCGGCCGCTGGATCAAAATCGGCGACGATACCGCCCTCGCCCACGCACGCAACCCTGGCTGTGCCAGCGGCCTCGGCATGCGCCCGCAACTCGGTCCACACGGCAGCCGGATAGCACTCACGCGCCTGGCGATCGTGGGTCACGCGGGCAAGCGCAACCGGGCCGCGCGCGGCCTGCATCGCGCGGCCAAAGCGCACGCGCAACAGGGCCGCAGGCTCAAGCGTCACGCCGCTGCGCCCCAGCTCTGCCGTCAGCGTGGCAAGCGGGCCCTCCTCGTGCGAGAGCGGATAACTGTCCAGGTCGACGTCGGCAAACAGCACGGCATCGTAGCTGGCGGGGCGCAGGGCCGCCGCATCGGCAAGCGACGCGAAGCGCACCTGAGCACGCGGCGCGCGGTCAACCTCGTAGGTCTCGTAATCGTATGCGGTGCTGCGCTTGTCCACCTTGGTACGAACGCCGTCGAGTACGGGCACGGTCGCCGCCTGCGACACGTCGAGCGCACGAGCATCGTTCATAAGGATGTCGATGGCATGTCGCAGCAGGGCGGTCTCCGCCTGGCGACGAGCCTGACCGTCAAGGCCTCCAAGGGCGCAATCGGGCAACGCCTCGGCGACGGCGAGCATGGCTTTGAGTGCCGTCACGGGTTTGTCGCGCCACAGCGCCTGGAACACGTCCGAGACCACGCACGGCACATTCTTAAACCAGTTTTCGTCGCTCGCCGCCTTGCGCGTGCCCCTGACCTGGCCCTGCACGCTCTGCAGCAGGCTCTTGACGGCCGTGGTGGTCTTACCGCGCGACAGGCGCATGTTCTTGTCGAAGGTGCGCGCGCTGGCGGCATCGGCACCCGAAAGCGGACTGTAAATCCAGTCGGTAAGCTCCGGCGCGGGCCACCACTCGGTCTTTGACGCCATGCCCTCATCGGCGGCCTTCATGCGCTCGATCAGATTGGCGAGCGCCGTAAACTGCCTGCCCGCGATGGATTGGGAAAATGCCGTGAACTCGGTTGTCTCGGCCGCAATATGACGCGCCGCCAAACGGGCAGCGAGTTCACCAAACAGCTGGGGCGCCCGGGCAGACACCACGAGCACGCGCACGGGGTCCGCGGACGCCGCGACACCGCCGTCGACCGCGGCGTCCTCACACGTTTTTACCAGCTCATCGATCGCATCCACATAGGCGTGGGCGCGGGCGTGAGGGCCGGCAACCTCTACAAAGGTAGGCTGAGCGGCGGTCCCGCAAGCGGCATCAGACGCGGCGGCACCCTCCCCCAGCGGCGCGGCCTCAAACAGCACGCCGCGGGCATCAAATGCCGCGGCAAGCTCCTCGCGCATTGCCGCCTGCTCGCGGGCAAGCAGCACAACGACCTCTCCCCCATTGTTCGCCACGGCCGACAGTAACTCGAGCAGGCCGTGCGTAAACGATGTGATACCGCGCACGCATACGGCGTGGACGCACGCCGGAAGGTTGTCGGCCAGCACCTCGCCCATAAGGTCAGCCGCCTCGCAGGGCTCGACCATGCCTCGACGGTCCAAGCCGCTCGCATAGGCGCTCAACAGCTCGAACACGCGAGCCTCGGCGTCGCTTTTGGGCTCGGGCCGGCAAACGTCGCCGCAGCAGCGCTCGGCACCCGTTCCCGCTACGCCCGGCAGCACATCGCGGGCCATGCGCGCGAGCATGCGCACCGTGCCCTGACTGCGTGAAAGCGGCTGCAGGTCGGTATCGTCGCGACGGGCGATCATATCCGAGAACAGCATCTGGCGCTGCATGTTGTCGACGAAGCCGCGGCCATCGCCCATAAGCTCCCACAGCGAACGAAGCCACGACGCGGGGGTTTTGTAGTCAACGCCCAGCGAGGCGTCAGTAACCGCAGCACCGTGACGGCACAGGTCGAGCTCGCCAAACGAGGGCGCCAGCAAAACAGCACGCCCGTGGCGGGCGACCAGGTCGGCGAGCAACGCCGCCTCGGCATCGCTCAAGTCCGTACCGGTATTGGTGGTATAGATTCGAACAGGCATGGTCCTCCACTCAAACCGTTCGCAATAATCAATGCATCCATCCTACCCGCCCACGCGGACAGATTTGCCCCACGCCAACAGATTTCCTCCGTCCCCAAGGGATCAAAAAACCGCCCCCGAAGGGACGGTTCTGCGCAATTCGTTTTTGCCGCTGGCCTACTCGCCATCCTCCAGTTTGATGAGGATCTTGCGATAGCCACCGTACTCGCCATTAAGCGCCTTGGACACGCGGCTCACCGTGGTGGACGAAGCGCCGGTGCGGGCCTGAACCTCAACATAGGGCTCGCCCTCATCCAGATAGCGCGCGACCTGCAAGCGTTGCGAAAGATCGCAAATCTCGCGCGGCGTGCAGATATCGGTTAAAAACGCTTGGATATCGTTCTCGTCGTCCAAAAGACTAAATGCGTGGACCAGCTGCTTGACATCAGGCTTGTCAAACATGTTCTCGATATTCATCGATCACCGCCAAACCCGCCAAAAGGCATCGAAGTTGATACTGACATCGGGCATCGTTCGCCCGTTCTATGCAATAAAACAATGCATGGGGCATTTGCCCGTAGCAGTGTAGCACACCACTAAACTAAAGCGACAAGACTCTCTGTCAGCGGCACGTTTTTCAGGACGAACGCCGCTTAGAAACCAAATGCGCACGTAAGCTCCACGAATATTTGAGACAATGGGCGCCCAAACACCGCGGCGCGCCCGCGCAACCATCCAAGTCGCCGCCGCAAGCCGCTTCACGCGACGCCAGCAACCCCGGAGCAAGAAAGGATTCACGCCATGCGCTTTATGCTTAACTGGCTCTTCACCTCGATCGCCATCGCGATCGCCACGTTCCTCGTCCCCGGTATCCAACCCTTTGGCTTTGCCGAAGCCTGGGTCTGTTTCGCCTTTGTGGGACTGTTCCTCAACATCGTCGATTCGTTCGTCAAACCGTTCCTCACGGTCATCTCGCTGCCGCTCACGATCATTACGCTCGGCATTTTCCAACTCGTGCTCAACAGCTTTATGCTCGAGCTCGCCAGTTACCTGTCGGTCAACCTGCTGGGCGTCGGCATCTCCATCGCTGGCTTTGGCTCGGCCTTTATGGGCAGCATCCTAGTGTCCATCATGCGCAGTATCCTCGATAGTATTGCCGAAGAGTAGAACGCCCCCGACACACAAACTCATCGGACCAAATCAAAGGCCGCCCATCGCAAAAATGGGCGGCCTTCTTATTTGCCAAGTCTCAGAGGGCAAGAAAATCTACCATTTCCACCCCGTCCCCACATGGCAGGTGGGGTTAGATGACGTAGTCGTAGCCTTCGTTGGGAGCGACGAGCTGGTCGAGCGTCACGCCGTCGAGGTAATCGTTGATGAGCTTGTCCAGGTTCTTCCACACGTCGAGCGTGGGGCACTCATCAGATCGCGAGCAACCCTTGCAGTCGCCATCCAGGCAGGCGACCGGCGCCAGACTGCCCTCGGTCAGGCGCAGGATCTCGCCCACCGTGTACTGCTCGGGCGGGCGCGTGAGCACATAGCCGCCGCCCTTGCCGCGCATGCCCGAGAGCATATTGGCGCGCACGAGCGTGGCCAAAATGTTCTCCAGATATTTCTCCGAAATCCCCTGACGCGCGGCGATCTCTTTAAGCGGGATGCGACCGGCCGCCTGGTGCTCGGCCAGATCGACCATAACGCGCAGGGCGTACCTACCCTTAGTAGAAACCAACATATATAGTGCTGCCTTTCGGTCTTTTAGTCCGTTGAAATTCTAGCCGAAAAATTGGCTTTGAAAATACCCGTTCCGGTCAAGATGGTTAATCAACTTGCAATAAACTCCTATTTCCTATTGCATTACTAGGCTTTAGTGTCTAGTATGCTTCCCAACAGCTAAACGAACAACCTATAAGGTTTATGGGTTTAGCTGCTACACACACCGTGAAACCACACGGCAACCAGTCATTTGAACACTTTGGAGGTTCACCATGAGCAAGGTTTACACGTCCATCGATCAGCTTATCGGCCACACCCCGCTTCTGGAGCTCACCCACTTTGAGGCCGATGAGGACCTCAAGGCCCGCGTGCTCGTCAAGCTGGAATACTTCAACCCCGCCGGGTCCGTTAAAGACCGCGTCGCCAAGAACATGATTGACGAGGCCGAGAAGGCAGGCAAGCTCGTGCGCGGCGGTGACTACACCATCATCGAGCCCACGAGCGGCAACACCGGCGTCGGCATCGCCTCGGTGGCGGCGGCTCGCGGCTACAAGGTGATCATCACCATGCCCGAGACCATGTCCGTCGAGCGCCGCAAGCTGATGCAGGCATACGGTGCGCAGCTCGTGCTCACCGACGGCTCCAAGGGCATGAAGGGCGCTATCGCCAAGGCCGAGGAGCTGCAGAAGGAGACCCCCAACAGCATACTCGCCGGCCAGTTTGTGAACCCCGCGAACCCCGCCATTCACAAGGCCACGACCGGCCCCGAGATCTGGGATGACACCGACGGCCAGGTCGACATCTTCGTCGCCGGCGTTGGCACCGGCGGCACCGTGACCGGCGTGGGCGAGTTCCTCAAGGAGCAGAACCCCGAGATTAAGGTCGTCGCCGTCGAGCCCGCCACCTCCCCGGTGCTCTCCAAGGGCCAGGCAGGCCCGCACAAGATCCAGGGTATCGGCGCCGGCTTTGTGCCCAACGTCCTCGACACCCAGGTCTATGACGAGATCATCCCCGTCGAGAACGAGGACGCCTTTGCCACCGGCCGCGCCGTGGGCCACAAGGAGGGCGTGCTCGTGGGCATTTCGTCCGGCGCCGCCGTGTGGGCCGCGCTGCAGCTGGCCAAGCGCCCCGAGAACGAGGGTAAGACCATCGTGGCCCTGCTTGCCGACACCGGCGAGCGCTACCTGTCCACGGCACTGTTCCAGGACTAAGGGCCCGTCACTTGTCGATAGACCCAAGGCACGCCGGTCTGCCCTCTCTTCTGGCTGCCTGAGCCCATCCCAACAGGGTGTCCCACAGGACGCCCGAACTTGCTACAATGTCTGCGGCGCGGAACCAGCCTCCCGCGCCGCTTTTCTTTTTTGGCCGCATGCCACCAAGGAGAACCTCCCCATGCACAACAAGCGCGTGCTCGTCGCCATGAGCGGCGGCGTCGATTCCAGCGTGACCGCGTATCTGCTCAAGCGCCAGGGCTACGAATGCATCGGCGCCACCATGCGCCTCACCTGCCCCGCGCCCGACCCCGCCACGGGTATGAGCAAAGTCGACTGCGACATCGCCGATGCAAAGGCCGTCGCCGAGCGCCTAGGCATTCCGCACTATGTGCTCGACCTGCAGCAGACCTTCGACCACAGCGTTATCGAGCGTTTTGTGAACGCCTACCAGGAGGGGCTGACGCCCAATCCGTGCATTATCTGCAACCGCCACATTAAGTTTGGCGCACTGCTCGATGCGGCGCTCGATATGGGCTGTGACTACATCGCCACGGGACATTACGCAAAGACGAACCAGGCGCCCGATGGCACCTGGCAGCTCCATCGCGGCGAGGACCCCAAAAAGGACCAAAGCTACTTTTTGTATTCGCTTACGCAGGAGCGCCTGGCGCACACGATCTTTCCGCTGGCAGGCCTAGACAAAGAGCGCGACGTGCGCCGAATAGCCGCCGAGCAGGGCTTTACCAACGCCCAGAAGGCCGAAAGCGAGGACATCTGCTTTATTCCAGACGGTGACTACGCGGGCTATATCGAGCGCCGCTGCGGACATCCCGCTGCACCGGGCGACATTGTGTGGCGCGACGGCAACGTGGTCGGGCGCCACAACGGCGCGCTGCGCTACACCATCGGCCAGCGCAAGGGCCTAGGCGTCGCGATGGCGCATCCCGTGTATGTGACGGGCGTCGATGCCGCCAGCAACACCGTGCATCTGGGCGAGGCCGAGGACCTGGCGGCCACAGCGCTCACGGCAAACGACTGGATCTGGAGCGCTCCGGCAGAGCGTATGGAGGCGGAGCTCGACGCCGGCGGCATTCGCGTAGGTGCCAAGTACCGCTACCGTCAGAAAGACCAGGCAGCGACCCTTACGCGTGACGAAGACGGGCAAATGCTGCTAACTTTTGACGAGCCGCAACGAGCCATCGCCCCCGGCCAAGCCGTTGTAGTCTACCGCGGCGACATCGTCCTGGGCGGCGGCACGGTGACTGCCGCCATCAAATAGCCCCATCCCCTTCATAAGTTGCGGTGAAATAGGGACTGTTTAAGCGTTTCAAGCCGCCAAACAGTCCCTATTTCACCGCAACTTTGTTAAGTATTATGATGTTTGTGATTGTTATATTTAACGATTAGAATACTTAACGAGGTGATGCGGCAGATGAGTACTTCCAATTATATATCCATGGGTGACGCCGCGCGTCTGCTGGGCGTTACGAAGGCTCGCATATCGCAACTGGCTGCATCGGGAACGCTCGCGTGCGATATCGTCGGTGGACGGAAAATGGTTGAGTACGATTCCGCGATTGGCTATCAAAAGGTCCGTAAGCGCGGGCGCCGTCCCGCAGCTGACGTAGGGCGCAAGTTCACGTTGATGTCAGCCGACCACGAGGTCGCGCATGTCTCATTTGACCCCACCCGCGAGTTTTCCTTTGAAATTGCCGAGATACTCGATACGCGAAGGATGCCGTTTGGCACGTGCTCGAGCTCTTCCCCAACGGTGAATAAACGGGCACTCAACACGTGGTGGAGCCACCGGTCGGTGCCCGACGTCCGTCCCGGACTCATCTCGCGCTATCGCGAGCTGGGAATTGACAGCGGTATTGAAGTTCCGGTTCAGTGTCTTGGCCTTTCGCTTTCGGATTGTTACTGGCTGAGGCCGGTCGACTGCGATGAGCTCGATTGGCAGCACCTCAATTACTTCGAGAACGATTTTGAACGGTCGACACCCGAGCAACGTTCAGGCTGGCTTGAAGGCATCGGACTAAAAAATCCTGACAATACGTCCGAGGGCGAGCTCCCCAAATCCTGGATGATCCGCAATGGCGTTCGCATCCTGGCCAAAGGGTGCGGAATGGACGATCAGCGACCGTTTAACGAGGCGGTTGCAACAGCTCTACATCGGCGTCTGCTATCCAAAGGCGAGTTTGTTCCCTATACGGTCGAGCGCATGTTCGACGGGCCCGTATGTCTATGCGATGACTTTCTTAATGGCCGCGAGGAATACGTGCCGGCCGCTTATATCAGGGACGCACTTGGTGGTCAGCGAGGAAGCTCGACATACGATCGATACTGCCGGTATCTTGGCAGGCACGGGGCTGACGAAGCTGCCGTGAGAAGATCCATGTCGCAGATGATCGTCTGCGATGCCCTCTTGGCCAACAGCGACCGCCACTGGCGAAACTTCGGCATCATCCGCAACGTCGACACGCTGGAAATACGGCCTGCACCGCTGTTCGATAGCGGCAATTGCCTGTGGTACAACGTGCCAACCGCCATGCTCGTTACCGGGGAGTTTGGGTTTGCCGCCAAACCGTTTGGGCCGGACCCTTCCACCCAGCTGGCATTTGCCGACTCACTCGACTGGTTCGATGCATCGCACCTCGATGGGTTCGTCGACGAGGCGGTCGAAATCCTCTCACAAAGCGCATGGGCAACGGCGGACAATCGCCTCAAGGCCATCCGCCGCGGTCTCGAGCGCCGCACGATAGAGGTAAGCGCCGCCGTTGAGGTGCTACGGCACGTGCAGAGATAACGGCGCTGCCCCCCGATAAGTTGCGGTGAAATAGGGACTGTTTTCGCGCTTGAAACGCTTAAACAGTCCCTATTTCACCGCAACTTAGAGAGGACGGCCTCGGTCGGTACTGCCGTGCCAGCCGAGGCCGCTGCATCGTTAGCGCTGAACGTAGGCGCAGACCAGCTCAAAGGTGTTACGCACACCGTCGATGTGGCTGCGCTCGTAGTTGTGGCTCGCGTACACGCCGGGGCCGATCAGACCATGGCGAATGTCGTAGCCGGCCGAGAGCGTGGCCTCGACGTCGGAGCCGTAATGCGGGTACACGTCGATGGCGTAATCGAGCTCCAGCTCGCGCGCGATGTTGGACAGCGTGGTTACCAGGTCGTAGTTGTACGGACCACCCGAATCCTTGGCGCAAATCGAAACCATGCGCTCGGTGCAGCCAAGGTCGTCGCCCACGCAGCCCATGTCCACGCTGATCATCTCGCGCGTGTCGGCCGGCACAAAGGCACCGCCGTGGCCGACCTCCTCGTACACCGTAAAGAGCAGCGATACCTTGCGCGAAAGCGTCACCTCGCCGCCAGCAACGGCGCGGGCCAAACCCAGCAGAATCGACGCGGACAGTTTGTCGTCCAAGAAGCGGCTCTTGATGTAGCCGCTCTCCGTCACCGTGGTACGCGGATCCATAGCGATGATGTCACCAGTCTGAATGCCCAGCTCGAGCACGTCGTCCTTGCTGTCGACATTCTCGTCGAGCAAGATCTCCATGTTCTTCTCGATGGTCTTGACCGGTTCATCGGCCACATGCGCCGAAGGCTCGGTGTTGAGAACCACACCCGTGTAGACATTGCCATCGCGCGTGTAAACGGTGCAGTTCTCGCCATCGGCCGTAGGCCACTGATGCCCGCCGAGCGTCGTGGGACGCAGGCGACCATTGTCCTTGATGGAGCGCACCATGGCACCCAGGGTATCGACATGGCTCGCCAGTACGAGCGGCTCGCCCTCGCCACCAAGCTCAACCAGCACGTTACCTTTATTAGAACGCTCAGGCCCAAAGCCCATATCGCGCAACGTCTCCATCAGATAATCAGTAGCCGCACGGGTATAGCCCGTAGGCGAAGCAATCGAGGTAAGTGCCTTCAACTGGTCAGTAATATAGGAGAGCGTCTCCTCTAGAGAAGCATCAACATTAGAAGCCATATGCATCCTTCCAAGTAAAACTAAGACCGAGTCCCGATTTTAACCGTTCTGCACGTGCAATGCCCCAGGAGCCGAACCGCCTCCAGACGTCCCCGCACCGGTTTTCTGCACGTGCACGGTTTGCAATCCCAATCTTGCATAAATCCTATCGGTATCTGCATAGAAATGAGGCATCTTTTTGCTTCGTCTCAGGGTACCCCACCTTGGACCGTGCAAAAAACGGAGTATTCAGCATCGTGGACCCCGTCAGCCCCATCACAAACGGCAAAGCGACGCGGTTACAGCAGTGTTGCAGGTCGTCGCAAACCAAAAACGCGGTGGCAGCCCCCTCCGCTCATCGATAGCCCACCCGCAATGGCTGTCGATGGGCGTCTGCGGGCCGCTGCGGCCCATTCACAACGTTATGCATTTTTCAGAGCTTGCTGAATACTCCCAAAAATGCACGCTGGGAAGTGCACTACCTATCCGCAGCGGGCAGCATGCCTTGGTTTTGCCCATATCGGGGCATCGGCGCGGCACAAAAAGCCCCGCCGTGCGTAGCACGGCGGGGCCAGCAGCAAGTCAAAAGACCATACACCTACGGGCGAAGGACCACCAAACTGGGCTAGGCAGCCGGGCAGATCTTCTTGAAGAGCTCGATAACGTCGTCGAGCGTCGCCTCGCGCGGGTTACCCGGGAAGCAGGCGTCGGCCATGGCGTCCTTGGCCAGGACCTCGATCTCGTCAGCCTTCATGGCCTCGCAGACGTGCGGGATGTTCACGTCGGCAGAGAGCTGCTTGACGGCGGCGATGGCGGCGTCGGCAGCCTCGTCGGTGCTCATGCCCGTGGTGTCAACGCCCATGGCGACGGCAACCTTGGCCAGGCGCTCGGCGCAAACCGGCTTGTTGAACTCCATGGCGATCGGCAGCAGCATGGCGCAAGCGACGCCGTGCGGGGTGTCGTAGTGAGCGGACAGGGTGTGAGCCATGGCGTGGTCGATACCCAGGCCAACGTTGGAGAAGCCCATGCCGGCGACATACTGACCAAGGGCCATGCCCTCGCGGCCGGAGCCGGGCTGGCCGGACTTGGCCTCGGCAACGGAGTCGCGCAGGTTCTCGCTGATCAGCTTAATAGCCTCAAAGTGGAACATGTCGGAGAGCTCCCAGGCGCCCTTGGTGGTGTAGCCCTCGATGGCGTGGGTCAGAGCGTCCATGCCGGTGGAAGCGGTGAGGCCGGCGGGCATGGAAGCCATCATGTCGGGGTCGACGACGGCGACCTCGGGGGCGTCGTTGGTGTCGACGCACACGAACTTGCGGACCTTCTCGGGGTCGGTGATGACGTAGTTGATGGTCACCTCAGCAGCGGTACCGGCGGTCGTCGGCACGGCGATGGTGAACACGGCGTGGTTCTTGGTGGGAGCAACGCCCTCAAGGCTGCGGACGTCGGCGAACTCGGGGTTATTGATGATGATGCCGATGGCCTTGGCGGTGTCCATGGAGGAGCCGCCACCGATGGTCACGATAGCGTCAGCCTCGGCGGCCTTGAAGGCCTCGACGCCGTCCTTGACGTTCTGGATAGTGGGGTTGGGCTTGATCTCGGAGTAGAGGCTCCAAGCGATGCCGGCGGCGTCGAGCTCGTCGGTCACCTTGGCGGTAACGCCAAACTTGACCAGGTCGGGATCGGAGCAGACGAAAATCTTCTTGTAGCCGCGACGCTGGAGCTCGCCGGGGATCTCCTTGATGGCGCCGGAACCATGATAAGAGATGGTATTGAGAACGAAACGATTAGCCATTGATAGCCTCCCATCGTGTGCGGGGCACCCATTACGCCCCACGCTATGAGTCCCATCCTAACGCTTTTGAAACAAAAAACACGCGAGAACATCAAAAGTGTTAAAGCGTTTCAACATAATAACGGAGCCCTAGTCCTTCCCTCCCAACAGCAGCGAGGGCTAGATTATAGGAGCAATCGCCCAAAGAATACGACCAACTCAGTCTAAAATTGTTTCTGTTTTAGCAATATATGTTTGACAATACGTTTATAAAAGGATACTTTATAGTAAATAACATGCATGCAGCAAATAGCGTCATTCATTTTGTTAGAAATTGCCCATGTTGTTATTGCAGCTGCTTGCACTGCAACGTACAGCGTAATTCTCCGCACGAAGCAGAAGTCGGTTCCAATTCGATCGAGGCGATGACACGTGTTGGCTACTGGTCCTAAATCGAGCAAGACGGCTACAAACGAATATCGAATCTCAATTGAAGGTAACCCTTATCCGCATGCTCTAGCTCTCATCAACCCAGCTGGAGACAACCTCGATATCAAAAGACATGGGTTCACGGGTCCACTAGGACAGCTATTGAGCCTTAAATATACCGTTTATGACGATGCAAATGAAAAACTCTTTACTGTCGTCGACGGTGGTTTTAGTAACATGCCCAGGGTTGCGCTCATCATCGAACACAAGGAAGTAGCGGTGTTCGATTATGGCCTAAACAGACTTGAGATGAAGTGCGTAACGAACATACCGAATTACACAATAAAAGGTAACTTCCTATCTGGAGATTACGATATATTCAGTCAACGGGAAGTGAAGCTATCTTCAGTTATCGTCCTTCAATGTGATAAACAATCGTGCTTTAGCATACAGGTTTTGGATAAAGCCGAATTAGCCGCCGCAATTGGAATACCCACAGCCATTGCCCTTCTGAGGGCTCGGATTGAAGAGCATCTCGAATAAATCGCAAAAAGCAGTTCGTAACAACATTCAGGAGCTAGATAGTTTTTCTGGCTCCTGAATGTTGTTACGAACATGCACCTTAGCGCTTAAGACTCGTGGTCTGCCAGTCAGCTATGATGCGGGCCCATTTCCTGTGCAAGTCGCGCTCGCGGTCGATGAACATGATGGCAAACGCGACAAACAGCAGCACGCTCGCCACGACGATGGCGTGCAGGCCTATGCGCTCAATACACCAGTTGCCCAACACAGCGCCAAACACAAAGGTAAAGATCACGCCAAAGTACAGCAGGCCGTTTTCCAAAAAGCCGCGCTTATGGGTGATGATGTAATCGTCCACGTTTTGCAAGGCATTACGGAGGTTGCCGATACACATCGTCGTGGCGATGCCGTGTCCATGAATCTTGCGAAAGCTCTCGACCTGCATGCCGCAGGCAAATGAGGTAAGGCAGTTGGCAAGCAGGTTGAAATCGCCGCCCGGGATAAAGCTCACGCCCAGCAAGATGACGGCTTCAAAGAACACCGTCACCTGGCGCCAGTGAATCACACTGCCAAACCGCTCGTGAACCAGGTCGGCAAGCATAATACCCACGGCAAACGACACCACGGGAAAGAAGTAACGCCCCGCCAGCGCCCAGTTGCCCTCCGAGATGCTCACGCCCACGAGCAGGATGTTGCCCGTCTGCGCGTTGGCGAAAACATGATCGCGCCCAATGTACGAATACACATCCATAAAGCCACCGGCGAGCGCCAAGATGATGCCCAGCTCAATAGACTCCGATATCTGTTTGGCACGCTGCATCGTCGTGCATCCTCCTTGTTGACGACTCTCTCGTGCGTTGGCGGACATATAGCCGCCGTTCATACTGTAACCCATTGACAACATGGCTTGCGCGCGAGACGGCCCCTTCAGCGCAGGGATACACAGTCTGGAAACAAACGACGCCCGCATCGACGCACCGATCCACCAGCTCGTGTTCTCCACCAGTCTTTTTAGCCCCGTCCCAAAAAGACTGGTTACAATTACGTGCAGCATACAAACACCGGGAGGGATCGTGGCAAAAAAGCCTCAGCACGCTCAGAACAACCAGCGCAGTCTGCAGGGTAAACAGGGCCAGCAGCAAAAGCGCGGCGGCAAGGCGCAGGCCACGGTCGCCCACACCAAGCATTCCCAAGCGACGCACGCCCGTCCCTGGCGTCCGGGCCGCGATAAGTTCCTTCCCGTCACCCGCACCGACATGGATGCGCGCGGCTGGGACCAGTGCGACTTCGTCTACATCTGCGGCGACGCCTACGTGGACCATCCCAGTTTTGGCATGGCCATCGTCAGCCGCGTCCTTGATGCACACGGTTACAAGGTGGGCATTATCTGCCAACCCGACTGGACCGATCCCGCCAGCATCAGCGTGCTCGGCGAGCCGCGCCTGGGCTTTCTCGTCAGCGCCGGCAACATGGACTCCATGGTCAACCACTATTCGGTGACCAAGCACCGCCGCCACACCGATGCCTATACCCCCGGCGGCGAGGAGGGGCGCCGTCCCAACCGAGCCGTCACGGTCTACGGCAATCTCATCCGCCAGACGTTCAAGGACGCCCCCATCATCATCGGCGGCATCGAGGCGAGCCTGCGTCGTCTGGCACACTATGACTACTGGCAGGACAAGCTCAAGCGTTCGGTGCTGCTCGACTCGGGTGCGGATATCCTCATCTACGGCATGGGCGAGCACGCGATCGTCGAGATCGCCGACGCGCTCGACGCCGGGCTGCCCATCGACCAGATCACCTACATCAACGGCACCGTCTACCGTACCAACTCGCTCGACGAAGTCTACGACTACGACCTGCTGCCCAGCTGGGACGACCTTTCGTCCGACAAGCTCAACTACGCACGCAGCTTTAACGTGCAGCAGCAAAACATGGACCCCATTACCGGTCATCGCCTGGTGGAGCCCTACCCCAACAACGTCTACGTGGTGCAGAACCCGCCGTCGGCAACGCTCACCACCGACGAGATGGACGAGGTGGCCGAACTCCCCTACGCACGCGATTGGCATCCCGACTACGACGCGGCGGGCGGCGTGCCGGCCTTTGCCGAGATCAAGTTTTCCATCAGCTCCAACCGCGGCTGCTTTGGCGAGTGCTCGTTTTGCGCGCTCACCTTCCACCAGGGCCGCGTGCTGCAGATGCGCAGCCACGATTCGATTATGCGCGAGGCCGAGCTACTCACGCGCGACCCGGAGTTTAAGGGCTACATCAACGACGTGGGCGGACCGACAGCAAACTTTAGCCGCCCGGCCTGTGACAAGCAGCTCAAACACGGCGTATGCAAGAACAAGCGCTGCCTGTGGCCGAGCGTGTGCAAGAACATGGTGGTCGACGAGAGCGGCTATACGCAGCTGTTGCGCGATCTGCGTCAGCTGCCGGGCGTCAAGAAGATCTTTGTGCGCAGCGGCATCCGCTTTGACTACACCATGGCCGATGCCTCGGACGAGTTTTTGCGCGAGCTGCTGGAGCACCATGTCTCGGGCCAGCTGCGCGTAGCGCCCGAGCACGTGAGCGACGCGGTGCTCTCCGTGATGGGCAAGCCGAGCCGCGCCGTCTACGACGCGTTCTGCCGTAAATTTGAACGCCTGAACCGCGAATACGGACTTAAACAGTATGTGGTGCCGTACCTGATCTCGAGCCATCCCGGCTCAACGATGAAGGAAGCTGTGGACCTTGCCGAGGCCGTGCGCGACATGGGCTACATGCCCGAGCAGGTGCAGGACTTCTACCCCACCCCGTCCACTATGTCGACCTGCATGTACTACACCGGCGTGGACCCACGCACCATGCAGCCGATCTACGTGGCACGCGACCCGCACGAGAAGGCCATGCAGCGTGCGCTCATCCAATATCGCAAGCCCGAGAACTACAAGCTCGTGCGCGAGGCGCTGGAAAAAGCCGGCCGTCGCGACCTGATCGGCTACACCAAGCATTGCCTGATTCGCCCCGTGCCGCCGCGCCCGGGCGAGACGTCTGCTGGCGGTGGGCATGGCACCGGCAAGAAGGGCGGCAAGCCGCACGGTGGTGCTGGCGGCAAGGGACCCAAAGGCAGCAAGGGGCACGGCGGCATGTCGCGCGCACAGAACACTGCCGGTCGCAATCGCGCGGCCCAGGGGCGTCAGGGCGCCAACGGAGGCGGGCGTCGCAACTAGGGCAGCGGTGCGCTCGCTGCGTCCATCCCACACGCGTGGCGCAGCGAGCGCATTGCCTCAACGAGGATGACGCCGGCGATAGCGACCGTGATTGCCACGTCGAGCGGTGTGTTCACAAACCAGAGCAACGTCATGAAATACGACCCGGCATTAAAGGCAAAGTGCAGCAGGATCGTGTAGCGGAGCTTTCCGGTCGTCACGAGCACCCAGCCAAAGATGATGCCGGCGGCGCCCGCGTAGCAGCCCTGCACCCAGTTCATGTGCATAAAACCAAAGACCGCCGCCTGCAACACGATTGCCGCGGCGATGCCCCAGGTGCTTGGGGCCGCCCAGGGTACCATGGCGCCTTCTTGCGCCTGCGCACGGCGCCGACGCTTCCAGAGCGGACGACACTGCGGGTTAAACGCTCGGAGCGAAAACTCAAAAATGATGCCGCGTACCAGCAGCTCTTCGCAAAATGGGGCGCCGAGCACCGTGGTCAGGACGGCGAGATAGCTGGTGTCGCCCATGCCCGTTTCCTCGACGAGCTCACTGTAATCGGCCGCGGCCTCGGGCAGCAGCGACAGCACGGCGTCGGTCACGTAGCCAACGACCACCTGCAAGGCCAGGCCGATCACGATAACGCAGGCGATGCGCTTCCACGCCCCACGCGCTCCCCCGCCGAGCGGATGCTCGCTTTGCCGACGTGCCACAAACGAACGCGGCCAAAGATAACGCCACCACAGCAGCGCCATCAAAAACGACGCCGTCTGCGCGGCGGCCTGAAGTAATTGAATGTCGAGGTCGTCGATCGAAAAACCCATGAACACCGATGCGACGCCAAGAGCGGAAAACAGAACCACGCTCAGGGCAATATCGGCAGCGACGACGCCAAAACAGGCAAGTGCCCAAACCATCGCATTGAGCATGCCAACCTCCTCCCGGCAGGTAGTCATTTAAGAACGTCCCCAACGGCTAGTCATTGGGGACGTTCTTTAACGACTAGTTGTTGGGGACAGTCTTTGCCAAAAGCCCCGTTGGGCGAGATGTCGAACGGGAAGGTGCCGCAGCGATTGAACGCGGCGATAAACATGCGGATGGCGTTGGACGGCGTGGTGCCCACGAGCTGGGTTGCCGCCGCGAAGGCTGCCTTCTCCTCGGGCAAGACCTTCGCGACTACGGGGGTCATGTGTTCTGCCATGGCGCTTCCTTTTTGAAACGACAGTAGTGCGGATAGATGCGGGCCGCGCGGCTGGGCGACGGGCTGTGAAGGCAACCCGATTGGCCCGCATCCAGAGTTTGTTTCTGCGGCGTTGGTATTACTTGGTATGCCTAAGTATTACCCCGCAGATAGAATACCACAACCGACCCTATGGGGACGGAGGAAAACGGATCATTTTGTTGCTGAATTAGTATTTAGAGCGTGATGATATCCGAGATATCGAGGGCCTGAGCGTCGGCGGTGTCGTGCGTGGCAAGCAGGAGCATGCGGCCGTCGAGCAGGTCAAGCACAGTCTTGGCCGTCGCATCGCACGCGGAGGCATCCAGGCCGGTAAAGGGCTCGTCCAGAATAACGGCACCGCCCGGGCACAGCAGGGCTCGAGCGATCTCGACGCGACGGCGCTGTCCGCCCGAAAGCTCGGCCACGCGAGCATGCACGTCGATTCCCGGCACCAACCGGCGCAGCAAGGCTGCGGCGCTCGACGCACCCACGCGCGCATCGGCACACACCAGCACGTTATCCAGCGCCGAGGCGGACTCGACCAAGCGTGCATCCTGAAACACCATCGAGCACGGCGCGCACTCCCCCGCTGCCAACAAAAGCAGCGTCGACTTGCCCACACCCGAGGCGCCCATCACACAGATACGCCCACCCGCGGGCACGTTGAGCACCAGGCCGTCCAGCGCCGGCACCCAGGGCGCGCGATCGCCCACGGCAAGCGCAAGCTCCACTGCAGCACCATCGCTCGCAGCCCCCGCACGCCCGCGAGCGCCGCGCCCATGCACCCGCACGGCCGCGCGCCACGCCACGGGCCCCGAAACCCGCAGCAGCCACACCAGCACGCGCTCACACGCCCACGAGGCGGCAACGACCAGCACAGTCCAAGCCAGCAGGTCGGCCGTCTCAATCAAAAGCTTTGCCTGATAGATGCGCTCACCCACGGTACCCACCGCCATGCCGATCAGCTCGGCTGCCACACCGGCCTTCCAGCTCATGCCGATCACGGCACGGGCGCACGAAAGCACAAACGGCAGGACCTCGCGCCAGGTATGGGCGCAAAACAGTCGCCAGCCTCGCACGCCATGCAGGCGGAACATCTGCTTCAGCGGTTTATTCACCTGTGCCAAGCCCTCGGCCAGCGAAAAATACACGCCCGGCAGCGCCATCAAAAAGACTGCCGCGATGCTCACGCGCGCCGACCCCAGCCAGATAAGCAACAGGACCACCACGCAGGCGACCGGCGTCGCCTTTACAAACGACAACGCCGGAGCCACCAGGTGCGCAAACGCACGCGAACGTGACGAAATCCCGGCAAGTACGCCACCACACACCGCGGCAAGCGCCAGCCCGCCCAGTATCCGCGCGCCCGAGCCCGCCAGAATCGCCCACGTGCCGGCATCGCATATCAGGCGCAGCAGCGCCAAGGCAACAGCGCCCGGCCCCGGCAAGATCAGCGGCTGCGCCACCAGCGCCGCCACCAGCATCCACGCGGCAAGCCAAAAGGCGGCGACGGCACCTGCTGCCGCCACCGCCTTCATACGCTCTATCATTTGTCGAGCAAACGCACGCACGGGCTACTCCATGTAGTAGAAATCGTCAGCCGGAAGCTTGCCGCCCACGGCGCTCGCATCCGCATCGGCCAGCACCTGCAAGTACCCACCGAGCGCCGCCTTCATATCTTTCCCCGTCTGGCACACAAGCATGCACCCAGGAATCGCCTTTTCGGCAATTGCGGCGTTATCGACGACACCCGCATCGACCACGGCCTGCGCCCAGTCTGCCGGTGCCGCATTGACGGCCTTCACGCTCGCTTCGTGGCAGCGCAAGAATTCCGCCACGGCCTCGGGATGCTCCTCAGCAAAGGCACGGCGCACCACGGTCACGCCCGTCAGCAGGCGCGAACCCGTGTCGCTCGCCAGCTCATCCCACACATCGGTCAGACTCAACGGCGCCGACAGCTTGCCTTCGCTCTTTGCAATGGCAGCGGTCTTGAACGGCTCGGGCAGCACGCCCACGGCAGACGAATCGGCAAGCAGCGCCGACAGCACCTCGGTGGGATCGCTCTTAAACTCGAGCGTCACCTGGCCGGTCAGGCCCGCGCGCTCCAGCAGGTAGTTCATGACGTACTCCGGCGTGGTACCCTTGCCCGTCATATAGACGGTATGGCCCGCCAGGTCGCCAAACGAGGCCACACTCGCATCGCCCGTCACCACGTTCAGCACGCCCAGCGTGTTGATGTCGATGACCTGCACCGCGCCCTCGGTCTTGTTGTAGAGAACGCTCGCCACGTTGGCGGGCACTAGGGCAATGTCGATATCGCCCTGAATGACCTTGGGCACGATCTCGTCGGCGGCAGTGTTGATCGCAAAGTCGAACTCATTGTCCGTATCGCCATCGGCCGCCTGGTCCATAAACTGCACCAAGCCAATCGAGGTCGGCCCCTTGAGCGAGGCGACGTGCACCTCGACCGGCTCTGCAGCAGCACCGGCGCCGTCCGTGGCAGCCGAGCCCGCGGCGGACCCGGCACCGGCGGCCCCGCCGCCACAGCCTGCAAGCGCAAGCGACAGGGCGCCCGCGGCGAGCGCCGAGGCAAACCCCCGGCGCGACATCTCAAAATCAAACGCGCGCATCGCTAGCACGTCCCTTCGTTGGGCATCGACCAGGCGTGATGGTCGGTGTGCAGCAGCTCCTCGGCCAGCGGTGAGAGCGGCTCGCCCAAAAACTCGCTATAGCACGCCTGGACATCGGGATTCTCGTGCGAGAAGCGAATGTCCGCAGCGGCATCCAGGCCCCACAGCACCTGGCCGCGCTCAGCTGCCAGCTCGCAGCCGTCGTGGATGGGCTGACCGCCGCCACCGACGCAGCCGCCCGGGCATGCCATGACCTCAACGAAGTCATAGCTCACGCGACTGTCGCGAATCGCGTCGAGCAGACGGGCGGCGTTGCCCAGCCCGTGTGCCACGGCGACGCGAACCTTGGTGCCATCGATATCGGCCACGGCTTCCTTCCAGCCGTCCAGGCCGCGCACGTCGGTAAAGAAGTCGGCGTCGGGGTTCTTGCCCGTCACCAGGTAATAGGCCGAGCGCACGGCGGCCTCCATCACGCCGCCCGTGGCGCCAAAGATCACACCCGCGCCTGTGCCAAAGCCCAGCGGCGTATCGAGCGGCTCCTCGGCCAGCGTCTCCACGCTCACGTGACTCGCGCGGATCATGCGCACCATCTCGCGCACCGTCAGCGCAACGTCCACGTCGGGCGCACCGCCCTCGCCCACCATGCTCGGCAGCGCACACTCGGCCTTCTTGGCCGTGCACGGCATCACGGACACCACGAACAGGCGCTCGGGCTCCACGCCCAGCACCTTGGCGTAGTAGGTCTTGGCAATAGCGCCGAACATCTGCTGCGGCGACTTGGACGTGGACAGGCTGTCGACAAACTCCGGATAGCGCGCCTTCACAAAGCGCACCCAGCCCGGGCAGCAGCTCGTAAACATGGGCCAGCCGCGGCTGTCGCCCTCGCCCTTGGCGGCGGCGCCCAGGCGCTCGATCAGTTCGGATCCCTCCTCCATAATGGTGAGGTCGGCCGAGAAATCGGTGTCGAACACGTACTCAAAGCCAACGCGGCGCAGCGCGCAAGCCAGGCGCTCGACGGTTGCCTCCTCGCGCGGAATGCCGAGCTCCTCGCCCCAGGCGCTGCGCACGGCAGGCGCGATCTGCACCAGCACGATCTTGTCGGGATGAGCGAGCGCGTCAAATACAGTCTCGGTATCGTCGCGCTCGCGCAGTGCGCCCGTCGGGCAATGCGTGATGCACTGGCCGCACGCGACGCAATCGGTCTTGCCGATCGGCGCGCGCCCGCGGGTACCCACGGCGGTATGCGTGGCGCGGTTGGTCAGGTCCCAAATCCCTAGGCCCTGCACGCTCTCGCACACCTTGATGCAGCGCATGCATTTAATGCACTTGTCGTTTTCGCGGATGATGGGGAAATCGAAGTCCCAGCCCTCGCGCGCCAGGTGCTGCTCGTACGGCAGATAGAAAATGCCAAGGTCGTTGGCGATGGTCTGCAGGTTGCAGTTGCCGCTGCGCACACAGCTCGCACACTGCGCGTCGTGCTGCGACAGGAGCAGCTGCACGTTGGTGCGACGGGCCTCGCGGGCCTTGGGACTGTTGGTATGGACCACCATGCCGTCGAGCACGTAGTTGTTGCAGGCGGCAACCAGCTGGTCGCAGCCCTCGACCTCGACCACGCACACGCGGCAACCGCCGATCTCGTTCAGATCGCGCAGGTAGCACAGGGTGGGAATCTGGATGCCGACGGACTTGGCCGCATCCAGGATCGTGGTGTGCTCGGGCACCACGACCTCGCAATTATCGATCGTGAGCTTGACCATGTTGAGTGCTCCGCTTTCGGTGTTGTCGCTGACAGTGGTTTTGTTGGGCTCTACCATTCCAGGTTCCTCCCTCCGCGGAACGCGCCAAAGCCAAAGTGGTCGCAACGCAGGCAGCGGCTTGCCTCCTGGCGTGCCTCCTCCTCGGTAAGGCCCTGCTCGACCAGATTCCAATCGTGGATGCGCTCGCCGGCCTCGCGCTCGCCCAGCTCGCAGCGGCCGCACTCATGCTTGCCCTTAAACTGGACGGTCGGCAGCTCAACGTCGAGCTTGATCTTGTGGTCAAAGCCCAGGTAGCGGTCGATATTTGCCGAAGCAACTCGGCCGGCGTTGATGGCACGGATGACCGTGGCGGGGCCGGTCTGGCAGTCGCCGCCGCTAAAGAGGCCATCGAAGTTGGGCACGGCGCCATCCGAATCGGTAACGATGCAACCCCATTTACAGGCGATACCCATGTCCTCAAACGGCTTGGAATCGATGTCCTGGCCAATGGCCACAAACACGCGCTCGCAGGGAATGACGCGCTCGGGCGTGGCGGCGGCACGCGGGGCCGGACGTCCACGACGGGGCTCGCCGATAATCTGCGGCTGCACGCGCAGGCCACTCACGCGACCTTCCTCGCCCGTCTCGATAGCGAGCGGTGCGGTGAGCTCCAGAACCTCGCAGCCCTCGGCCTGGGCACCGGCGATCTCGGCATCCTGGGCCGTCATGTCGCAGATGCGCCGGCGGTAGACGATGCTCACCTTTTCGGCACCGCAACGCACGGCAGAGCGCGCCACGTCCATGGCCACGTTGCCGCCGCCGATGACGCACACGCGCTGACCGCTCAGGTCGGGCAGCTCATCGTCGCCGATGGCACGCAGCATCTTGACGGCCGACTCCACGCCGAGCGCCTCTTCGCCCGGAAGGCCAAGCTTCTTATCGCTGTGGGCGCCAATAGCCAGGTAGACGGCATCGAACTCGTCGCGCAGGCGGGCAAGTTCCTCGCCGTTGACGGAGTGGTCGAGTTCTACGTCGATGCCGGCGCTCAAGATCCAGTCGATCTCGGCCTGCAGGCGCTCGCGCGGCAGACGGTAGCTGGGAATGCCGTAGCGCAGCATGCCGCCCAGGTGGTGGCGCTGCTCAAAGATGGTCACCTTATGGCCCATCACGGCCAGGTAGTAGGCGCAGGAAAGGCCGGCCGGGCCGCCGCCGATCACGGCGACGCGCTTGCCGGTGTTGTCCACTACATGCGGCTTGTGGTCGTTGAGGTCACTGTGCTCAACGGCAAAACGCTTAAGGGCGAGGATGTTCATGGGGTCGTCGACCATGCCACGGCGACAGTGCATCTCGCAGGGATGCTCGCACACCAGGCCGCAGACGAGCGGCAGCGGATTGTTCTTGCGGATGACCTTGACGGCGTCGGCATAGCGGCCGGCTTCGACGAGCGAAATGTACCCGGGAATGTCGACGTGCGCCGGGCAGCCCGAGACGCACGGGACGCGGGCCTCGCGGTCAAAGCCGCAAGAGTGCTCGCGGATGTGATGCTCAAAATCGTCGCGGAAACCGCGGATAGCGGTGAGCGCCATGGCGCCGGCCTCGTAGCCGATGGCGCAGTCGCTCGAAAGGTAGATGGTGCGGGCCGTGCGCTCAATCAGGTTGAGCGTGGACTCGTCGGCGCGCCCTTCGAGCACATCGGCGAGCAGATCGCTCAGCGCGCTCAGGCCCACGCGGCAGGGCGTGCACTTGCCGCAGCTCTGGGTGGAGCACAGGTTGACGAGTGCCGCCGTAAACTCAACGGGACACGGGGCGAGCGAGCTCACCGCCAAACGACGTCCGAGCGCATCGTGCAGGTCGTCCATGACGGCCTGAGCGTGGCTGCGTTCCATTACGTGCAGTCGTGCCATAAAGATCCCCTCTCACATGGCAGCCCGGAGGCGAGGCCGGGCGAAGTTGCTACACGCACAACACTGACCTAAAAAGTTGTTAGGTCTCCACACGGTTCGGCAGGCGGTATAAAATGTCGCCCTCAGCGGTGAAAACGAACATTACCGCAGATAAATGCCATATTTGATAAAACGCGTTACCAAATGACAATGCCCCGCCCACGCAATCACGTGGACGGGGCATTGCTCCAGGCATGCGGTCAGCGACCCTGTTGCTTTTACTTAAGCTCGGGCCAGTAACCCTTGTTGGCCTCGATCATGTCGTCGAGAACTTCCTTGGCGACCTTCATCGAAGGCACGGTCTTGTTGAGCGTAAAGGCCTTGAGCGCCTTCTCGTAAGAACCCTCGATCGTGGCCTCGACCACGAGCTTCTCGGAGTTCAGCTGCTGCATCATGAGGCCCTGCTGGAACAGCGGAATGTTGTCGCGGCTGATGACCTCGGGGCCGTTCTTGCCAATGTAGGCAGGCAGCTCGACCATGGCGTCGTAGGGCATGTTGGGGATAGCGCCCTTGTTCTCGCAAATGACCAGGAAGCGCTGCTTGGTATCGTTCTTCAGAGCGATAGCCAGGTCGGCAATCCAGTCGCCGTGGCTGCCCGCATAGAACGTGCTCTCGTCGATCTCGCCCGTCTTCTCGTAATGGTCGATGCCGTCAAAGAGGTTCTTCTCGCGCGTCTCCTCAACCTCGTTTGCACGGGTGCGCTCGGGGTTGGAATGCTCGACGAACTCCTTCTGCTGCAGGTAGTAGTTCAGGTACGTGTTGGGCAGGTACTCCGGGAAGCACTCCATGATCTCGTACTCGCCCTTCCAGACGTAGTACCAGCTGCCCTTGGTGTGGCGGTTCTGCTCGGGATGCTCGTCGGTGGTCTCCTCGGGCTTCTTGGACATCAGCGAGCCCATGCCCTTGAGGTACGAATCGGGCAGCAGAATCTCATGCTCCTTGATGTACTCGCGCAGCTGCGGGAGCACCTCCTCGCCCTTGTGACGGATCGAGGTGAACCAACCAAAGTGGTTGAGGCCAAAGTAATCGTACTCGACATCCTTCTTGTCGATATCGAGCGCGGCGCAAACCACGTCGATGATCGCGATCGGCATGTCGCAGATGTTGATGATGCGAGCGTTGGGACGCAGCACGCGACAGCCCTCGGACACGATGGCGGCAGGGTTGGAGTAGTTGAGAATCCAGTAGTCCTTCTTGGCGTACTTCTCAACGTCATCAATCAGCTCGACCATGGGGAAGATGGTGCGCATGCCGTAGGCAAGGCCGCCGCAGCCGCAGGTCTCCTGACCCACGCAGCCGTGACGCAGCGGAATCTTCTCGTCCTGCTCGCGCATGGCATAGCCGCCCACGCGCATCTGGGCAAACACGAAGCTCGCGTCGGTAAAAGCCGTCTTTTTGTCGGTGGTCACCGTAAGCTTGATGTCCAGGCCAAGGTCCTCGTGCAAAATCCAGTCCACGAGCACGCCGATCTTGCGCTGGCGCTCCTCGTTGATGTCGTACAGACGAATCTCGTCAACATCGAGCTCGTCCTTGCGCAGGGCGATGGACTTGACGATGCCGGGGGTAAAGGTGGATCCGCCACCACACAGAGTAATGATCATTGTTTACTGCTCCTTCTCAATTGCGTTTTCGACCTTGTCGCGCATCTCGGCAACCTTCATGCCAAAGATGATCTGGATATTATTGCCGTTGCGGTTGATGCCGCTGTTGGGCACGTGGTTGATGAGGTCCTCATTGATGAGGTCCGGGTTCTTAACGTTCACGCGGAGACGCGTAAAGCAGTTCTCGAGCTCCTCGATGTTGTCCTTGCCGCCAAGGCCTGCGACCAGGTCGGCAATACCAGCATCGACGCCCTCTGCGGGAGCTGCGGCAACAGCGCCCTGCTTCACCGCGACAGACGCGGCGGCCTCGCCCTCGGCAACGGACTCGGCGAGCTCGGACTCCTCCTCGCGACCAGGCGTGTGGAGGTTGAGCTTCTTAATAAGGAAGGTGAAGAGGAAGAAGTACAGCGCGGCGTTGACGACTCCGAGCACCAGCATAACCGGCCAGTTGGTCTTGTCGACACCGAGGACCAGGTTGGAAACCACGATGTTGATGATACCGCCTGCAGTCGAAGCGGGCACGGAGAGGACCTTGAGCAGAACCAGGAAGATGCCGGAAAGAACCGAGTGAACGACAAAGAGCACGGGAGCGGCAAAGACAAAGAGGAAGTCCATGGGCTCGGTGACACAGGAGAGCACGGCGGTGATGATCAGCGGGATGATAACGGCCTTGGTCTTATCCTTGTTCCCCTTGTAAGCGGTGAAGATAAAGGCGAGACCGATACCGATGTAGGGCCACAGGTTGTTGAAGGTGTAGCTGTTGAAGTAGGTGCTATCGGAGAAGGGCTGGCCCGTCATTGCCATCTCGGCGACACGGATGGGATAGGCGCCGGCGATAACCTGATCACCCAGCGTCAGGGTGCCACCCACATCGGAGAACTGGAACGGAGTGTAGATGAGGTGGTGCAGACCGGTGGGAACGAGCAGCTTGTTGAGCATGCCGTAGATAAACAGACCGATGTTGCCCGACTCCTTAATGATGCCGGCAACGGAGGAGATGGCGCCCTGAACCGGAGGCCAAACGATGCAGAAGCCAGCGCCCATGATCCAGGAGATGATGATCATGATCAGGAACGGGAAGCGAACGCCCGAGAACATCGAAAGGGCAATGGGGAACTGCTTGTTCGAGTACTTGTTGAACACAGCACCAGTGATGCAACCAAGAATGATGCCGCCGAACACGCCGGTATCGAGCACCTGAATGCCCATAACGGTGGCCTGGCCGGTTCCGGTAAGGCCGAGCATGCCGCTCGCTTCGGCAAGAGAGCCGGTGGCGTTGAGCACGATGTTGTTAGCCTGCAGGAACAGGAAGAACGACATCAGGGCGATCAGCGAAGCATGGCCCTTGTTCTTCTTTGCCATGGCGCCGGCGATGCCCACGCAGAACAGAATCGAGAGGTTGTTGATGATAAACATCAGCGACTGATATACAACGGCGCCCACAAGCTGGAACGGACCGGAGCCCAGCACGGGAATCATGGCGCAAATGGTCTTGTTGGTCAGAATGATGCCCACGATGAGCAGAATGCCGGCAACCGAGAGATACATCATCGGCTGAACGATTGACTTCGCGAACACCTCCAACGGCGCTTTGAAATTGAACTTCTTTTTTGCGGTCATAGCGGTACTCCCCTTCCTTTTCCGCAAATTGAGACAGATGTGCCCTGGACAAGACCGTGAGCCTTGCCTTATATCAATCGATGTATGGACACGTTATGCCTAGAGACCAGGTTCTCCAAGCAGGTTAACAATGTGATATGCGAGATAACTCTTCTCGGCATCGGTAACGACAACGTTATAGGTAGACGACAAGTGGGCGGCTATAGCGTCCGCGCACGAGAACGCGCACGGATACTTAGTTTCATCGATTCGGAACAGTGCATCGTCATTGATCTGCCCGGCCGCGGGGTCAAGCGCCCGCTGTGCGAAAAACTGCAGGTGGCGGACGAAACGCTCATAGGGCAGCGAGGTGTCATCGAGGGTCGTAGCATAGCGCTCGGAAACAATCGCGAGTACGTCGCGAACAAGCTGGACCGAGATGATGAGACGGTCGGAGCGTTGCGGCATGGTGGCGTTGACGATATGCAGCGTAATAAAACCCTGCTCTTCTTCGCTCATCTGGATGCCCATATACTCCTTGACAATCTGCAGCGCACGGCCCGCAAGCGCATACTCCTTGCGATAGAACTGCTGGATCTCGAGCAGCAACGGATTCTCGCAGGAGACGCCCTTGCGCTCGCGCTCCAAAGCAAGGCCGATATGGTCTGCAAGAGCAATGAGAATCTTGTCGTTGACATCAACATTGAGCTCTCGACGGAGCATCTGAACAATGTCCTCGGCAATCACGAGGTTGACGGTGGGGATGGACTCCAAAAGATGCGCCAAGCGGTCAATCGTACGCGAATCCTGAGAAGTGCCCTCCTGCAGCGCATAGGTCTTTTCGACCGATGTTTCATCGATAGCGTCGCCGGCATGACGGCCAAAGCAGAGGCCTCGACCGATGACAATGAGCTCGGAGCCATCGTCCGAAGTGACCATTGCGACGTTATTGTTGAAAACTCGCTTGATAACCACGGTACCCACCAAAAGAATTTACTCGGAAAGCCAGACGACAGGCTCTTTAACAGCAACAGGGCCGGAAGCGTGCTCACGAAGAGTCGAGTTCTCCGAACGCTCGCACACGATAACGAAGACCGTGGGATCGAAGCCGGCGGCGCGGACCGCGTCGAAATCGACCTCGACGAGGGCCTGGCCCGCGTCGACATGGTCACCCTGGGCAACAAGCGCATGGAAGCCCTTGCCCTCAAGTTTAACAGTGTCGATTCCGATATGCAGCATCACCTGAGCAGAGCTGTCGTCGGACATGATGCCCAGCGCGTGCTCAGTCGGAAACAGCGCCGCGACGGTACCGGAGACAGGAGCGCACACGCATCCCTCTTGGGGAACCACGGCAACGCCATCGCCCACGGCACGGCTGCTAAAAGCGGGATCATTGGTTTTTTCTAGGTGAACAAGCTCGCCGGAAACAGGAGCGAGGATTTCGAACTCGGAGGTTGCAGTCTTCTGCTCATCCGAACCGCCCATCAGGCGAGAAAAGAAACCCATGGTGGCATGTCCCTTCATAAATATAGCCCAACCAAAATCAAGCGAATGCGTCCATAGAGACACACCCGTTCAAAGACTTTGGTTAGGCCCACGTCCGAGGGACTCGGTAACCTTCCGCATTTCTTTTTACGGGAGTTATTCTAGACAAGCCCAAAGCAGAACAACCATTGCGAACGGCGAACGGTATTTTTTCTCCGATAAACGGTATCCAGGCGGCACTTAGGGACGTTCCATTCCTGCCGGCACCCGAGAATACTCCCCGTTTGGGTGCAAGCAAACCTGAACCCGTTGCACCAACCTATGCTGTCCGCCTCATCGGTTTGCATAATTCCCGCTGCAGATTGCATTAATTTACTGAATACCGCCGTGTTCTCCTGAGGTACCCCATCCCGGACCGTGCAAAAAACGGAGTATTCTGCAGCGCACTCACGCCAACACCGCCGCGGGCGAGCGAAACTGCAGGGCGCCGCATCATTTTGGTTCCCGACATAGCGGGAATGACGCACCTTTGCTCCGGAAAACGGCGAAATCTGGCTCAAAACGCTCGCCAGGGACATCCGAAGGTCACCGTTGACGACGCCGAATCATATGCAGGCAACCAGAACTGCAGAATACTCCAAAAAATGCACGGCGCACCCCATGGGACCCATTGCCGCATGGCGGAAAACAGGCCCTCGGCATCCTCCAGATGCATTCCCGAGGAAATCAAGTTTGACCTAGCGGTCGGATACGGCAAACAAAAGGGCCCCGAGCGTAGTTGCTCGGGGCCCTTGGTTCGCATCGCTCTAGCGTGCGATGCGTGTGTTATTTGCGCTTGCCGCCGCCGTCGCCGGGACGACGAGAGCTGCCGCCGCGCTTGCCGCCGCGGTTGCTGCCATAACTGCCACGGTTATCGCGACCGCCAGAACGGCCACCGCGGGAGCCGGCCTGGTTGCCGCCACGCCCGCCGCGATAGCCGCCGCGACGCTCCTCGCGGGTGTCGTCGTAGTTGCGCCAGTCATCGCGACGATCGCGGCTGGCACGCGGGTCGCGACGATCGCGCGACTCGCCAGAGCGACCAGCGGCACCGCGACCGCCGTTGCCACGTGTGCCCTCGCGACGCTCACCGCCGCGACCGCCCTCGCGACCACCGCGCTCGTCAAAGCGCTTGCCGCCACGGCTCTCGCCGCCACGGCCACCGCGCTCGCCACGGGACTCGCCGCCGCGACGCTCGTCGCGTCCGCCGCGCTCGTCATCGCGACCGGAGCGACGACGGTCGCCCGAGCCGCGCTTGCCGCCGCGCGAACCACGGCCCTCGTCCTCGCGCTCGACACGGCGACGACCGCCGCGATCCTCGTCCTCACGACGACGACGGTGCGCCTCGCCTTGGAACTGCTTGGCACGACGCTCGGCACGGTTGCCGCGCGGCCCCTGCTCAGCAGCACCGGCACGCTCCTCGGCAGCCACCTCGCGGGCCACGCTCTCAACAGCCTCGTCCACGCGAGCCTGAACGCCCTCGCGCACGCGGGTCTTGCCGCCGCGCTTGGGACGGCTCGGACGCTCGCCGTCGCCACGGCGCTCATCGCGACCGCGGTTGGAACGACCGGCCACATCGCCGTAATCGTCACCGTTGCGCTTGCCATCGCGGCGCGCCTGCTCAAGCTTTTTCTTGCTCTTGGACTTGCCGCGCTTGGCCTTCTTCTTCACCTTAAAGGCCGCAGGATCGCGCTCGGGATCAACCGCCGGCGGGTTGGGACCCACATGCAGGTCGCCGGCCTCGTAGATGTCGGCGGTCTTGTCCATGAGCTTCTCGATCTCATAGAACTCGTCGACATCCTGCTCGGTCACAAACGTGATAGCCCAGCCCAGCTCGCCGGCGCGGCCCGTGCGGCCAATGCGGTGGATGTAGTCGGTCGGCTCTGCCGGCACGTCAAAGTTCACGACGTAGCGCACATCGCTAATGTCGATGCCGCGGGCAAGCACGTCGGTTGCCACCAGTACGTCGACGGTGCCGTCGCGGAAGGCCGAAAGCGCGCGCTCGCGCTGGGCCTGGCTGCGGTTGCCGTGAATCGCGGCGGCCTTGATGCCCTTGCGCTCCAGGCGACGGCAGCAGCTGTCGGCGCGGTGCTTGGTGCGCATAAAGACGATGGTGCGCTCCGGGCCCTCCTTTTTGAGGAACTCGGGCAGCAGGTTGTTCTTTGCCTCGATGGACACCGGGAACACAAACTGGTCGACGGTGTCGGCGGTCGACGTGGCGGGCGCGATTTCCACGCGGGCCGGGTCGCTCACCAGGTCGGTGATCTCGCCCACGGCCTCCTCGTCGAGCGTGGCCGAGAACAGCAGCGTCTGGCGCTCGGCCGGCGTCTCGCGCACAATACGGCGAACGGCGGGCAAAAAGCCCATGTCGAGCATGCGGTCTGCCTCGTCCAGCACCAGCACCTTGACCTCGTCCAGGTGGCAGGCGCCCTGCTCGATCAGATCGACCAGACGGCCCGGCGTGGCGACCAGGATGTCGCAGCCGTACTTGAGCGCCGCGGTCTGGGGCTTGTAGCTCACGCCGCCCACGACGGTCACGGCAACATGGCCCGTAACGTCGGCGATCTTGCTCGCGACCTCGTCAATCTGCTGTGCGAGCTCGCGCGTAGGAGTGATGACGAGCATCACGGGACCGCGACCGTTGCCCTCGGGCTTCTTGGCACCGCGACGGCGGTTGCGGCCGCCACGCTCGCGCACGGGCTTGGGCGGAGCAATGTGCTCCAGATTGTTCATGGTCGGCAGCAAGAAGGCGGCCGTCTTGCCGGTGCCGGTCTGAGCGGCGGCAAGCAGGTCGCGGCCCTCGAGCACCACGGGGATCGAGCCAGCCTGGACAGGCGTGGGCGCCGTGTAGCCTAGGTTCTCGATGGCACGAAGCATCTCGTCCGAAAGTCCCAGCTCGTCAAAGGCGGGCAGGTTCTCGGTCGCGGACTCGACGGTCTCGGCGGCGCTGGCTTCGTCGGCAGCATCGAAGGCAGCCTGGGTCATGGTCTCACGGGTCTCGTCCAGAATCTCGGCGTCCGTGACGTCGGATACAGAATTACGCATATGTTGTTGTTCCTTATCTGCACGCGTTATGGGCACGGCATGCGGCCGCGCGAGCGTGCTTGGTAGTGCGCTAATACATACAAAAACAGGTGCGCACAGAGAGGACGTTGCTCAGCACGCTGGCGATCGCTTTGGCAGCCCTATCACGCGCCGTCCAGACGCAGCAGCTCTAAGCGATGGAGCAGATTCGCCGCCGGTTAGTATACCCGTGCTTCGTATGCCGCCACGTAAACCACAGATGACGGGGCGGACGGGGTGGGTCTGGGCCGATTGTCTCGATCTGTAACAGTTACGAGACAAAACCGGGTCTACACGTTACAGATTGAGACGAACCCAAACCTCACAAAACAACATCTCGATCTGTAACAGCAAGGGGCCGTTTTCCCTGCTAGATGTTACAGATCGAGACATTGAGCTGTGGTTCGACGAAATGTCTCGATCCGTAACAGATACCCAGCAAAACCCGGTCTAACTGTTACAGATTGAGACAAAGGACGGGGATGGTGCACCAACCCGGCAGCCGACCCCCGTATCGGGATGCCATACATTTTCATCTCCACTATACACCCCCAGGGGGTATGGGTGTATAGTATCGGCAGGCTAACAATTACAACACCGAACTGCAGAAAGGAGAAGCCATGGCTCAAGATAAGTTCGACGTGGGCGGCATGACATGCGCTGCCTGCCAGGCACACGTGGACCGCGCCGTCAGCAAGCTCGACGGCGTTCAGGGCGTCGCGGTCAACCTGCTCGCCGGTTCCATGATGGTGGACTACGACCCCGCGCAGGTCTCCCCCGACGATATCTGCACCGCCGTCGACCGTGCGGGCTATTCGGCCTCGCCCGTCAGCACGGGCACTGGTGCCGCCGGCTCAAACGGCAGCATGCAAGCCAGGTCCGACGCCGCCCATATGGAGTCGCCCACCAAAAAGCTGGAGGCCACTGCCTCCGCCATGCGCACCCGTCTCATCATCTCAATCATCTTTCTCATTCCTCTGTTCTACATAGGCATGGGGCACATGCTCGGTTGGCCACTGCCCGGCGTCTTCACCGACCACATCCACAGCATGACGCTCGCCCTCACCGAGCTTGTCCTGCTCATCCCCATCGTCTACGTCAACGACGCGTACTTTATCAACGGCTTCAAGTCGCTCGTGCACGGCGCGCCCACCATGGACGCCCTCATCGCCGTCGGTGCCACCGCTTCCATTGCCTGGTCGCTCTACGCCATGTTCATCATGGCCGACCAGCTGGCCACAGGTCAGGTGCATGAGGCCATGATGACGAGCATGGACAACCTCTATTTTGAGAGCGCCGGCACCATCCTGTCGCTCGTCACCGTGGGCAAATACCTCGAGACGCGCAGCAAGTCCAAGACCGGCGGCGCTATCGAGGCGCTCATCGACTTGGCACCCAAGACCGCGGCCGTCGTTGCCGATGACGGCACCGAAACCACCGTCGACGTCGACGCCATCCTGCCCGGCCAGGTCCTGCGCGTGCGCCCCGGCGAGTCCATCCCCGTCGATGGCGTGGTGCTCGAGGGCAGCTCGGCCGTGGACGAGAGTGCGCTCACCGGCGAGTCCATCCCCGTGGAAAAGACCGCCGGCGACACCGTCAACGCCGCCACGGTCAACCGCACCGGCTCGTTTACCTTCCGCGCCACGCGCGTGGGCGCCGACACGTCGCTTGCCAAAATCATCCAGCTCGTCGAGGACGCCAACGCCACCAAGGCGCCCATCGCCCGCATGGCCGATAAGGTCGCCGGTGTGTTTGTGCCCGTGGTGTTTGTAATCTCTGCCGTAACTTTTGTGGCATGGATGGTGCTGACCGGAAGCATCAACGAAGCGCTTACCTCCGCCGTCGCCGTGCTGGTGATCAGCTGCCCGTGCGCGCTGGGTCTGGCCACACCCGTCGCCATTATGGTCGGCACCGGCAAGGGCGCCGAGATGGGCATTCTGTTCAAGAGCGCCGAGGCGCTGGAGAACCTGCGCAACGTGGGCACCGTGGTGCTCGACAAGACGGGCACCGTCACCCGCGGCAAGCCGGCTGTGACCGATATCGTGGTGGCGACGCGCGCCGACGGCTCGCGCGCCATGAGCGAAAAGGCGCTGCTCAAGCTGGCCGCCGCGTTGGAGCGCTCAAGCGAGCACCCGCTGGCCGAGGCGATTATGGCCGAGTGCGAGGCGCGCGGAATTGTCGCGCGCATGGTCGAGGACTTTGTCGCCGTGCCCGGACGTGGCGTTACGGCGCGCGAGGGGCAAAACGCCATTGCAGCCGGCAACGTACGCCTGATGGACGAGCTGGGCGTTACCGTGCCCGCGGGTCTTGCCGAGCAATTTGCCGCCGAGGGCAAAACACCGCTGTTCTTTGCCAAGAACAGCGAGCTTGTCGGTACCATCGCCGTGGCTGACGAGGTCAAAGAGACGAGCGCCGAGGCCATCGCCGCGCTCCGCAAGCTCGGCGTCGACGTGCGCATGCTCACCGGCGACAACCGCGTGACGGCCGAGGCCATCGCCCGCCGCGTGGGGCTGAGCAGCGAGCAGGTCATCGCCGACGTCCTCCCCGCCGACAAGGAGCGCCACGTGCGCGGGCTGCAGGATGCGGGCAGCAAGGTCGCCATGGTGGGCGATGGCATCAACGACTCCCCCGCCCTGGCGCGCGCCGACGTGGGCCTTGCGATCGGCACCGGCGCCGACATCGCCAAGGAGGGCGCCGACGTGGTACTCATGCGCAGCGATCTCATGGACGTCGCCCGTGCCATCGAGCTGTCACGTGCCACAATCCGCAACATCAAGCAGGACCTGTTCTGGGCGCTGTTCTACAACGGCATCGGCATTCCGCTGGCGGCGGGCGTGTTCTTCCCCCTCACCGGCTGGCAGCTCTCGCCGATGTTCGGCGCCGCGGCCATGAGCCTGTCGAGCGTGTGCGTCGTAAGCAATGCTCTACGCCTACGAACCTTTAAGCCCAAGACGGCGCACTGATGCACCCGACCTTGCCCCTCAAACCGTCGCTCGCGTACCCAAGTACGCTTCGCTCCTCTTTCGGGGCAATCTCGGGCACCTCAGCGCACCTTTAAGATGACGCTGTTCACGACTAAACTGTCAGATAATCTCAATCGATAAGGAGTACACCCATGCGATACACAATCAAGACTTCCGGCCTCATGTGCGGCCACTGCGACGCCACCGTCGAGACGGCGTTGCTCAACGTGGCCGGCGTGACCGACGCCGACGCCGATCACGAGACTCAGACCGTCCAGGTGGAGTGCGCCGACACCGTGACCGCCGAGCAGCTCGCCGCCGCTGTCGAGGGCGCCGGCGAGAAGTTCCACGCCCTTTCCGTGACCGCCGCGTAGCAGCTACCAGAAGCATTCGACCCCATCGACCAGAAACGAGGACCCGCCATGATGGCAGACCATAAATCGGTGACCCGCATGCTCAAGACGGCACGCGGTCAGATCGACGGCATCCTGCGTATGGTCGAGGAGGACCGCTACTGCGTCGATATTTCCACGCAGCTCATGGCAACGCAGGCGCTCATTGCGCGCATCAACGCCGACGTGCTCAAGGCGCATATCGAGGGCTGCGTGACTTCGGCAATCGAATCGGGCGACGAAGACCTCAAAGCCGCCAAGCTCGCCGAGATCGAACGCGTCGTCGACAAGCTCTCCAAGTAATTGGGGCATTGGGGGCAGACTTCTTTGCACCATCTTGGTGTATCGGGGACAGGTACGTTTGCACCACCTTGGTGCAGATTAACCTGTCCCCCTTGCTCTAAATCGGGTATAAAGGCGTGCAGCATATCGAACGAAAGGCAATTTGCATGAATGACTTTATGAAGGGTCGCAATGGCGCTGACGAGCTCACCATCGTAATGGGTTTTGCTGGCATCATCATCGCGATGATCGGATCGATCGCCCGCATCCAGTGGCTCAGCTGGATCGCCATCGCCGTCATCGTGATTGGCGTGCTGCGCGGCCTGTCCAAAAACATCGACGCACGTCGCAAGGAGAACGAGGCCTTTGTCGCCGCGACCGCGAACGTCCCCGGCTTGGGCAAGTTCGTCGCCAGCTTGGGCGGTGGAACTGCAGCGGCCGGCACCTCGCGCGCGGCTGGAACGAGCAAGGAAGACTTTGAGCGTGCCAAGCGCACGGCCAAGAAGATGTGGAAGGGCCGCAAGACCACGGCATACCTCAAGTGCCCCAACTGCGGCCAGATGCTCTCCGTCCCCAAGGGCAAAGGCAAGATCCGCGTCACCTGCCCCAAGTGCCACGCCAAGATGGAAACCCGCTCCTAGCGCCCGCACGCGGGACAAATTAATCAGGTTTGTTTGTCCCAAAATCTGAAGTATTTGTTCGATAAAAAAGCCGAGGCCTCGTGTTGAGACCTCGGCTTTTTGTATGCGGCAACGGAGCTGCACCTTTGTCACACCTACGCCACGCCGTCGCGGGCCAGCTCCTCGGCAAGCGCTTCTGCAGGCATGGCCATAATCGTGTCGAGCTCGGCGTCCACCTCGGGAATACGTTTCACCTTGAGCTTGCGTACCAGATCACCGCGACACATCACATGCGTCGGCTCACGCAGAGCGCACAGGTCATCGAGCGGATTCTTGCGCGTCACCAGGATATCGGCGGCCTTGCCGCACTCGATCGTACCGGTCTCGCCGCCCAGCCCCAGGAGCTCGGCATTGACCTGCGTAGCCGTATGCAGCGCAAAGGCGTTGCTCACGCCGACATACTTGGCAAAATAGGCCACCTCACGCCACATGTCGTACTGCGTCACGAACGGGCAGCTCGAATCTGTGCCAAGGCCCACCTTAACGCCAGCTTCCAGCGCCGCACGAGCACTCTCGATAATGCCCGAGCACACGATGTCGCCGTTCTTCTTTTGCGTGTCAGTCGAATGGGTCTTCTCCGGATCGAGCAACACAAACGGCAGCGCCGGGCTGATCGTGCAGGTAACGCTGGGCGCACGATCCTCAAGCTGCGTGCCCGCGGCGCCACGGTACAGCTCCAGGATCTCGGGCGTCATCGGGGCACCGTGCTCGATCGTGTCGACCCCGGCCTCAAGCGCGGCCTTCACGCCCTCGGTGCTCTCGACATGAGCCATAACCGGCAGGCCCACCTCGTGCGCCGCCTTGCACGCCGCCGCGGCAACCTCCACCGGCATACGCAGCACGCCCGGCTCGCCCACCTCGGTCGCATCGAACACACCGCCCGTCACGAACAGCTTAATGACGTCGGCGCCGCGCGCATACAGGTCTCGCACCTGCTCGGCTGCCTCGACGGGGCTGTTGGCCACCTGGGCGAACAAGCCCGCGCCATGGCCGCCCGGCACCGTGACGCCCGTTCCCGGCGCTACCAGGCGCGGGCCCTGATACTTGCCGGCGTCGATAGCGTCGCGCACGGCAATGTCGGCAAACAACGGGTCGCCCGCGCCGCGCACCGTGGTCACGCCGCTTGCCAGCTGCTGCTGGGCACTGCCCTTGAGGATGCGGCGGACGATGGCACGGCCCACGGGATTATCGAGTTTCTTCATCAGCGCTCCCGCATCGCCGGCCGAGACAGGCTTGCCCGAGCCGCACAGGTGCACGTGCATATTGATGAGACCGGGCATGAGATACGCACCACCCAGGTCGATAACCTCGGCGCCCGCGGGCGCCTGCGCCACAGCACTCGGCCCCATCCAGGTGATGATGCCGCGCTCAACAGTCACGGCCATATCGGGCTGCGGCTCCATATGCTCCGAACCATCCAGAATGGTCGCATTGATAAACAACGTGGAACGATCGGCAGTCGCCATATCGAGCTCCTCCCTCACGATTAACTTGAACATTTGTCCATTATTGCCCAGTTCGGCAGGGTTGCTGCGGACATATCGGGTAACGGAGAAAGGAGGAGATGCGGAGAATGGAATGCGTTGCAGCCCCATCCCAGCGACATTCGGGAAATGTCTAGATCTGTAACAGGTGGACCGTCTTTAACCTTCCAAATGTTACAGATCGAGATTTTTCGGCACCGCGTCCAACCTTTGTCTCGATCTGTAACAGTTGCGAGGCCGAACGGCCCCTTGTTGTTACAGATCGAGACAAACTCGGCAGGAACAACCACATCCGCGTCAGTTACACCTCAGCGCCCATACCACTGGCGCCGCCATTCCTCAGCGAAATCGGCCCACTGCGGAATGCCCGCCAGTCTCATCTTTTCAGCCAGCTTCCCCGGATTCTTGAGCTCATCAAACGTAAACCTCAGCACCTTATGTCCGAGCATCGTCAGATGAGACTCTCGCTGACGTTCTGCCACGAATGGGTCGACCGACTCCCGACCCTCGTCGTTCTGTAAGGCATACTTTCCCTTTCCATCGAGCTCGCCAATCACGCACGTCCCGTCCTCGAGCCTCCAGAAATAATCAACGCGAAACACTTGGCTCGAATCTAGCGGGTCACGAAACTCCACCTGCAACTCTGGCACCGGAAAACCGTATGCAATAAAGAACGCCCGGAACCGAGACTCGCCGCCGTTTTCGGACAGCCCGTCCGCATACGACGCAATCACCTGTGCCCTGCGATACCCTCGCCTTCCCTCGCAATCGACGCGGAGGCGCTCGCACAAATCCCCACGTGATACGCCTTTCGCCCGCAGCGCAGAATCGGCAATCGCCAGGCCATACGAAAACGGCGCACGCAGCAAGCAATCCTCCACCGTGCGCCAAAACGGCGTCACCCGCACGCCGTCGACTTGTTCTAGCACACCCACCGCCCACGGACGCAACAGCCGGCATCCTGCACTCAGCGGCACCGAGCAACCTGTCTTAACAAGAAAACGCGGCCCGAGCAGATCATTCGGCACCTCCAGACCCCACAAAAGAGCCGCGTCGTAACCCCAAAACGCCCAGTCCGGATGAAACTCCGCAAGCCCTTTGATGGTACGCAGCGCTCGCTCCGCCGGCGTCAGCACAACCCAATCATGTTGCAAGCAGAACAAATACGGCTCGGGCTCCGTAATGTCATCGGTCCCCACATGACGCCGCAGCCACATGAGCTCGGCATTGTCGTGCGTCACAAGCAGCACGCCTTGTTCAGCCGCCTCCGTGAGCCTGGCAAGCATCCTGTTCCGCGCCAAGGTGTTACGTGTTGCATGCCTGTGTTTGAAAACGGTATTAGACACTTTCATCACCACCACGTCAGACAAATGGGCCATCGTCACCGTTGCCGCCGACAAACGTCTCGATCTGTAACAGGAAGACCGATTTTTTGTCCCTAAACGTTACAGATCGAGACATAAAGGCAGAAGGCAAGGCAGGCGACAACCGTCCATCCCCTACTCCCATTCCTGTTCGTAGATGTTGAGCGACTTCACGTACCGCCCCCGGGCGCCCATGATGTCGCGGACCAGGCGCAAAAAGAAGCTGATGCACGAGGTGTCGAAACCGTCCTCTAGGTCCTCGGGATGTACCGCGCCCGGCCCGTCGACCGACGTGTCGCTCAGGCGCGCGATGTCATACAGGTAGAGCTGCCCCGCCGTCAGCCAGACATCGTCGACGCACGCGAGTCGCACCGCAATTGCGCCATCGTTCCAATGCTCCTTTTGCACGATATGTGGGTCGTAGACGTCAAAGCGACGGTCGGTGCGCGTGTCCTTCAGCACGACCATGCCAGTCGCGGGATCCTTGTCCAAAATGCCAAAGCGCGAGAAATACTGCGTGTCACGCACCTGCTTAAGTCGCCCGAGCGAAGCAGGAGAAATTGACGCCGGTGGCTCGTCCACATACAGCTCCAACAGCGTCTTGCCGTGGTAATAGGGGCGCTCAAACAGCAGCCAATCGGTAAACGCCATGTTGTAGGCCATGATTTTGTTTTGAGAAGGTTCCTCGCAATAGCTGAGCCACGGATCGACGATATTCTCGAACTGCTCGCGCGCCGGCTCCAGAAATTGAAACTTCCGCAGCATCCAAAAGTGAGCCATGTCGGCAATATCGTTGCCGACGGCTTCGGCCAGCTGTGTTCGGTCAAAAACATGGTCAGTCATGGCATCCTCCTCAAACTGATGGACCTCAATTTGAGCTTACGAGGAGGGCGAGCAGCCGAGGCAAGCGCGGGCAAAATAAGCCTTCGATTGCAAACCAGATGCTGACCAAACACTTGACGGGACACTTGACCGAATGAGCGAACCGCAAAGAAACCGCAGGTAGACATAGACAGCCAACCCGCCCTTTTGAGCCAGATGCCCGCAGCCACCACAGAAACAACAGGTGACCACAGCCCAAGAAGTCGACAAATGAACACCCGTACGTCGACAAACGAGCAAGTCGCTCGCAAAGAGTGTCCCCAACGACTAGACAAAAAATGACTAGTCATTGGGGACGTTCTTAAATGACCACTTTACAGCTCCAGCGCCTCGGCGACTTCGGCTGCGCAGGCCAGGGCATCGGCCATGGCGTTCACGACGAGCGAGCTGCCGTTGCGGGCGTCACCGGCCACATACACCGGCGCGGCATCGGCGGCGACACCCTCCGTGCGAGCCGCGAGGTGCGAGCCCTCGGCAGCCATCACCGGCAGCGGACGACCAGCGGTGGCAACAGGCACGCTCACCGCATCGAACACGCCGTGCTCGGGACCCGTAAAGCCGCAGGCGATGAGCACCAGCTGCGCCGGCACCTCGTGCTCGGAGCCCGCGATGCGCTCGGGCTTTCCCGCCGACCAATCCAGATCGACCATGCGCAGACCCGCAGCAGCATCCTTCTTGTCCAGCAGCACCTCGAGTGTATCCACGCCCCAGGCACGCATCTCGCCACCCATCGCAGCGATGGCCTCCTGCTGGCCGTAGTCGGTCTTCTTAACGTTGGGCCACTGCGGCCAGGGGTTGCTCGCCGCGCGCTTACCGGGCGCAGCCGGCAAGAACTCAAACTGGCGCACGCTGCGCGCGCCCTGACGCACAGCGGTACCCACGCAGTCGTTTCCAGTATCGCCACCGCCAATGACCACAACGTCCAGGCCGCGCGCGTTCACCGCGGGCTCGCCGCCATCGAGCACCGAGACGGTCGAAGCCGTCAGGTAGTCCACGGCGTACACCACACCCGGAGCATCCACGTTCGCAGCCGAAAGACCGCGGGGCGCACGAGCGCCGGCAGCCACCACGACGGCGTCAAAGTCATCGAGCTCGGCCGCCACCGCAGGGTTAGTAACGTCGACACCCAGCTCAAACACAATGCCCAGCTCGCGCATGAGCGCCACGCGGCGCTCGACCACGGACTTCTCGAGCTTCATGTTGGGGATGCCGTACATGAGCAGGCCGCCCGGGCGGTCGTCGCGCTCAAGCACCGTCACGCGGGCGCCGCGACGCGCAAGCTCCCATGCAGCCACCAGACCAGCAGGACCGGAGCCCACCACGGCAACCGTGGGTGCGCCCTCCCCCGCCGGCTCAAAGCGGCGCGGGCCACCGTTTGCCCACTCATGGTCGCTGATCGCACGCTCGTTGTCATGGATCGTCGTGGGCTGGCCGTCGACCGAACCCAGGTTGCACGCGGCCTCGCACAGCGCCGGGCACACGCGGCTCGTGAACTCGGGCATGGGCGAGGTGAGCGACAGGCGCTCGGCAGCCTCATCCCAGCGGCCGCGGTACACTAGCTCGTTCCACTCGGGAATCAAGTTGTGCAGCGGGCAGCCGCTCGGACGTGCCTTGCCAAAGCTCGCGCCCATCTGGCAAAACGCCACGCCGCACATCATGCAGCGGCTCGCCTGGGCACGGCGCGCGTCATCGTCGAGCTCCACGTACAGCGGATCGAAATCGCGGCTGCGCTCCTCCACGGGGCGAAGCTCGTGGGTCACGCGATCGATATCAAGAAAAGCACCGGGCTTACCCATGGCACTTACGCCTCCTTCTTGGTCGAAGCAACAGAGCCTGCAGCCACGGACGCAGCGCCCGCAGCACCGCCCGCGGCATCGAAGCGAGCGACATCCGCGGCGCTCGCGCGACCGGTCACGATGTCAAACGCCAACTCCTCGGCCTGCGCATGCGTCTTGCCCACGGCCTCGCCCGCGGCGACAATCGCCAGCACGCGCTCGTACTCGGTCGGAATGACCTTCACAAAGTGCTTGCTCATCGTCTCAAAGCTGTAGAGCAGCTTAATGCCTCGCGGGCTCTGCGTCGCGTCCACGTGCTCCTGGATGAGCTCGCGAATCTGCGCCAGCTCGCCGGCCGTCGGGGCCTTGAGCTCAACGCTCTCGTGGTTCACACGGGCATCGAGCGTACCGTACTGGTCAAAGACATAGGCCACGCCGCCTGTCATGCCGGCAGCGAAGTTCTGTCCGACCTCGCCCAGGATGAGCGCCAGACCGCCCGTCATGTACTCGCAGCCATGGTTGCCGCAGCCCTCGACCACCACGGTGGCACCGGAATTGCGCACGGCAAAACGCTGGCCGGCAAGACCGTTAATGAAGCCGCGGCCGCTCGTGGCACCAAAGAACGCAACGTTGCCCACGATGATGTTCTCGTCGAACTTGTAGGTCGCATGCGGGTTGGGGCGCACCGACACCTCGCCGCCCGAAAGACCCTTGCCAAAGTAGTCGTTGGCGTCGCCGCACACGTTGAGCGTAATGCCGCGCGGCAGGAAGGCGCCAAAGCTCTGACCGGCCGAACCATCGCAATCGATGGTGATGGAGCCGGCGGGCAGGCCCTCGGGATGCGCCTTGGTCACCGCGTTGCCCAGGATGGTGCCCACGCAGCGGTTGACGTTGGCGATATCGGCGCGGAAGCGAATCGGGCGCAGGTGCGCACGGGCATCGGCCGTATAGGGCACAAACAACGTGGAGTCGAGTGTCTTGTCGAGCTCGCTGTCCGCGGCCATCTGCGGCAGGAAGTGACGACCGTCGGCACCCGGGATATGGGCACCGAACTCGCAGGTCGCGCTCGCCAGCACGGGCGACAGATCGAGCAGGTTGGCCTTACGGTTGCCCGGGACCTCGATCTGGCGCAAGCACTCGGGATGGCCGACCATCTCGTCGACGGTGCGGAAGCCCAGGCTCGCCATGACCTCGCGCAGCTGCTCGGCAACAAAGAGCATAAAGTGCTCAATGTGCTCGGGCTTGCCGCGGAAGCCGCGACGCAGGCGGCAGTTTTGCGTAGCGATGCCGGCCGGGCAGGTGTCCTGCTGGCAGTCGCGCTGCATGAGGCAGCCCATGGAGATGAGCGGCATGGTCGCAAAGCCAAACTCCTCGGCACCCAGCAAGCAGGCGACGGCAACGTCGGCGCCGTCCATGAGCTTGCCGTCGGCCTCGAGCACCACGCGTGAGCGCAGGCCGTTTTGCAGCAGCGTCTGCTGGGCCTCGGCAAGGCCAAGCTCCAGCGGCAGACCCGCATGCCAGATAGAGTCGCGCGCAGCGGCACCTGAGCCGCCGTTGTGGCCACTGATCAAGATCTTGTCGGCAGCACCCTTGGCCACACCGGTGGCGATGGTGCCGACGCCGGCCTCGCTGACCAGCTTGACCGACACGCGTGCGCCGGGGTTGGCGTTCTTAAGGTCAAAGATGAGCTCGGCCAGGTCTTCGATGGAGTAGATGTCGTGATGCGGCGGAGGCGAGATCAGGCCGATGCCGGGCGTGGACTGACGGACCTCGGCAATCCAGGGGTAGACCTTCTTGCCGGGCAGGTGGCCACCCTCGCCGGGCTTGGCGCCCTGGGCCATCTTGATCTGAATCTCGAAGGCGCTGCACAGGTAGCGGCTCGTCACGCCAAAGCGCGCACTTGCCACCTGCTTGATCGCGGAGTTCTTGGAATCACCGTTAGCCAGCGGGGTCTCGCGACGCGGGTCCTCGCCGCCCTCGCCGGAGTTGGAGCGTCCATGCAGGCGGTTCATGGCGATGGCCATGCACTCGTGCGCCTCTTTGCTGATGGAGCCATACGACATGGCACCGGTGTTAAAGCGGCGGACGATGTTGAGCGCGGGCTCGACCTCGTCGAGCGCCACCGGGGTACGGCCGCTGGCATCAAAGTCCAACAGGTCGCGCAGGCGCACGGCACGGCCGGTGCGGTGCAGGCGGGCGCTGTACTCCTTAAAGGTGTCGTAGCTGTCCTTACGGCAGGCGGTCTGCAGCAAGTAGACAGTCTGCGGATCGATGAGGTGATCCTCGCCGCCAAGCGGGCGCCACTTGGTCAGACCCAGCGTGGGCAGCTGATCGGGAGCCGGGCTCTTAAGGATAGCGAGCGCGGCGTCATAGCGCTCATTCTGCTCGCGCTCAACGTCCTCGACACCCATACCGCCCACACGGCTCACCGTGCCGGCGAAATACGCGTTGACGAACTCCGGCGTAAAGCCCACGGCCTCGAAGATCTGCGCCGAATGGTAGCTCTGCACCGTGGAGATGCCCATCTTGGACATGATGGAGACGATGCCGGCGGTCGCAGCTTTGTTGTAGTTGGCGATGCCCTGCTCAGCCGTCACGTCCAGGTCGCCGCGTGCCGCCAGATCTCGGATGCACGCATGTGCGTTGTACGGATAGATGCCGCTCGCGGAGTAGCCCACCAGTGCCGCAAAGTCATGCGGGGACACGGCGTCGCCGCACTCCACCACGATGTCGGCAAAGGTACGCACGCCGGCGCGGATCAGGTGGTTGTGCACGCAGCCCACAGCGAGCAGCGAGGGCACGGGCACCTCGCCCACAGCGGCACGATCGCTCAGCACCACGATGTTCACGCCGTCGCGGACCGCAGCCTCGACGTCCTCGGCAAGCTGCTTGAGTGCGGCCTGCAGCGCGCCCTCGCCCGCGTCACGGCGATACACGGCACGGAAGCGGCGGGTCTTAAAGCCCACGCGGTCGATGGCACAGATGCGGTCGAACTCTTCCTCGTTGAGCAACGGGCGCTCCAGGCGCACCAGCTGGCAAGCGGCGCGGGAGTCCTCGAGCAGGTTGCCGTGATTGCCCAGGTAGAGCGTGGTCGAAGTGACCATATGCTCGCGCAGGGCGTCGATCGGCGGGTTCGTGACCTGGGCGAACAGCTGATAGAAATAGTCGTAGAACGAGCGCGTCTTTTTGGACAGGCAGGCCAGCGGCGCATCGATGCCCATCGAGGCGAGCGGGGCCTTGCCCTGCTGGGCCATGGGGCGCACGACCTCGTCGACGTCGTCCCAGTGATAGCCGAGCTTTGCCATGCGCACGGCGGCGGGCACCTCGGCGTCCTCGGCGGGCGTCGCCGCGGCGGGCTTATCGAGCGCATCGACGGTCAGCGTCTCCTCGGCAATCCAATCACGGTAGGGCTTTTCCTTGGCGTAACGGGCGCGCAGCTCGTCGTTGTATATCACGCGGCCGCGGGCAAAGTCGACCTCGAGCATCTGGCCCGGTCCCAGGCAGCCGCTCGTCAGGATGTTCTCGGGGCGCACCTCGATGGTGCCCACCTCGCTCGCCAGCATAAAGCGGCCATCACGCGTCACGTAGTAGCGGGCGGGACGCAGGCCGTTACGGTCGAGGGCGGCACCCAACGTGCGACCGTCGGTAAAGGCGATGGCCGCCGGGCCATCCCACGGCTCCATGAGCATGGACTGGTAAGCGTCGTAGGCGCGGCGCTCCTCGCTCAAGCTGTCGTTGTGGTCCCACGGCTCGGGCAGCAACATGGACGCGGCACGCGTGAGCGGACGGCCGTTCATGACCAGGAACTCAAGCACGTTGTCCAAAATCGCGGAGTCGGAGCCCTCGCGGTTGATGATGGGCATCACGCGCTCAAGATCGTGCTGCAGCACGGGGCTGTACAGGTTAGGTTCGCGGGCGCGGATCCAGTTGACGTTGCCCTTGAGGGTGTTGATCTCGCCGTTGTGGATGATAAAGCGGTTGGGGTGCGCGCGCTCCCAGCTGGGCGTGGTGTTGGTGGAGTACCGCGAGTGGACGAGCGCTACGGCCGTCTTGACGGCGGCGTCGTTGAGATCGATGAAGAAGCGGCGCATCTGCGTGGCGACCAGCATGCCCTTGTACACGATGGTGCGCGAGCTCATGGAGCACACGTAGAAGATCTTGTCGCGCAGGGCGAACTCGGCATCGGCCTTTTTCTCGATGGTGCGACGGCACACGTACAGGCGGCGCTCGAAGGCGTCACCGGCGGGTGTGTCGTCGGGGCGGCCCAGGAAGGCCTGCAGGATGGTGGGCATGCAGGCGCGTGCCGTCTCGCCCAGGTCGTGCGGATCGACGGGCACCTCGCGCCAAAAGAGCAGCGGCACGCCGGCCTCGGCGCAGCCCTCCTCAAACACGCGACGGGCATCCTCTACGCCCTTGTCGTCCTGCGGAAAGAACAGCATGGCCACGCCATAGTCGCCCTCTGCCGGCAGAATCTGGCCGCACTTTTGGGCCTCTTTACGGAAAAAGTGATGCGGAACCTGGAACAAGATGCCAGCGCCGTCGCCGGTGTTCTTCTCGAGTCCCGTGCCGCCGCGGTGCTCCAAGTTGACCAGAATGGACAGCGCGTCGTCCAGAATCTGGTGATGGCGCTCGCCGTTGATATCGGCAAGCGCGCCGATGCCACATGCATCGTGGTCGAATTCGGGGCGATAAAGGCCCTGCTGCTGAGCGGAATCTGCCTGCATCGCGATCCTCCCCTAGATATTTAGACAGTCAGTTGAATAGGCATAGTAGGAGCATCGCCGGCCCGTTGTGTTTCCCACCCGTTTCGAAACAATCGCGTAACGCACGCCGGCCATCAGCGCCTTGCTATCAAACGTGTACGTCAGCCTCCAAACATGTCGAAATTTGACATCTTTGGAGGCTGACGTACACGTTTTAGCGCGGGAACGGTCAGCGCGCATGCACTGACTCCATTGCACCAGTCCCTTGTTAGATAACATTTTTGTTAGTCTTGGTTAACTTTTAAGCTTAAAACGGGTATCCTTTGCGGCGTCAAGCAAACGGCACGCGAGCCGTGCCACATTAAGGAGGCCCCTATGGCGCACCGAGCAGACCGACAGACAATGCAACTTGTCCTTATCCGTCACGGAGAATCCGAGTGGAACAAACTCAACCTGTTCACCGGCTGGACCGACGTAGAACTCACCGACACGGGCCGCGAAGAAGCCGCAGCAGGCGGTCGAGCCCTCAAAGAAGCGGGCTTCGACTTCGACGTCTGCTACACCTCGCGTCTCAAGCGCGCAATTCACACCCTCGACATCGTGCTCGGCCAAATGGATCGCGAGTGGTTGCCCGTCATCAAATCCTGGAAGCTCAACGAGCGCCACTACGGAGCGTTGCAGGGTCTCAACAAGGCCGATGCCGCAGCGGAGCACGGCGACGAGCAGGTGCTCATCTGGCGCCGCTCCTTCGATGTCTGCCCGCCGGCACTCGAACCGGACGACGCGCGCGATCCCCACACCCAGGAGCAATACCGTGATGTCGCGCCCGATCAGCTGCCCTATACCGAGTGCCTCAAGGACACGATCGCCCGCGCCTGGCCTTATTTCGAAGACGAGATCCGCCCCCAGATGCTCGCCGGCAAGCGCGTACTCATCGCCGCACACGGCAACTCCCTGCGCTCACTCGTCATGAAGCTCGAGCACCTCACGCCCGAGGAGATCCTCAAGGTCAACATCCCCACCGGCGTGCCGCTCGTCTACACCTTCGACACCGATTTCAACGTCCTCGACAAGCGCTACATCGGCGACCCGGCGACCATCGCCGCCAAGATCGACGCCGTGGCCAATCAGGGCAAGGCGCGCAAGTAGCCCAAACCTAAACCCAAAGCGTGGCGCCGCGCAACCCAAGTGCAGCGCCACGCCACCCCAACGTAGGAACCAGCCATGCTCAACCATCTCAAACAACACTTTGGCTCCCGACGCACCGGTGGTCACGGAGGCCTAGATATTGCGCGGCATATCGGCCCCGGGCTGCTTGTGACCGTCGGCTTTATCGACCCGGGCAACTGGGCCTCCAATATGGCCGCGGGCTCGCAGTTTGGCTACGCGCTGCTGTGGATCGTCACGCTGTCCACGATCATGCTCATCGCGCTGCAGCACAACGCGGCGCACCTGGGCATCGCCACGGGCACCTGTCTTGCCGAGGCCACGACACGCTACCTCCCCTGCTTCGTTGGACGCATGGTACTCGTCAGCGCCTATCTCGCGACCATCGCCACCGCCATGGCCGAGGTCCTGGGCGGCGCGATTGCCCTTCAAATGCTCTTTGGGCTGCCCGTGCGCGCGGGCTGCGTCATCGTGGCGGCAGTATCGATGGCGATGCTCATGACGAACTCCTACAAGCGTGCCGAACGCTGGATCATCGCCTTCGTAGGCGTGGTAGGACTCTCGTTTTTGGCCGAGCTTGCGCTGGTCAAGGTCGACTGGCCGCAGGCCGCCGCAAGCTGGATCACACCCAGTATGCCCACTGGCTCTGCCGCGATTATCGTGAGTGTCCTAGGCGCGGTCGTTATGCCCCACAACCTCTTCCTGCACTCCGAGGTCATCCAATCCATGCACTTCGAAGGCCAAGGCGAGCAGGTTATCGAAGAACGTCTGCGCTACGAGCTCTTTGACACGCTCTTTTCGATGGGCGTGGGCTGGGCAATCAACTCGGCCATGGTCATCCTGGCCGCAACGACCTTCTTTGCGCACGGCATTGTCGTAGACGACCTCGCCGTCGCAGCGGCCACGCTCTCCCCCATCTTGGGCCCGGCGAGCTCGACCATCTTTGCGGTAGCGCTGCTGTTCGCGGGACTATCGAGCAGCGTGACAGCGGGCATGGCGGCGGGAACCATCACCGCGGGCATGTTCGACGAGGAATACGACATCCACGACCGACATTCCTCGGTCGGGGTGGCGGCCTGTTTCGCCGGCGCAGTGGCGGCGTGCCTGGTCGTCCCAAATCCTTTTGAGGGTCTCATTTGGAGCCAGGCACTGCTGTCGCTTCAGCTGCCGATTACGGTCTTTGTGCTCATACGACTCACCAGTTCGCGCCGCGTCATGGGCAAATACGCCAACTCGCGCCCGCTCAACGCGCTGCTCGTAGGGATCGGTGCCATCGTGACGATTCTCGATGTCGTGTTGTTGACAGGGATGTAATGGGGCGGGGCACCTACCCAGGCAAACGTCTCGATCTGTAACATCTAGACCCGCTTTTGATGTCTAGATGTTACAGATCGAGATTATTCCGAGGGACAGCTCCGTTTGTCTCAATCTGTAACAGATAGAGGGGTTTTACGTGTCTAGATGTTGCAGATTGAGATCTTCTGCCGGACGGTTTTGGTTTGTCTCGATATGTAACAAGTGGGCCCAATTTCCACTTCTAGATGTTACAGATCGAGACATTTCTTCAGCTCCAACCTTTTGTCTCGATATGTAACAGGAAGACCCGTTTTGAGCCGTTAGACGTTACAGATTGAGACAAAAGGTCGGCCGTACTCACAACAGACAGGATCGGTCAACAGCAACCGTGATCCCTTGGCGACGGAGGAAAAGGGCCCCGGCCGAGAATTCGACCGGGGCCCTTGGACAGAGCTATGTTCGGCTTTCGCCGTGTGTCTGCGAGCTACTCCTCGACGAGCTCAAACTGATCGGGACCGACGCCGCACACCGGGCACACATAATCCTCGGGCAGCTCGGGCGTATCGACCTCAACCTCGTAACCGCAAACGACGCACACGAACTTATACGTCTTCTTCTCCTCAGCCATGATGTTCTCCTCTCGAACGCGACTGGTGATGTACTTCATTTATCAGTATAGATTCTCAATAATATAATGCAAGTATTTTTAAAACATTTCTAGCCTTGATACGAGGACGCCTTCGGAGGCGTCTTGCCCTTCAGGACCTTATGGTAGTAATCGTAGGTGAGCGGCGTCTCGTCGCTTAGGCGCTCGGCATCCTCGACCTCGCCGATAAACAGTAGATGCGTGCCCACATCCACAGTGTCGATCAAACGGCAGCTAAACAGCGCCGCCGCATGCTCGGGCACATAAGGCATGCCGAGAGCAGTCTCGCGAGTCTCGTACTTGGCAAACTTGTCACAGTCGCTGCTGGTGCGGAACCCAAAGTTACCGATATAGAGCATATCAGCCGTCTGATCGATCACGGTCAGCGCGAACGCTTTGGCCGAAGCGATGACGCCCGAGGTGACGTTGTCCTTGTTCACGGCAACCGAAATGCGCGGCGGCATGGACGTCACCTGCACCGCAGTGTTGATGACGCAGCCGGCGCGCAGCCCGTCTGCCGCGGCGCTCACCACGTACAGACCGCTCGGCATGGTAAAGAACGCAGTTTTGTCCATAACAATCACTCCCCTAACCCGGGTTGGAACCTCATGGATGTATGTACCCACAAAAAAGGCGGCGCCCATAACGGACGCCGCCTTTGAGACATATGTGTCAAAACAGTATAAGCAAGATGAGACGCCCGCAGTTGCGGTGAAATAGGGACTGAATAGCCCCTCAAACAGGCAAAACAGTCCGTATTCCACCGCAACTTACACAGAGCGCCTAGCGATTACGCTCCTTAAGTGCGCGGTCAATCTCGCGCTGAACATCGCGCTTGGCCATATCCTCGCGCTTGTCGTAAAGCTTCTTGCCGCGGCCTAGGCCCAGCAGCAGCTTTACGCGGCCGTCGGTATTAAAGTAGAGCTCCAACGGTACCAGCGCATAACCACGGTTACGAAGTTTGCCGTCGAGAAAGTCAATCTCCTTGCGGTGCAGCAGCAGACGACGACGGCGATCAGGGTCGCGGTTCCACACGCCACCATGGCTATAAGGGTGAATATGCAGACCCACGAGCCAGCACTCGCCGCCACGGATCAGTGCAAAGGTGTCGGTGATCTGGCACGCGCGCTCGCGAATCGACTTGACCTCGGTGCCACTCAGCTCAATGCCGCACTCAAAGGTCTCATCAATAAAGTACTCGTGGTGTGCCGAGCGATTCTTGGAGATGAGCTTGCGCTCGCGCTTACTGGGCATCGCCGGCCTCCTTGGCTCCATCGGCGTTTGAGCCCGCGGCGTCGCGCTTTGCCTTGCGCTCAGCATTGAGCTCGGCGTCGCTCTCGCGCACCAGTTTGATAATCGCCGCGCAGGCCTCCTCGCCCACCAAGTCGCGAGCACGCACCGTCAGGCGCGTCGCCTCCTGCTTGTCGCCGTCGCTTGCAGCATCGGTCGCGCACATAATCAGGCAGATGGCAATCTCGGCCGAAGGCGAGGTCGGCACGCCTTGCAGGGCCAGTTCACCCATCACGTGGTCGTCGCTCTCATCGGCGGCATCCGGATAGGCAGTATGGATCTTGTTGAGCAGGCGCGTCGTATGCGCATCGCCAGGGGCCAAGCGCAGCGCCAGACGCGCGCAACCTACAGCCGCCGAGACGTTCTCGGTCTCGGGCTCAAGGAAATACTGGCCCAAGTTGGCATAGGCGCGGGCGGCACACTTGCCGTCGCTCGCACGCTCTAGCACCGAGAACGAAAGCGATGCCCACTCCTGCTTGTCCTCGAGCGCACGGAACAGCTCGGCCAGATCCAGGCGGTAGTTGCAGTTCATGGGGTCCCAGCGCACGGCCCGCATCAAGGCGTTGCGAGCACTCACATAATCCTGCTGGCGAATGTAGGCATACGCCATGTCGGAATACAGGCGATCAAAGGGCACCTCGACCTGCACCAGCTCGCGCGGATCCTTTTCCACGCGGCGGTAGGCCAGACGCTCAAACTTGCTATCGAAGCTAAAGTACTGGCGCTTCTCCTCCGTCTTGCACTCGGCATCGATATACTCCTCGGCGAGCTCAACCAGACGCTCCAACAGCGGCGTCGCCGTGGCCAGGTCGCCCTGCGCCAGATAGTTCTCGGCATAGGTGATGTCTTGCAAGCTGATGGGCAGATCCATGGCTACTCCTCGATCTGAGCGAAACACGGCAGGCGCCGCATATACGGTCGATACACAAAACCCGGGTCTCTTGCGAGGCCCGGGCGTTCATTTGTGGGTAGCCCGTACCAGATTCGAACTGGTGATCTCCGCCTTGAGAGGGCGGCGTCCTAAACCGCTAGACGAACGGGCCATATGTAGCAAATGCAATGGCTGGGATGGAGGGAGTCGAACCCCCATTGACGGAACCAGAATCCGCTGTCCTGCCATTAGACGACATCCCAATGACTGCATCGCTGCGCTCGGCTGTGCCTTTGCGCAAGAAAGAAATATACGGGAAGTCCGGCCGTGACGCAAGCCCCAATTTTGACTTTTTTGAAATTCAGTCAAATTGGCCTAATTTCGTCCAACCCGTGAAGGACCTGTGAAGTCGACCGCTGTACACGAAGGGCAAAACGCCGCGAGCGGTAGCCGTCAACCGTTGGCAGATTCTACCGCGAAAACGATAGCACCAGGCAACACAATCGAAGTAACAATGATCGCGTGGATATCGAGGCGCCATGGACGAAGAGCTTGATTACCTATGGGAGACCCTGGGCCTCGAGATCACTGCTGACCTTTGGCCCGAACGGGACAAAATCCATCCCACACTACGCCCCGCCATCACAGTGATGCAGGCAAACTGCCGCCGCGCCTCATTTTTAATCATGCGGACGTCATGGCATGCGGCGCTCCCCGACCTCAAGCGCATCCAGGCAAGCCTCGTCGAGCTGTCCGGCATGCCGACCGTTATATCCGAGACGAACCTGGAGCGGCGGCAGCGCGAGCGCCTGCAGCGGCAACGGATTCCGTTTATCTGCCCCGGCATTCAGGCATACCTGCCCTTTATGGACGAAGAGTACTGGAGCGACACGCCCGACAAGCACGTAAAGATCTACGACCCACACGAATGGGCGCAGCTGGAAGACTGACTGGGGCAGGCCCGCCGGCGGAAAGTGCGTCCCAGATTTCAAGCTCAAACTGGGGCGCACTTTCCCGTCGAGCCCTCAACCGGAAACCGTGTCCCAGAATCAGCGCTCGAAACGGGATGTCATTTCCGATAGAGCTCTCAACCGGAAAGCACATCCCAGAATCAGCACTCGAAACGGGACGCGCTTTCCGCAGCCGCTACAGCAACGCCTCGGCCCAAGCCGCTTCCCTAAAGCCGGGGATCGCAAAGTCGTCGCCCACCAGCAGCGGACGCTTGACCAGCATGCCATCGGTCGCCAGCAGCTCGTAGCACTCCCGATCCGTCATTCCTGCGTCCAGGCGCGCCTTCAGGCCCAGCTCTCGATATTTCATGCCCGACGAGCTAAAGAAGCGCCGCACCGGCAGCCCCGAACGAGCAATCCAGGTCGCAAGTTCATCGGCCGTGGGATTGTCCGTAACGATATCGCGGTCGACATACTCGATCCCATGCTCGTCCAACCACGCCTTGGCCTTTTTACAGGTCGAGCACTTGGGATATTCAACAAACAGTACGGTCATGGGAATCCTCCGAATATAGATCGGCCAACGCAGATACACACCATACGAGGCGCCTTCGCATGATGGGGCAATTGTAGCCCACGGGTCACACGCTAAACGAACCGTACCCCGAATCCGCGTTTGATGAACGGCAGCAGCTCCATTGCCTCGGACGTGATATGGCCCGCAACGTTCATGCGCTCGTCGCCGGGAAGATCGACCCGCGCAATCTCAAGCTCGCCTTCGTAGCGCCCATAGCCGCTATTGCTCACAGCGATCGACCCCGCCTTTCGCGGCAGGCCGGCACCGGTATCCGTCGGCACGGAATCCGGCTTAAGCGTCGTGCGTGACTCCTGAGACCTAAAGATGAGGGCGCTCGAGTCGGGCCGGTCGTGATGAATCTGCCCACGTACATAGGTATAGCCGGACTCAAGCTCGCATTTCAGGTCCACGTATCCGGCGGAAACTTGAGCAAACTGCGCCCAACCCGCATCCGAAAGATCGGGGTCGCCGACCAAAACAATGTCGCAATCGGCGCCATGTGCGAGCTCAAGCATGTTGAGGACAACCTTTGACGCGCGACCGCGCTGCGCCTCAACCGTCGGCAGTCCTTCGAACACCGGCCCGCGAACGTTGGCATCACCCGGCACAAAAGCCATGATTTCGAAGCCAAGCGTCGCAAGACGAAGATTCGTCCGAGCAATGTCCTCCAGAGCTAAACCGGTATAAGGCTTGGGATAAAAATTGTGGCAGGCGGCAAAACGAGTCACATCGGCACCAGCTTCTCGCCACGATGCGATTTCATCAGAACTCACCGTCGATGCATTAACCACAATGCGAAATACACCGGACAGCTCCGCGACCCGCTGGGCACTAAAGCCATAATCCAAGCGCAGGTACTCCAGTCCCAGATCACGCAAGTCCTCCATGCGCTCAAGGCCCAGCAAATCGCACGTGCGCGGCCCCACATCGGCAATGAGCGCAATGCCGCGGGCGGAAAGCAGCGACAGCACATGACGCACCTTGTCGGCATACGCCGCTCCCCCATCCTCGGGAATATGCAGCGAGGTAAACGCATAGCGTGCACCCGCCGCGGCACCACGCTCAATCGTCCGCTCAATATCCTGCAGAGGGCTGGAAAGATAAATCGAAATACCCGTTTTCACGCTTCAACGCTCCTTTAAAAAAGGCCGGCGGAGCAGTTAGCCCCGCCGGCACAACCATAGCATCAAGAGACCTGCGGCACGTCAAGACGCTCGAATGACATAGCGCGCAGCATCAGGCTACTCGCCAAAGAACTCGTTGATCTTCTGCTCGTCGACGCCAAAGAACCACGTCAGGACAAAGCCGGCGGCATAGGCAAGCAGCATAGCGGCAACGTAGCCGAGCTGCTGGCCAGGAACGACGATCAGCAGGCCAAACAGACCGGAAACGCCCTGAGAAACCGTACCGATGTGAAGCAGCGCCGCGAGCGCGCCGCCAAATCCGGCACCCAGGCAGGCCGTCACAAACGGACGAACGAGCGGCAACGTAACGGCATACATCAGAGGCTCGCCCACACCCAGAATGCCAACGGGGATGGACTCGGCGACATACTTCTTGAGCTTGGCGTTCTTGGTCTTAAAGTACAGCGCCAAACCGGCACCGACCTGGCCGCCGCCAGCCATCATAAGGATGGGCAGCAGGTAATTGATGCCCTTGGTAGCGCCGTCGGGATCGTTGAGCATAGCGTGGATCGGCGTGAGCGCCTGATGCAGGCCGACGGACACCAGCGGCAAGAAGCCTGCCGACAGGATATAGCCGCCCAGGACGCCCAGCTTCTCGAAGATAAAGGTGAGGACGCTAAAGATCGCGGTCGTCAGCCATGCGCCAACCGGCTGGATGACAAGCATCAGAGCAAAGGCGCCGATGATGAGCACCAGCAGCGGGGACAGGAACGTGTCGAGCGCGTTGGGCATGACCTTGCGAATCTGACGCTCCATCCAGGCGAAAAACGCACCAGCGATGAGAGCCGCGATCATACCGCCCGCTGCGGGGTTGTACTGCGCATTGGTGAGTGGCAGCAGAATGGCAGCGGTAGGATCAGCCGTGCCGGGCGCAAGCAGGGGCATGGCGCTGTTGGCGATGCACATCATGCCTGCGATACCGCCCAGTGCAGCGGAGCCACCAAACTCGCGCGCCGCGTTATAGCCCACCAAAATGGGCAGATAGGCAAACAGGGCCCAACCCATGGAACGAATGCCCTGATACCACCACTCGCCCGCAAGCGCACCCGCCGTCGAGACATTGATGACGTTGCAGATACCGTTAATGAGGCCAGCCGCAATGATGCCGGGAAGCAGGGCGACGAAGACATTGGAAATCTTCTTAAGGAAGGCCTGAACCGGTTTGGACTCGTACTTGGCCTTCTGCGCGGCCTTGTTTGTGGCCGCAGCGTCAACTACGCTCTCGTCAGCAACGCCTTTCGCAAGGCCGGTCAGCTTGGAGAATTCCTCGAGCACCTTATTCACCTTGCCCGGACCCAGCACGATCTGCATCGTGTCGTCCTCAACAAGGCCCATCACGCCGTCGAGCGCCTTAATACCCTCCGTGTCGACGTTGCCCGTGTCTTTGACGGTCACGCGCAGGCGCGTCATGCACGCCGCGTTTGCCAGCACGTTGTCTTTACCGCCCAAAAGGTCCAGCAGCTTTTGAGCCAGCTCTTTGTTCGTCATAACTCCTCCTTGTATTGGGTATCTCGTTTGGATGTCATATCAGCTCACGCCGCGCACCTATTGGGCATCGGCATTGCTCTTCTCATGGCCACTCACCGCAGCGCGGACATGGCCGCGCGCCCGCTCAAGAGCTACCGCAGCCTGCTCGGCATCGCAGTCCAGCAGTACCGAGACAATAGCGGTTTTTACGTGGCCACCGGCATCTGCAAGCGCCTGAATAGCGCGCTCGCGCGTGCAGCCGGTCGCCTCCATCACGATGTTCTGGCCGCGCACCACCAACTTCTCGTTCGTCTGCTGCACATCGACCATCAGGTTTTGGTATACCTTGCCGATCTTGACCATGGCACCGGTCGAAATCATGTTGAGAATGAGCTTTTGAACCGTTCCCGCCTTGAGCCTCGTTGAGCCGGTCAGCACCTCGGGACCGGGCACGGGTTCAATGGCAAGATCTGCGCTCTCCCCGATCTTCGACCCTTGGTTGCAGGCAATTGCGATCGTCTTGCACCCAGTTGCCTTGGCGTACACAAGGCCGCCCACCACATAGGGAGTACGACCGCTTGCCGCCAGGCCAACGACAAGATCCTTGTCCGAGAGTCCACGCCCCTGCAGGTCGCTCGCGCCAAGCTCCTCGCTGTCTTCGGCACCTTCGACAGCCTTGATAAACGCCGTCTCGCCTCCGGCAATGAGCCCGACGATCAGATCGGGTGACACGCCAAACGTGGGCGGACACTCCGAAGCGTCGAGTACGCCCAGACGACCGCTGGTGCCTGCGCCCATGTAAAAGACGCGCCCGCCGCGCTCGAGTGCCTCAGCAGCCCAGTCGATTGCTGTGGCAACCTGGGGCAACACTTTCGTGACCGACTGGACGGCACGAAGATCCTCATCGTTCATCGTCGTGACGATCTGCAGCGATGTCATCGTATCGAGGTCCATTGACCTAAGATTGCGCTGTTCAGTCGTGAATTTTGTTAAATCGAGCATTTCATTCACCTCATCTTTCCTGTTTCTCGATGTAGTTTTGCTTAATGACATGCGTCGCTCGCTCGTAGTCGTTGGCAACGTAAGCAGCGTACAGGGCATCGACAACCATAAGCTGGGCCATACGCGAAGCCATGGCACCGCTGCGGACCAAGGGTTCACTCGCAGCGACGCCGAGCACGGCATCGGCCATGGCGGCAAGCTTGGACGACCCATCTACCTTGGTCACGGCCACAACGGGACAGTTGTGACGTTGAGCCTCGACGGTGCAGTCCAGCACTTCTTGCGTTAAGCCCGAGTAGCTAAAGGCAATTGCCATATCGCCCTCATGCATGTTCTTGGCACACAGGAGCTGATCATGCCAGTCGTCGTACAGATGGCACTCTTTGTCGACACGCATGAGCTTTTGCGCCAGATCGTGCGCGACCAAACGAGAGGCACCGATACCGAACAGATTGACCGCGCGTGCCCGCTTAAGATGGGCCGCGCATCGCTCCAAGACGGTGTAATCGAGCGTTCGCGCCGTCGCCTCGATCGTGCGCACGTTGCTTTTCATCACCTTCCCCACGATACGTTCGACGCTGTCGTCCATGGAGATGTCCTCGAGGGCAACGTCTTTCTTGTCACCCAAGAGTGCCAGTTCGGCAATCAGTTCGCGCTGGAACTCCTTGTAGCCCGCAAAACCCAAGCGCTTGCAAAAACGCAAAATGCTCGAGGGCGAGGAGAACGTGGCGTCGGCAAGACTGCGGACGGACAGCCCGACCACCTCGTGCGGATGAGCGCTCACGTATGCGATGACATTGCGTTCCGCCGGACTCGCGCTGAGCTCACGCTCGCGAAGCCTTAAAAGCAATCCGTTTGCCATCTCAAACACCTCCGTTGAGAAGAATTAAAGACCAACGAACGATTCGTACCGGATATAAACAGCTTTTACGGTACATTGTGCCGCATCGTGGCGCACAAAGGGCGAGCGTTCTACCGCTCGCCCCTCAAATCCGACCGCTCGGAAATACGCGCGACACAAAATAATTCAACAAGGTCGCATTATCAGAAACGGGTTTGTTACCGGCTAGCGCCTCGCATGGGCGCCGATGGGGCGCGTCACGTGGTGCACCCATGCGGAGACCAGCAATACCAACAGCATGGCGGTGACATAGCCCGCGGCATCGAAGCCCAGGTCAATCATGTCGAAATGACGACCGGGAACAAAGATCTTGTGCACTTGGTCGCCGACAGAGCAGACGGCGCAAAAGAGCGCAGCGAGTGCGTACCGGAATCGCGCGCATGGCAGGCATTCGCCCAGGCATGCCACTGTCGTCGAAGCAAACAGTCCTACAAAGAAGAACTCAACGGTATGTGCGACGCGACGAATGTTGGCACCCATCCACAGTCGAACGGGCGCAAGCGGGTCGGGATGAACGGTGGCAGTCGTTGAGTCCGCGCCCCCGACGGCATCCCCCGCCTGGGACTCCTGCGCGGCATCGGGTCGCACGTCCGCGGCCCGTCCTTCCACCGCGCGCGCAGTGGACTCGCTGAGCGACGACGTCTGCTCCACGTTTTGCTCCGTCAGCATCCAAATACTTGCCAGCGTCACGACCAGCAGGACAACCGAAATCCATCCGACTATGTGCTTCACACGCGCCAAGGGCTAACCTCCGTCTTTTTTTGAGCAGCAGCGAGTGTACCCCCGAATGCAGTTGTCGCCGTAGCGAAATCCAAAATGTTCGAATCGGGGCGCCAAAGGACCGTGGCGCCCCTACTCCATCTCGCGCATCCAGCGATCGAACGTCCCCACGCACACGCCTAGCCGCTTTGCCGCCTGACTCCGCGTGATATCACCCGCCTCGTAGGTATCGCGCACCAGCTCGAATTGCGGAGGACAGGGCTTGCGGGGCCGGCCAAAGCGCACGCCGCGCGCTCGCGCCGCCGCAATGCCCTCGGCTTGGCGCCGGTGAATGTTCTCGCGCTCCACCTGCGCCACATAGCTCAGCAGCTGCAAAACAATATCGGCAATCAACGCACTCGTCACGTCCGACCCACCACAGTCTCTGGCGCGCGTGTCGAGCAATGGCATGTCCAGCACCACGATGGCGGCGCCGAGCTCTTTGGTTATGCACCGCCATTCCTCGAGGATCTCGCTGTAGCTACGGCCCAACCGATCAATGGAAAGTACCACCAGCACATCACCGGAATCCAACGCGCACAGTAGCTCGCGATACCGCGGTCGATCGAAGTCTTTGCCGCTCGCATGGTCGGCAAAGATATTCGCCGGTTCCACGCCATAGGCGCCCAGCGCATCCAGCTGCCGATTCAGATTTTGATCACGCGAGCTCACCCGCGCATACCCGTACACCGTTGTCATCTCATCCCCGCTCTCTCGTAAACCTCCCAAATAGGGACAGGTTTATTGTGGTAGGTTTTATCTCCCCTATAGCAGGCGGAAGACGCAAGCGCGCGAGCGGCAAGACGATTGATGCGCCACAAAAAAGGCGGCCCCAAAAGACCGCCCCGTTCTCTATCAATCACCAGATTCCGGCTAATGAATAAGCCTGAAATCCAAGTGCCCGCGCGTGGTGTTAACGCGCGAGACCTCGATGATCACGCGTTGCCCCAACTCATAGCGAGTCCCCGTGTCGGCACCCGTGAGCGTGAGCGCGTCCTCATCAAACTCGAACCACTCGTTGCCCAGACTCTTGATCGAAACCAAACCCTCAACCTGCGTCAGATCAAGGCGCACAAAGAGGCCCATGCTGCTGACCCACGAGATCGTTCCGGCATAGCGCTCGCCCAGGCGGTCCTCGTAGTACTGGGCGATCTTGATCTTTTGCGTCGCATGGCTGGCGGCGTCGGCCGCACGCTCGGCATCGCTGCACGCGCGGCAGATTTGCGGCAGGATGCGCGGCAGGGACTCGCGACCCTTACCGATCAGCCGCGGCGTACGCACCAAGGCGTCCTTGCCGCCCAGCCGCTCGTAGGCCAGCTGCAACTTGAGTACGCGATGCACCACCAGGTCGGGATAGCGGCGAATGGGACTCGTAAAGTGGCAATAGCACGGCGCGGCAAGTGCAAAGTGGCCCTCGTTGCGCGGCTTGTACAGTGCGCGCTGCATACTGCGCAGTAGCAACGTGTTGACGAGCGGCGCGTTGGCCGTACCGGCTGCGGCATCAACCGCCGCCTGCAGTTCGTCGGGGCTTCCCAGAGCAATACCGGACGCGCGACGGTCATCGATGATACCCAGCTGTGCCAGCGCCACGGCGGCACCGTGCAGGCTGTCGGGACTGGGATCGTCGTGCACGCGATAGCAGGCCTCGATATCGCGGTCGGCCAGCCACTCCGCCACGCACTCGTTGGCCAGCAGCATGGCTTCCTCAATCAGCGACGTGGCGCACGAGCGCTCACGGGCCACGATCTGCACGGGCACACCGTCCTCGTCCAACAGTGCACGGATCTCTGCCGTATCAAAGTCGACCGAACCGCGCGCGCGACGAATACGACGGCGAAGCTCGGCGAGCTCGTTGGCGGCTACGAGGAAATCCCCCAAGTCGACGTTATAGCCGCGGGCGGTTTTCTCGCACGCAAGCCCGCGCTCGAGCGCTTCCTCGCGCGAGGCTTCAACCGCGGCAACATCCTCGGCGGCACCCTCCAGCACCGAATACTCCACCGCACCGGCACGTACCAGCAGCGCCTCGGCGCCGTCGTAGTCCATGCGCACGCGTGAGCGAATCACGCTGGGATAGGGATCGTAATGGCGCACGCGACCCTGCGCGTCGAGCTCAATGTCGACGGTAAACGCCAAGCGGTCCTCGTCGGGACGCAGCGAGCACAAATCGTTCGACAGGCGCTCGGGCAACATGGGCAGCACGCGATCGGCAAGATACACCGACGTCGTGCGATGGCGGGCCTCCAGATCGATATGTCCGTCCCAGGCAACATAGTGCGAAACGTCGGCAATATGGACACCCAGCTTGTAGCCACCCTCGGACGTGCGCTCCAGCGAGATGGCGTCGTCAAAGTCGCACGCGTCGACTGGATCAATCGTAATGACAAAGCGGTCGCGCAGGTCTCGGCGGAGCGGGTCCTTGAGTGCCGAGGCCACATCGAGCGAAAGCGCCTCGGCCTCGGCTAGCGCGGCATCGGGATAAGTATCGGTATAGCCATAGCGCGCCATCACATACTGAACGCCCAAATCGGGCGCATCATCGCCACCAATACGGCGCTCAATCGTCACGGTGCCCGATTCCAGACGCGTCGGATATGTCAAAATGCGTGCGACGACCGCATCGCCCGGATGAACGCCCAAGCGCTCCGCCGAGGTGTCCTCCGGAAGAATAAAGAAATCGGCCTTAAGGCGAGAATCAAGCGGCTCGATCACCCCGAGCGGGCCGGCGGTCTGGTACGTGCCCACCACACTAATGGCCGCACGCTCGACGACGCCCTCGATTACGGCGCGTCGCTCGCCATGCGGGCTGTTCTTAATGCTCACGGCAACGGTATCGCCGTCCATAATCTCGCGCTTGCCGCGGCCCATGACCTTGTAGTCGCCGTTTTCGGTTACAACGTAGGCGCTATGCTCATGGAGCTGCACGCGTCCGGTCAGACTCGGGCGACGCTCGCTGCGCACCGGCCCGCGCTTATTGCGAGCTCCACGCTTATGCTTGTTATTGCGCCCCATGGCGCCTCCTTACTATCGATGGCCGTTTACACCCCAAGAGTCTACCCAAATGATCCCTAGGGGACGGCAGGATTGCGGGTCACATAGATAGACCAGCGCCACGATGATCCGCAATCCTGCCGTCCCCTAGGGATCAAAAAACGGGCCGCCCCAAAAGAGACGACCCGTTGCAGACGGCATATCCGCAGCGCCTACACGCGCAGATAGCGGCGCATGGCGATGGCGGAACCAAAGAGACCGATAATGACGCCGACCAGAATCAGCGCGGCGTAGGTCACCAGATAGTACTGCATCGGCAGCGCAAACGACATCCAGCCAATGCTCTCCTGCAGCCGCGGAACCATCAGGTTACGCAGCAGCTCAAGCACGCCGATGGAAAGCAGCGAGCCCAAAATGGCCTGCAGCACGCCCTCGGTAATGAACGGCCCGCGAATGAAGCCGTTGCTTGCGCCCACCAGACGCATGATCGCGATCTCACGACGACGCGCCGTAATGGACAGGCGAATCGTGTTGTTGATAAAGATGAACGCGATAAAGGTCAGCAGGCCGACGAGCACCACAGCGGCGATACGGATGTAGTTCGTCACCTGGAACAGGCGGCTCACTTCCTCCTGGCCGTACAGAACGCTCGCGTTAACGTCGCCGTCGTCCGCGATCTTCTGAAAATCGGCGTTCTTCTTGAGCTTCTGGGCCGTGCTCTCGACCATGGACGGATCGTCCATCTCGATGGCAAACGAAGCCGGCAGTGGGTTCTGACCGTCGAGCGCGCTCATGGTAGCGTCGGCGTTACCCGACATCTTGCTCGTGTACTCGGCCAGCGCGTCGTCCTTGTCCTTGTACGTCACGGACTTGACATTGCTCCACGTCTTGAGCTCTGCCTCAAAGGCCTGAACATCTGCCTGGTCGGCGTCATCGCTAATAAAGGCGTTGATGACGACCTGATCCTCGACGGTGCCGATCACGGAGTTCAGCATCGCGGAACCCATAATGAACAGGCCGATGATAAACAGCGAAAGGAAAATCGTGATGACGGCGCCGAGCGAGGTGGTCCAGTTACGGAAGAAGTGGCTGATTGCCTCTTTGAGCGAGTAACCCACGTTAGTTGGTGCCATAGTTACCGTAACCTCCCCTCTCCTGGTCGCGGATTACGTGGCCGCCCTCGAGGGCGATCACGCGACGGTGCATGCTATCGACCATCTCGCGGTCGTGCGTAGCGACGATCACGGTGGTACCGGTGCGGTTAATGCGCTCGAGCAGCTTCATGATGCCCAGCGAAATCGCCGGGTCGAGGTTGCCCGTGGGCTCGTCGCAAATCAGCAGCGGCGGGCGGTTGACCATAGCGCGGGCAACGGCCACGCGCTGCTGCTCGCCACCGGAAAGCTGATCGGGCAGCGAGTCCATCTGGTCGGCCAGACCGACCAGACGCAGCACCTCGGGCACCTGGCTGCGAATGACGCCCTTGGGCTTACCGATGCACTGCAGGGCAAACGCCACGTTTTCGTAGGCGGTCTTTTGCGGCAGGAGCTTAAAGTCCTGGAACACGGCGCCGATCTGACGACGCAGGAACGGAACCTTACGGTTCTTGATCTTCATAAGGTCCTGGCCGGCGACCAAAATGCGACCGCTTGTGGGCTTGACGTCGCGGTTGAGCGTCGACAGCAGCGTGGTCTTACCTGAGCCGGAGTGACCGACCAAAAAGACGAACTCGCCCGGATAGATCTCGATGTTGATGTCATCGAGTGCGGGCTTGTTGGGCTGCGCCGGATAGATCTTGGTGACGTGCTCCATAAGGATGACGGGCTCGACACCGGCCTGTTTGGCCATCTTTTTGCGGCTGACCTGCGGGTCGATGGGCGCAAACACCGACGTGAAGTCGGGGTTGTTGAGCGCGTTGTCGAGGCTTGCGACCTCGGCGGCCTGATCGCGCTCGACCACGGGAGCCGCAGGCTGCGTGGGGTCGGGAATGCCGGCAAAAAGACCGGACTGCGCGGGCTGCGGCGCGGGAGCCGAAGGGGCCATGGGATCGGGGATGCCGGCCATGGTAGGCTGCGGCGTGGCGGCGCTCGTCTGAGGCTGAGCCACGCGGGCGGTCACCGTCTGAACGGGCTCAAAGCCAGCCGTGCCGGAAAGCGCAACATCGTTGTTAGGGTTGTAGGCAAAGGGATCTGCCGCCGGCTGTGCCTGATCTGCCGGCTGTACGGGGATCGGGCTAAACAGCTGATCCTCTGAATCCGGGGTGGCGAAACGACTGCCCGCGACGCTCGGCTGCGTCTTGGGGGCTTCATCGCCCGCACCGGAGGTACGGAAGTGGTTACCCACTGGTGCTCCTTATCGTCGTGCGTTTAAACTACATGAGCGCTTTGTATTTTAGCAGCATTGCCTTTGCTGCACATAAGAAGCATGGCGGGCTTTGGGATCCGTCCGGCCGTGCACAGGGTTACCTCCCAAATCGTCCTCGGACATGTCGGAGCCCCCGCTGCGCGCTTCGCGCTGCGGGGGCTCCTCCGTCCTGCGGAAAGATTTGGGAGGTAACCCTGTGCACGGCCTGCGGCTACTATGGGGCCGGCGCATCTACCTTGTGATGCTGTGCATACAAAGTTGGGAGGGTCTGAATTGCACTTTGTCGTGCTGGGCTCCTATCCCAATAGAAACCCCGCTTGATACGACCTCTTTAGAAGTTGCGGTGAGATAGGGACTGTTTTAGCAGTTAAAAGCCCTAATCAGTCCCTATTTCACCGCAACTTATATTGGGGCGCATTGTTGCGCAACTTTGGTTAGGGATATCGCTTTACAGTTGAGCTAGATGGATGGTTCTAGGCTTGCTGGAGGTTGATATGGTTTGTCCTTATTGTGGTGCTGAGCTTGCTGATGAGGCTCGGTTTTGCGTGGGATGCGGGGCTGCACTTGACGGGACACAGGCTATGCCCGTAGCCGAGCCCGCGGTTGCGCCGGCACCTGTGGGTTCGCCCGCTCCCAGCAAGAAGCCCAAGAAGGGCATCGTGATTGCCATCGTCTGCACGGCGATACTTGTTGTTGGCGGGGGCGGCGGATTGGCGTACCACCTATATCAGCAGCATGTCCAGGAGCAGGAGCAGTATGAGTCAGCGCATTCCAAGCATGCGCTCGTGGTGAGTGTAAAGGCTGAAGGATGGGACACCGATAGCGGCGCTTCTCGTGTGCCGGTGCGCGTAAAGGGCAAGACGGTCGACGGAAAGAAGGTCGACAAGGTCGAATATGTCGCTTCCGACGGCTCGGGCATCAAGCTTATCCAGGGCAAGTACACGCTCAAGGCAGCCGGCTCCCCTATCGCCGCCGACGGCACCATCTACCAGGTGCCTTGTACAAAAGCCGAGCTCACGATCGACGACGTCTTTGCCAAGGGCGAAAAGATTGACCTGGGCGAACTCGCCGAGCAGGATTCGGTTTTGGACTTTACGCCCATCGATGCTGTCGACGTGACCGACGACGAGATCAACGACGCCGTGACACTCGCCATGGCATACAAGGGCAAGGACGCGCCCAACGTCGATGCGCTGCAACATGCCGCAACAAACCGCCGCGACACCGCCGTCGCCGCCAAGAAAGCCGCCGAAGAGGAAGCGGCGCGCCAGGCCGAGGAACAGCGCAAAGCCGCCGCACGCCACATCAAGGCCCAAACCTTCAGTGTCGACCTGCCCGAGTACTGGGATGGTAGGGTGACAGCAGAAGTCGACGGAGATGCGATAGGGCTGTACTCGACTGCCTTTCCAGATAAAGAGCTTGGATATCTTGCCATGAAAAATGAACCGTATGGAAACGCGGGAGATATCGAGTGCGGCCGTATTCGCGACATCAAGCTCGACGAAAACCATTATGTAAAACTAGTAATATATCGTTGGGCCTTTGATGCGGGGCAAGACCATTTATTAAAAGCTGCATATCGTCTTAACTTGTGTTCAGATGATGCCGCACGCGAGATAGTCGACCTCCAATCGTTGGGGACAATCTCCTACGACTCCATTCTTGCTGAAATAGTTGCGGCAAATGACCCTAATGTCGCAGCGGTATGCTGGCCAGACGACATCTTTGCCAATGCCCTCGCCCCGACCGTGAAGCTCCTCTAACCGTTCCTTCCCCCAAACACAAAGCCGGGGTGCCCCCCACACGAAGGGCGCCCCGGCTTATTTATTATCCAATGCGGGAACGGCGCTCAGGTCAAGGCCAACGCAAAACGTCTTAGGCCAAGAACTCCTTGGTGGTCGCCACGATGTTGGCGGCGTCCAGGCCGTACTTGTGCAGGAGCTCGGCACCCGGGCCGGACTCGCCGAAGGTGTCGTTGACGCCAATCTTCTTGAGCGGCGTCGGGCACTGCTCGCACAGAACATCGGCAACGGCGCTGCCCAGGCCACCGATCACGGAGTGCTCCTCGACGGTCACGACGTGGCCGGTCTTGGTGGCGCTCTTGACGATCAGGTCGGCATCGATGGGCTTGATGGTGTGCATGTTGATGACCTCGGCATCGATGCCCTCGGCAGCAAGCTGCTCAGCGGCCTCGAGAGCCTCGCCGACCATCAGGCCGCAGGCGATGATGGTAACGTCGGCGCCCTCGCGCATGACGATGCCCTTGCCCACCTCGAACTTGTAGGTCTCGGGGTCGTTGATGACCGGCGAGGCCAGACGGGCAAAGCGCATGTACACGGGGCCATCGCACTCGTAGGCGGCGCGCGTCACGGCGCGGGCCTCGACGTCGTCGGCGGGAACAATCACGGTCATGCCGGGGATAACGCGCATGAGGGCGATATCCTCGCAGCACTGGTGCGTGGCGCCATCCTCGCCCACCGAGATACCGGCGTGCGTGGCACCGATCTTAACGTTAAGGTGCGGATAGCCGATGGAGTTGCGGACCTGCTCAAAGGCGCGGCCAGCGGCAAACATGGCAAAGGTGCTCGCAAAGGCAACGCGGCCGGTGGTCGCGATACCGGCGGCAACACCCATCAGGTTGCTCTCGGCAATGCCCACATCGAAGAAGCGATCGGGGCAGGCGGCCTTGAACTTGCCGGTCTGCGTGGCAGCAGCCAGGTCGGCGTCGAGGACCACAAAGTCATCGTGCTCGTTGGCGAGCTCGACGAGGGCCTCGCCGTAGCTTACGCGCGTGGCGATTTTCTTGACGTCTGCCATCCTAGAGCTCCTCTCCGGCGGCCGTGAGCTCTGCCATGGCCTGCTCAAACTGTTCATCGTTGGGGGCCTTACCGTGCCAACCCACCTGGTTCTCCATAAAGGAGACGCCCTTGCCCTTCGTAGTCTCGGCGATAATGGCGGTCGGCTGACCCTTGGTAGCGCGGGCCTCGGCAAAGGCGGCGCGGATCTGGTCGAAGTCGTTGCCATCGGCGAGCTCCACCACGTGGAACTTAAAGGCGCGGAACTTGTCGGCGAGCGGCATGGGGTCGTTGACCTCCTCAACGGGGCCGTCGATCTGCAGGCCGTTGTGGTCGACGATCACGCAGAGGTTATCGAGCTGCTGGTTGCCGGCAAACATGGCGGCCTCCCAGACCTGGCCCTCCTCGCTCTCGCCATCGCCCAGCAGGGCGTAGGTGCGATAGTCGTCGCCCCAGTGCTTGGCGGCAACGGCCATGCCCACGGCGGCGGAGATGCCCTGGCCGAGCGAACCGGTGGACATGTCAACGCCCGGGGTGTCGTTCATGTTGGGGTGACCCTGCAGATGGCTGCCGATGTGGCGCAGCGTCTCGAGATCCTCCTTGGGGAAGAACCCGCGCTCGGCAAGCACGGCGTACAGGCCAGGTGCGCAGTGACCCTTGGAAAGCACGAAACGATCGCGGTCGGCCTTGCGGGGGTCGGCCGGGTCGACGTTCATTTCCTCAAAGTACAGATAGGTCATGATGTCGGCAGCGCCGAGCGAACCGCCCGGATGGCCGGACTTGGCAGCGTGCACGCCGGTGACGATGCCCTTCCTTACCTCGTTGGCAACCTTTTTGAGCTCTTCGTCGCTCATTGTGCCTTCCTTTCATCCTCTTAAGACAAGATGCGCACGGCACGGAAAGGTAGTCCCAACACAGCCGCGATGCACGTACGTCATTCATTATGCTGGAAACTGATTGCTTTACCAGACTTTTTATCATTATTTGAGCAATTTAGCAGGCAGAACCGCTGATGAAACGGTTTATCAATGTGAACGTCTTTTGGATGGAACGCAGTCAGCCTACGCGTTAATGTCCTTGAAGCCCTCACCGAAGGTCTCCGTGACATCGGCCACCGTCACGATAGCATGCGGGTCGCGCTCACGCACAATGGTCTTGAGCGTATTGAGCTCGCGGCGGCTCACAATGACCATGATCACCGGCTTCTCGGCACCCGAGTACATGCCGGTCGCCCTAAACTTGGTGCAGCCGCGACCCAGGCCATACATGATATCGGCCGCGATATCGGGAAACTTGTCCGAGATGATGAGCACCATACGGCGCCTGTTGCCGCCGTCGACCACGGCATCGATCACGTAGCCGCTAATGACCATCGAAAGGCCCGCATACAGCGCGTTTTCGACCGAGAAGACCGGGGCCGAGAGCGCGCACACGGCAACGTCGATCGCCATGACGGTGGAGCCAACCGGCAGCGATGTATTACGCGAGATGATCTGGCCGATCGTGTCGGAGCCGCCGGTGTTGGCACCGGCGCGCAGCACCATGCCATAGCCGATGCCCGTGATAATGCCGCCCCACATAGCGGGAAGCATAAGATCGGCATGTGCCAGCGGCGCCACAAACGGAGCGAACAGGTCGGTGAAAAAGCCCAGCAGCACAAAACCCGTCGCCGTCTGCACCACGTAGAACATGCCGCCCTCGCGCATAACGACCAGCAGCAGCAAGGCATTCATCACGATGGTCTGGATACCGACGGGAAGCGAAATGCCATGAGACGCACCGACCGCCTGGATAATCGTGGCGAGACCCGTGACGCCGCCGGCAGCAAGGCCGTTGGGGATCAAAAACAGGTCCGTCGCGATAGCGGCCAGAGCGCAGCCAAACATGATCTTGGGCAGATCGTGAAAGAAGTTCATCGAAAGAATGCGCTTGATGTCCAGACGATTTGCCATGCTGCCTCCCTCAAAAAAGCGCACCCAAACGAGTGCGCTTTGAACCTCTTGCTGTATTCGATTCTACCGATTCACCGGGCAAATACCACCCCTGCGAAGTGTTTGTATGGACCCGGAGCCAACCATGTGCCTAGGCAGACGGCGCCTCCGCATCGGCGTTGCCGGTTGCCCAGCGATGGTAGCCGATCACAAACGGATCCAGATCGCCATCGTCGAGAATGGCCTCGACGTTGCTGGTCTCCACGCCCGTGCGCAGGTCCTTGACCATCTGATACGGGTAGAGCACGTAGCTGCGAATCTGGTTGCCAAAACCGATCGTGGTCTTGGGTCCACGAATCTCATCCAGGGCCTCGGCGCGCTTCTCGAGCTCGATCTCGTACAGACGGGCCTTGAGAATCTGCATGCACGCGGCCTTGTTTTGAATCTGGCTGCGCTCGTTTTGGCAAGTGACAACGATGCCGCTGGGAAAATGCGTCACGCGTACGGCGGAGTCGGTGGTGTTGACGCCCTGGCCGCCCGGGCCGCTCGCGTGATACACGTCCACGCGGATATCGTCAGGACTGATCTCGATGTCGATATCGTCAGGCAGCACGGGAATGACCTCGACGCCGGCAAACGTGGTCTGGCGGCGCTTCTTGTCGTCGGTGGGGCTAATGCGCACCAGACGGTGGACGCCGGCCTCGGCGCGCAGCATGCCAAACGCGTCCTTGCCCTCGACGGTAAAGGTCGCACGGTCGATGCCAATGACCTCAGCCGCGGGGCAGTCGTTAATGGTGACCTTCCAGCCGCGACGCTGGCAATACTTCATGTACATCTTAAAGAGCATGAAGGTCCAGTCCTGCGCCTCCAGGCCACCCTGTCCGGGCTTGATGGTCACAATCGCGTCGCCGTGATCAAAATCACCGGTAAACCAGCTCGAAAGCTCAAGCTCGTCGATAGCGCGGGCCAGGCGTTCTGCCGTAGCGGCAGCCTCCTCGCGCAATGCGGCGGCATCGGGGTCGTCGCCCATCTCCTCGGCAAGCTCCAGCGCCGCGCGGGCGTCAGATAGCTCGCCGCGCGCGGTATCCACGGCAGAGATATCTTCCTTGGCGCGAGCGATCTCCTCCATGATGGCGCGAGCGGCGTCAGCGTCATCCCAAAAGCCGGGGGCCACGCTTTTTGCCTCGAGCTCGGTCACGCGCGTGCGCTTCTCGTCCAAATGAAGATACGACTCGACCTCGCCGAGCCGGTCCGCAAACGCGTCCAGCTCGGCGGGCGTTACCTCTAAAGCCTCGGCCATTAACGATTCCTGCCGTGGCAGTACTTGAACTTCTTGCCGCTGCCGCAGGGGCAAAGGTCGTTGCGGCCCACGTTGACATAAGGGTCATCGCTCTCGGACTTGCGGTAGGTGGTCACCTTGCCGCCGTTGTTGACAGCAGCCGGGCCTCCCTGGACGGCCGTACGAGCCTGAACCTGTGCCTGCTTGCGCAGCACCGAGCTGCCGTTGTCGCCATCGACGTCGGCGGGGCCGGAGAAGCGCGCACCCTCGAGCGCGGGGTCCTCCTTGTGCTCCACGGCCTGCGGGGCGGCCTTGATCTCGATGCGCAGAACGGTGCGCAGGTAATCCTCGTACATGGTGTCAACGAGCATCTGGAAGGCACCATAAGCCTCGGTCTTGTACTCGACCAGCGGGTCGCGCTGACCAAAGCCGCGCAGTCCGATACCGGTCTTGAGGTAGTCCATCTCCTGCAGGTAGTTCATCCAGCGGGTATCGATGACGCGCAGCATGACCTGGGTGTTGAGCTCGCGCATGAGGTCCTCACCCAGGCGCTCGGCCTTCATGTTGTAGCACTTTTCTACGTAGGCCAGGACATCGGCAGCCAGGGCCTCGAAGTCCTCGTCGGGGAACTTGGGCGTATCGATATGCCCGGTGAGCTCCACGACCCACTTGCGCAGGCCCTCGAGGTCGCGCTCGCCATCGTGGCTGTCCTTGGTGCAGAACTCCTGCACGCAGCGGTACACGGTGTCGTGCATGACCTCGGTGATGTGGTCGGTCAGGTCCTTGCCGTCCAGAATCTTGTTGCGCTCGGCGTAGATGACCTGGCGCTGCTTGTTCATGACGTCGTCGTACTCAAGAACGCTCTTGCGCATGGAGAAGTTGATGCTCTCGACCTTGTGCTGGGCGCTCTCGACGGCCTTGGAGATGATCTTGTGCTGGATGGGCATGTCGTCGCCCATGTCGGCGGTAACCATCATCTTGGAAACGCGGTCCATCTTGTCGCCGCCGAACAGGCGCATGAGGTCGTCCTCGAGCGACAGGTAGAACTGAGTCTCGCCCGGATCGCCCTGACGACCGGAGCGGCCGCGCAGCTGGTTGTCGATACGACGGGACTCATGGCGCTCGGTGCCGATGACGGTCAGGCCGCCGGCGGCAAGCACGCGCTCGCGCTCGGCCTTGCAGGTCTCCTTGGCCTCGGCGTTAAACTGCTCGAGCTGCTCGGGCGTCACGTCCTCCATGGTCAGGCCCTCGTACTCAAGGCGTTCGCGCACCAGCTCGTCGGGGTTGCCGCCCAGCAGGATGTCGGTACCACGACCGGCCATGTTAGTAGCGATGGTCACGGCGCCGTAGCGTCCGGCCTGGGCAACGATATGAGCCTCGCGCTCGTGATGCTTGGCGTTGAGGACCTCGTGCGCGATACCGCGCTTGGTAAGGGCGGCCGACAGCTTCTCGGAGCTTTCGATGGAGACGGTGCCCACCAGGACCGGCTGGCCCTTGGCGTGACGTCGCTCGACGTCGTCGGCAACGGCGTTGTACTTGGCCTGGATGGTGCGGTACACCAGGTCCTCGTGGTCAACACGCTGAACGGGCTTGTTGGAGGGGATGACCTCGACGGGCAGCTTGTAGATCTCGCGGAACTCGGCGTCCTCGGTGAGTGCCGTACCGGTCATGCCGGAGAGCTTGTCATACAGACGGAAGTAGTTCTGCAGGGTGATGGTAGCCAGCGTCTGGTTCTCCTCGCGCACGAGCACGCCCTCTTTGGCCTCGATGGCCTGATGCAGGCCCTCGGAGTAGCGGCGGCCTTCCATGATGCGGCCGGTGAACTCGTCGACGATTTTGACCTCGCCGTTGGTGACCACGTATTGCTTGTCGCGGTGGAACATGTACTGGGCCTTCAGCGCCTGCTGCAGGTGGTTGACCAGCTGGCCCGAAAGGTCGGCGTAGATATCCTCGATGCCCAGGCGGCGCTCAATCTTCTTAAGGCCGCGCTCGGTGGCGGCGATGGTGTGCTTGGCCTCATCCATGACGTAGTCGCCCGTGGGCTCGACGTCCTCGGTGGCGGTGAGCATGTCGTGCGACACGTCCTCGCCGCGCTCAAGGCCGCGCACGGCACGCGCGAAGTCCTTGTAGGTGCTGGCGGACTTGGTGCCGGCGCCCGAGATAATGAGTGGCGTTCTGGCCTCATCGATCAGGATGGAGTCGACCTCGTCGACGATGGCATAATTGTGGCCGCGCTGTACGCGCTGCTCGGGGCGGGTGACCATGTTGTCGCGCAGGTAGTCGAAACCGAACTCGGAGTTGGTGCCGTAGGTGACGTCTGCCTGGTAGGCCGGACGCTTGAGCTCGAGCGGCATGTTGTTCTGGAGCAGACCGACGGTCATTCCCAGGTACTTGTAGATGCGGCCCATCCACTCGGAGTCGCGCTTGGCAAGGTAATCATTGACGGTAACGACATGCACGCCCTTGCCGGCGATAGCGTTGAGGTAGCCGGCCAAGGTGGAGACAAGGGTCTTGCCTTCGCCGGTCTTCATCTCGGCGATATGGCCCTCGTGCAGCGCCATGGCGCCGATAAGCTGCACATCAAAGTGGCGCATACCCATAGTGCGCTTGGAAGCCTCGCGCACGGTGGCAAAAGCCTCGGGGAGCATGTCGTCGAGCGACTCGCCGTTGGCGTAGCGCTCACGGAACTTATCGGTCTGGGCGCGGAGCTCTTCCTCGGTCATCTTCTCAAACTGAGGCTCAAGACCGTTGATCTGATCGACGATCTTGTAGTAGCGCTTAAGGTCCTTATCGGATCCAAAGGACAGCAGCTTTGACATGAATCCCATGTGGTTTTCCTTTTTGGCCATCGCCCGTGCCATGTAGCTGCGGGCGAGTTAAACACAGATGATTGTACTTTAGCCAAACAAGGCGCGGCCTATACGGTCGACCTCGACCGCCACGTAATAACTACGACCAACCTGCCAAAAAGGGACTGGTTTATTTTGGCAGCTTTTATCTGGGAAAACGCTGTCTCTCTGCCATTTGGTGCCACGGGGACAGGTTAGCTTGCACCAATAAAAAGAAAAGGGCCGCGCACCCAAACGGATGCACGGCCCTTATGCCATGAATGCGAGCGATTCCGCGGCGAGCTATTTACTCAGCAGCCTCGGTGGTCTCGGCCTCGGCAGCAGCCTCCTCGACGGGAGCCTCTGCGGGAGCCTCGGCAGCCTGCTTGGCAGCCTCCTCGGCAAACTTAGCGGCACGCTTAGCCTTCTCGGCAGCCTTAGCCTCAGCGGCGGCCTTGCGAGCGGCCTCGGCCTCAGCAGCCTTGGCGGCCTTGGCAGCCTTGGCCTCCTCGGCCTTCTTGAGCTGGGCGGCAGCGGCGCCACCGAACTTGTCGGCGAAGCGCTGGACGCGTCCACCGGTGTCGACGAACTTCTGCTGGCCGGTGTAGAACGGGTGGCACTCGTTGCAAAGCTCGACCTTCATCTCGGACACGGTAGCGTGCGTCTTGAAGGTGTTGCCGCAAGAGCACGTCACCGTGCACTCGACATACTGGGGATGGATACCCTGCTTCATGGTAGGACTCCTTATTGGTCAGGCGCTGGTTACCGATCAGCGCATAAGGCGTCTTGGTTTCCGACCAAGACAACAAACTCGGCTATGGTACCACGGCGCCGCGTGTCCCACAAAAGGTTCACGGTCTTTTCGGCACAACACGAGCTGGACCTTAAATATCAACTTCATCCGAACACTCCCCCACATTCATCTCTCGTATGTATCGAGGTATTCCTGCTTGAGCGTCTGCGAGGACGACTTGATCTTTTCCACGAGCGTGCCGGCTTCGATGAAGTAGAACGAGTTGGTAAGGTCTGCCAGGTCGTCGAGTAGATGGCTTGAAATGAGCACGCTGCGTCCCCGCGCCACTTCGCTGCGAATCGCGTCGCAGGAGGTTTTCCGTTTTCCCGGATCGAGGCCGTTCAGCGGTTCATCGAGGATGAGGTACGGGCAATCGGTCGCTATCGCCATGGCAAGCTTTACCTGCTGCTTCATTCCTGTCGAGAGTTTACGGGTCGGCTTGTCGAGATATGGGGAGATTCCGAGGGAGTCGCAGAGCGAGTCGATGTCGGCGGCCGATTTCCACGCCTCCCTAACGAAAGCAAGGTGCTCGATGGCCGATAGCGTGGGATAGAGATCCGCGCCGCCTGAAGAGCTCAGGTAGACGAGTTCTGCAAATTCGGCTGATCGACGTTGGCAGATTCCGTCTGCCGCCAGGCTTCCCGAGCGGATGCGGGTGGGAAATTGGCCCGACAGCGCTTCAAGAAGGGTGGTTTTCCCCGAGCCGTTGGGAGCAACGAGGCCCGCCGCCGTTCCCGGGCTCAGGAAAAGCGACCCGATTGAAAGTATCGTCGTGCTTCCGTATCCCACGCTCGCGTCTAGAAGCTCGAGCCCATGGTGCTTTTTCGCGGGTCCAGGCTGTTTGGGGGAACGTGTCGCAACGGCGCCGACCGCAAAAAAGACCGCGACGTATGCCAGGGCCACGGCAAGCATCGATGCGCTGCCTGAACCGGAGCCAATGAATTCTGTCGGGAAGCATCCTACGTAACCCGTGGCCTCGATAGGCGAGAACACGGCCAGCGGCAGGAGCCCGAGCACGGCGTTATGCTCCAGCGCCGAATCGGACAATAACGGGAATGCCGGGGCCGCGACAAGCAACGCGGAGGCAAGGGGGCCCGCGAAGACGCGCCTCGTTGCGGTCGATAGGACGACGGAACAAACGGATATCAAGGTTCCACCCGCGAGCAGCGCGAGAAGTATGGTCGTGAAGACGTTTCCCGCGGTCGTGGTGGTGAGCGCGCCGTTATGGAAGAAGGCGATCGGGTACCCGATCTGCCCGAAGCCGTTTAGGGCCAAGGCGTAAATACTCCCGGGCGCAAGGCCGGCGAGGAGCATCGCGGTCCCCGCGACGATTATCGAAAACACGATCTGGATAAGGCGCCGGAATTTGGGTGCGGGCGCCTTTGCCGCCAGGGTACCGGGCCTTGTGGCGCCGAGCAGGAGTATCGACGAGAGAAGGAAGGGGATGAAGGGAAGGAAAGACGGCGCCGCGGCAATGGCGTAAGGCAGGAAGGAAAGGAATGGCAGGTCGTTTGCGGAGGCCGGGATATCCGTGATGCCGGAGCTGCTCAGGGCGCGGCAATATGCGAGCTCCGCGTCATTGGTCTCTCGGTCTCCCACGATGGACCCGGATTGGAAGCCCTCGTCCATGAGCGCGTAGTAGCTCTCGGCAGAATCGAGAAAGGCGGCGTCGGTTTGAGCGGCGAGGGCGGCGTTCGCGTATCTTGCAAGCTCAGCGTCATCTTGCTGCTCTGGCGATAGGTCTGTGCCGCTGGCCTGGGGCGCGCGCGTATTGAATGCGTCGACAAAGCCCTGCATGCCCTGCTTCATAAAGAAGGGCCCGTAGATGGGTGAATTGAACGCAATGGGGACGGAAAAGGCTGCAGCGAGAACGAGCGTACAAATCCATACGGCCTTGTCTCTTAGGATTAGTTTGAGAAGAAGTCGACAGTACATTCAGAAGCACCTACGTTCCTCAAAGAATTGTTAGATTAAAAGTAACAGACCGGATGAAGATACGTGCGACGGGGGCGAGGCGAATGGCTGAACGGTATCGATATGCGGGTTTAACGGCATATCGACCACATAGATTTTTAACTTGCATTTCTACCCGCCCTTTTCGTAGAGTCGCCGATACGTGCTTAGCGCACCCTCGGCGCGTCCGGCAGGCTTTGCGAAATGGGATCCAGGAGACTTCGGCGCAGCATCATCTTGCGGAATGCTTCTAATGAGCCTCCCATCCTTCAAAAACAGAATCTCATCGCACAGCCTATCGACCGAATCCAAGATGTGGGATGACATGATGATGCACGTACCAGAATCGGCCAGCTTCCTGAGAATCTCGGAATGCAAGTCCACCCTGCTGGGGTCGAGCGCGTTCATGGGCTCATCTAATAGAAGGTACCGCGCGCCCGTCGCATACGCAATCGCCAGGGTAAGCTGCTGCTTCATGCCCTGGCTCAGAGTGCAGATCCTCATCTTCGCGAACTCGCCTATCTGCGTTTGTTCCACTATCTCTTCGATATCGCGAGCATGCGGCCACATATCGCAAGCCATCTTGAGGTGATCTTCCGCACGCAATCCGGGATACAGCAGCGTCCCCTCACCAGGTGCATAGAAGATCATAGAACGGACCTCTCTCGCACCCGTACCCTGCACCTCATCCAGAACGATGCTCCCGTCCACGCGAGGACCCGGCAAACCTGCCATCGCACGCAGCAACGTCGTCTTTCCATGCCCGTTCGGAGCGACGAGACCGTAGACCGTACCCGGGGCAAACTCAGCGTTCACCGAATCTACGAGCACCTTCTTTCCATAAGAGATCGTCAGCGTTTGAAGGTCAATCATCGAGATCATCCCCTTTCGATCTTTGGAACACTCAGGCGCACCATCAACGGAGATACGGCGCCCAAGACCACCAGCAGAGCGCCCGATGCGCCGACGACCTCTCCAAAAGGCATCGCGTTCGTCCCTCGCCCAAGGAACCCAATCGTCCCCACCTGGGAAGCGGGATCAAACGAGGCGAATGGAGCCAGCAGCGCGACGCCCATGCCCACGCTTTCAACATGAGCGCTCAACGAACCCAACACCAAGAGAACCGCGCAAACCATTCCGGTGACAACGGGGTTGCGGCTAATCGCTGCTGTCAACGCAGCGACGACGGAAATCACGCCGTATGCCATGACCAGCAACGGAATACTGCACAACACCGCCTCCCCCACCATGGACGTTGTCGAAGCTCCCGCCCGAATGAGAGCGACGGGATACTCCGATCCACCCGCACCGTTCTTAATCACGGACACAACGACAGCGGGAACCATCGACACCAAAAGCAGCACCAAGCCAAGCAGGAGAGCCAGCGCAACAGCCGTCAGAAAACGCACATGCGCTGTTGCGGGGATCTGGAGAACCAGAAGGGAACGACACTGCAGATGGGTGCACGCGAGCGATGTGACAACCACGGGCAACAGCAAAAATAAGGAGGGAAGCGCTGCCTGGAGATACGAAAGGAGGATTAATGGGGGCATCTTCGTACTTAACTCGTAAACCTTGGGGTCCGGCAAGCTCGCGATCGACTCAAGCAGAAGGGCGCGCGCCTCCGCACGAGAAGGAGTCTCCGGCTCGATTCCGATCGATTGCAGGAGAGTCGCATCTGCCGCGCCCAGCTCACCTCGAGCGCGCTCGTACGTCGCAAGGCTTCGAAACCCCTCCGCAGGCATAGGCGCGTACACGAAACCCGAAAGAGCATCCCGCATGTCTTCCAGGGCCGCTTTGCCCTCGACGTCCATATTCGCAGCGTTCTGCTCTAGATACCGATCTATTGAACGGAGCTCCCCATCCCTATACCGAACAGCGGAAACGTTATCAGCGTCAGGAAACATCTCGACCAGAGCCGGGGCCAGCATCGTCGTCGACATTGCAATCGCGCATACGGCGAGGGTAGGAGAACGCAGGAGCAGTTTCCCCATCGTTCTTACGTATGCAACGGCGGAGGCACAAGCGCTCGAACGAGTTGCCGTTCTCGATGCAGTGAAGGAACCTCTCTCAAGACAAATCGGGGATATCGGGCACGCGCAGCCGCTCTTTCCAGCAACGCAAAGCAGGCTAATTGCCAGCACCTCGATCCCGATTGCGCATACGAGGGCAATCGCGCCACACTCGAAGCAAAGTCCAGGCAGATTCACTATCTGCGTTGTCGGGTACGGGCTATAGGCGCCGACGGTCAACTCAGTGTTCGCATACGTAAGGGGATTCAACAGGGCGAACTCACGTAAAGCGATGGATCTTCCGTAATACCCGGGAACCATCGTCACCCCCATCAGGGCACATACGAACACGATTCCAAGCGTAGGGTTATTGGCAATCTTCACGGCAAGGTGAACGACAAGCGAGATGAACGCTGCCACCAAGAATTGCAAGATGGCCGTCTGCGCGAACACCAGCCAAGCCGGTTTGATAACCGGAGTCGCATATTGAATGTAGCCCATCGGATAGAACGGCGAGCCCGGGCCATTCTTCACAAGCGCGGCGATTATCCCTGGAAGATTGATGGCGAGGACGGCAAGCATTGCAAAAACACTCGCCCATACGCTCGATGCAACAAGTCTACCCAGCTCGCCCATCGGTGCCTGGATGATGAGCTTTTCACGTTTGTTAAGACGCGCGGCAAGGAACGAGACGGCAACGGCCGTTGCGACCCATAGCAAGTACTCCTTCGATCCGTCATAATAGGTGTACTCTCCATCCGATATCTGCAGAAACGGAAGTAGGGGAGAGAGCGGTGCCAAGATAAGACGTCCCGCGGCAAGAGGGTACAGAAGCGCGGGCATGCTTGATGAAGAGGTATAGACACCGTCCTCCCCCGCATTCACAAGCGCATCCGCATAGGATGCTGACAATTCCTGCTCAACACGGGTTATTCCCGACTCGAGGTATTCGACCCGTCCGTCGATGCCAGCCGCGCTCCTGAAGACGGGCAGAGCACAAAGAACCATCAACGCAACAACGACAACACAGAGCGACCTGGAGGAGAGAAGCGACCTAAAGATCGCCTTCGAGATTTTGAGCATATTCATCGCCAACCTTAACCTCATCCAGTCGGAACAGAGGGGCCGAACAAAATGCTCGGCCCTTCCTCGCATCTAGTAGGTGCTATAGACAAATTGCCATTTATCAGTTGTGCCAAGAACACCACAGGAGCACATTGCAGCGAGGCGGGATTCCCTATGATGCGCGGATCGGCGATAGCCATTTCGGTAGGAGATCGTCTTGTAAGAGATGTTGAACATCGAGATGCTGTGCCCGCTTACGCCGCGAGGACAGCTGTAGCTCCAGTAGGTATCGACGACGTCGTCCGTATACCCGAGGGGCTCAACGAGGGCACACTGGCTGCTCTCCTGGGAAGGAGGCATCGGGGTATCCGCAAAAGCGGGGGCTCCCGGCAGCAACAAACAAAGAGCGAGGCCGAGGAAAACCAAGAGCTTACACGACTTAACAGTACTGAACATAATCCTCTCCAATCTAGAGGGGTTTCGGTTGCAGCATGCTGTGATTACTTGCAGGCAAAGTCAATTTAACATAAACTGTTAAAAAGTAACCTGAGTTTTTTAAATTCTTCGGAGGTTATTATGAGTTCCGACAATCGCACTCCCCGGCTTCATTCCTTCCGCATCGCATGTGCGATAGCCTCTGCGACCCTTTGCACCACCGCCATCGCACAAGTGGCGTTCTCCTTAAAGCCAGCAATCGAAGTGCTCGACAACCCTGTAATTGCAGACTCCCCCGCGTATCCAGCCCTTGCGATCTCGACATTGGTCCCTGCCGTCATCGGTATCGCTACGACCATCCTCAGCGCCGTTCTCGTGTGGACGATCAAGAGCGGAGACCCCTTCAAGAAAGGGTCTGCGACATGCTTGAAGGTGCTCGGCATTCTCTTCGTTGTTCAAGCTGCCACCAGCCTCTACGCCGGCTCACTCAAAACCTCCGTTTCGATGTTTGGCGGCGAGGGGGCCGTCGGCGCCCAAGAGATCGCTTCATCATTCGATTGGACCTCTCTGGTTCTCGGCATCGTCCTGTTCATGCTTTCCCAGCTCTTCTTGTACGCCCGAGAGCTGTACCTCGACTCCGACGAGATTGCGTAAGGAAACGCCATGCCCGTAATTGTTCGCCTCGACAAGATCATGGCCGAGCGAAAGATTTCCTCGAACGAACTTGCCGAAAGGATTGGAACCACGCCCGTGAACCTGTCCCGTATTAAAAAAGGGCATATTCGCGGCATTCGCTTCAACACACTCGAGCAGCTATGCCTCGCCCTTCGTTGCCAACCCGGAGACCTTCTCGAAGTCATGAGCGAAGAGGATGCCCGAAAGGAGTTCGGACTCGATTGGTCAGCCGAGGATTAGAGGGCGGTCGTACTCGCCCTGCACACGGGGATGCGAATCGGCGAGGTCTGCGGCCTTCGGTGGTGCGATGTGGATTTCGAGACGGGCCTGATCTCGATCAGACACTCGGTGGCGTACGCGAAGGGAATGGGTTCGTTCATCAAGGACACCAAGACCCATGACGCCAGGGGTATCCCCATCGACCCGGTCGGCCTACTCCCCTTCCTGAAGGAGACCCACGAGATCGACTGCGGAAAGCTGCGCTTGCGCGGCCTTACCGGGGCGGTCGAGATCGGGGACTGCTACATCCTGTCGGAGCCGGGCGCGACCTTCGCGACGACAAGCTATATCCGCAGGGCGTTCAAGACGTTCTCGGAGACCAACGGCCTCATGGGCACCAACGACGAGCTGATCACGTTCCACGGCCTTCGCCACACGTTCGCAACGCAGTGGATCCGCCAAGGCGGCGATATCAAGGCGCTCCAATCGATCCTCGGCCACAAGGACGCCATGGCGACGCTCAACGTCTACGCCGACATCGAGCCCATCTCCAAAATCCATAACATGCTGCGCGCCACGCCGTGCCTTTGGCGCGGGCACCTCGGGCCGAGGGTCGATCCGGGTCCCATGTTCCAACAGAGGATCCAGGAGTCCATCGAGACGCTCCAGGCGTTCGGCTACGGCATCACCGAGCCGGACGACCGAAATATCGCCATACGCGACGTGAAGACGAACAGTTGGCTCTAGCTCACCGAGTACGCGGCAGTGCTGGGCCCATCCCAACTGAGGTCACGGTGGTCCGATAGGGGCGCCGCCCGCGGCATGCGCCGCGAAGCGGTATCCCCTACCGAAGGGCGGGGATGCCCTCCGCTTCCAGTTCGGAATCAGCCGTCGGAGGCGTTCGGCTGACTGCGGGAACGGCCTGTCCGCTCAATGTGTTCGGCTGAGATCGGAAATCAACCCAACACGAGCCGGACACGCGCCAGACGGCTCTTCCCCGTACGGCCTTCCCCCTTACGCTCATGTTGCAGACGTGTAACGCCGCAGCAAGCACACTCCTTTTGGCGCCAGACAGGTACAATGATGAACACTGTACCGCAGCGGAGCGCCCCGCGCGCGCCGCAACCACGCGAAAGGGTTTCCCATGGCCGAGATCTCGTCCTCCCGTATCGTCATCACCGTCCTTGGCAAGAACCGCCCCGGCATCGTCGCCGGCGTCACCCGTGTTCTGGGCGAGGCCAACGTCGACATCCGCGACATTACGCAGTCCATTATCGAGGACATCTTCACCATGACCATGCTGGCCGATACCGCCGAGTCCAAGCTCGACTTCGCCGAGCTGCAGAAGGCGCTGGCCGAGGCCGGCGAGCTTTCGGGCGTCAACGTGTCCATCCAGCGCGAGGACGTCTTTAACTTTATGTACCGCCTGTAGCGAACAGGTCGTGCGGGAACAGGCTGGCGCATCTGCACCCAAGCACGCCGCCCCCACACGGCCCCGAGAGGAGCGCGCATGGCTTACGACGCCAAGAAAATCTACTACCGCTTCGATGACCATCTGAGCCGCCTGGTCTTGGATTATGAGGCGAGCCGCCAGATTTCGCCCGAAAGCGAAAACCTCTACCACGGCCTGCCGACTGATCCGTATGACGAGGGTCTGTTCGTCGAGCATAACGTCAAGCGCGGCCTGCGCAACGCCGACGGCTCGGGTGTGGTCGCGGGTCTTACCCGCATCTCGGACGTGCACGGCTACAACAAGATCGACGGTAAGGTCGTGCCCGACCAGGGCAAGCTCACGCTGCGCGGCTACAACATCGAGGACCTGGTCAACAACGCGCAGGCCGAGAATCGTTATGGCTACGAAGAGGTCGCCTACCTGCTCATCACGGGTTCGTTGCCCAACAAAAAGGAACTCGACGGCTTTTGCGGACGCTTGGGCGCCTTTAGGCACCTGAGTGACGAGTACGTCAAAGAGTTCCCCATGACCACGGTGTCGTCGAGCATCATGAACGTGCTTCAGCGCGCCGTGCTGCTGCTCTACGCCTTCGACGCCGAGCCCGACGTGATTACGCCCGAGCACGAGATCGACGTCGCCATCTCCATGCTCGCCCGTCTCCCCCGCATCGCCGCATTCGCGCATATGGCGTCGGTCGCCAAGCGTCGCGGCTCCGAGGTGCACGTGCCGCACCCGACGCCCGGCCTTTCCACCGCCGAGACCATCCTGCAGGTCCTGCGCGGCGGCATGGCGTTCACCCGCGATGAGGCGATGCTGCTCGACGTTATGCTCATGCTGCACGCCGAACACGGCGGCGGTAACAACTCCACCTTCGCCTGCCGCGTGCTGTCGTCTTCGGCTACCGACCCGTACTCCGCCTATGCCGCGGCTATCGGCTCGCTCAAGGGTCCGCGCCACGGCGGTGCCAACGCCAAAGTCGTGTCCATGCACGAGGACATCCGCGCGCATGTCTCCAACTGGGAGGACGAGGACGAGGTCGCAGCCTACTTGGGCAAGATCCTCGACAAGCAGGCCTTCGACGGCACGGGTCTTATCTACGGCATGGGCCACGCCGTCTACACGCTGAGCGACCCGCGCGCCGAGGTGTGCCGCCATTACGCGCGCACGCTGGCAGCCAAGAAGGACCTGGGCGATGAGTTCGCGCTCATCGAGCGCATCGAGCGCCTGGCCCCGCAGGTCATGCGCGACCACGGCATGACCAAGCCCATCTGCGCCAACATCGACCTGTACACGGGCTTTATCTACAAGATGCTCGGCGTGCCCGAAACGCTCTTTACGCCGCTATTCGCCGTCGCCCGCATGGCCGGCTGGTCGGCACACCGCATGGAAGAGCTCTTCTGCGCGCACCGTATCATCCGCCCCGCCTATCGTCCGGTGATCGAGCCGCTGGAGTACAAGCCGCTCGCCGACCGCTAGGACGCGGACCGTTATAGAACTCGAGCGTGGCCAGGGACCCAAGCCCTCGGCCACGCTTTTTATGCCAGTAGAAAGGGCTGCATCAAATGATTGTGTTTTCCGATATGGATGGGACGCTGCTGACGTGCGATAAGCAAATGAGCGATGCCACCTGGGCGATGCTCGACGAGCTCGCACGTCGTGGCATCGAGTTTGTTCCCTGCACGGGACGTCCACTGTCGGGCATCTTTGAGCCCATTCTCGCCCATCCCGCCGTGCATTACGCGGTCTGTGCCAACGGCGCCAGCGTCTGGCAGCTCGACGACGGTACACCCACCGATGTCTCATGTGCTACGCGCATTTTGAGCCGACCACTCGACCGCGCCATCGCCCACCGCATCCATCGCATTGCCGCCGGCCACGATGTGACCTTCGATATCTTCGCGGATGGGCAGTGCTTCCTCCCCCGCTCGCTATACGGGCGTCTGGATGAGTTCTGTGGCGGCGACCCCCACATCGCGGCTTCGCTCAAGCGCACACGAACGCCGATCGACATGGATATCGACAGTAAGATCGACGGGGTCGAGACGCTCGAACGCATCGCCATGTACTGGCACGACCCGGCCGATCGCGACGCCATCGCGGCGGAGCTCGACGTGCTCGAAGGCATCGAGGTCACGCGTTCGTACGCCATGAATATCGAGGTCATGGGCGAGGGAGCCACCAAGGGAACGGCGTTGGCTTGGCTATGTGGGCATCTGGGCGAGTCTCTCGCCGACGCCTGGTCGTTCGGCGACAACATCAACGACATCCCCATGCTGCAGGCAGCGGGCCACGGCATGGCCATGATCAACGCCGAGCCCGAGGACCGCGAGGCCGCCGACGCCATCACCGAGTTCGACAACGACCACGACGGCGTCGCCCGCACCATCATGGCCGCCCTCGCCTAGTCATTGGGGACAGACTTAAATGAGTGCCGGGGGACGTTCTTAAATGGCTAGTCGCTGGCGGCACTCATTTAAGTCTGTCCCCAATGAGTGGTTTCACTCAACTTAAGTCTGTCCCCAACTGCCGGCGCATAAGGAATGTCCCCAACTACCGATCTAGCAGAGGCTCTTCAGCACGCGACGAAGCTCCTGCTGGACGGCGTGGTCGCGGTTACAACCCACCACGCGATCGGCCACCGCCTTAAGCGCGGGGCGCGCGTTTTCCATCGCGCAACCCGTGCCGACAAAGCGAATGATCTCGTAGTCGTTCATCGAGTCGCCAAACGCCATAACCTCATCGCGCCCAATGCCGTAATGCTCCGCGAGCTGCGCGATGCCCGAGGCCTTCGACACACCGGGCTGCATGGCATCGATCCACGCGTTGCCTGAAGGCGCAAAGGTAAAGAGCTGACCGAGTTCGCGCTGTAGCACGTACGCACTGTCCATAACCGCACTGTCGTCGCAAAAGATACTCGCTTTGATGATATTTACGCTGGGATCGGGCAGCTCCCAAATGCGCTCGGCATTGGGGAGGTCCTTATCGACCTCGCGCACGAACTTGCACTCGTCATCGAGCAAAAAGGACTTGGTTCGGTCAAAGAGTGCAAGATGCAGATTGGGAAACGTCGCGACGGCCTGGGCGAGCTTTCGAATCGCCAGGTGCGAATACACCTCGCGGTCTACCATTTTGCCGTCGGCGTAGACCTGGGCGCCGTTGGCTGCGACAAAGTCCATCTTGTCGCGAACGGGCGCAAAGAACTCGCACAGGCGATCGTAGCGGCGGCCTGACGATGCAGCAAAATGTACACCATGCCCGCGTAGCGCCAGGATCAATTCATAGGTCTCAGGCGGCACCCGACCGTTTTCGTCAAGCAGCGTGCCGTCCATATCGGATGCAATCAGTTTAAACATAGAAAAGCTCCCTTCGGACTTGTTGGAATCGAGCGTGTATCCGATTCCAACGTACCCAAAGGGAGCCCAAATAAGACCCCGCAGTCATAAACGTTACAAGGACCTGGCAAATAGCTCACGCGCGCCTGAGGTCCCACGGTCGTGGCGTCAGGCGACACGCCAAAGAGTGTCGCAGGCGGCTAGTCGTTTAAGAACGTCCCCAATGACTAATCGGCGTAGGTGAAGGTAGTGACATCGAACATGCCCTCGGGGCGGATGCGGAGCGTCGGGATGACCGGCAGGGGCAGGAAGATGATGCCCATGATGGGATCGAGCGGCGGCTCAATACCCATGGCGCGCGCCTTGACCATAAAGTCGTCGTGCTGCGCGGCGACATCCTCGGCCGTGCCCTCGCTCATCAGGCCACCGAGCGCCAGCGGAATACGCGCCACGACCTCGCCGTTGCGCACCAGCACGTGGCCGCCCTGCCCCACGGCTTCAACAGCCGCCATCATATCGGCAGCGTTATCGCCCACGACGCATACGTTGTGCGAATCGTGGCCAATCGTCGAGGCGATGGCACCACCCGTGATGGTAAAGCCGCGCACCCAGCCGCGACCAATGTGCTTGCCAACGAGACCCAGGCCCGCAGGACCATCACCGTCGGCGCCCTCGGCCTGCAGTGACACGCCGCGGCCGTGGCGCTCGATCAGCATAATGCGGCGCAGGCCCTCGGCGCTCTCGGGGCGAGCCATGCCCGTGATGGCCTTACCCGGCACCACGTCAATCACGGCCTCGCCCGGCTTAAAGGCATAGTCGAATACGTCAAGCGAAAGCTTCGGCAGCTTAACGGAGGCACGCAGCTCATCGGCAAGGGCCGCAACCTCGGCCATCTCGGGTGCGATTTCGCCCACAAAGGTGCCGTCCTGCGCCACCAGAGCACCGGCGGCATATACGCGATGCGGAGCCGTGGCAAACGTCAGGTCGTTGAGTACCAGCAGGTCGGCACGCTTGCCAGGGGCGATGGCGCCACGGAGCTCGTGCGGGTCGCGGCAACCGTGGTCCAGGCCAAACGCCTCGGCCGTGGACAGGGACGCCATAGAGATGGCAACCACGGGGTCAATACCGGCCTCGATAGCCACGCGGCAGGCATTGTCGATCATACCGGTCGAAAGCGCATCGGAGGGAGCGCGGTCGTCGGTCGCAAAACAGCAGCGACGGGCACGGGCGGGGTTCTCCAGCAGCATCGGCGACAAGTTGGCCAGGTCGTGGCTACACGTGCCCTCGCGCAGCATCACATACATGCCGCGGGACAGCTTATCGAGCGCCTCCTCGGGAATCGTCGACTCGTGGTCGGCGATAATACCAGCCGCGGCATAGGCATTGAGGTCCTTGCCGGCAACGAGCGGCGCATGGCCGTCGACCTGCTTGGACGGCGTCTGGTTAGCGGCATCGATACGAGCACAGGTCTCGGGGTCGGCCATAAAGACACCCGGCAGGTTCATCATTTCGCCCAGACCGAAGACATCGCCCGGATGCTCGGCAAAAAACGCCTGCATATCGGCGGCGGTAATGACGGCGCCGGCCTGCTCATCGGGCAGCGCGGGCACGCACGAGGGCATCATGTACTTGATGGAAATGGGCGCGCGACGGCCGTCCTCGATCATAAAGCGCAGGCCGTCTAGGCCGGAAACGTTGGCGATCTCGTGGCTGTCGGCAATGGCAGTGGTGGTGCCGCGCGTCGCCGCCATGCGCGCATACTCGGCGGGACGGATGTTCGAGGACTCAATGTGCAGATGTCCGTCGATAAAGCCGGGGGCGATATAGCGACCCTGGCAGTCGATGACCTCGGTCGCCTCGTAGGTGCCGGCGGCATCGTCGCGACCGTCGTAGAGCACGCCGACGATCACGCCATCCTTGACGGCAACGCTACCGGGCGCCACGCGCTGGCCATATACGTCGACAATCTGCGCATTGGTAAACAGCGTGTCGACGGGTACGCGACCCTCGGCTGCATCGATCACAGATCTCATGACCTCAACGGACATACATACTCCTTTAACCGTAGAAAACAGCTGCGGAGCGGACAAACCTTCAACGCAGCAAGCCAATAGCCATTGTATGCCCAAAAGGAAGCCCCGCTAACACCCCTTCCGCTTAACGGCGCCACCAGCTTGGTGCAAAGTAACCTGACCCCATTGCACCAAAAAGGAACGTCCCCAAGTGCCGGCACAAAAGGAGCGTCCCCAAGTGCCACCCCAAGTGCCAGCCACGGCATCGCCGATATTTTGGCAACGACAGCGAAAACCCGCCAGAGCGAGCAAGGTGCCTTGAAACGAGGCGGCATTGACCTTATGGTCATGCCGCCGAAGTTGAAAGGCAGATTGCCGCGCTGGCGGGTTTGCAGCGTCGACCGGTTACGCGGTTTGGTAAAACCGCGTAACTAAATAAGCTTGAAGCCCTTGCGCTTGCCTACGGAGAGGGTGTCGCCCAGCTTGAGGGCGCTCGGGTCGATGTTGTAGCTCTTGGGAGCCACGGCCTTGCCGTTGATCTTGACGCCGCCGCCGTCAATGTCGCGACGGGCCTGGCCGGCGCTCGCCGAAAGGCCCAGGTCCTTAAGCAGGCCTGCGAGGTAGATCTGGCCCTCGTCGTTGACGGTCAGCTCAACGTGCTTCTCGGGGAAGTCGGCAAGCTGGCCCTCCTTGAACACGCGGTCGAACTCGGCCTGAGCCTCGTCACCGGCACCGGCGCCGTGATAGGTGTCGCACAGGTCGCGGCCCAGCGCGCGCTTGAGCTCATAGGGATCGGCGGAACCGTCGGCCAGGGCAGCGTCAATCTTGTCGACCTCGGCCGGGGTGAGCGAGCTGGCCAGACGATAGTACTTGCCGATCATCTCGTCCGGGATGGACATGGTCTTGCCGAACATGTCCTTGGGAGCATCGGTCAGGCCGATGTAGTTGCCGTAGGACTTGGACATCTTGCGCACGCCATCGGTGCCCTCGAGCAGCGGCATGGTAAGCGCGATCTGCGGCTCCATGCCCATCTTCTCCATAAGCTCGCGGCCGGCGAGCAGGTTGAAGAGCTGGTCGGTGCCGCCCATTTCCACGTCAGCCTTGATCTGCACGGAGTCGAAGGCCTGCATCACGGGGTACAGGAACTCGTGCAGGGCGATCGGCGTCTGGGACTGGTAGCGCTTGGTAAAGTCATCGCGCTCGAGGATGCGGGCGACGGTGAACTTGGAGCACACCTGCAGCAGGCCGGCCAGATCCATCGACAGGATCCAGTCGCCGTTGTGCACGATGGTGGTCTTCTCGGGATCAAGGATCTTCATGGCCTGGCTCACGTAGGTCTCGGCGTTGGCCTCGATCTGCTCCTGCGAAAGCTGCGGGCGGGTGGAGTTCTTGCCCGAAGGATCGCCGATCAATGCGGTGCCGTTACCGATGATGAGGGTGACCTTGTGGCCCAGGTCCTGGAACTGACGCATCTTGCGCAGGGGCACAGCATGGCCCAGGTGCAGGTCGGGGCTGGTGGGATCGACGCCGAGCTTGATGTTGAGGGGCTCGCCCTTCTCAAGCTTCTTGCGAAGGTCGGCCTCGGGGACGATCTGCGCTGCGCCCGAGGTGATGATACGCATTTGCTCGTCGACAGACAGCATTGGGTATCCTCCTTTTGCTATAGCACCCTCACCGGATACGGCGGTGCTCGAAGTTCATAAACCCACTAATCATAACCAAAACGGCGCGGCCAAACACCTACGACAGGAAAATCCTCGTCCTGCCGCACGCGTCGATAACGACCGGCAAACGCGTGCCGTCACGTTCGACCAAAAAGCGCGCCTGCTGACGGCGCGAGCAGTCACGGCAACGGACCTGCCCCGCCGCATCCGTGTCGCAGACGCCCTCGGCGGTCAGCAAGCAGTGCTCGCACACCATGAGCTCGGGGCGGTCGGCGTCGACAGGCCCCAAGACACCGGGGCAAGCGGCAAGCTCGGCAACGCGCTCCGCGTCGCCGGCGACAAGCTCGGCAGGCAAATACACACGGCCCGCGCCGAGCCCGCGTAGCCAGGCAAGCGTAACCCGGTTTGCGCAAAACACCGGTGCCGCAACGTCAAACGCCACGCCCAGCTCGCGCGCCATCGCCACCTGTCCCAGATTACGGCAGACGACGCGCCCGGCACGCCGCATAAGCGAGCGGGTACGCGAGGCATCGGCTGCGCGACAGACCTCGTCGAGCACCACGATCGCATCGGACAGATCGCGCTCGCCACGCGGGTCGGCATCCATCAGCTGCCAGGCAAAGACCATGCGAGCGGAAGCCCCCTTTTCCGTCGGCTCCGTCAACGCCGCCTCGGGCACGTCGCCAACAGCCACGGCGCCCTCATGGGGCAGTATCTCAACGGCTCGTGCGACGGGTACGACCGCGTCTGCCTCGACCCGCATGCGCTCCAGCGCCGTCGCCGTCTGCTCCAACACGCCGGCACTGCGAATCAGGTACACCTCGCAGCCCGCATCCACCTTACGCTTGCAGTGCACGACAACGCGCTCCCCCGCAGCTGCATCCACCGGGCAGGGCACCTGGGGCCAGCGCTTGGGCACATCGGGGCGTGCATCGGCACCCGGGTAGAACCGGATCTCGAGCGTGTCGCCCGCGGCCACGGCGGCATCGAGCTCGACGGTCACCTCTTCGTGACCCACAGCCACCAAGTGGCCCACGCGCACGCCCTGGTTAATCGCACGCTCAAAGCTCATGAGCTCAGCACCCGATCGCCCCCGCAGATACGCATCGGTAAACCCGCGGTTGAACGACCTGCCCAGCTCGCGCTCGAGCGCCGACACGGCAGCGGCATCCCACGCGCCATCGTGCAGCATATCGAGCGCACGACGCCACACCCGCACCACGTTGAACACGTAGTCGGGGTTTTTCATGCGTCCCTCGATCTTGAGCGACGCCACCCCGGCCCCAACAAGCTCGGGCAGGTGCGCAATGCCCAGATAGTCGCGCGGGCACAGCAGACGATCGCCCTCCACGGAAACGACACTCTCCCCCGCCTCGTCCACCAGGTCGTACGCCAGGCGACACGGCTGCGTACAGTCGCCGCGCATCGCCGATCGTCCACGCCGCAGGGCCGAAAACTCGCAGGCGCCCGAATATCCAATGCAAATCGCGCCGTGGCAGAACACCTCGATAGGCACGCCGGTAGCACACAGGGCGGCAATCTCGTCGACCGTCAGCTCGCGGCCGGTCGTCACGCGCTCGACCCCGAGCTCGTCGGCAGCCAGGCGCACGGCGCCTTCGCTATGGACGCCCGCCTGCGTGGACAGGTGAATCTCGACCCCGGGAATCGCCGCGCGCAACGCGCAGGCCAGACCGGCATCCGCCACGATCAAGGCATCGGCACCCAACTCATGCGCGTGCGCCCCCAGCGCCACCGCGTCGGCCAACTCGTCATCGAACACAAACACGTTGAGCGTCACGTATACACGCACGCCGTTCGCATGCGCCACGGCGCAGCCGCGCAAAAACTCGTCGTCGGTAAAGCCGTGTGCGCTCACGCGGGCGTTAAACCCACCCAGGCCCGCATAGATGGCATCGGCGCCCGCTGCGATCGCCGCGAGCATCTGATCGAGTCCGCCGGCAGGCGCCAGCAGCTCGGGCAGCGCCACCTCGGCAGCCCCCGGCTCGTTATCGCATTGTCCACTCGGCCCCATCGTCCGAATCGCCATCGGCAAACTCCTTACCAACAAGGTATGCATTCACTCTGAAAAATGCCGTCATCCAGCATACACGAGGCCTCGCGCGCCTCGTTTGGTTTATCGTGTAATTACTTATGTCCATCCTGCCCCAGCGGCGCACCCGCCGCCCGGCACGACATACCTGGAGGTCAATATATGGGTCCTCGCCAACGACAGGGACGCAGTCGTTCCAAGACGCATGCCCTGCCCATGATCCTGCTCTCGTTCTTGGGCTTTTTGCTCATCGCGGGCGTAGCGTTTGGCATCGGCATGATCGGCAACGTCAATCGCTGGCTGTCCGATCTGCCCGACTATACCGACGCCAACGCCTATCTGGTGAGTGAACCCACCGAGATCGTCGATTGCAACGGCAACAAGATCGCGAGCTTCTACACGCAAAACCGCAAGTCCGTCACCAAGGACCAGGTCTCTCCGTACGTGCTACAGGGCACCGTCGACGTCGAAGACGAGCGCTTCTACGAGCATGGCGGCATCGACCTGTGGGGTATCGCGCGTGCCGCCGTGGCAACCCTCGGCGGCGGGCACGAAGGCGCATCGACCATCACCCAGCAGCTGGTACGCAACACCATCCTGCAGGAGGAGCAGTTCGATTCGACCATCGAGCGTAAGGTGCGCGAGGCCTATATCGCCATCAAGATGGAGGAGATGTACTCCAAGGACGAGATCCTTATGATGTACCTCAACACCATCTATTACGGCCACGGCGCCTACGGCATCGAGGCCGCAGCCGAGACCTACCTGTCCAAGAGCGCCGCCGACCTCACCCTGAGCGAGGCCGCGCTGCTCATCGGCCTTCCCAACTCGCCTTCGCAGTACGACCCCACGGTCAATCCCGATCTGGCGCTGTCTCGCCGCAACAAGGTTCTCGACAACATGCTGCGCCTGGGCCACATCACCCAGGAGGAGCACGACGCCGCGCAGGCAGAGCCCATCACCCTCAACGTAACCGAGATTTCGGGCAGCGGCGTCGACGTGTATTCGCAGCCTTACTTTGTCGCCTATGTTAAGCAACTGCTGGAGCAGGAGTTCTCCACCGACGTGCTGTTTAAGGGCGGCCTAACCGTCAAGACCACCATCGACCCCACGATGCAGCAGACTGCCGAGGAGGCCGTGCGCGCCCAGCTCGACACGCTTTCGCTCGACGGCCTGGACATGGGCATGGTCGTCGTCGACCCCAAGACCGGCTACATCAAGTGTATGGTGGGCGGCTACGACTATAACGCCGACGAGAACCACGTGAACCACGCCACGGCCAAGCGTCCCGTGGGCTCCACGTTTAAGGCCTTTACGCTGGCCACTGCCATCCAAAACGGCATGAACCCCAACGTCACCCTCAACTGCAACTCGCCGCTCAAAGCCAAGGGCACCACGACCGAGGTGCAAAACTACGCCAACCAAAGCTACGGCACCATTACGCTCAAGCAGGCTACGGCATACTCCTCCAACACCGGCTATATCCAGGTTGCAGAGGCCATCGGCAATAACAAGATCATGTCGCTCGTCAAAAAGCTCGGCATCGATCCTTCTAAGGACAATATCGAGGACGTTCCCGTCATGACGCTCGGCACCGGCTCCATCTCGCCGCTCGAGATGGCCGCGGCCTATGCCACGTTTGCCAACGGCGGTTACTATCGCCAGCCGATCGCCATCACCGAGATTGATTCGCGCACTGGCTCGGTACTGTACCAGCACACCGATAACCCCTCGCAGGTGCTCTCCGCCGGCGAGGCCGCGGCAGTGACCGACGTCCTGACCGGAGTCATGCAGGGCAGCGGCACGGGTGCCGCCGGCGCTCTGAGCGTGAACCAGCCCTATGCCGGCAAGACGGGTACCACCGACAACACCACCAACCTGTGGTTCTGCGGCTATACCCCGCAACTGGCATGCGCCCTGTGGACCGGCTACTCCGCAGGTGAGATTCCCATCCAAAAGTACGGCACGGACCTGCTGGGCGACAGCACCAACCTGCCCGTCTTTAAGAAGTTCATGAACACCGTCCTTGCCGGCACCGACCGCGAGGAGTTCCCGACGGGCACTGCCCCAACGTATAAGAACAACAACGTCTGGAAGTTCTACGGCACCAACAACGCCAAGAAGGAAGAGTCCAAGGACGAGAACGAAGAGGACGAGAAAGAGACCACCACGACCACGACGACGACCACCACGACCACCGAGACCACGGGCGGCGAAACCACCGGTGGCACCGGCACGACCGGCGGCTCGACGGGCGGCGACGGTAGCGGTGGCGAAGGCGGCGGCGAGGGTGGCTCCCCCACTCCAACGCCTACGCCTACGCCCACGCCCGATCCCTCTACGGGTCAGTAGGCACCCAGCCATAGCCAATCAAAGGCGCCCGAGCAGTTCAAATGCTGCTCGGGCGCCTTTTTGTCACGAGGAACCTCGCATGCGCCCCAACACGATGCGACAATAAAAAAGGGCGCCGACCATCGTCGACGCCCCATAAAAGTCGCTATATGCGCTCGTACGGCGCTATCCTCACGCGCCGCCTTGCCTACTTACGAGAGTTGCTCAGCTTGTTGATGAGGGCCTCCAGGCGCTCGCCGTCCTCGGCGGTCTGGGCGATAACCAAGATGGTGTCGTTACCGGCGAGCGAACCGAGCACGTCGGGCAGCTCGGCGGCATCGACCGCAGCGGCAATGCCCGAAGCGGTACCGGGCTGAGCCTTGATCATAACCAAGTTGTCGGTGCGCAGAACGCCCGTTACCAGTTCGGAAACCATACGCTGCAGATGCAAGTCCTCGGCCAGGACATAGATACCCTCGGGGAGCTTGCGCAGCCCCATATCGGCAATGTCGCGCGAAACGGTCGCCTGCGTGCAATCAAACCCCATGGCACGAAGCTCGTCCACCAGCACGCGCTGTGTGCGAACATCCTTGTTGCGCACGATATCTCTGATGGCATCCTGGCGCCCATTGCGTTTTTTAGCCATACTAAACCTCACTCCATAGATGGCGGAGACAATCAATCAGTAATTGAATAGTTTAGCGCTATTTGAGGGTATTTGTGAATAAGAACGCATTTCGAAACAATTCCATGCAAGATTGTTTCGAAAATAGCCGTCTTAAGCAGTTTTGACGCCCGTCCGGTTAAAAAAAGCGGCCAGATGCGTATACATCACGCAACGCGTAGGTTTGGCACTGGCAATCGGTCCAAACAACAAGCCGAGTCCACGATGGTTATCCTTGAGTGCCGCAGCCATCTGACGAGTTCGAGATGCCTCGAGCATATCACGCATACGAGCGGAACGCTCAATTGAAGAAACCCCATGCGGGCTCAAGCACAAATTTTCGATGCAGGCGACCAGCCCGGCGAAGTAAAACATATGGCTCGCCACCTTTAGCTGCGCGTCACCGTTCGCCTCTGCCAGCGAATCAATAAGCTCGTCGAGCGCCCGGGCGTCATCGGTAAGCTTGGCAAACAATGTGGGGTCAAAAGCATCTGTAAGCCGTGGCGCCACCGCATGGAAACAGGCGTCACCGCACCCGGATATGCATTGCGCCTGCGAAAGAGCGCATGTCATAAACCCAATCGAGCGAAACGCACGGTCGCGCGACAAACACGTCTCGAACAGCGAGCGGCTGTACATCACACCGGGAGTCTGGGCAATCAGGCCGCCGGAAATCATTTGAGACAGACCGGCCGCCAATGAAGCACGGTCATCGATCGCAAGAGAGGTGGCATCCAGTACACGCGAATGGCGCTCACGATGAGCATCGTAGCGGTCGAGCGATGCCGTGGGAATCACCATGTCTGCCGCAGCATCGCACGCAACGTCGACCATCTTGGAAAGGGACTGTGGGGCAAACCACTCGTCGGCGTTCATGGCAACAATCTGCAATCCACGCGAGGCGGCAAAACCGGCCTTGAGACATGCTCCGCGCGCCGAATCCTCGACGTCAATCAAATCGATGTGAATATCTCTGCCGGCGGCAACCTCGAGCGAATGGCGCACACCCGGTGCAACATCGCGGCATACGATGACAATCTGCAAATCATAGAGGTCTTGGTTCTGGACGCTCTCGAGCGCACGCATCGCATAGCTGGGCGAACCCTCAACAATAAGGATCACCGAAAGTCGCGGATGCGAACAACGTCGAACCAAGTTTTCCATCCTCTCGATAGCGCCAAATCAAACTGTCGTTCATGGTACACCCGAGCCATAAAAGCAACGAGTCACCTAACATGCTGCACGCCAAGAACAGATGTTGCACACGCGCAGCTCACACATAGTATGTGCCAGGTACGGACGCGTCGAGCACTCCCCTAGTCGAGTACGACAAGCTCGTCGGGGCCGTAATCCACACCCATAAACGTAAGGCCGCAGGCAGGCGCCGTGGGACCCGCAGCGGTACGGTCGCAGGCATCAATGACCTCGCGCATCCACTCGGGATCGCGACGATGCATGCCGATCTCCACGAGCGTGCCCACGATAGTGCGCACCATCGAATGTAAAAATGCGTTGCCCTCGATGGTAAACGTCAGGATATCCTCGCCAAAAGCGACCTCGTGGCCAAACTCGGCGCGCATCACGCAGCGGTGCGTGGGCTTGCCCACGGCAGACGCCACCTTGCAAAAGCTCTTAAAGTCCTGCTCGCCCAAAAGCGCAGGGCAGGCCGCAGACATCGCCTCGACGTCCAGGGGGTAGCGATGCCACCACACCGCACCGCGCGAGAGCACGGGGCGCGCATCGCGATCGGCAATACGGTACGTATACGTACGGGACCGCGCGTCAAAGCGAGCAGAAAAGCCCTTACGGGCCTTGTAGACCTCGTTTATGGCGATATCTTTGGGCAGGAGGGCATCCATAGCCCTCAGCCACCTACGGCGCGTCAGAGCAAGCTCAGCGTCCGTTACGGGTACGCTAATGTACTGAGCCACCGCATGCACACCGGCATCGGTACGCCCCGCACACGTCAGATCGATCGGGCGGCGTAGCAGCGTCTCGATAGCACGGCGTAACTCGCCCGCAACGGTCGTCTGGCCCGGCTGCTCGGCAAATCCGCTATAGGACGAGCCATCATAGGCAACACGGAATACGAGCGTGGCATCGAGCTCAGGAATCGAATTGAAATCAGACGGCGCGGTCATGGGCGCTCCCAACAAACAATCAACGGTATTGCGACAAAAAAAGAGGGGTACGCGAACGTACCCCTCGAATATAGCCTATGCAGACGGATTGTCTACTCAGCGGTCTCCTCAGCAGGAGCCTCCTCGACGGCCTCGACCTTCTTGGGAGCAGCGGCCTTCTTGGGGGCCGGAGCAGCCTTCTTGGCCTTAGGCGTGCAAGGCTCGGTGACGAGCTCCATGATAACAATAGGAGCGTTGTCGCCCTTACGGTTACCGAGCTTCATGATGCGGGTGTAACCGCCGTTGCGGTCCTGCCACATGCCCTGGGCAGCCTTGTCGAAGATCTCGGCAACGAGCTGCTTATCGCCGAGCTTGGCGATGGCCAGACGACGAGAGTGCAGGTCGCCCTTCTTGGCCCAGGTGATGATCGGATCGACGACCGAACGCAGCGCCTTAGCGCGGGTCTCGGTGGTCTTGATGCGGTCGTTCTCGAAGAGGGCCTTGGCCAGGCTCTTCTTCATGGCCTTGGTGTGGCTCGCATCGGTGCCGAGCTTCAGGCCCTTCTTAACGTTGTGACGCATGGTCTAGTTTCTCCTCAAATATGCGAAGCATTAAGCCTTCAGGCTCAGGCCCATGGACTCAAGCTTGTCCTTCACTTCCTCGATCGACTTAACACCGAAGTTACGGATGTTGAGCAGATCGTTCTCCGAGAACTCAACGAGCTGACGGACCGAGTGAATGCTGGCACGCTTAAGGCAGTTGTAGGAACGGACGGAAAGGTCCAGATCCTCAATCTGCTTGTCCAGCTCGGCGTTGTCGTTGGTGACCTCGGGAGCGAAGATCGAAGCCTCCTCCTCGACCTCGGGGGTCTCGGCAAGGTTCATAAAGGCAGCCATATGCTGGTTAATGATATTGGCAGCCTGGACCACGGCGTCGCGCGGAGCGATGGAGCCGTTGGTCTCGATCTCGAGGACAAGGCGGTCGTAGTCGGTGTGCTGACCGACACGGCAAGCCTCAACGAGCTTGGCGCAACGGGACACCGGCGAGTACAACGAGTCGACGTGGATCACACCGATGGGATCGTTGTCGCGCTTGTTAGCCTCGCCAGAGACATAGCCGCGGCCATAGCCGATGCGCATGCTCATGGTGAGATGGCCACCCTCGGTGAGCGTAGCGATGTGCTGCTCGGGGTTGACCAGCTCAAACTCGGACGGAATAAAGAAGTCCGCACCGGTGACCTCGCAGGGGCCGTCAACCGAAATGGTGGCGGTCGCCTCGTCGGTCGTGCCGAGAGCCCTGAAGACAAGACCCTTGACATTCAGGACGATGTCGGTGACATCCTCGACCATGTTAGGGATGGTCATGAACTCGTGCTGCGCGCCATCGATCTGAATAGCCTCGACGGCGGCACCCTCGAGCGAGGACAGAAGAACGCGACGAAGGGAGTTACCCAGTGTATCGCCGTAGCCACGCTCGAGCGGCTCAACGGAGACACGAGCAGACGTCTCGTTAATCTCTTCGACCTGAACCTGAGGCCTAATGAATTCTGACATGTATTACCTCCAGCCTCAGCAGCCCGGATGGACTACTTAGAGTAGAGCTCGACGATGAGCTGCTCGTTGATATCACCGCTGATCTGCTCACGCGTCGGCAGAGCGAGCACGTTACCAGACAGCTTCTCGATATCGACCTCGAGCCAGCCAGGGACCTCGAAACGCTCGGAGGAAATCAGAGCCTCCTTGATGGGGAGGAGGTCACGGAACTTCTCACCGACAGCGACGACGTCGCCGGCCTTGACGCGGTAGGACGGGATGTCCACGCGCTTGCCGTTCACGGTAAAGTGACCGTGACGGACGGACTGACGAGCCTCTTTGCGGGTGCGGGCGAAGCCAAGACGGAAGACAACGTTGTCGAGGCGAGACTCAAGGATGATCATGAGGTTCTCACCGGTGACGCCGTTCATCTTACGGGCCTTGTTGAAGTAGCCGTGGAACTGCTTCTCCAGAACGCCATAGATGAACTTGACCTTCTGCTTCTCGCGCAGCTGCATGCCGTACTCAGATTCCTTGCGACGGCGCTTGGGCTGACGGATAGATTCCTTCTTGCTGCTGTAACCGAGCTCAGCGGGATCAATCCCGAGCTGACGGCAGCGCTTAAGAACAGGAGTCCTGTCGATTGCCATATTGATACGATCCTTTCAGTTACACGCGGCGACGCTTCTTGGGGCGGCAGCCGTTGTGCGGGATGGGGGTCTTGTCCTGGATGCTCGAGACCTCGAGGCCAGCAGCCTGGAGGGAGCGGATGGCGGTCTCACGACCGGAGCCGGGGCCCTTGACGAAGACGGAAACCTTCTTCATACCGTGCTCCATGGCCTGCTTGGCAGCAGCCTCGGCAGCCATCTGGGCAGCGAACGGCGTGGACTTACGGGAGCCCTTGAAGCCCACCTGGCCAGCCGACTTCCAGGAAATGACGTTGCCCTGGGGATCGGTGATCGAAACGATCGTGTTGTTGAACGTAGAACGAATGTGAGCCTGGCCCACGGAAATGTTCTTACGGTCCGCGCGCTTCAGACGGGCAGCGCGAACGTTCTTCTTAGCAGTAGCCATCTATCTAGCGCTCCTTATTTCTTCTTCTTAGCACCGATCTGACGCTTCGGGCCCTTGCGGGTACGAGCGTTAGTGTGGGTGCGCTGGCCGCGGACCGGGAGGCCCTTGCGGTGACGAAGGCCGCGGTTGCAGCCGATGTCCATAAGGCGCTTGACGTTCTGGTTGCGCTCACGGCGGAGGTCGCCCTCAACCATGATCTGGTTCTTGTCGATATAATCGCGGATGGCGTTAACCTCATCCTCGGTGAGGTCCTTAACGCGCGTATCCACGTTAACGTTGCACTCGACGCAAATCTTCGTCGCAGTGGTGCGGCCGATGCCGTAAATGTAGGTCAGACCGATCTCAACGCGCTTCTCACGCGGGAGGTCGACACCATTAATACGGGCCAACGTAGTCTCCTCTCTTAACCCTGACGCTGCTTATGACGGGGGTTCTCGCAAATGACGAGGACCTTGCCATGGCGCCTAATGATTTTGCACTTATCGCACATCTTCTTGACCGAAGGACGTACCTTCATCGTTCTTCCTTTCGGTAGCGCTCAAACTACTTCCCTACTATCTACTCGCCCAGCCGCAGGCGTTTAAAACTATGGCTGGTCTTCACACACAATCCGACCGTAGGTTGAGCTAAGCCTGCAGTCGGAAAAGGAGTGCGTGTATGCGTGCCGCTATTTATAGCGATAGGTGATGCGGCCGCGGGTCAGGTCGTACGGGGAAAGCTCCACGACAACCCTGTCACCGGGGAGAATACGGATGTAATTCATTCGGATCTTGCCGGAAATGTTGCACAGAACCGAATGACCGTTCTCGAGCTCAACCTTAAACATGGCGTTGGGCAGCGGTTCCTTTACCGTACCCTCGAGCTCAATTGCGTCTTCCTTCTTCACAAGCAATCATCTTTCTCTAGAAAACGACAGCGATTGAGTATTCTACAATACGCGTGCACGTATCGTAATAACTTCGTAATGGCTCCACAACTAAATGGAACTTGTTACTTTGAAATGTAAATGCCGACGAATTTGAACGCAGCCTCTACATCTCGCCGCCTTGCAAGGAGCACCAAGCGCCTTGCGCGTCGGTGGTGATAATCACCGGACCGTCATTGGTAATGGCGACGGTGTTCTCGTAGTGCGCGGCGGGCAGGTGGTCGTTGGTCGTGACGATCCAACCGTCGGAGCCCGTGCTCACATGGTTGGAACCCATCGTAACCATCGGCTCGATGGCAATGACCATGCCGGCCTGGAGGCGAACGCCCCTCCCCTTCTTTCCATAGTTAGGAACGTTGGGGTCCTCGTGCATCACGCGGCCAATGCCATGGCCCACATAGTCGCGAAGCACGCCGTAACCGTGAGACTCAGCGAGGGACTGAACGGCATAACCGACGTCCCCGATATGGTTACCGGGAACAGCCTGCTCGATGGCAGCCTTAAGGCAATCGCGCGTAACCTCGCACAGGGCCTTGGCCTCGGGCGTGGGTGTGCCGACAAAAAACGTCCAAGCGTTATCGCCGACCCAACCGTCGACAACGGCACCCGTATCGATGGAGATGATATCGCCATCGCGCAGGATCATGTCAGGATTGGGAATACCGTGCACCACGGCATCGTTAATCGATGCGCAAATGGTACCGGGGAACCCGCCGTAACCCTTAAAGGCCGGGGTGCCACCATGCATGCGGATAATCTGCTCCGCGAGCTGATCGAGCTCAAAAGTCGAAACGCCGGGGCGCACCATGGCTCCAACGTGGCGGAGCGCCATCTTAGATAGCGCTCCTGCCTTCTTCATCTGCTCGATTTGCGTTGCAGACTTAATCTTGATCATAGACCGAGAGCCTCTTTGACATCCCCGTACACGGTCTCGCGAGCCTGGTCACCGTTGACCGACTTGAGCAGACCCTGGCCACGATAGTAGTCGACGAGCGGACTCGTGGACTTCTCGTAGACGTCGAGACGGTTCTTGATGGTCTCGGGCTTGTCGTCGTCGCGCTGATACATCTCGCCGGCGCACTTGGGGCAGGTAGCATCGGCAGCAGTGCCGGTGTAACCGCAGGCGCGGCAGGTGCGACGCGAAGACAGACGGTCGATGATGACCTCGGGGGCCACGTCGACCAGAAGGGCGCAGTCGATCTCGCGACCCAGAGCGGAGAGCTCGGAATCGAGCGTCACAGCCTGGGCAGTGTTGCGCGGGAAACCGTCGAGGATGAAGCCCTGCTGGGCGTCATCGGCGGCAAGGCGCTCCTTGACAAGGTCGATCACGAGCTGGTCGGGAACGAGCTCGCCGGCGTCCATGTACTTCTTAGCCTGAATACCAAGCTCGGTGCCACCCTTGACGGCAGCACGCAGCAGGTCGCCCGTGGAAATGTGAGCGACGCCGAACTCGGCGACGAGCTCCTGTGCGACGGTGCCCTTGCCGGCACCCGGAGCTCCGAGCAATACGAGGTTCATGAGCAATCCTCCTCTAGCCTATTTAAAGAATCCATCGTAATCATACATCTTGATCTGGCCTTCGAGCTTGTCGACCGTGTCGAGCACGACGCCGACCATGATGAGGATGGACGTGCCGCCAAATGCCTGGATCAGCTGGTTGCCCGTAAAGGAGAAGATGATCGAAGGCACGATGGCGATGAGCGCCAAAAAGACAGCGCTGGGAAGCGTGATCTTGTTGAGCGCGTTCTTGATGTAGGCCGCGGTAGCCCTACCCGGACGGACGCCCGGAATAAAGCCGCCCTGCTTCTTAAGGTTGTCGGCCGTGTCATCGGGGTTGAACACCATGGAGGTGTAGAAGTACGCGAAGAACACGATGAGGACAACGTTAAGCACCCAGTTGAGCCAACCGGTCGAAAGTGCGGAGGCAACTGCCTGAATCCAGCCGATGCCGGGGAAGAACACGGCAATCTGGGCCGGGAAGTACAGCAGCGCCGAAGCGAAGATGATCGGCACGACGCCCGCGGTGTTGACCTTGATGGGCAGGTAGGTGGTCTGGCCACCCATCATGCGACGGCCCACGACGCGCTTGGCGTAGGAGACCGGGATGCGGCGCTGGCCGCGCTCAAGGAAAACAATCAGCGGGATGACCAGCAGGATGATGGCGCAGATGATCACCATGGTGATGATGCCACCGGCGTTACCCTCGGTGCTGGAGAAGATCGCCTGCGGAAGACCGGCCATGATGTTCGCGAAGATGATCAGCGACATGCCATTGCCGATACCGCGCTGGGTGATGAGCTCACCAATCCACATGATCAGCATGGCGCCCGCGGTGAGCGTGCCGACGATCATGAGGTCGAAGATGATCTCGGGAGCACCGGCACCGTTGAAGCTAATGCCGAAGCTCTTAAAGAGGAAGAGGTAACCCACGGAGTTGAGGATAGCCAGAGCCAAGGTGAGGTAACGCGAATACTGCGTAATCTTGGTCTGACCGACCTCGCCCTCGCGGGCAAGCTCGTGCAGGGAAGGCACGACGGCCTGGAGCATCTGGAGGATAATCGAGCTCGTGATGTACGGCATGATGCCCAAAGAGAACACCGAGACATAGCTCAACGCGCCACCAGAGAAAAGATTCAGGAGGGCCATAGCACCTGCGGCGACCGAGTTGCTCCCGGTCGAGAAAAGGCCCAGCATCCCCTGGAAGGGAATGCCGGGCACAGGAACGTGCGCACCAATGCGGTACACGACGAGCATAGCTATGGTAAAAAGAATCTTTTCGCGCAGTTCTTTGATGCGGAAAGCATTCTTAAGACCATTTAGCACGGCAGCTCGACCTTTCCGCCGGCGGCCTCGATCTTGGCCTGCGCAGAAGCGCTGACCTTGTCGACCTTGACCGTGAACTTCTTGGTGAGCTCACCATTGCCGAGCACCTTGACGGGCTCGAACTCACTCTTGGTGATGCGAGCGGCCTTAAGAGCGGCACCGTCGATTACAGCGCCGTCCTCGAACTTACGCTCGAGACGCTCAACGTTGACAGCGGTGTACTCGATACGACGGGGGTTGCGGAAGCCCGGAAGCTTGGGCAGGCGCATAGCCAGCGGAGTCTGGCCACCCTCGAAGCCGGCACCCTTGGTGCCGCCAGAGCGGGAACCCTGGCCCTTCTGGCCGCGGCCAGAAGTGGTGCCGTGACCCGAAGAATTGCCACGGCCGACGCGCTTGCGGTTCTTGGTGGAACCGGGCGCGGGAGTAAGATCGTGAAGCTGCATTTGCTACTCCTCTACAATCTCGACAAGGTGCTTGACCTTGAAGATCATGCCGCGGACGGACTCGTTGTCAGCAATCTCGCGAACCTCGCGGATCCTGTGGAGACCGAGGGCACGGACAGTACGGACCTGGTCCTGCTTGCAACCGTTGGTGCTGCGGACCTGCTTGATCTTGATGGTGTCAGCCATGCTTAGTTCTCCTTACCGACGAACATCTCGGAGACCGTCAGGCCACGGCGAGCCGCGACGTCCTCAGGGCTGGAGAGCTCCTTGAGGCCCTCGACGGCAGCCTTAATGATGTTGAGGCCGTTGTCGGTACCGAGGGACTTGGACAGGACGTTCTTGATGCCAGCAAGCTCGAAGAGGGGACGCACAGCGCCGCCGGCGATAACGCCGGTACCCTCGACAGCGGGCTTGATGATGATGCGGCCGGCACCAAAGTGACCGAGAACCTCGTGCGGGATGGTGCCCTCTTCGGTCACCGGCACGTGGAACATGTTCTTCTTGGCATCGAGAGACGCCTTGGAGATGGCCAGGGGCACCTCAGCGGACTTGCCCATGCCAACGCCGACGTTGCCCTTGCCGTCGCCAACGACGACGAGAGCGACGAGGCTCATGCGACGACCACCCTTGACGGTCTTCGACACGCGGTTGATGTAAACGACGCGCTCCTCGAACTCGGAGGCCTCGCGCTGCTGCTTCTGATTACGAGCCATGTGCTACATACCTCCTAGAACTCGAGACCGGCGGCACGAGCACCGTCGGCGAGGGCCTTGACGCGGCCATGGTAGATACGGCCACCGCGATCGAAGGCGACCTTGGTGATGCCGGCCTCGATGGCGCGCTTGCCAACGAGCTGACCGACCTTCTCCGCAGCCTCCTTGTTCGAGGTGTGGGTGCCCTTGAACTCGGCCTCGAGGGTCGAGGCGGAGACGAGCGTCAGGCTGGAGCCCTTGCTGTCGTCGATGATCTGGGCATAGATGTTGGCGTTAGTACGGGTCACGCGAAGACGCGGACGCTCGGCGGTACCCGAGACCTTGCCGCGAACACGACGCTGACGACGCTTGAGGCCTTCCAGCTTCGCCTTATGCTTGTTCATACGTAAACTCCTAAAAAGGTTGATCTTGCCAGCACCTGACGGGGTGCTGGTCTTATGCGAGTGAGTCGGTTACGACTACTTGGCGGCCTTACCCAGCTTGCGGCGGATGTGCTCGCCAACGTAGTGGATACCCTTGCCCTTGTAAGGCTCGGGAGGACGATGGCCGCGGATCTCAGCGGCGATCTGACCGACCTGCTGCTTGTTGATACCCTTGACGTTCACGTGGGTGTTGTCGGGAACCTCGAAGGTGATGCCCTCGGGAGCCTCGACGATCACGGGGTGCGAGAAGCCCAGGGAGAACTCGAGGTTCTTGCCCTTCTGCTGCACGCGGTAACCGACGCCGGCGAGCTCGAGCTTCTTCTCGAAGCCCTCGGAAACGCCAACAACCATGTTGTGGATGAGGGCGCGGGTGAGGCCGTGGCGGGCACGGGTCTCACGCTCGTCGTCGGGACGGGAAACGGTGAGGACGTTGTCCTCGACGTTGATAGCGAGCTTCTCAAAGACATCGAGCTCGAGCTGGCCCTTGGGGCCCTTGACGACAACGTTGTTGCCGTTGACTGCCACTTCGACTCCGGCGGGAATCTGGACAGGCTTATTACCGATACGAGACACGGTGATCTCCTTTCCTTCTACCTACCGAGCGAATTACCAGACGTAAGCGATGATCTCGCCGCCGACGTTGTGCTTGCGAGCATCGCGGTCGGTCATGACGCCATGGCTGGTGGAAATAATGGCGGTACCAAGGCCACCGCGCACGCGGGGCATGTCGGCAACGCCGGTGTACTTACGCAGGCCCGGCTTGGAAATGCGGCGGATGCCGTTGATGACCTTAGCCTTCTTGGGACCATACTTAAGCGTGATGTGCAGAGTCTTCTGGGGAACGGTGTCCTCGACATCGTAGCCCTCGATGTAGCCCTCCTCGTGCAGAACACGAGCGATCTCGACGAGCTTCTTGCTGCTCGGCATGGAGACCGTGGCCTTGTTCACAGAGTTAGCGTTACGGATGCGCGTAAGCATATCTGCGATCGGGTCTGTAAGGTTCATACAGATTCTCCTTCGTTCTTGATGAACACGTGCTCTTGGTTCTTCGCCGCCCTTAACGGCAAAGCCTAACTAGCGCGTTTTCCCTGTTCCAAACGGATGCTTGAAACGCTGGTAGTGACTTACCAGCTGGCCTTCTTAACGCCGGGAAGCTCGCCCTTGAGTGCAAGCTCACGGAAGCAGACACGGCACAGGCCGAACTTGCGGTACACAGAGTGCGGACGGCCGCAGCGCTGGCAGCGCGTGTACTCACGAGTAGAGAACTTCTGCTTGCGATTGCACTTGACGATCATCGATGTCTTAGCCACTTATATCCTCCTCACATAGAGTATTGTTCGCCCCAAGCGCCGCCCCCTTGTGGGAACGGCGCTTATAGGGCAGGTGAACCTATTTCTTGAACGGGAAACCGAAGGCGTCCAGAAGGGCCTTGGCCTCCTCATCGGTGTTGGCGGTGGTCACGAAAGTGATGTCCATACCACGCTGGTGATCGACGGAGTCGAAGTCGATCTCGGGGAAGATGAGCTGCTCGGTGACGCCCATGGAGAAGTTACCACGGCCGTCGAAGCTCTTGGCGGAGATGCCGCGGAAGTCGCGGATACGGGGGATCGCGACGGAGGTCAGACGATCGAAGAACTCCCACATACGGTCGCCACGCAGGGTAACCTTGCAGCCGATCGGCATACCAGCGCGCAGGCGGAAGGTAGCGATGGACTTGCGGGCACGGGTGATCATCGGCTGCTGGCCGGTGATGGCGCGCAGGTCGCGCACGGCACCGTCGATGGCCTTGGAATCGGTAGCGGCCTCGCCGACGCCCATGTTCACGACGATCTTCTCAAACTTGGGGATCATCATGACGTTCTCGTACTGGAACTTGTCCTGAAGCTGCTGCTTGACCTCGTTGTTGTACTTGGTCTTCAGACGCGGCACATACTTCTCTTCTGCCATTGTTCACTCCTTCTTGGGGTTTTAAGCACGGGGCGTGGCCACGGTGGGTTGTCCTCGTGCCTCCTGGCTGCATCCGCGCCGCTCATGGCATTTTGCGGTTTGGACTCGACGCAGCAGGAGCCGACAAAACAATCGGTACTATACGCGCATTGGGTACGTATTTCCAGAAAAACCTCGTCTGCCTGCACAACTCCACAACTCCCCCGCACAAATTGGTCCCAAAAAGCAGTTGCGGTGAAATAGGGACTGTTTGACAGCTTAGCTAGCTTAAACAGTCCGTATTTCACCGCAACTCATATATGGGGATGCGATTAGCGCTTGCGGGGGACGAGCTTGGTGCGGCGCAGGTGGATCATCTCGGCAGCGATGGAGATGGCGATCTCCTCGGGGTCCTCGGCCTCGATGGCGACTCCGATCGGCAGGTGCAGCTCGTCGATTTGCTCCTGCGTAAAGCCCTCCTGCTCCAGGCGGGCGCGCACAAAGGCCGTCTTGCGGCGCGAACCCAGGCAACCCAGATAGGCAGGCTTGGCACGCATGGCCTGAATCACCACGTCGATATCGGACTTGTGACCTGCTGTGGCGACGACCACTAGGTCGCGCGGGCCGATGGGGCACTGCTCGCCCAGGTTCTTGTAGTCGACCAGACGACGGTCGTAGACACCGGGCACCCATTCGGGGGTCAGCGTGCCGGGGCGGTCGTCGCAAGCCACGACGGCAAAGCCCGCCGCCGTGAGCACCCGCGCCGTCGCAGCGCCCACGTGGCCGCAGCCAAAGATATAGGTCAGGCCCTCGGGGCAGAGCGTCTCGATGTGCGCCGCGGGAATCTCGGAGGCCGCGTTGGTGTAGGTGACCTTACTCCCCTCCTCCACCAGCGAAAGCTCGGGGCAGCCTGCAATGGTATGGCGCGATGCCTCGCCATGGTACTCGGCCACATCGCCCTCGAGCGCGCTCGCGATAAACGGCTCAAAGTCGATGACGAAGTCGCCGATGCGGCGATACGCCAGCACATTGGCAATCTCCTGGAACAACGGTGCCTTGGTCGCGTCCAGGTGCAGGTAGCATAGGCAGATGGCCCCGCCGCAGATCATACCGGTATCGGAGTTCTCGCCGCCCATGGTGTAGCGGACCAGACGCGACTGTCCCGCGCTCAGGAGCTCGCGCGCCTCGTCCAGCGCAAAGAGCTCAATCTTGCCGCCGCCGATGGTGCCCGCTTGGCTACCATCGGCAAAGACGGCCATCCAGGCGCCCACGCCGCGCGGTGATGACCCCGCCGTACCGGCCACTACCACCAGCTCGCACGTCTCGCCAGCACGCAGGGCGGCAAGCGCCGCATTCACCACATCGAGCTTTTCCATTGCCGCCTTCTATCCTCTAAAGACATCGGTGAGCATAGCGAGTGCCTCGAGCACGCCGCCGCCGACCGACGTCGCCTTGTCCGAAATGTAGTTGATATAGCTGGCATCGCCGCGCGGATCGACATCGGCGCATTTAAAGCCCTCAGTCACCTGCACGCCGTTCGCCAAAAGCCCGCGCAGACAGCCATCGATCTGCGTGCACATGAGCGTATCGCCCGCGTAGCCAATCACGTCTCCGGCGCTCACGATGTCGCCGATTGCGCGGTCGGACCGAAACACGCCGGCGGCGGGGCTGTGGATAACACGTTCCTTGCCATAGCCGGCGATGACACCCGGCACGCCCGTGTTGGGCTGGGGCGAACCTTGGGTAATGACACGGCCGAGAAAATGCCCGCGCATGGTCTCGACCACGGCGTCGCAGTCAACCGGCGCGGTAAAGCCCGGCCCCACGGCGATGACGGCAGGCGCCATGTCGCGCGTGGTGTCCAAGTTGCGCTTAGCCAAAATCGCGTCGACCACAGCCGCGGGTTTCAACTCGCCGAGCATCTTGGCCTGGGGGTCCACTACAACGGCGACGTCTCCAGCCTCGGTAATCGCAAGCGCCTCAGCCGGCGTCTGTGCCAAGCGAGCGCGAATGCCTTCGACCTCGACCTCGCCCAGGCGAATGGCCTCGCAAAAACAGATTGTGCGACGGATGCACGTGGGAACCGCGATATCGGCCATAACGACCGACACGCCGGAGCGCACCAAGCGAGCGGCGACGCCCGTGGCGATATCGCCGGCGCCGCGAACATAAACGAGCATTCCCGGGGCACCTCCCTGTGCTACGGTTTGAGCAGAGCAAAAGCGGTTCGACCGCTACTCTGATGATTATTTATTATCACAGTATTATACGGCGGTGAACAGATGAAAACGGTTAGCGGCAATCTTGCCTCTGCGCTCAGGATCGAGCCGGGCATTACCGCGATTATCGGCAGTGGCGGCAAGTCGACGCTGCTGAAGACGCTGGGTCTCGAGCTCATGCGCACCGGCGGCCGCGTGCTCCTCTGTACCACCACGCACATGTTTCCCGTCGCCGGCGTGCCATGGGACGGGTCGAGCCGTCGCCTGGACGCCGCGCCTTGGAAGCCGGGGGCCCTACATGTTCCCGGCTGCACCTGCGAGGCATGCGCGGGACTTGTCCGCGGAAGTATCTGCCAGGCGGGTGTTTTGAACCCGGAGACAGGCAAGCTCTCCGCCCCCGCCGAGCCGCTCAACGAGCTGGCGCAGCGCTTTGACTATGTGTTGGCCGAGGCGGACGGCAGCAAGCGACTCCCGCTCAAGGCGCATGCCGCCTGGGAGCCGGTAATTCCCGCCGCCACGGCAAACGTTGTCTGGGTCGTCGGCGCCTCGGGGCTGGGCAAGCCCGTCGCCGAGGTTGTCCACCGCCCCGAGCTCTTCTGCGAGCGCTGCGGCTGCGGGCCTACCGACATCGCCACGCCCGAGCGCGTCGCCCAGGTGCTCAATGCCGAGATGCAGGCGCTGGGACTCAGCACCGCACGTGTCATGCTCAACCAAGCCGACACGCTTGCCGATCCAACGATGGCAGATCACTTCGAGGCCGCCCTCGGCCGCCCCCTCATCGCCACCAGCCTCAAGTAGCCGGCGCTGCCCCACCAGACATATAAGTTGCGGTGGAATAGTTCCTGAAACGGCCTATTTGGCGGCTAAACAGGAACTATTTCACCGCAACTGCGAAGGGAATCCGGCGCCCTTTCTGTTAGCGGGGGACGTAGCGGCCGGGTTGGGCTCCGGTGGGCTCGCCGTCGCGTGCAGCCAGCACGCCGTTCACAAACACGGCCTTGGCGCGGCCATGTGCCTCAAAACCCTCGAGCGGCGTGTAGTCCACAGCCTGATGCTGCGTCGCCGCGCGAATGGTCCAGCGCGCCTGGGGATCCCACACGCACACGTCGGCATCGGAGCCCTCGGCAAGACAGCCCTTGTGCGGATACATACCAAAGACGCGCGCCGGGTTCTCGCTCATCAAGCGGCACAGATCCTCGGGGCCCAGCTGCCCCTCAAAGCTCGTAGCGATCGCGACGGGGCGATGCTCCACACCGGGCCCGCCGTTGGGAATCGCGCGGAAGTCGTCGCGTCCGCGGTTCTTTTGCCCGTGCAGGTTAAAGCTGCAGTGGTCGGTCGCAATCGTATCGATCTCGCCGGCCACAAGCGCCTCGCGCAATGCCGCACGGTCACCCGCATGGCGCAGCGGCGGGCTCATCACATACTTGGCACCCGCAAAGCCGTCCTCGCCCTGCTCCAAGTAGCACGTATCGTCGAGCATCAGATACTGAGGGCAGGTCTCGACATAGATGTTCTTCTGCCCGCGCGCCTTGGCAGCGCGAATGGCCTCGAGCCCCAGCTTGGTCGAAAGGTGTACCACGTTGACCGGTGCGTCGCCGGCCAGGTGCGCCAGATACAGCAGACGGCTCACTGCCTCGGCCTCGCACACGTCCGGACGGCTGAGCGCATGGCCCTCGGGGCCATGAATCCCCTGCTCAAACACGCGCTTCTGTAGCTCATTCACCAGCGTACCGTTCTCGCAATGCACGCACAGTATGCCGCCAATACGCTTGAGCTCCTCCAGCACCTCGAGCGTCTCGGCATCGTCCAGGCGCAGATGATCGTAGGCAAAGTAGGTCTTGAACGACGATACGCCCGCCTCGCGCATGGCCGAGAGATCGGCGCGATTGCGCTCGTTCCACTCGGCGAGTGCCATGTGAAAGGCGTAGTTGGCCGTGCAGGTTCCGTCGGCGCGGCGATGCCACTCGGCCAAGGCATCGGGCATGGTCACGCCGCGATCGGCCGTCGCGTAGTCCACGATGGTCGTCGTACCGCCGCAGGCAGCCGCACGCGTACCGGTCTCAAAGCTATCGGCCGTCCAATCCATGCCGGTCCAGCACTGCATGTGCGTGTGCCCATCGATAAAGCCCGGGAACACCCAGCAGCCCGTGGCATCCTGGACGGTATCACCCTCGCCCGGCTCAATCGCCGCGGCGATCCGAACGATCCTGTCGCCCTCCATGGCAAGGTCGGCGTGGCGAAGCCCCTGAGGCGTCACGAGCGCGCCGTTTTTGATGATAATCATAATTGCTCCTTATTGATTGATGCAGTTGGCCACGCGATCAAAATACGAGCAGGCGGCGATATGCTCCGTTATGCGGCGCTGCCCCTTGGCGGTATCGACATCCCACAGCTCGTAAGCACGCGCATCGACCAGCGCAACGTCGGTACGGTCCTTAAGAATCGACCCGCCACCGTCCTTGCCCTCGAGAAGCATAAGCGAAGGGAACAGCTGCGCCGGGAAGAGCACCGGGCTCGAAGGCTCACCATGGCACGCCAGGCGCACCGGATGACTGCGGCCCCGCTCGTCAAACGCACGAACCATGGCCTCAAAAGAACCCGAGCTCACGAGCGGCTGGTCGCCCGGCAAAAAGAGGCAACCTTTCCAGTTGCGGTCGACCCCCCACGAAAGGCCCGCACGGACGCTTTCGCTGCGCGGCTCGCCATCGTGCAGCACGCACGGGCAATGCTTGTCCTCGCAAATCTGAGCGACCTCGGGCCAACGCGTCGAAACCACAACGTCAAAGCCCCGGGGAACCGAATCGATAGTCCAGGCAATCAGCGGCTTGCCATAGATATCGGCGAGCATCTTGTTGGAGCCAAACCGCTTGCCCTCGCCCGAGGCCATAATCACGCAACCGAGTTTCATCTCCGCAAACCTCCCCTGGCTGCCTTGGACACCATAGTTGCTATACCCACCATACCAAGCTCACACTCCGTCGGAACAGGCATGCGCTCGTTTTTTCCAGCGGGCGCTCCTTGGCTCTCCATAACACAAAGGAGGGCATCCCACGGCGCAGGACACCCTCCTCTACATCAGTGCGATATGCCTACTCGGCGTCGCCGGTAAACGTGGTACCGGTCTTGCCGGCAAGACCGTCACGCGCCTTCTCGAGCAGCGTGATGAGCGCTGTGCGGCCCGGCTTGCTCTCGGCAAACGTCGAGGCGGCCTGGACCTTGGGCAGCATGGAGCCGCGACCGAACTCGTTGGCCTCGGACAGACGCTTTACGTCAGCCGCGGTCAGTGTGTCGAGCCACTGCTCGTGGTCGGTGCCAAAGCCAATGGCAACCTTCTCCACGGCCGTCAGGATAATCAGGGCATCGGCGTCGAGCTGCTCGGCGAGCTTCTCGGCCGCAAAGTCCTTATCGATGACGGCGGCAGCACCCTTAAGGTGGTTGCCCTGGGCCTTGGTGACGGGGATGCCGCCACCGCCGCAGGAGATAACCACGTGGTTGGTCTCGACGAGCGACTTGATGGTATCGAGCTCGACGATGTTCACGGGCTTGGGCGAGGCAACCACGCGACGGAAGCCCTGCTTCTCGTCGTGGATGAACTGGTAGCCGCGGTCGGCCTCCAGCTCCTTGGCCTCGGCCTCGCTCATCCACGGACCGATCGGCTTGACCGGGTCGGCAAAGGCCGGATCGTCTGCCGCAACCTCGACCTGGGTGAGCACGGTGGCGACACCCTTGTCGATGTTGCGGTCGAGCATTTCCTCGCGCAGGGCGTTTTGCAGGTCATAGCCAATGTAGCCCTGGCTCATGGCGCCGCAAACGGACAGCGGGCAGGGAATGTACTTCTGAGGGTTAGAGCGGGTGAGCTCTGCCATCGCGTTGGCAATCATGCCCACCTGGGGACCGTTGCCATGCACGACGACAACCTCGTTGCCTTCCTCGATCAGGTCGACGATAGCCTTGGAAGTCGTCTTGACGGCCTCCATCTGCTCGGAAAGGTTGGCGCCGAGGGCGTTTCCACCCAGGGCGACAACAATACGCTTAGCCATTTCTCAGCCCAGCTTTAGGCCTGGAACCAACGGGCGGTGTTGCGCTCGTCGAGGGCCTTGAGGGTAGCGGCGGGATCGGCAACCTTCTGCAGGAACATCATGGCTGCGATGGCGTACGGCTTGTAGCTGGCCTCCTTGTACATGCCCACGCGGTGCATGTCGAAGACGTCGGCGTTGACCTCGCCGTGCTCGCAGGAGACACCGGAGATGTCGGCGGGCAGAGGATGCATAAAGATGGTGTCCTGGCCGTTGGCGGTCTTCTCCATGAGCTCGGTCGTGGAGCACCAATCCTGATGCGTAGCGTTCTGGGCGAGCAGCTCCTTCTCGAGCGCAGCGATGCCGGCGTCGTCGCCCTCGGCGTACAGGTTGGTGCGCTTCTCCATGGCGGCAAACGGGGCCCAGCTCTTGGGGATCACGATGTCGGCGCCCTCGAAAGCCTCGGCCATGGTGTTGACCTGCTTAAAGGTGGTGCCGGACTCGGCGGCGTAGCCCTTAGCGCGCTCGACGACCTCGGGCATGAGGTCGTAGCCCTCGGGGTGAGCCAGGGTGACGTCCATGCCAAAACGGGGCAGCAGGCTGATCAGCGACTGCGGGCAGGACAGCGGCTTGCCGTAAGAGGGCGAGTAGGCCCAGGTGACGGCAACCTTCTTGCCCTTGAGGTTCTCGAGGCCGCCAAACTCGTTGATGAGATAGAGCATGTCGGCAGAGGACTGCGTGGGGTGATCGGAGTCGGACTGCAGGGAGATGAGCGTGGGACGGTGATCCAGAACGCCGTCCTCGTAGGCCTGCTGGACAGACTCGGAGACCTCGGCCATGTAGGCATCGCCCTTGCCGATGTACATGTCGTCACGGATGCCGATGACGTCGGCCATGAAGGAGATCATGGTAGCGGTCTCGCGGACGGTCTCGCCGTGAGCGATCTGGGACTTCTTCTCGTCCAGGTCCTGCAGCTCAAGGCCGAGCAGGTTGGCGGCCTTAGAGAAGGAGAAGCGCGTACGGGTGGAGTTGTCGCGGAACAGGGAGACGGCCAGACCCGAGTCGAAGATCTTGGACGAAACGTTGTTCTCGCGCAGCTCGCGCAGGGCGTCGGCGACGATGTAGAGAGCCTTGAGCTCATCGGTGGTCTTATCCCAGGTGTGCAGGAAGTCGCTGCCGTACATACCCTTAAAATCGAGGCCGTTCAGCTGCTCGACGAGCTCGGTAAACTTAGCGTCCATGTAAATATCCTTTCCAAAGATGAAACGATCGCAATGAGTAGATGTGCTCCGGCATGCGCGTGTGGCTAGAACATGCCGAGCACTATGACGAGGACCCGCTACCGTTGAGGAAGCATGGGAGATAACGACCGCGGGCCCCAAGTCAACAGGAGGTGCCGGGGGCATAAACTGTCCCCGGCCCAACAAGATCGAGGAATGGGACTAGTCGATCTTGTTGTTGGTCAGACCGGCGCGGAACACGGTGGCGTCGCCATCGGCCTGGCTCGGATCGTAGAGGTTCAGGGCAGCCACATACATGGCGGCAGCGGTGACCAGGTCGTCCTTGTAGGTGACCTCGTTGGGAGCGTGAGCCTGAGACTCGGCACCCGGGCCAAAGCCGACGCAGGGGATGCCATAGCGGCCCTGGATGGAGACGCAGTTCGTGGAGAAGGTCCACTTGTCGCACAGCGGACGACCGGTGCGCTTGTCCATGCTGGGCTCGCAGCCGATGCGCTCGTCACCGAACATGGCCTTGTGGGCGTCGACGAGGGCCTTGACGTGCGGAGCGGTCTCCTTGTTGATCCACGTGGGGAAGTAAGCCTCGGTCTCGTAGACCTCGCCGGTCCAGGACGGACGGTCGTACATGTACATGGAGACCTTCACGTCGTCGCCGTACTTCTTGGCGGCCGGCAGGTTGCGGATCTCGTCCAGGCAGGACTCCCAGGTCTCACCGGCGGTCATGCGACGGTCGATGGAGATGGCGCAAGAGTCAGCGACAGCGCAGCGGCTGGGGCTGGTGTAGAAGATCTGGCTGACGGTGCAGGTGCCGCGGCCCAGGAAGCGGGCGTCCTCGAAGTGCTCGGGGTTGTACTTGGGGTCGAGCATCTTGACGAGGCCCTTGATGTCGGTCGACTCGTCGCAGCCGTTGTTGTTGAGGGCGCGGACGTCGGCGATGATGTCGGCCATCTTGTAGATGGCGTTGTCGCCGCGGTCGGGAGCGGAGCCGTGGCAGGAGGTGCCGTGAACGTCGACGCGGATCTCCATGCGGCCGCGGTGACCGCGATAGATGCCGCCGTCAGTGGGCTCGGTGGAAATGACGAACTCGGGCTTAATGCCGTCCTTGTTGTAAATGTACTGCCAGCACATGCCGTCGCAGTCCTCTTCCTGGACGGTGCCGACGACCATGATCTTGTAGCCCTCGGGGATGAGGCCCATGTCCTTCATCATCTTGGCAGCGTAGGTAGCAGAAGCCATGCCGCCCTCCTGGTCGGAGCCGCCGCGGCCGTAGATGATCTCGTCGGTCTCGTAGCCCTCATAGGGATCGGCATCCCAGTTCTCGATGTTGCCGATGCCGACGGTGTCGATGTGAGAGTCGATGGCGATGATCTTGTCGCCCTCGCCCATAAAGCCCATGACGTTGCCCAGGCCGTCGACCTTGACCTCGTCATAGCCAAGGCTCTCCATCTCAGCCTTGATGCAAGCGACAACCTCACCCTCCTCGCAAGACTCAGAGGGGTGGGAGATCATAGCGCGCAGGAAGCGAGTCATATCAGCACGATGGGACTCAGCAGCAGCCTTGATAGCGTCGAAATCGAGTTCTTTAGCCATTGTTCATAACCTTTCAAACGAAGGAATCTACCTGTGAGGTGGCGGAGCGATACCTATTTACTCCGCTGCTCGGACAGTCCTGCGCAAGACGGAAAGCACATTAAGTGCTTTCCTTTGCGTGCGGAACTCGCGACGGAGCAAATAGGTATCGCTCCGCCTCCCGGGTTCATGCATCTGCAGGACATAGGGGGTCTAATAGGAATTTGGCGCGGCGCGTTGCGCCGCCCAACGATTAGCAGGTCGGATATTCGCCTTCCCAAACAATGCGGCGATACTGGTCGGGGTCCGTGTCACCTTCCGTGGAGAAGCAGAGCACGGAGCTCGTCTTGTCCAGGCCGATGAGCTCCTTGAGCTCGGCGTACTCGGGGTCGAGCATGAGGGTCTCGACTAGGCCGGTGGTCACGGCGCCGGACTCGCCGGAGATGACGCGCGGGTCGCCCTTCTCGGGAGCGCCCAGGGTGCGCATGCCGCGAGCGGTGACCCAGTCGGGGCAGGACACGAAGGCGGTGGTGTGGTTGCGCAGGATATCCCAGCCCAAGATGTTGGGCTCGCCGCAGCACAGGCCGGCCATGATGGAGGGCATGTCGCCGTCCACGATGCGCGGGTCGCCGTCGCCGGCGGCAGCGCCCTTGTACAGGCAGGCGGCAGGCGCGCACTCGACCACGACGAAGGTGGGCGGGTTATCGGGATACAGGTTGGTGAAGTAGCCCACCACGGCGCCGGCGAGCGAGCCTACACCGGCCTGAACAAAGACGTGCGTCGGGCGGTTGATGGCCATCTCGCGCAGCTGCTCGGCAGCCTCGGAAGCCATGGTGCCGTAGCCCTCCATGATCCAGGACGGAATCTTCTCGTAGCCCTCCCAGGCGGTGTCCTGAACGATGACGCCGCGCTCGCAGGCATCGGCCTCGGCGGCGGCCATGCGCACGCACTCGTCGTAGTTGACCTCTTCGATGGTCACCGTGGCGCCCTCGGCGGCGATGTTATCGAAGCGGGGCTTGGTGGAACCCTTGGGCATGTGCACGACGGCCTTCTGGCCCAGCTTGTTGGCAGCCCATGCCACGCCGCGGCCATGGTTGCCGTCGGTGGCGGTAAAGAAGGTAGCCTGGCCAAAGTCCTTGGCAAGCTGATCGGAGGTCAGGTAATCGAAGGTGCACTCGGCAACGTCCTTGCCGGTCTCGTCGGCAATGTAGTTGGCCATGGCAAACGAACCGCCCAGGACCTTAAAGGCGTTGAGGCCAAAGCGATAGCTCTCGTCCTTAACGCACAGGTTGGACAGACCCAGGCGCGCAGCCTGACCATCCAGGCGGGCAAGCGGAGTGACGGTGTACTGGGGGAACGACTGGTGGAAGGCGCGGGCCTTCTTCACGTGGTCGAGGCTCATGATTCCCAAGTGCTTGTCATCGCTCTTGGGCATCGTGTTGCCGGCCCACTGGATCTTATCGGCCATACGGTGAACTCCTTAAGTTCTCTCTTGCCGGCCCCCGCATACGCGTTCCAGCCCATTCCCATTCATGCGGCTGAACTTTTATGTGGATGCCAAACAAAAAGTTTGTTAGCACTGTTCTATCACACTTTTTGATTGGAAAACCTAACAAATTGTTTGTTGCCGTAATCGGTACCTTTTCGCCGCCGAACGGTCGCATAACGCAGCGACGCTTTCGTTATTTGCGAACAAGTGGGGTTTATGGCACAGTGAGCCCAAACTAATTTTTAGGAAGGCACCTATGACCCCCGCACAGATTGAGTTTTACAAGCGTCTTGCGCGCAGCCTGGCGCTACAGTTTGGCCCCAACTGCGAAATCGTCGTCCACGATCTGGAGACCGAGGACATGGACCACTCTATCGTGGTGATTGAAAACGGCCACATCAGCGGACGTAAACTGGGCGACGGCCCCAGCCATATTGTGCTCGAGTCCATGCACGAGGATGCCGCCGAGGTCCACGACCGCGCGCCGTACCTCACCAAGACCGCCGATGGCAAGCTGCTCAAATCGTCGACCATCTTCATTCGCGACGACGCCGGCAACCCCGTTGGCATTATGGGCATCAACTTTGACATCACGCTCATGAAGGCGTTTGAGCGTTCGCTCGACGCGCTCACCGGCACGGGCGACAAGGGATACACCGAGCCCGAGCCCATCACCAAAAACATCGGCGACCTGCTCGAGGATCTGCTGCGCGAGTGCGAGCAGTACGTGGGCAAGCCCGCCGCCCTCATGACCAAGGACGAGCGCATTCGCGCTATCGGATACCTCGACCGCCGCGGCGCCTTCCTTATCTCCAAATCGAGCGAGCGCGCCTGCGAGTTCTTTGGCATCTCCAAGTACAGCTTCTACAGCTACCTCAACGAGGCCAAGGCAGAGGCCGACGACAAATAGTCAGCGCGCCCGCATCCCTCCCCTTTTGGGCGCGAGTTCTGGAATGCGCGAATCCGAGAGTCGGCCGCAAGGCAAGTTCCATATAATCGATGAATGTGAGCATTTCGAAAGGATGGGACAAGATGGGGTCGAGCAACGCATCACGCAACGGCCGCGGAGGCACCGCTTCTGGCGCCAGGCATGCGAAACACGCGTTTGACGAGGGCGAAGAGGGCCTTTTTGCGCTGAGCCTCGACGACGTGATGAGCGACCGCCCCTGGACCGCCGAGGAGCTCATGGGCGGCGGGGTTCGCCCAACAAGTGCAAAGCCCGCACCTTCCGCCACGCCCGCGCCGGCATCCGTGCCCGCGGACGACTTTGCCACCCGTCCCATCGTGCAGGCGACGCGTAAAGCCGCCCCTGCACCCCGTCCTGCTAGCGATCCGTCCGAGACGGCGGCGTTTCTCGCCGCAGCGGCACAGCGCCCCACGGCAGACAGCACGATTCGCTACGCTGCCCCGCAGCGGTCGGCATACACGGCTCCCGAGCCCGAGCTCGAGCCGCCTGTCATGGATCTGGATGATCTTTCCAACCGCCAGTTTGCCTTTGATTCCTGGGCGGCGGCAGATCTGGACGAGACCTCGGGCGGCATGCCGGCGCTCGACATTCCGGTAAACCCCCTGTTTGCGGCTGCCGAGGAACGCGACTCCGCATACGACAACGCCGCTGCATATACCAGCCGTCCGAGCGAACAGCCTCGCGCCAGCCGGATCGAAACCGAGGATTACGGCCAAACGTCAAGCGGCTATTCTCGCGACCCGTTTGCCGCAGCGCCCGCTCCCGATTACAACCAAGCGAGCGTAAAGGCAGCCTCGGCATCGTCGTATACCCATGGCGCCGACGATAAGCGCGCTGCCGATTACCACACCGAAGAAGAACCGCCGCGCTTTTCGGAGTTTTCGCAGGCGGCAAAGGTTGTCTTTATCGCCATCATCATCGCTCTGCTCGGCGTGATCGCGTTTGAGGGATTCCAGCTATTCCGCGGCCCCACCGCGTCCGAATCGGCAACGCAGCAAAAAGAGGACGACAACCAGCACCTGGACATCAACACCCTCAAAGGCGACCCCAACGACGGAGACGAGTAGCGAGGGTTAAGGGAGGGCCGGAAGAGCCGGCGGCATGTTACGGCTCCAAAAGCCCTGACATAAAGATGGGCAGACACAGCACGTCACCATCGCGGTGAAGATTACATTCCGCAAGTACCAGGGCGCGATCGATTCCGTAGCCCTTCGTCGCGAGCGCGTTGTCGAGCGCCGCATGGGACTTAAAGCTCTTGCCCGACTTGACCTCGATGGCAAGGACCTCCCCATCGAGCGTCTCCTCCACAAAATCGAGCTCGCCGACTTTTTTAGACGTAAAGTAGCGCAATCTGAATCCGTGGGCTTTGAGCTCTTGGGCAACGAAGCCCTCAAACGCCGCCCCCATGTTCATGCCAAAGGCGTCTTCTGCCTCTCCATCAAAAACGCCTTGAGCGACCCTTTTGGAATACGACGACATGAGCATTCCGGTGTCCAGGTAAAACAGCTTAAAAAGATTCCGCTGCTCCCCCAATAAAAGGGGTGCCACGGGCGCCGTTACGTTATACACGGGAAGCGCAACGCCTGCCTCCGACAACCAGAGAAAATGATCTGTCACCTGCGAAAAACGTTTGACGCCGTTAATCGACGACAGCTTGAATCGCTTGTTTTTGGAGCCAGCCTCGCTGGGAATCAAATCATAGATATCTCGAATAACCAAGCGTAGCTCGGGCGGAGCGTACTTTGCGATGTCATCGCGATACAGGGCGTGAAGATCGCGGTGGATGTTTCGAACCTCGTCGACATTGCGCGTCGCCAAGAAGGAATTGACCGCGTCGGGCATGCCTCCCACCACCACATACTGATGGAACAGATCGAGCAAGCGGTCATACAGGTAGCCGGGAAGCTCCCCCTCATCCTTTAGACAGCCTCTGAGCATGTCAAACACGCTGGCACCAACGCCATTTGCCCAGCAAAACTCCTCAAAGTCGAGCGGGTACATCTGGACCTGCTCGACATACCCCACCGGCAGGGAATCGATGCCCTCGAGCTCAACGCCAAGGAGCGATCCGGTAAGGATGTACCGAAAATCGCCGCGCTGGACCAGGTATTTGATAAACGTCACCACGTTGGGACATCGCTGTACCTCGTCGATAACCACGACAGTCTTGTTCGCAACCATCGGCTGCGTCGCAGCGATAGACATGCGCATGAGCAGGTCGTCCGCGCTTTTTGCCGCCAAAAACGAATCGCGCACGGACGCGTCGGCGATAAGGTCGAACGTCACGACATTTTCGAACGATTCGCTTGCAAAGACGTTGACCAAATATGACTTTCCTACCTGTCGGGCGCCCTTGACCAAAAGAGCCTTGTTAGGCGACGAGGCAAGCCAAGATTCAAACTGTGCTTTCGCTTTTCTCTGCAGCATAAGCGTACCCCTTATTACGTGCTGGTTAAGCATTAGGATACACTTTTCCGTGATTCTATCGTGGCTATTTCGACACTTTTTCGAGATTTTGAAGTGTGTATTACGACACTTTTCCGTACTTTTACACGGGATATTTCGACACTTTTTCGGATTTAAGCCTAACAGCAGCCGGCGAAATCAGGCGCCGTCTGCACATCATTTCGCAGGCGGCGCTTGATTTGTGTCCGCGCATGCTGATAGACTCCATCGTGCCCGCAAGGAGCGGGCGCGTTTTATCCAGAGTCGGGGTAGAGAGTTGGCTCCACGATCCCGACGCCAACCGGCTAAGAGGCACGGTGGCCCTGCCAACATCGATGAAAGGAGTCCGTATGGACAATTTCTCTGTGCGCAACGAGCGCAACTTCCACAACCTGGCAGCCAAGCCAAAACGAATGCATCTTCTGGACAAGCCGAACGGCTATGCCTCGGCCATGGTCAAGAGCAGTCTCTCCCACCAGATGCGCTTTACGGTGCAGAAGCTCGAAGAAGAGCTCTGCGTTGCCGGCGACCCGCATGTGTTGCAAATCAAGCTGCTTGGAGACGACTCGCGCGAGCCGTCGAGTTGGAAGCTGTTTGCAGATGGCACGTGCATCGCGGACGGATCCGGCGCCTTTGCCCGCGAGTGCTTCTGCGAGGGCGCCGAGGTGTTCCTGGGCCTGTGCCGCGACGCCGTCGACGCCGCTGAACTGCGCCAGTGGAGCCAGAGGGAGTATGAGCTGCTGAGTGCCGCGCGCGGGATTGCGAGGGTGTAGGCAGACAGACCAGACAGCTCGTCATACTGATTGACGCTTCGATTCAAACAGCAGGGCGGAGTCGCGCTTACAGCCCCGCCATGCTAAACCGAATGGCGTTCTCAAAAGGCCTACCTCCCCTCCGCCTTCAGCTTCAGCAGCAGATCGCTCAGCTCGGGGCACTTGTTGGAAAGGCGCGTCTGGGGTCGCTCGCCCATCCCCCACCGCTGACGGATCTCCTGGGCACGCGGACTCACGTGATAGTCCCCGTCCATCATCTGCCTGAGCAGCTTGGCGGTTACGCGCGCGTCGGCTAGGGCGCTGTGGGCGTGGCCCGTCGACTCATCAAAATCGATGCCAAACCACGTTGCCGCGTCGCCCAATGAGACGCGCCCGTGGCTGCCCACGTCCATGATCGAGGTGTAAAACGCCTGCAGGTCGGCCCAGTCCGCAGGGAAGGCGGCGAGGTCAATACGCTTCGCTTGGCACTCGGTTAAAAGCTGTCGGCGGTCCGCCCCGCTCCAGCAGACCACCTGGGCGGAGTAGCGACCGATCCAATCGCCGAGCCTTTTAATCACCACGTAGAGCGGATCGGCCATTGCGGTGTCCACGGCCGATATCCCCGTGAGCTCGCGGACGGGATATGCAACACCCTCGGCATATTCCGTCTGCACAAACTGCGAGAACTCGCCCATCACGTTGCCGCGGTTATCGAGCTTGACGGCGCCGACCTCGATAATCTCGTTGCGCAGCCCGCGGCGCTGGCGCTGCCTTGGCACCGGCGCAAACTCAAAGTCGAGCACGATCTGGCGCGCAAAGTTCGTCGTATCGATAGCCGAGACACCCGGCGTCTTTTTGTCTGGCACGGTCAGGGCCTTTCTCCGTCAACTGCCGCTCGTTACACAGGCGGCTACATTGCCGTAAGGATAGGCTCCCGTGCGGACACAAAAGCGCCCAGCACGGCCCTCTGACACCCTTGTGGGAAGCTGCGTTTTGGGAGTCTCACCTTGTTGTTATTATCGAACAGACATTCGTATATTTAGCTGCAATTTGATAGAATGGCTGTTGTTGACGGCAGCTCCATGTGCCGGGCAGCGCCCTCCATGCGACGGGAGGTGATGCCCATGACCGATCTGATTGATTTCGTGAAGCTCCTGACCGCTCTGGTCTCGCTCCTCACGGCGCTTATCGGACTTTCCGAGGCGCTTAAGCAGTGCTCGAAGCGTAGCAGAAGGGGTCGACGCCATTAAGGCATTGACCCCCTAATCTAAGCAACGGCGCTGCCCAGCTTACCCAACTTGGGCTGCCGTCGACATTATTCTACCCGCGGGCGGCGGGTTTAACAAATGTATTTTCGGTTACGAGGCCTTGGCACCCCGCGCGCCCCACACCGCAAAACCACTACGCCCCAAGTGCCGCCATGGGGATCACCGCCAGCCCGTCGTCGCACGTATAGGCGATGCTCCCCTTTCCAACCACGACCGCCAAAAACGCCGGCGCGGCATTCTGGGCGGCAGGATTGGAGAGCACTTTCCTCTCCAGTGCCTTGAGGTTTCTCGCTCCGTCATCTGCCTTCGCATCGCTCAGCTTGACCTCGATGGCACCCCAGCGCCCGTCGTGCTCGACGACCAGATCGACCTCAAGGCCCTTCTCGTCGCGGAAATAATGGACGCTGTTGTCGACGCCGCCGTAGGTGGATAGGAACACGCGCACGTCGCGCAGAACGAGGTTCTCAAAGAACATCCCCAGCGTCTGTATGTCGCCAAGCAGCCGCTCAGGAGTAGCCCCTAGCAACGCCGCCGCAAGCGACGGGTCGCAGAAGTAACGCTTGGGACGCACGCGAACGCGGGCCTTCGAGCGTACGTACTGGCTTGCCGCCTCTTGCGCAAGCTCGTCCGAAAGCCCAAGGTTTGCAGGTCAACCGCCCTGTAGCACCAGCGGGCGACGCTATCCTGCGAAATTACGCCATTCTTGATGTAGGTTTTACGCCATTCTCGATGTAGGTTTTACGCTTGGCATCCTTGGCGCGACGCTCGCTCAACCACCTGATCACTAAATCGCCCTTATTCCGGGACGCGCTTTCCGCCCCATGCCTCTAACGGAAAATGGGCCCCACTCTGAAACTCAATTCCGGGACACAGTTTCCAGCAGAGGTGCCACTGGGAAAGCTCATCCCGGTTTGGAGGCTAAATCTGGGATGCAGTTTCCGCTTGAGGGCCGATCCGGAAACGGCATCCCACTCTGGGGCCGAGAAATGGGATGCAGTTTCCCCGGGCGGCCCCTTTGGGAAACGGTGTCCCACTTTGGAGCCGAATTCTGGGATGCACTTTCCCAGACGAGCTTAAAGGGGAAAGCGCGTCCCGGTTTGAGACTCGATTCTGGGACGTGGTTTCCCCGAGCGGCCTCAGCGGGTCCCGTACGTCCCATTCTGAGGGTTGATTCTGGGACGCGTTTTCCCGAGCGGGCTCTTTGGGAAAATGCATCCCACTCTGGCCGCCGGCCCAACGCTCATATCACACGTCCTTGAGCATGTGCTCAGCAGTTTCAATACAGCAGGAAAACTGCCGTTTTTCGGAAAAGTACACGTCCCTAAACTTACCTGGTTTTCATAACTTTCGACCGTTCAGGGGTGCCGATTACCGCTTACCGATTCAGTTTCAAAAAACGACGTCAAAACAGGCCATCTACCTGCATGGTTAGATTTTGGTCAGCTTTTGGTCAGCTGAGCGGCAAGTTCTGGCTGATACGTTTTTGCTACCCCAAAAAGAAGGAGGTAGCCCATGGCGCATTGCAACGACCAAATCATCGACCAACTACTAACCCAAGCCGAGCGGGAGGGGCGATGCCTTATTCCCCCGAGCACGGCAATCCGAAAAGCGCTGCTGCGGCGCACCGGCGACACGGTCGTCTCGCCCACGCCGGGGCTGTTTGCACGCAAGGCGCGTTGGGATGAGCTCAACCGGGCACAACGTCATGTCGAGATTATCCGTGCGCTTGCGGTCGCCCATCCCAATTGGACGTTCTGCTCGTTTTCGGCAGCACGTCTGCTGGGACTCGAGGTCTCATGGCGGCATCTGAACGTCGTGCATGTCTGCAGTGCAACCAAGCCATCGGCTCGCCCGGGCGCACGGATCCAACGACATCGGACCGAGCCGGCAGGCGCGATAGATCAAGGCGGCATATCGATAACGCCGCCCATCCAAACGGTAACGGATTGTCTGCTTCAGACCGGTTTTGCCGACGGCATGCCCATTGCCGATTCGGCGATCTCAAAGCTCGGTCTAACGCGAGAGCAGCTGATGGAAACAGTCGAAAAACGGGCGGGAGCTCGCAACGGTCGCGCGGTGCGTACTGCGCTCACCACGCTGCAATATGCCGACGCGCGCGCCGAAAGCGGCGGGGAATCAGTCGCTCGAGCCGTCATGATCGAGACGGGCTTTGCGCCCGACCGGCTCCAGTATGAGCTGACGGATCCCTTCGATTCGACCGAAAGCATGCGAACGGATTTTGCCTGGGAGCGCCAAGCCAGGGAGCTCACGCTGGGTGAGCTCGACGGGCTCATCAAATATACCGACCAGACCATGCTTGCGGGACGCACTGCAGCCGAGACACTCGTTGCCGAACGCCAGCGCGAAGCACACCTGTCACTTTACGGTCATCCGCTCATCCGCTTCACCATGAACGAAGTCCGCTCGGCAGGAGTCCTCGCGAAAAAGCTGCAAACGGCAGGGGTCAGGCAAACCGCGCTACCGACATGGCTCAACGACGTGGACTTGTAGGGGCCGTTGAGCCACGCATTGACGCATCGCATCTCCCCCATCTGGGACACGCTTTCCCATTGACCGCTACAACGGAAACCGTGTCCCAGTCCGAGCACTCAAAACGGGACGCACTTTCCAGATGAAGCCCTCAGCGGAAACCGCGTCACGGAACAGACGCTCGAACTGGGATGCAGTTTCCCAAAGTGTACCCAGAGGGAAAGCGCATCCCACTCCAAGCTCAAATTCTGGGACGCAATTTCCCGATGGAGGCCATTTGGGAAAGTGCATCCCACTCTGGAGCTTGATTCCGGGACGCAGTTTCCCAAACAGGCTCAACGGGAAAGTGCATCCCATTCTGAAGCTTGATTCCGGGACGCATTTTCCGCTTGAGGCCCTACGGGAAAGCGCGTCCCATTTTGAGGCTTGATTCCGGGATGTATTTTCCGCTTGGGGCCCTACGGGAAAGCCTGTCCCACTTTGGAGCCTGATTCTGGGACACAGTTTCCCAAACAAGCTCAACGGGAAAGTGTGTCCCACTCTGGAGCCGAATTCCGGGACACACTTTCCGCTAGAGGCTCAAAAGGAAAATACGTCCCATTCTGAGCGCCAATTCCGGGACGCAGTTTCCGCTCCAAGCAAAAGGCCCCGGCTCGCGATGGAGCTGGGGCCAAAAGCGCAGCATATGCAGTTGGTGTTGAGCGCGAACAGCTCGTCAGTAATGGCCGTCCGCGCTCTACCCTAGCCGCGGTGACGGGCGCGGCTGTAGGGCGTATCCACCATGGGCAGATCCGGGCGCAGCTTGCCGTCAAACGCGCGGTAGGCATTCTGTACGGCGGGCGCCGTGGGGATCGTGGCGATCTCGCCGATGCCCTTGCCGCCGTATGCCACGGGCAGCAGTTCGTCCTTCTCCACGTAGATGGCGTGGATATCCGGAATCTCGGGCGCACGGAACAGTCCGAGCGTGCCGTACCTTGCCTGGGGTACGCAGTCCTTGAGCGGCCAATCCTCGGTAAGCGCATAGCCCATACCCATGAGCACGCCGCCTTCGATCTGGCCCTGGATCGAGATGGGGTTGACCACCTTGCCGGAATCGTGCGCGGCATAGACCTCGCTTACGCGACCGTTGTCGTCCAGGATGACCACATGCGTGGCAAAGCCGTAGCAGATGTGGCTCTTGGGGTTGGGAACGTCGGCGCCCAGCTTGTCGGTCGGCTCCAGATACACGTAACCAAACTCGCATCCCTCGAGCGCCTTGATGGCGGCCGCGGGATCCTGAGGATGCATGCCCTGGCCGGCGACGAGCTCCTGCGTGCGCAACTGATAGGCGCGGCCGTCGTCGTACTCGATCTTGACGCCGTCGCCATGGGCGGCAACCGGGGCAGCAGGCGCGGGCTTGCCAGCCTCGATACCAAACATAGCATCGCGCAGCAAGAAGGCGGCACCGCGCACGGCCTCGCCGGTCACGACCGTCTGACGCGAGCCAGACGTGGTACCGGAGTCGGGAGCGTTTTCGGTCGAGCACTCGCCGTTGGCAATGCAGCGAAGCGGCAGACCGCAGGCCTCGGCAACGTCCTGCAAAAAGACGGTGTTGCAGCCCTGGCCGATGTCAGACGTGGCGGCATAGACCACGGCGCGGCCATCCTCGATGCGAATCTTGCAGCGGCCGGCATCGGGCAGGCCCACGCCCACGCCTGCGTTCTTCATGGCGCAGGCAATGCCGGCGTGGCCGGGATGCGCATAGTAGGCATCCTTGACCTCGAGCAGCGTCTCCTTAAGCGCCGTGGAGCAGTCGGCAATCTGGCCGTTGGGCAGAACCTCGCCCGGCTCAATCGCGTTCTTGTAGCGAATCTCCCACGGGTCCAGACCGACCTTCTCGGCCAACAGGTCGATCAGGCTCTCGAGTGCAAACTCGGACTGACACACGCCAAAGCCGCGGAAGGCACCGGCCGGCGGGTTGTTGGTGTAGTAGCCAAAACCGCGGATGTCGGTGTTCTGGTACTTGTAGGGGCCGACGGCATGCGTGCAGGCGCGCTCGAGCACCGGGCCGCACAGCGACGCGTAGGCGCCGGTGTCAAAGTTGATCTCGCAATCCAGGCCGGTAAAGTTGCCCTCGGCGTCGCAACCCAGCGTAAAGGTGCCGTCCATGGCGTGGCGCTTGGGATGGAAAGCGAGCGACTCGGCACGCGTGAGCTTGCACTTCACAGGACGCTGGAACTTATATGCGGCGAGCGCGGCCAGGTGCTGGACCGAAACGTCCTCCTTACCGCCAAAGCCGCCACCCACGAGCATGGTCTCGACGACCACACGCTCGGGTTCGCTATCCCAGCCAAACATGTGGGCGCACTCTTTGCGCGTATCGTAGGCACCCTGGTCGGTCGACTGCACCTTGACGCCGTTCTTGTACGGGAAGGCGACGGCGCACTCGGGCTCCAAGAAGGCATGCTCGGTAAAGGGCGTGGTAAAGCGCTGCGTCACGGTAAATGCGCTCTCCGCCAACGCCTTGGCGGCGTCGCCGCGCGTCACATGGCGGCTCTGGCACACGTTGTCCTTGAGCTCTACCGTGTTGCCAAAGGCAAAGAAGCTGTCGTGCAGGCGCGGGGCGTCGGCAGCCCTGGCCTCGACAATGTTACGCACGGGCTCCAGCGGCTCGTAATCGATCTTTACGAGCTTCTTGGCCTTCTCGAGCGTCGCCTCGTCCTCGGCGACCACCAGCACGATGGCATCGCCCACGCAGCGGGTGATATCGCCCACCGCGATCATGACGTCCCAGTCCTGGATAAGGTGGCCGACCTGGTTGACCGGCACGTCCTCGGCGCGTAGGATACCCACCACGCCGGTCAGGGCCTCGGCCTTGGAGGTATCGATGGAGAGCACGCGGGCGCGCGGGTACTTGGAGCGCACAGCGCTGGCGTAGGTCAGACCCGGTTGATCGAGCTCGTCGATGTCGTCGGGGTACTTGCCCTCGCCGAGCACCTTCTTGCGCACGTCGATGCGGAAGGCGCGCTTGCCCACGCCGTAGTCATCGCCGCGCTCCAGATCCTCGTCGATCTGCTTTTCGCCGCGGAGTACCGCAGCGGCCAGCGAGATGCCCTCGATAATCTTTTTGTAGCCGGTGCAGCGGCAGACGTTGCCGCGGATGGCGTACTTGATCTGCTCCTCGGTGGGCTCGGGATCCTCGGCGATGAGCGCCGCACCCGCCATGACCATGCCGGGGATGCAAAAACCGCACTGCACGGCACCCACGGCGCCAAAGGCGTACACAAAGGCCTCGCGCACGTCCTGGGGCAGGCCCTCGACGGTCACGATGTTACGACCGGCGGCAAGAGCGGTGGTCAGTACGCATGCCTTGACGGCCGCGCCGTCTACATGGATGGTGCAGGTACCGCAGGCGCCCTCGGAGCAGCCGTCCTTAGCGGAATGGATGTGCAGGTCGTCGCGCAAGTAGCGGAGCAGCGGCTTGTTCTGAGTCGTCGTGCGCTCGACGCCGTTAACGGTAAAAGTGAATTCCTGTGCCATGGTGATTCCCTTCTACACGCCGGCGGCGATGCCGGTGCGGTCGTGGATGGCGCCATGCGGGCAGACGACGGCGCACATGCCGCACGACAGGCAGTCCGCGCCGTCGATATGGGCGCAGTTGTCCTCGATGCGGATAGCGCCGGCAGGGCACTTTTTGGCGCACATGCCGCAACCGATGCAGCTCGTGTCGCAGATCTTGCGGGCGATGGCGCCCTTATCGGTGTTGTTGCAGCGCACCAGGATGTTCTGGTAGCCGGGAACGAAGGCAATCACGCGCTGCGGGCACGCCATGCCGCACAGGCCACAGCCCGTGCACTTGGAGCGGTCCACGCGGGCGATACCATCGACCAGTGCGACGGCACCGTGGGGGCAGGCCGTGACACAGGCGCCACAGCCAATGCAGCCTTCGCTGCAGCGGGCGTCGCCGCCTGCGGAGGCGCAACCGCTTCCGCAGGCAACGTAGGCCACGTTATGTTGAATGGATTTGGCCATAAGAGACTCGCCTATTTCTTAAGAAGGTACGAATAGTTGTCGCGCACAGCCCTGATGGTCAGGCGGACGGCCTCGGGCAGACCGGTGTTGACGGCATCGATCGAGACGGTGCGGACCGTGCCGGCGACGCGGACCTTAAAGTGATCCTCGTCCACGGCCAGGAAGCCCTCATTCTCGGAGTTCTCCATGTCCTCCTCGCTCCAGAACAGGGTGAGCTTGTCCTTGTAGGGACGACCCTCCTGGTAAGGGCAGAACACGGCGCAGTTGCCGCACTCGTTGCACATGCCATCGACGTGGACGACCTGATGCTTGGCCAGGCCCGGCACCTTGATGGCAACGTTGGCGCGGTTGGGACACACGTCGCAGCAGACCTCGCACACCGAGCCGCAGCCCAGGCAGCGAGTCTTGGCGCAGTTGCGCTTGTCACGGCACAGCGACCCCTTGCGCTCGTAGCAGGCGTCCTCGCGGCCGGCCTGCTCGTTGCAGTCGGCGTACTTGTTAAAGTCCACGCCAGCAATGGCACGGGCGACCTCGGCGGCGTCGGCAATAGCCTCGACCACGGTGGCCGGACCGCGACGGCAGTCACCTGCAGCCCAGACGCCCTCGACGCCGGTGGAGGTGGCGGCAAGGCGGCCGCGACGGTCGTGCTCGACGCCCGCGGCGTCGTACAGGCTGGCATCGATGCCCTCGCCCACGGCGCAGATCACCGTGGTGGCGGAAAGCTCGACGGTCTCGCCCGTGGCGACGGGGCTGCGACGGCCGCTTGCATCCGGCTCGCCAAGCTCCATAACGTCGCAGGTCAGCACGGCGCCGTTGAGCGCCTTGGGCGCCAGCAGCTCGCAGAACTCAACGCCATCGGCAAGAGCAAGATCGAGCTCTTCCTCGTCGGCAGGCATCTGCTTCTTGGTGCGGCGATACACCAGGCGCACGTTCTTCACGCCTGCCAGGCGCTTGGCCACGCGGGCCGCGTCCATGGCGGTGTTGCCGGCGCCAATGACCACGACGTCCTCGCCCAGCTCGAGTTTCTCGCCCTTTTTGGCGGCCTCGAGGAACTCCAGCACATCGAGCTCGGCACCCTCGCCTAGGCCCGCAGAGCCGGGCATCCAGGCACCGGTGGCCACGACCACGTCGGTAAAGCCCTGGGCCTTGAGCTCGTCGATGGACTCCACGCGGGCGTTAAGCTGAACCTTGGCGCCAAAGGCCAGGCAGAGCTCGGCGTCGTGCGAGATATCGTCGCTGGCGATACGGAACTCGGGGATTACGTGACGGACCACACCGCCGAGCGAATCGCGTGCCTCAAAGATGGTAACGGGCACGCCAGCACGCGTCAGGAAGAACGCCGTCGCCAGGCCGGCCGGACCGCCACCGATAACGGCAACGTTGCGCTCGCCGTCGTTGGCGATGGCCTGGGCGCGCAGCTTGGGCAGCACGGTGGTCATGGCCTCGCGGGCGGCCTTGAGCTTGCTGGCGCGGATCTGGGCTCCCTCGGGCTCGTAGAACGCACGCTCGCAGGCACGGCCGCAGGGATGCGGGCAGATAGTGCCGGTAATGAACGGCAGGGCGTTGCGCTCGATGATGATGTTGAGTGCGTCCTCGTAACGGCCCTCGTCAACAGCCGCCAGATAGGCGGGGATATCCTGCTGGATGGGGCAGCTCGTGCGGCACGGCGTGGTAAAGCAGTCGGAAAGCGGGCTCTTGCCGGCGACCTTGCGGTCGGGCAGCGGGCGCAGCGGCTTCTTGTAGAGCGGGTTGGTGAGCGAGTCGGTCTGGATCGCGGTCACGGCCTCGAGAGAGACGCCCTCAAACGGCTTGCCGTCCAGATCGCCAAACTCCTCGGCCATCTGGCTAAAGCGCTCGTAGCCACCGGGCTTGAGAACGTCGGTCGCCAGAGTAACGGGCCAAATGCCGGCATCATACAGGGCGCGAATGTTGTAGACCGTAGCACCGCCGGAGTAGCTGATGCGCAGCTTGCCATCAAACTGCTCAGTAATGCGACGAGCGGCCTCGATGGTCAGCGAGAACAGCGAACGGCCCGACATGTACATCTCGGTGGAGGGCAGCTCGTTCCTGGTCACGTCGACGGGGAACGTGTTGGTCAGCTTGACGCCAAACTCCAGGCCGCGCTCGGCGCACAGGGCAATCAGGCGCTCGAACATGGGCACGGCGTCGGCCCACTGCAGGTCCTCGCGGAAGTGCGTGTCATCGAAGACGATGTAGTCAAAGCCCAGCTCGTTCAGGCGCTGACGGGCAAACTCATAGCCCAGCAGCGTGGGGTTGCACTTGATGTAGGTATTGAGACCCTTCTCGGTGATGAGGTAGGTCGCGATGCGCTCGATCTCGGCGGGCGGGCAGCCATGCAGCGTGGACTCGGTGATGGAGTTGGAGACGCGCGCCGGGATGGACTCGACAAACGCGGCATCGACATGCTCAAACTTGTCCAGGTTAGCGAGCGCCCAGGCACGGCACTCGTTCCAGACGTCGGAGCCGCTGGCATCCTTCATGCCCTCGATGTAGGCGTCGACCTTGGGGCTCTTAATACCCTCGAGGTCATAACCCACGGACATGTTGAAGACAAAGCCGTCCGGGCTACCTAGACCATACTCGCGAGCGATCAGGTGGCAGGCAAACCATGCCTTCACGTACTCGGCAAAGGCCTGCGGAACCTCGAGCTCGGTCGACCACTCGCAGTTGTAGCACTCGTCCTGCGCCACAATGCAGGGTTTGTTCACACACTTGGAGAGCTCCTCGCCGTCCATAACCTGGACGGTCTTGAGCTCAAAGAAGCGAGAGCCGGCCACGTAGGAGGCAACGATGTTCTGGGCAAGCTGCGTGTTGGGGCCGGCGGCCGGGCCAAACGGGGTCTCGATGCGCTCATCAAAAATGGGAAGCGCACCCTCCTGGTTGGTCGTGACCATCTTGCGCACGCCAAAGATGGCGTCCTGGGTCTTATGCTCCTCGATGATCCAGTTCATCAGCTGCGAAAACGGGATCGGCCTCATGATGTCGCTCATAGTGAGCTCCTCTCTGTAACGCCCGGCGAGACCGCGCGACGGGCGAAATACGGTGTAGCGCTAGCACAGCGCCGGCGACCCCGCGGAGGCCGCCTATACGCGCGTCGGATGCGGCGAAACATCCGACGCGCGCGAATCTACTTGTAATTAGTAGGCGCGATCGTTGAGCGTGCTCCAGAGCTTCTTGGACTCGGCCATGGTCCACGCGTTGATCTTGTCCTCATCAATGCCAACGAACTCGCGATCCTTGTACAGGACGCGGCCGTTGATGATGGTGGTGCGGCAGTTTTTACCCATCATGCCAAAGAGCATGTGGCCGTCGATGTTCTCCTCGCTCAGCGGCGTAAAGGGCTTGTAGTCCATGACGATGACGTCGGCGGCAGCGCCGGCCTCGAGCACACCGAGCTTGCGATCGAAGTGCTTGCTCGCCATCTTGGCGTTATTCTCGAACAGCATGGTCATGGCCTCGCACCAGCCCACGTTGGGCATGGCGGCGTTGTGGCGCTGAATGATCAGGAAGACCTTGAGGCTCTCGAGCATATCGTGAGTGTAGGCGTCGGTGCCCATGCACACGGGGATGCCGCGGCGGAAGAACTCGAGCACGGGGGCGCAGCCCACGGCGTTGCCCATATTGGATTCGGGGTTGTTGACGAGCCAGGTACCGGACTCCTTGACGATATCCATCTCGGCAGGCGTCACGTGGATGCAGTGGCCCAGCATGGTGTCGGGACCCAGCAGATTGTGCTGCAGCAGGCGCTCGACGGGGCTGATGCCACCACGGTTGAGGCGGGAGTCCCACACGTCATTCATGCCCTCGCACACATGGATGTGGAAGCCGGTCAGGCCGTTGTTGGCCTCGGCCATCTTATCCATGGTCTCGTCCGACAGCGTAAAGGTGGCGTGACCGCCAAACATGGCGGCAATCATGTGGTTGTCGTTATCGCGACGCTCCTTGGCGGCCCACTGGGCAAACTCAGCGTTCTCGGCAATGGCCTGGTCGCATTTTTCCTGGCCGCGGCGATCGGAGACCTCGTAGCACAGGCACGAACGCATGCCCAGCTCCTGCGCGGCGTCCTTAATGGTAAAGAGGCTTCCCGGGATCTCGCAGAAGCTCGCATGGTGATCGAAGATCGTGGTGACGCCATCGCGGATGGAGTCAAGAATCGTGGCATAGGCGCTGGCCTTGGTGCCGTCGAGCGTCAGGTTGTCGTCGATCTTCCACCACTGCTGCTCAAGATTCTCCAGGAAGTTGGTGGGGTTGCAGCCCTTAATAGCAAGGCCGCGGGCCAGACCCGAGTAGATGTGGGTGTGGCAGTTGATGAGTCCGGGCATGATGAGGTTGCCCTGGGCATCGACGTACTCGGCATCCGGGTACTTGGCCTTGAGCTCGCGCTCGGGGCCCACTTCCACGATCGTGTCACCGTCGATGGCGACCGCACCGTTGGGAATGAACGGGGTCTGAGCGTTGCGGGTAAAGACGGAACCGTTAGCGACCAGAAGCATGAGTGCTCCCTTCAACATCAAAGGCGGGGTTTGACACCTCTGACATAGCGGAAGTGCGAAGCGCCGGCCTACACCGGAAACGGGCCCTCTCCCGTCAACGCTTCACCAAAGGGACAAGCCCTTTGAAGTGCGGCTTGGCGCCGCAAGACGTCGACGGACGAGGCGATACGTCCGCCGACGAGTAGCACCGAATTGGTTACTTCTTGCTCTCGGGCAAGACCAGATCCACGGCAGCATCCTTGGCGGCATCGATGTGCTGAGCCACGACCGGCGTCTGCGGAAGGATCAGGTTAAGCACGATGGCCATGATGGCAGTGGGGGTCACGGCGTTGGAGCCGATGACGGTGGACACCCAGGTGGGCATGCCCTCGCCGGCGAGGCAGCCGCTGGCCATCCAGATGCCCAGGCCAAAGACGACCGAGGTACCGACGATGGTGGTGGTGCGCTGCGTGAGGCCTTCGCGGGTGAACATGCGCACACCATTCATGGTGATGGTGCCAAAGACGCCGACGGTAGCGCCGCCGATGACGGGCTGCGGGATTGCGGAGAGCACGGCAGAGAGCTGCGGGAACAGACCGGCGATGGCAAAGACGGCCGCGATGATCACAAAGACCCACTTGTTGACGACCTTGTTGGAGCAGATGATGCCCACGTTCTGGCCAAGGGCGCTCGTGGGAAGGCCGCCGAGGAAGCCGCCGACCATAGAGGTGAGGCCCTGGGAGACGATGGCGCCGGAGAGCTCGCGCTCGGTCGGCATACGGTCGATGGAGCCCAGGCAGGCTGCGGACACATCGCCGATGACCTGGATGGCGACCATGGGGAACACGACAGCGAGGGTAATGCAGACCTCGGGATCAAACTCGAGCGCATAGGGCATGAGCTTGGGAAGGGCGAAGACCTGGGCGGTGGCGACGCTGGAGAAGTCGATCATGCCAAAGGGGATCGAAACGATCATGCCAACGATCATGCCAAAGAATACGGAGCCCAGCTTGAGCGTGCCCTTGCCAAAGTTGGCGAGCGCAAAGACCACGGCGAAGGTGATCAGAGCGACGCACCAGGCCTGCGGAGTGCCCCACAGCGGCGTGCCCATACCGCCGGCCATATACTTGACGGCCGTAGGATAGAGAGAGACGCCAATGGAGAAGATGACCGTACCAGTCACGACGGGCGGGAACAGCCACTTAATCTTGCTGTAGGCCAGACCAAAGAGGACCGCGACGGCGCCGCCGACGATCTCGCCGCCCAGCAGCGCACCAAAGCTAAAGCCCGAGGCACCCATGGCCTGCAGGGCCGGTAAGAACGCGAACGAAACGCCCATGACGATGGGCAGGCCGCCGCCGATGCGACGGAAGGGAGCGAAGGCCTGAAGGGCCGTGTCGATTGCCGAAAGAATGAGCGCGACCTGGATGATGTCGGTACTCTGCTGGCTATTAAAGCCGTAGACGCCGGCCATGATGACAGCCGGGGTGATGATACCGGCAAACGAAGCCAGTACGTGCTGAAGGGCACACGGGATCATTTCTTTAACGGGAGGCATGCCTTCACGAGTGAACAGGGCTTCAGTGCCGTTCTTAACCGTCTCCTGGGTCATTTGACCACCAATCCTCGAAATAGTTGTTTTCGCATCTAACGCTCTATTGTGACGCAGTGCGGGGTTGAGGTTGTGCCTTCGTTGCATATCGTATTAAAGATGATTCTCATTCTCAATAATAATTTTTTGTTATCAGACTATTCTTCAGCTGAGATAATGCGTTTCCGCAGGTCAGGAAAGTGTCTGGTCAAAATAACATCTAACTTTTCTTTTGGTCAACCGTTTACCGCCAAATTCCTACCGTTCGTCTGTATTACGCAATGTACCTGCGGATATACGAGATGAAGAGCAGCGTGTTACCATGAGAAAAAATTGTTATGAACATTTCCGATTTCACCCAAAGGAGTTGCCCGTGAACGAGACCGTACGTCGCTTTTTGCCGATGGTCGATTTCCTGGAGCAGATACTCGGTAAGAACAGCGAGATCGTGCTGCATGATTTCTCGGATCCCGACCACGCCATCGTCGATATTCGCAACGGCATCGTAAGCGGCCGTAAGGTCGGAGGTCCCGCCACCGATCTGGCGCTCAAGATTATGCACGACCCCAAGTATCGCGACCTGCCGTTTATTACGGGCTACGAGGGGCGCGGTGCCGGTGGCAAGACGTTGGAGTCAGCGACGTACTTTATCCGCGAAGATAACGAGATCGTCGGTATGCTCTGCGTCAACACCGACCTCTCGACCGTGCGCTCCATCAACACCATGGCGCAGCAGCTCATGGCATGCTTCGACGCGGCGCCGACGCGCACGGAGCCCGCCCCCATCGAGGTCGAAAGTCTTTCGGAGTCCACACAGGAGCTCATCGACCGCAGCATTGCCGAGTTGCTGAGCGCGCGCGGGCTGGATGTAGCGTCGCTTGGTCAGAGCGACCGCGTGGACGTCATTCGCCACCTCAACAGCAACGGGGTGTTCATGCTCAAGGGCGCCGTGGCCTGCGCTGCCACCGCGCTGGGCATCTCGGAGCCCAGCGTCTACCGCTACCTGCAAAAAGTCCGCAAGGAAGGCTAAACGTGATCCCTTGGGGACGAGGGGAAACGGGTCATTTTTGTCGTACCGCTTGACAAAAGACCCTGCAGCTCGCGCTGCAGGGTCTTTTTGCATGTCATGTTTAGCTGTTGCCAACACCTTAGAGAGCGGCGACGACTTCGATCTCGACCAGACCGCCGGCCGGAAGGGCGGCAACCTGGAAAGCGCTGCGCGCGGGGAACGGAGCCTCGAACTTGGATGCATAAATCTCGTTCACGGCAGCGAAGTCGGCGATGTCGGCCAGGTAAACCGTGGTCTTGACGACATCGGCAAAGGTGGCGCCGGCAGCGGTCAGCAGGGCCTCGACGTTAGCAAGGGACTGCTTGGCCTGAGCCTCGACGCCCTCGGGCATCTTGCCGGTTGCGGGGTCGATGCCCAGCTGGCCGGACAGGAACACCATGCTGCCGGTCTGGATGCCGGGGGAATACGGACCGATGGCTGCGGGTGCGTTATCGGAAGACACGACGGTCTTGCTCATGTTTATCTCCTTACGATCAGTTGAAAGAGCGTGAGCGCGGCGTTCACACCGGGAGGCACAGTTCGGTCTGAACGCCGCGCTTGATTGGGATAGTACTCAAGGTTTCCGCGCGATGCAAGATTATTATCACGTTGCGAGAATCTTTTATCGCCCAACGGCCTCTGTCGGCCGCTGAACGGCACGACCGGACGGTGAAGCTCAAAACGATCCGCTTCCCTCCGTCCCCAGCCGATCAGGTGATCCATAGGGGACGGAGGGAAACGGTTCATTTTTGCTGCAAGGGCTGCTGAAGACTTTATCCTGCTTGGGCCACAGGGCTCGTCCGCCGCAACAGCACCACTATACTTTTGAATATCTGAGCATTTTGAAAGGCAGGATATGACCGCAACCGCCAGTCGAACCACCAACCGCAGACCCGAGCTTTTGGCGCCCGCCGGAGGGCCCGAGCCCTTTGCCGCCGCACTCGCCGCCGGGGCAGATGCCATCTACTGCGGCATGGGCAGCTTCAACGCCCGCCGCAAGGCCACCAACTTTACCGACGAGGCCTTTGATCAAGCCTGCCGCGCCGCACATCTAGCCGGGTCGCGCGTCTACGTCACGGTCAACATCGTCATCAAGCAGTCCGAGATGGGCGATGCGTTGCAACTCATCCATCGCTGCTCCACGTTGGGCGCCGACGCCTTCATCATCCAGGACTGGGGCCTGTTCTTTGAGGTCAAGCGCACGATGCCCGGTATCGAGACGCACATCTCAACCCAGGCGAACATCCACGACGACCGCGGAACCCTTTGGTGCCGCGAGCAGGGCGCCGACCGCGTGACTCTCTCGCGCGAGCTTTCCATCGACGAAATTGCCACCATTCACGATGCCGCGCCCGATGTGGACCTTGAGGTCTTTAGCCACGGCGCCATCTGCTTTTGCTACTCGGGCCTGTGCCTGCTTTCGAGCTTTGCCATGGCGGGACGATCGGCCAACCGCGGCATGTGCGCCCAGCCCTGCCGCCTGCCCTACGAGCTGATCGACGAGAACGGTCGCGCGCTCTCCCCCGCCGGCCGCGAGCGTGCGCTATGCCCGCGTGACACCAACACCTCGCAGCTTGTTCGCCGTCTGTATGACGCCGGTGCCGCGTCGCTCAAGCTCGAGGGCCGCATGAAGGCGCCCGATTACGTGTACTCCATCGTTGATGTGTATCGTCACGAAATTGACGACATGCTATCCGGAGCCACCGTTGCCAAGGACGAGGAAGCCGCCCGCCAGCGCCAGCTCAAGCGCTGCTTCAACCGCGACTTTACGCACGCCTATCAGGACGGCACCTCGGGCGACGAGATGATGAGCTATGAGCGTTCCAACAACCGCGGCCAGATCGTGGGCACGGTGCTGGGCAGCCGCCCGGCAAACCGCGATGTGCGCGGCCTCAAGCCCGACGACCGCCGTCGCCGCGCCGCCATCGCCCGCATTGAGTTGTTTGAGCCCGTGGGCAAGGGCGACCTGCTGGAGCTTCGCCACGACGATGAGTTCGACCAGTTCCTGACCACCATTGCCGCCGATGATGCCGCTGCGGGCGACATCATCGAATGTCGCGTGCCCCGCAGCATGCCCGAGGGCTGCCGCGTACGCGTCATCCGCAGCCAGCGTGCCATCGACGCCGCCGGCGCCGCGCTCAAGCGCGATGTGCTGCGCCGCCGAGCTGTTGATGTGTCCGTCGTGGCGCGCCTAGGCGAGCCGTTTACCGTCACACTCACCTGCTGTGACAACCCCGCGCTCACCGCCACCGCCACGGGCTTCACCGTCGAGGCCGCCAAGACCCGCGCCGTCGAGGCGGCAGACCTGGTTGAGCATGTGGGCCGCATGGGCTCCTCGCCCTTTGAGGCAACGAGCTTTGACGTTTCGCTCGACGCCGGCTGCGGTATGGGCTTCTCCGCCGTGCATAAGGTGCGCGCCGCCGCGTGCAAGGCACTGGAGGAGGCCATTCTGGCGCCGTACGAGGAGCGTGCGAATACGCTCGAGTTGCCGGTACTCGACAAATGTACGCGCGCCATGCCCGAGCATTACCGCGACGAGCCGCAGATCTGCGCCGCCGTCACCACGCTCGAAGCCGCCGAGGCAGCTCGTGCCGAGGGTGCCGCGCGCATCTATATGACCACCGACGCGCTCGAGGCCGCCGGTCTCTCCCCCGCCGACGCGCTTGAGCAGGGTATCGTGCCCATACTCGACGAGGTCTGCCGCGCCGTTGACCACGTACGCGTCGATCCCTGGATCAATGCCGGAGCCACCGTCGCCGTCGGCAATATCTCCGAGCTTGCCCTGGCTGCCCAGGTTGGCGCCACGGCCGAGATTCGCTCTTGCCTGCCGGTTCATAACACGCCCTGCATGGAAGCGCTTGCCGAGCGCGGAGCCGGTGCGTTTTGGTTCTCGCCCGAGATCACGCTCGACGAGATTGTCTCGCTCGGCGCCGCCGCGCCCGCGGCTCTGGGCATCACCGTCTTTGGCCGCCCGCGCGTCATGACAAGCGAGCATTGCATTCTGCAGGTTGCCAACGGCTGCATCCACGATTGTGCCAACTGCCGCCTGCGTGCCCGCAAGCTCTCGCTCAAGAATATCGACGGCAAGGTCATGCCCGTCCGCACCGACATCCACGGCCGCTCTCGCCTGTACGATGCCTACCCCATCGACCTCACGCCGCAGGTCCCTCAGCTGCTCGATGCTGGCGTGCGTCGTCTCATGGTGGACGGAACGCTGCTCGAGACGGATGAGGTGGGCCGTGCCGTCGCCCGCGTCCGTCGTGCCGTCGAAGCAGCGCAGGCCGGCCGCAAGCCCGCCGCCCGCCTGCGCGGGGCGACCTCGGGCTGCATGTTTGTGGGAATTAGCTAACCGAAAGGCTTACACGTGAACGAAGAACCTCAAGTCCTCTACTGCGACGCCTGGCTCATGGCCATCGACAAGCCCGCCGGCATGATCGTCCACGGCGATGGCACCGGCGAGCGCACGCTCACCGACTACGCCAGCGACCTGCTGCTGGCGATGGGCGACGGCTTTGCCGCGACCGACATGCAGCCGCTCAACCGCCTGGACCGCGACACCACCGGCGTGGTGCTGTTCTCGCTCGACAAGCAGACGCAGCCCGCCTTTGACCAGATGGTCATCGACCACGCTTTCGAAAAGCACTACCTGGCGCTCGCCGAGGGCAAGATTGACTGGAACGAAAAGCTCATCGACAAGCCCATCGCCCGCGACCGTCACGACAGCCGCAAGATGCGCGTCGGCGCAAGCGGCAAGCCGTCTCAAACGCGCGTCAAGGTGCTCAAGCGTCTTAAGAGCCGTCGTGGCCTGCCCACGCGCTCGTATATCGATGTCGAGCTGCTCACCGGCCGCAAACACCAAATCCGTGTGCATCTGGCGAGCGAGCGTCATCCCCTGGTAGGCGACGACCTGTACGGCACGCCGCGTCCCTGCGGCCTGATGCTCCACGCCCACAGCGTGTCCTTCACGCATCCCGTAACCGGCGAGCACATCCACATCGAAGCCCCCTGCCCCTGGGAGCCCTAAAACCTGCCAATAAGGGACAGGTTTATTTTGGCAGGTTTTATCTGGGCAAACGTCAAAACCACTACAATGGGGACAGGCACCTTTGTGGTGGTTTTGCCGCAATGGCTTCAGCCGCGGTCCCAAAACGTCTCGATTTGTAACAGTTAGAACCCATTTTCCGGTCTATCTGTTACAGATCGAGACATTCGAATCCCCCTCAAGGGAAAATCTCAATCTGTAACAGTAACTCGGCAAAATCGTTCCAAGATGTTACAGATTGAGACAAAGGGACGGCGCGGTTCGGAAGCATCTCGATTTGTAACACCTAGCCCACTTTTAACGGTCTGGTTGTTACAGATTTAGACAAACCGGCAGACAACGAAAGCGGCAACGCCCGTAATGGACGTTGCCGCTTTTCTATTGAGAGAACTAAATGGTTTTGCCCTTGCCCCGTTGCTAAACCGTGATGACGTTTTCCATCGCCTGGTACTTGGCGGGCACCTCACCCGCGGTGATAATCGTTGCGTCGCGGAAGTCCGCAAACTTGACGGGCGCCACCATGCCAAATTTGCTGGCATCCGAGATTACGAAGCGTTTGGCCGTACGGCGCATCGAGATGCGCTTGACCTGTGCCTCCTCGATATCGGGCGTCGTAAAGCCCTGCTCGGCAGCAATGCCGTTGGAGCCCCAAAAGCCGCAGTTAAAGTTGTAGCGGTCTAGGGTTGCCAAGGCATCGGGACCAACGAGCGCCTCGGTCTCGGGCTTGAGCTCGCCGCCCAGCACCACGGTGCGCATGCCGCGCAGGGCGAGATGCTGAGCATGGAGCACGGAGTCGGTCACATAGGTGACGCCGTCAAGGCGCGGAAGATGCTCGATGAGCCTGAGCGTCGTCGAACCCGAATCGATGTACACAAAGCTCTCGGGCTCCACGAGCGCCGCGGCGCGAGCGCAGATGCGCTCCTTTTCGTCGTTATGGAGATCACTGCGCTCACTGATCGTTAAGTCGCGCGTCACGTGCGCGCGCTCCAGACTTGTCGCCCCTCCGTGCACCTTGGCGATGCGGTGCGCTCGGTCAAGTGTCTGCAGGTCGCGTCGAATGGTAGAAGCCGTCACACCCAGGGCATCGGCAAGCTCTGGCACCGTTACTGAGCCAGCCTGCTGCACCATCGAGACGATCGCATTGAGCCTATCTTCCGCGAGCATCGCTTACTCCTCCTCGGGGTAGACGACTCCCCAATCGGCACGAAGCTTGGTCATCAGCTCCATAACATCAGAAGCATAATCCAGAAGCTCACGCTTGGAATCATCGCCGGCGACGGCCTTCTCGAGGTCAGCCATCTCGTAGCATAGGGCGTAAGCCTCGGTGCCCGCGGCGACCTCCTCGCGATGACCGTCTGCAGTCCACACGATGGTCGCATGATCGGCACGCGGATACTCGTTGACCTCGATATAGCACTTATCGAAGCTGATGACCGAGCGCTTGGGCTGCTTGGAGTGGAGCGTAAGACTCACGACGCCCAGCTGCTGCTCGGCGTTTCGGCAGACAATGCCGCCCGCGACGTCAACGCCAGTCTCGCAGGTATTGCCCAAGGACACGACCTCGGCGGGTTGGCTGGCCATAAACAGGCGCATGACGGAGAGCGCGTACACGCCAATGTCGAGCATGGCGCCGCCGGCAAGACTACGGTTGTAGAAGCGGTTGGTCAGGTCGCCGTACTCCTTATAGCTGCCAAAGTTGAGCTGGGCGAGGTTCATGCGGCCGAACTCGCCGGCATCCATGCGACGGCGCAGCTCCTGATATAGCGGCATGTGGAGCACCGTGGTGGCGTCCATAAGGACCACGTTGTACTCATCGGCGATGGCACGGGCCTCGTCGAGCTCGGCGGAGTTGAGGGTAATGGCCTTCTCGCAGAGCACGTGCTTGCCGGCGGCCAGCGCGGCACGCAGATAGGTGATATGCGTGTTGTGCGGCGTTGTGATATAGACGGCGTCGATGTCCGGATCGGCGTAGAGGTCCTCGACCGTTTCATAGACCTTCTCGATGCCATACTGCTCGGCAAAAGCCTGAGCCTTGGACAACGTACGGTTGGCAACGCCCGCAAGCTTGCGGCCGGCAAGATCGAGAGATTGGGCCATCTGGTTGGCGATAATGCCACACCCGATCACAGCCCAACGGAGCTCGGGAGCCGTAAAGATGTCGTCGGGGAACGGCTTGTCCTGGACCGAAGCGAACGCTGCCTTTGCTGCTGCCGCGGCGTCGAGTGGAGCCTGCTTGGAATCTACCATGAGTGCCTCCTGCGTCGTGAAAAGACTTTCGATTCTGACAGCTCTATATTCGCACAAATACGCGCGTCTGTGCGCGTTTTTGCGTATCTCACCGCTAAACGGTCATTTTTGCCCCGTAAACGGCGCATCTATACGCATATTCACGCAATCCCACGCACGCAAATACGCACAAATGCGCACTGGTCATTGCTCAGAGACAGGGGCTTATACTTAAAACTCAAAAGACAGGATGATCCGCTTAGCATCGTCACTCATGGCGCGCTGCAGCTCAAAGGACCGTCCCTAACTGCCAACAGTACGCCCACTCATTTATGTCTGTCCCCAATGAGTGCAATCACTCATGTAAGTCTGTCCCCAATGAGTGGGGATAGAAAAAGGCCCGGGTGCCGTGGCATCCGGGCCTTTGCTAGCAACTTGATGTTGCGGGCAGCTTAGAACTTGTGGCCGCACTTCTTGCAGACGCGCAGCTTGTTCTTACCGTCCTTCTCGTGACCGACGCGGGTAACCTTACCGCACTCGGGGCAGACGAGATTGACGTTGGAGGCGTCAATGGGAGCCTCCTGCGAAACGATGCCGCCCTGCTGGTTGGCAGCGTTGGGCTTGACGGCCTTCTTGACGACCGAAACGCCCTCGACAACGACCTTGTTCTCGGCGGGGAGAGCACGCAGGATAACGCCCTGCTTGCCGCGATCCTTACCAGAGAGAACCTGGACCTTATCGCCCTTCTTGATATACATATATCTCCCCTAACTACAGGGTCTCGGGAGCGAGCGAGACGATCTTCATGTACTTCTTGTCACGAAGCTCGCGAGCGACGGGCCCGAAGATACGGGTGCCGACGGGCGAACCATCGTTGTTGATGACAACGCAAGCGTTCTCATCAAAGCGAATGTAGGAGCCATCCTTGCGGCGGATCTCCTTAACGGTGCGAACGACGACGCAACGGACAACGTCCTTCTTCTTGACGTTGGCGCCAGGGGTAGCCTCCTGGACAGCACCGATGAACACATCGCCGATGCCTGCATAACGACGCTTGGAACCGCCAAGCACCTTGATGCAGCGAATCTTGCGAGCGCCGGAGTTGTCGGCGACGTTCAGCATGGTTTGCATCTGAATCATGGTAGATGTTCCTCCGAACTAAGAACCGAAGAGAGGTGCGCAGCCTTTAGGCGGCCTGTGGTATGCAAGCCAGGCATACGCACATCTTCGGAAACGTACAAGTCGTAAGAGCGACTGCTTATTTAGCGCGCTCGACGACCTCGATGAGGCGCCAACGCTTCATCTTGGACATAGGACGGGTCTCCATAACGCGGACGGTATCGCCCACGCCAGCCGTGCACTCCTCGTCGTGAGCGTGCAGCTTCTTGGAGCTGGTCATCATCTTGCCGTACTTGGGGTGACGCTTGCGCTCGGTGATGGTGACAACAATGGTCTTGGCACCGGAGACGGAGGTAACGACACCCGTACGGACCTTACGCGAGTTACGCGAATCAGTCATGTTCTCTCCTTAGGTCCTACTCGGCGACAGCGGACTTCTCCGCTGCGATCTCGCGGGCGCGCTGCTCCGTGAGGACGCGAGCGATGTCCTTCTTCACGGTGTTGACGCGAGCGGTGTTGTCCAGCTGGCTGGTGGCCATCTGGAAACGAAGGTTAAAGAGCTCGGCGCGCATTTCCTTCAGCTTCTCAACGAGCTGAGCGTCCGAGAGCTCACGAATCTCTGCGGGCTTCATTAGTTCTCCTCCTTGGCGGCGGCGGCGTCCTCAGCAGCCCACTTGGCCTCGAGAGCGGCCTCCTCAGCCATCTCCTTCTCGATGCGCTGCTCAGCGTTCTTAGCAGCAACAATCTTGGTCTTGATGGGAAGCTTGTGCTGTGCAAGACGCAGAGCCTCGCGAGCGACCTCCTCGGGCACGCCCTTGACCTCGAACATGATGCGGCCGGGCTTGACGACGGCCACCCACTCCTCGGGGTTACCCTTACCAGAACCCATGCGAGTCTCGGCAGGCTTCTTGGTGATGGGCTTATCGGGGAAGATCGTGATGTAGACACGACCGCCACGCTTCATGTAGCGGGTCATGGCAATACGAGCAGCCTCGATCTGACGGTTGGTGATCCAATGGGCCTCGAGAGCCTGGATACCAAACTCGCCGAAATGCAGCTCGGTATTACCCTTGGCCTGGCCCTTCATGGAGCCACGCTGCACCTTGCGGTGAAGAATACGCTTAGGGGCAAGCACTACTGACCCCTCCTCTCGGAGTTACGACGACGAGGACGGGAAGAGCCCTCGAGTGCAGGGTTGGGAACAGGCTGGCCCGGGAGCTTCTCGCCCAGGTAGATCCAGACCTTCACGCCGCAAGCGCCCATGGTGGTGCTGGCGACAGCCGTGCCGTAGTCGATCTTGGCACGGAGGGTGTGCAGAGGCACGCGACCCTCGCGGTACCACTCACGACGGCCCATCTCGGCACCGCCGAGACGACCGGAGCACTGGATACGGATGCCCTTAGCGCCGGCCTTGCGGGCAGACTGGACAGCCTTGCGCATAGCGCGACGGAAGGCAACGCGGCCCTCGAGCTGCTCGGCGATAGACTGAGCAACGAGGTTGGCGTCGAGCTCGGGGCGCTTGATCTCGACAACGTCGACGGAGAGCTGGCCCTTGGAGACGCCAGCGACCTTCTCGAGCTCGGTGCGGAGGGTATCGATCTCGGCACCCTTCTTACCGATGACAACGCCGGGGCGAGCGGTGAGGATGATGACCTTCACCTTGTCGCCAGCGCGCTCGATCTCGACGCGGGAGACAGCTGCGCGGGAAAGACGCTTCTCGAGGTACTTGCGGATCTCGAGATCGTTACCGAGGGTCTTAGCGTAATCCTTCTCTGCGAACCAGCGGGAGCGCCAGTTCTCGGTGATGCCAAGACGGAAGCCGGTGGGGTAGACTTTCTGACCCATACAGCTTTACGCCTCCTTTCGAGGAGCAACGACGACGGTGATGTGGGAAGTACGCTTCAGAATGCGAGAAGCGGAACCCTTGGCGCGGGGACGGATGCGCTTAAGCGTCGGACCCTCGTCAACATAGGCAGCGGCGACAACCAGGTTGTCGGCACGCAGACCGTTGTTGTTCTCGGCGTTCGCAACGGCGGAACGGAGAACCTTCTCGACATCCACGGCGACGGCGCGGTCGCAGAAGTGGAGGATGTCGAAGGCCTGAGCGACAGGCTTACGGCGGATCAGATCGACCACCAGGCGGGCCTTGCTGGGGGAAACACGCACGTACTTAGCGACGGCGCGAACCTCGGTGGCCTCAGTTTCAATAGACTTAGTTGCCATTTACGGTTAACCCCCTATTTGGCCTTGTGGCCACGGAACGTACGAGTCGGCGCGAACTCGCCGAGCTTGTGACCAACCATGGACTCGGTAACATACACGGGCACATGCTTGCGGCCGTCGTGGACGGCGATGGTGTGACCAACCATCTCGGGGAAGATGGTGGACGCGCGGGACCAGGTCTTCACGACGTCCTTCTTGCCAGCCTCGTTCATCGCGGTGATACGCGAGAGAAGGCGAGTCTCCACGAACGGGCCCTTTTTGAGACTTCTGCTCATAAGTGCTTTCTCCTAAAACTCGGTATCCGAAATTACTTCTTACGGCGACGAATGATGTGCTGGTTCGAGACCTTCTTCTTCTTGCGCGTACGAAGGCCCTTCGTCGGCTTACCCCAGGGGGTAACAGAGGGACGACCAGAGGTGTGGTTCTTGCCCTCGCCACCGCCGTGCGGGTGGTCGACAGGGTTCATGACGGTACCGCGGACGGTCGGGCGCACGTTCATGTGACGCTTACGGCCGGCCTTGCCGATGACGATGTTGGCGTGATCGGCGTTGCCGACCTCACCGACGGTGGCGCGGCAGGTAACGAGGATGCGGCGCATCTCGGAGGAAGGCATACGGACGATGGCGTACTTGCCCTCCTTACCCATCAGCTGGCAGGAGTTACCGGCGGAACGGGCGATAGCGGCACCCTTGCCCGGCTGGAACTCGACGGCGTGGATGAGCGTACCGACGGGGATGTCGGCGAGGGGCAGAGCGTTGCCCGGCTTGATGTCGGCGTCAGAACCGGACATGATGGTCTGACCGACCTCGAGGCCCTTGGGGGCCAGGATGTAGCGCTTCTCACCGTCAGCGTAGTGCAGCAGAGCGATGCGAGCGGAACGGTTCGGATCGTACTCGATCGTGGCAACCTTGGCGGGCACGCCGTCCTTGTTGCGCTTGAAGTCGATCACGCGGTAACGACGCTTCACGCCGCCGCCCTGGTGGCGGGTGGTGATGCGGCCGTTGTTGTTACGACCGGCCTTCTTGGGCAGGGGCTCGAGAAGAGACTTCTCGGGCTTGGTGCAGGTGATCTCGGAGAAATCGGAGATCGTCTGCCAACGCCTACCAGCGGAGGTCGGCTTAAGGTGCTTTACAGCCATTACAATCCCTTTCAATAGGAATCCGTTAGCCATCGCAGACAGGGATTCGAGGTTCTGCCTCGGGTGCGATGACACCGGACGTATACACGGTTCCGGGCGTGTCCATTTTATACGCCCAAAACCTTGAGCTCCCGCCTCCCCTATTTGGGAGGCATGAGCTCACTCAACAGCAGCGAGTCTTAGGCCTGGTTGCCAAAGACCTCGATGGTGTCGCCCTCGGCCAGCGTGACGATGGCCTTCTTCCAAGAACGGGTCTTGCCGGCGACATAGCGCACGCGCTTGGTCTTGGGCTTGACCGTCAGGGTGTTCACGCGAACGACCTTGACGCCGAAGATCTCCTCGACAGCGTCCTTGATCTGATACTTGTTAGCATCCTTGGCGACCTCGAACGTGTACTTGTTCAGCTCCATGCCGGAGAAGGAACGCTCGGACACGATCGGACGGATGATGATCTCGTGGGCGGTCATTTATGCAAGCACCTCCCCGAAGTGAGCGGCGATGTCGGCGGGCATCAGCACAGCGTTGTTGTTGACGAGATCGTAGGTGTTGGCCTCGTCGGCGGTGATGATGAACGTCTTGGGAATGTTGCGGAACGACAGGTAGGCGTTGACGTCCTCATCGCGAACGATGATGGTCAGACGCTTGCCCTCAAGGCCGAGAGCCTTGAGCATGGCGACGGCAGCCTTGGTGGAAGGCTTCTCGAAGCCGTAGTCGTCGACGAGCACGAGCTCGCCATCGGCCAGCTTGGCGGACAGCGCGGAGCGCATAGCCAGCTTGACCTCCTTGTTGTTCATACGCTTAGCGTAGGAACGGGGCTTGGGGGCGAAGACAACGCCACCGTGACGCCACTGGGCAGCACGGATGGAACCCTGGCGGGCACGGCCGGTGCCCTTCTGACGCCAAGGCTTCTTGCCGCCACCGGAAACCTCAGAGCGACCCTTAGCAGACTGGGTGCCCTGACGCCAAGAGGCCATCTGGCACTTGACGATGTGGTGCATAACGTGGATGTTCGGCTCGATGCCGTACACCTCAGCGGCGAGCTCGGCCTCGGCGACCTTCTTGCCCTCGCTGTTCTTTACTTCAAACTTTGCCATTTAAGTGTTCTCCTTGGTATGACGCTGGGCTAAATGGGCTGGGCCCTTAGGCCATACGGATGGCGACGAGACCATTCTTGGCACCCGGGACAGCGCCCTTGACCAAGATGAGGTTCTGCTCGGCATCGATGCGGACAACGGAAAGGTTCTTGACGGTAACGCGCTCGTTACCCATGTGACCGGCCATCTTGACGCCCTTGAGGACGCGCGCAGGATAGGCGCACTGACCGATAGAACCGGGGTGACGCTGGAAGTGAGAACCATGCGTCATAGGACCGCGGCGCTGACCCCAGCGCTTGATGCGACCCTGGAAGCCCTTACCCTTGGAGGTACCGATGACGTCGACCTTCTCGACATCAGCGAAATCAGCGACGGTGACGACCTCGCCGACCTTGTGCTCCTCGCCGTTCTCGACGCGGACCTCACGAAGGAAGCGGACAGGCTCGACGCCGGCCTTGGCGAAGTGACCAGCCATGGGCTTGTTCACGTTCTTGGCCTTGATGTCGCCGAAACCGATCTGGACGGCGTCATAGCCGTCGGTTGCCTGAGTTTTAACCTGCGAGACAGCGCAGGGGCCAGCCTGGATGACCGTGACGGGAACGACGTTATCGTTCTCGTCCCAAACCTGGGTCATGCCAATCTTGCGGCCGAGAATCATGCTGATCAAGATATGATCCCAACTCTCGCGTGGTCTTGGGACAATGCGTACACCACCGAGCGTACGCCCCTAGAGGACCACTACTTACACGACGTGCTCCCCAGCCTTGTATTTCGCCCGGACTACCTGACAACCCTATTAAGCAGGCATTTTGTCCAGCCAGAATACTCCCCTGGTTACACACAGTTGTTTAGTATACACGGCTGCGGGCGTATCCATCGAGATTCATATTTCACTCACATTGTTTACGCAGGTAAAGTGCGTGGATGGCTCCCGAGCACGGCGGAGGGCCGAAGAAATATATTAAGGTCCCTGCTCTACAGTCCTGCGCAAGACGGAAAGCACATTAAGTGCTTTCCTTTGCGTGCGGAACTCGCGACAAACTTAATATATTTCGCCGCCCCTCTGCCAAGCTCGGGAGACGACACGTTGATGTCTGCTTAACTCTGCTCGCTCAGCTAATTACTTTGTTGGGGGTCCACTATTTGCTGGAGGGTGAACTTGCATTGCATTGGCTCGCCCTCTGCTTGTGGCTTTGCCTCATCGAAATCAAAAATCATAATGGCGCAGTTGGGGAGTTTTGTTGGGAGCTCGAAGGCCTCTGGGGCTGCAGCCTTGATGAATTGGCGGCTGGCGCTGCCGTGGCTTACTGCTAGTAGGGTTTTGGTGTCCTCGGCGCTTATGAGATTAGTGAGGGTGTTTACCATGCGCGCCTGCAGGGCCTGGCTTCCTTCTCCTCCAAAGGGGACTAAATCCTCGCCCGGATCCCAGACGTCGGTGGGCAGGGCGTCATGGGGGCCTTCTTCGAAGGTGCCGTAGCTGCGCTCGATGATGCCTTCGCAGGGCTCGACGGCAGCGTCCGGGCCGAGGAGTTCGGTTGCGACGAGACTTGCCGTGTCCATGGCTCGGCCTAAGGGCGAAGAGACCACTTTGTCGGGAACGACACCGTGGTCCTTGAGCCATGCGGCTGCCATTCCAGCTTGCTTGCGGCCCAGGTCGGTCAGCGGTGAATCGCAGCGGCCCTGGACCAGCTTTTTGACGTTGAACTCCGTCTGACCGTGGCGGAGTAGATATAGCTTCTTCATGCTCTCCCCTTCTGCATCAGCTGCTTTATCGGCTCGGCCCTACCCGTGGGTATGGCCTACGTAGTCTTCGTCGATCGTGATCTTGGCAATCGACTTGGGATATTCCGATTCGACACGTTTCGCCAACGCGCGCTTTAGGTCCTCGGCGCTCATCGCCAAATCCGAGGGACGTACGCAGTCAAAGATCACGTTGGTATGCGTGGGACCCGGAACGCAGCGTAGGTCGTGGATCGAGAGGCGACTATCGATCTCTTGAGCCATAGCGTTGATGCGCAGACGCATGCTCGCCACCTTGGGGTCGTCGGTCACGATGGGGTCGTAGTGAAGCGTGACGATCATGCCGTCTTCGTTCCTAAATGCCTGTTCAATGTTGTCGAGTGTGTCGTGGCTTTCCAGCGGGCTGGTCTCGGCTGCCATCTCGGCATGAGCGCTCGCAAACTTCCTGCCCGGGCCGTAATCGTGAACCATCAGGTCGTGGACGCCCAAAACGCCGGGGTAGCTCATGATTTTGTCTCGAATGTGCTTGACCAGCTTAGGATCGGGCGCCTGGCCCAAAAGCGGGCTCACCGTATCCTGGATAAGCTCAAAGCCGCTCCAACCGATATAGGCGCCAACGGCAAGGCCGACCCATGCGTCAAGATTGATGTGCGTCACCTGCGAAACAAATGCGCACGCTAACACGGCGCCCGTGGCAAGGACATCGTTCTTGGAATCCTGCGCGGTCGCATGCAGTGTCTCGGACTCAATGCGATCGCCGAGCTTTTGGTTGAGGGCCGCCATCCACAGCTTGACGACCATCGAAAGCGCAAGGACTGCCACCAGGGCAAGCGAGAACTCGACAGGTTCGGGGTGGATGACGCGCTCAACCGAAGACTTGATAAGCTCAAGGCCGATCAGCAGCACGAGTGCCGCCACGACCAGACCCGAGAGATACTCGTAGCGGCCATGCCCGTAAGGATGCTCGGGGTCTGCCGGCTTGCCCGCCAGCTTAAAGCCAAGCACGCTCACGATGTTCGAGCTGGCGTCGGACAGGTTGTTCATAGCGTCCGCCACGATCGAAACCGATCCCGACAGCACGCCAATTGCACCCTTCGCAGCGCATAATGCCACATTGGCGAGAATGCACACCGCACCTGTCAACGTGCCCACACGCGCGCGATCGCCCTGTGCACGCTTAACAATCCACTCGACCATCTTTATCCGCCCCACGTCCCACTTATATATCTATTGTTCAAACGGATTGTAGTGTAGCCACTTTGCCCTCTAGATACAAAAAGGCCGCAACCCACACGGGCTGCGGCCATAGAAGCGGATGTGACAAAGGGACAGCCCCTTTGTCACATCGTGCAGGCTACGCACCCGCCTTCGCCTCTCCGTTTATCGTTTCGAGACCATCGGTCTCATCTTGCAAAGTAGCCTGCCCCTTCGCCGGCACCACGCCAAAGCAGTAGCTCAGCGCCGCAGACACCGCGAATGCCACACCGCCGGCGGCGCAGCACCACAGCAGGTTCGAGATGCCGCCCGTGGCAAAGCCAATGACCATGAGGACATTCGTCATGCCGATGGTATAGGCCGTAACGTGGCCCACGGCCGCAACAAGGCCTCCGACGGCGCCGCCAATGGCCATGCATGTGAGGCACCTGCCGTATTTGAAGCCGCAGCCATACAGCGCCGGCTCGCTTACGCCGCCAAGCACGCCCGAGATTGAATAGCCCAGCATGAGCGCCTTCTCGTCCTTATCCGCAACGCGAAGCGACGCGCCAAAGGGCATGCCCCAAACGGCGAACGTTGCCATCGTCGCGGCGATCAGAATGCACGAATCCGTTCCCACACTCATAAACTGCGCATAGGCGAGCGATAGGACAACGTTGCTGACGCCGGCGATCTTTAGGAACTCCCAGCCCGCGGCAAGCCCCATGAGCGTGAGCAGCGACACGATGCCACCGGAATTGCCAAGCATAAACATAAGCTTGCCCAACAGCATGCCCAGATAGCTGCCCGCCGGCGCCGTGATACACAGCGAAACAGGAACCATGACAAGCATGGTCGCAAACGGAACGAACGAAAACGCCACGGCCTGGGGGATAACGCGCTGAAAGAAACACTCCACTCGCCATAGCACGGGCACCGAGATGAGAACCGGAATAACAGTCGTCGTGTAATCGTTGACCGGCGCGGGAAGCAGGCCATACACGGAAGTCATCGATGCCCCCGTCGTCGATACGGCATCGACGAGCTTAAGCAGATCGGGCGCAATCAATACGCCGCCCAGCATCATACCCAGCTGCTCCGAGCAACCGAGCTGGCGGGCGGCCGCCCAACCAAGATAAATGGGCAAAAAGTAGTAGCCGGCGTTGTAGAGCCAACTGTAGAACAGGCGATAGATTTCGGAATCGGCAGACCACAGGCCCAGCATGTCTTCGCCCATAATGACGGCGACGGTGCGGAACAACGCCGCGCAGACAATAAACGGCAGCGCCGACATCATGCTTTTGGACAGATATTCGACCACGGCCATAGCGTTTGCTTTTACCGGCGCCAAGACCGATTGAGAAACTTGTGACACGGGAACCCTTTCCCCATGTGACATGCGGGACAGTCCCTTTGTCACACAGTGCGGAAGTGACCGATTGAGCGGTACTTTTCGTAGCGGAGGTTGGTGAGCGTCGCATCGTCGAGTCGCCCGAGCGTATCGAAGGCTGCGAATGCCGAGGACATGACGGCGCCGGCGATCTCCTCATGCGACAGGCCCCTATCGTCAACAACGCCGTCGATGATGCCGAGTGCCAACAGATCGGGGGCCGTGAGCTTCAGCGCCTCGGCGGCCTCATTCGCGCGCTCGGTATCCTTCCACAGGATCGACGCACAGGCCTCGGGGCTCACGACCGAATAGGCCGAGCTCGAGAGCATCAGGATGCGGTCGGCCACGGACAGCGCCAGCGCGCCACCAGAGCCACCCTCGCCTGTCACCACCGAGACAATCGGCGTCTTAAGGCCGCTCATCTCCATGAGATTCTGGGCAATCGCCTCGCCCTGGCCGCGCTCCTCGGCACCGATGCCGCAAAACGCGCCCGAAGTATCGACCAGGCACAGAACCGGTCGACCAAACTTTTCGGCCTGGCGCATAAGGCGACGCGCTTTGCGGTAGCCCTCGGGATGCGCCATGCCAAAGTTGCGGCGCATACGTTCTTTGGTCGTGGTGCCGCGCTCGATGGCGATGACCGTTACGGGGCGTCCGTCTTTCCAGCCAATGCCAGCCACCACAGCGGCGTCGTCGCCAAAGTAACGGTCGCCGTGCAGCTCCACAAATCCATCCAAGCCCAGCGAGATCATCTCACCCGCCGTGGCGCGATCTGCCGAGCGGGTCTGCTTGACAATCTCGAGCGCGGTTTTTGGTGCCGCCGAGCGCTTAAACAAGTGTCCCAGCGTTTTGCCGCGGCGACCCGCATGCACGATTTCATGCGGTGCCCCCAGGCCGGGCGCGTGCCCTTTGTGCAGCGCCAGCAGCTCACCTACCGTGAGCGCAATCTCGCCACGCGGAACAACGGCATCGCAAAAGCCGTGCTCCAGCAAAAACTCGGAGCGCTGGAATCCCTTGGGCAGGCGCTTGTGCATGTTCTGCTCGATCACGCGCGGGCCGGCAAATGCCGTCAGAGCATCGGGCTCGGCCAGGATAATGTCGCCCTCCATGGCAAAGCTCGCGGTTACGCCTCCGGTCGTGGGGTCGGTGAGCACCGTGATGTACAGGCCGCCCGCCTCGCTGTGGCGCCTAACCGCCGCAGAAATCTTGGCCATCTGCATAAGCGAGGTCACGCCCTCTTGCATGCGCGCACCGCCCGAAACGGTAAAGCCAACGACCGGAAGCCCCAACTCGGCCGCGCGCTCAAAGACACGACAGATCTTCTCGCCCACCACGGAGCCCATCGAGCCCATCATGAAGTTGGCGTCCATAAAGAAGAGCGCCGTATCGCAGCCGCAGATTATGCCCCTGCCGCACACAACGGCATCACGTTCGCCCGAACGCTCGCTCACGCTCTTGAGCTTGTCGGCATAGCCGGGAAACGAGAGGAAGTCCTCCGACGCCAGATTGGCATCCCACTCCTCAAAGGTACCCGCGTCGACCGTCATGCGCATGCGCGCACGACCGCTCACGCGAAAATGCTTGCCGCAACGAGGGCAGACCTCGAGGTTGTCGTGCAGGCGTGCCTCATCGATCACACGGCGGCACTCCGGGCACTTGATAAACACGTGGCGCGCGGGAAACTCGGCGCACGACTCGGTCATCGGCCCCTCGAGGACGTTGACCGTCTTCGCTTTTCTATTCATCAGCATAGAGATGCCCCATCAGATCGGTGTGATACATGCCCGACAAGAACTCGTCGTTTGCCAGCACGTCGAGCTGAAGCTCGCTGTTTTCGTTCACGCCCTCAATCACGAGCTCACCCAAAGCCGAGCGCATCTTGCGAATGGCGCCGTCGCGCGTGGGCGCGCACACGATGAGCTTGCCGAGCATGGAGTCGTAGTACGGCGGAACGTTCGCTCCGGTAAACATGGCGGAATCCCAGCGCACGCGCGGACCACCCGGCACACGCAACGCGGTGACCGTTCCGCATGACGGTAGAAAGTCCGGCGTTTCGGCATTGATGCGGCACTCCATGGCGTGGTTGCGCACCGGCATGTCCTCCTGCTCAAAGGGCAGAGGCTGGCCGGCAGCCACGCGCAGCTGCCACTTAACCAGGTCGGTATCGGTCACAAACTCCGTAACCGGATGCTCAACCTGCAGGCGCGTGTTCATTTCCATAAAGTAGAAATTGCCGTCGTCCGAATACAGGAACTCGATGGTGCCGGCTCCTTCGTAGCCGACGGCACGAGCCAGGTCACGCGCTGCCTTGTGCATACGGGCACGAATGTCGTCGTGTCCGTCGAGGCACGGCGCGGGGCTCTCCTCGATCAGCTTTTGGTTGCGGCGCTGCACCGAGCACTCGCGCTCGCCGAGCGAAAACACATGGCCGTGCTTATCGGCCATAATCTGCACCTCAACGTGGTGCGCCGGCGCGACGAACTTCTCCATGTAGCACTCGCCGTCGCCAAAAACGGCCTCACCCTCGGCACGCGCTTCAATAAAGGCCTTTGCCGCGTCTTCCACGCGCTCGACCTTGCGAATACCGCGACCGCCGCCGCCCGCGCGCGCCTTGATAAGCACGGGGCAGCCGATGCGCTCGGCCTCGGTCGTCGCCTCCTCGGGGCTTTTGAGCAAATCGCAGCCCGGCACGATGGGCACGCCCGCGGCGGCAGCCGTTCGACGTGCGGCATCCTTGTCGCCCATGCTGTCGATAACCTCGGCAGAGGGGCCGACAAACGTCAGGCCGTACTTGTCGCAGTCGCGCACAAAGCTCGCCTTCTCGGAAAAGAAACCGTAGCCAGGATGAATTGCCTTAGCTCCCGACTTTACGGCACAGGTGAGCACGGCATCGTCGTTGAGGTAGCTCTCGGCAAGACGCGGGCCGCCGATGCAATACGCCTCGTCGGCAAGCTGCACGTGCAGTGCGTCCGCATCGGCCGTGGAGTAGACGGCGACGGTCTTGATGCCCATATCGCGGCACGCGCGGATAACACGGACCGCGACTTCGCCGCGGTTGGCGATGAGCACTTTGTCGAACATGAAGCCTTCCTTAACTTTCGTGCATGAGTGCAAAAGACATATCGGCGCGGCAGCAAACCTCACCGTTGACGCTCGCAGTACCCGTCGCAAAGCGGAACGGCCCGCGCGCACGCGTGATGGAGCACACCAGATCCACCGTGTCGCCCGGGCGCACCGGACGCTTAAAGCGCACCTTGTCCAGACTCGTATAGAACGGCGTCGCGCCGCGCGCCTCCTCATCGCCCATCAGCAGCACGCAGCAGTTCTGGGCGAGCATCTCGCACTGAATCACGCCGGGGACGACCGGGTTTCCCGGAAAATGCCCCTGCAAAAAGTACTCGTCGCCCGTAATCGTGATCTTGCCGTGGGCCTCGTCGCCCACCAGCTCGGCTTCGTCGAGCAAAAGCATCGGCTCGCGATGCGGCAACAGCTTCTTGAGCTCTTCTTTGTTCATGGATATCACCTATCCGATCCTCATGAGGCAGCTGCCGAACTCCACGAGGTCGCCGTCGGCCACGCAGATCTCGAGCACCTCGCCATCCGCCTCTGCCGTCACCTCGTTGAGGACCTTCATGGCCTCGATGATGCAGAGGGTCTCGCCGGCCTTGACCTTGGAGCCCACGTGCACAAACGGCTCGTCGCCCGGCGCCGGGGCAGCATAGAAAACGCCGACCATGGGAGCGGTCACCTCGGTGCCCTTGGGCTCCGGCGCGGCGGCAGGTGTCTGCGCGGCGGGTTCCGGTGCGGCAGGCGCGACTGCGGGAGCCGCAACCGGTGCGGCCATGGCGCTCGGCATAGGCATGGGCACGGCAACCGGCTGCGCCGCACTCGCGCGCTCGAGTTCGACCGCGGTGCCATCGGGCTCCTCAACACGCACGCGCGTGAGGCCGCGGTCCTCCATCACATCGGCTATCTCGGCAAGTCTTTTGGAATCCATGCTCTAGCTCCTCGTATATCTACGCAGCGCGATGGCGGCGTTGTGCCCGCCAAAGCCCAGGTTGGTCGAAAGCGCCCAGGTAAGGTCGGCGCGAACCGCTCGATTAGGCGTGTAATCAAGATCGCAGGCGGGATCGGGCGTGTGGTAGTTAATGGTCGGGGGCACCACGCCCTGCTCGAGCGCCATGGCACAGGCCATGACCTCGATGGCACCCGTGGCACCGATCATGTGCCCGGTCATCGACTTGGTTGACGAGACGTGCGCGGCGCGTGCCGCGTCCTCGCCGAGCGCACGCTTAATGCCCGCCGTCTCGGACGAATCGTTGAGCTTAGTCGAGGTGCCGTGAGCGTTGATGTAGAGGCCCTCGGACGGCTTAACGTCGCCTTCGGCCACCGCCAGCGATATCGCACGGGCAATGCCGGCAGCCTCGGGATCGGGGCTCGTGATGTGGTAGGCATCGTCGGTGTTGCCGTAGCCCACGACCTCGGCATAAATGTGCGCGCCGCGAGCCTGTGCATGCTCCATGCCCTCGAGCACGAGCACGCAGGCGCCCTCGCCCATCACAAAACCGTCGCGATTCGCATCGAACGGACGGCATGCCGTCGACGGGTCAGGATTAGTGGTGAGTGCACGGCAGGACGTAAAGCCCGCAACGGCATCGGGGATGATGGCCGCCTCGGCACCGCCGGCGAGAATCGCATCAGCATAGCCGTGTTTGATGGCGCGGAACGCCTCGCCCACGGCATGGGCCGAGGTCGCGCACGCGGTCACCACGGGCAGGGTCGGGCCTTTTGCCTTGTGGCGAATCGCGATATTGCCCGAAGCCATATTGGGGATCATCATCGCAATCATGTAAGGCGATGCGCGGCGGGGCCCACGATCGGCGATCGTGTGGACGTTGTCGACAAGTGTCTGCATGCCGCCCACGCCTGAACCCACGTAGACGCCCAGGCGCTCGCGATCGATGGCGCCTTCGACATCAAAGCCCGCATCGTGCATGGCCTCGTCCGACGCCGCCAGCGCAAACTGAACGCAGGGGTCCAGGTGCTTGGCATCGTGCTTGCCAAAGTAGTCGTTGCCGTCAAAGCCCTTGACCTCGGCCGCCACCTTGACGGCAAACGCATCCGTATCAAAGTGCGTAATCGGGCCGATGCCACAGGTCCCGGCGCACATGGCCGCCCAGGTGGCAAGCGCGGTGTTGCCGAGCGGCGATACGGCACCGATGCCGGTGATTGCAACTCTCTGTTCCATCATGCTCTCCTCATCCAAGCCATTCTTCGGCCTTGGTTTCTACATCGCCATTCCGCCGTCGACGCGCACGACCTCACCCGTAATGTAGGCAGCCGCATCACTCGCCAAAAAGCGCACCACGCCGGCCACTTCCTCGGGGCGCGCCATGCGCTTCAGGGGAATCTGCTCCTCGGTTGCCACACGCACCTTCTCCGAGAGCTTTGCCGTCATGTCCGTCTCGACAAACCCGGGGGCGACCGCGTTAACCCTCACGCCGCGGGGCGCAAGCTCGCGCGCCACCGCCTTGGTAAGCCCTATCACGCCCGCCTTAGAGGCAGCGTAGTTGGCCTGCCCGGCATTGCCCATCAGGCCCACGACCGAGCTCATGTTGATGACGCAACCGCCGCGCTGGCGCATAAAGGTCTTGGTGAGCGCACGCGTTGTGTTGAACGTGCCCTTGAGATTGACATCGAGCACGCGATCGAAGGCGTCATCGCCCATGCGCATGAGCAGGCCATCGCGGGTGATGCCGGCGTTGTTGACGAGCGCCCAAATGGAGCCAAAGTCGTTGAGGACCGTCTCCACGCACGCGTTGACGGCACCGGGGCCGGCCACGTCACATTGATATGCGCGCGCCGTGGCGCCAGCCGCCTCGCAGGCTTCGCATGTCTCGCGCGCCGCATCGACGCTGCCGGCATAGACGACGGCGATATCGTAGCCATCCTCCGCCAGGCCAACCGCACAAGCGCGGCCGATACCACGCGAGCCGCCCGTGACCAGCGCCACGCGACGCGAGTCGTTGCGCTCGAGTGCGCCGTTGTTCAAGTTGCCCATGTCATTCCTTTCGGGTTACAGTCCTGTGGGCTATGCGAGCTCGCCGGCAATAGCTGCGACCTGTTCGGCCGTTTCGCACGAATACACGCGGACGTCGCTCAACGTACGCTTGACCAGGCCCGACAGCGTTTTGCCGGGGCCGACCTCAATAAACGTGTCGATGCCTTGATCCCGCAGAGCATGCAGCGTGTCGACCCAGCGCACGGCATGGCTCACCTGGTTGGCCAGCACGTCCGATGCCGCCTGCGGGTCGGCCGGATAGGGCGCCGCCGTCATATTTGCCATAACAGGAATGAGCAGCGGGGACGGCGCGTGACCGGCCTCGATATATGCAGCAAGGCCACAGGTCGCCTCGGCCATATAGGGGCTATGGAATGCACCCGACACCGCGACTTTCATAGCGCGGCCGCCAGCCTCTTTAACTAGGACGTCGAGCTCCTGCAGCGCCTCGGGCGCTCCGGCAACAACCGTCTGCTGCGGACTGTTGTAGTTGACCGGCCAGCAGTCCTCGCCGGCCTGTTTTGCCAGGCCCTCGACTTGCGCCGCATCGAGTTTGATGACGGCGCGCATGCCGCCGGGGTGACGCTCGGCCGCCGTGGCCATCAATGCCGCGCGCTCACACACGAGCTCAAAACCCGCTCGCGTATCGAATGCCCTCGCGAAGGTGAGCGCTGCGACCTCGCCCAGCGAGAATCCCGCACAGGCGGCAGGCACCACGCCGCGCTCACGCAGAGCGGCAGCCGCTGCCAGATCGTGAACGAACACGCACGGCTGCGTGTTCTCGGTCTGCGAGAGTTCCTCCTTGGAGGCGCTTCGGCACTGCTCACTGGTCCCCGGGCGCACCTCGTCGGCAATGGCGAACACCTCGGCGGCCGCCGGCGATGCCTCGATCAGGTCGATGCCCATCGCGGGGTGCTGGGCGCCCTGGCCGGCAAACAGAAACGCTACGCCACCCATGCGCACGCACCCTTCAGGACGCGCTCGGCGCCATCGACCAGGTCGTCAACGATTTCACGTGCACTTTGGCGTTCGTTGACCATGCCGGCAATCTGTCCGCACAAATACGAACCCTCTTCGTAATTACCGTCCTTTGCGGCTTTACGAAGCGCGCCCGTGCCCATGGATCCGAGCTCCTCGGGGCTTGCGCCAGCCGCCTCGTTCTTGGCATACGCGTTGGTGAAGGGGCTCTTGAGGGCGCGAACCGGATGTCCCGTCGAGCGACCGGTCGCACGCGTCGACGTGTCGCCTGCCTTGAGCACCAGCTCTTTGTACTGTTCGGAGACTGTACACTCGTTTGCGACCAGAAAGCGTGTTCCCACCTGGACGCCGGCAGCGCCGAGCATAAAGGCGGCCGCCACACCACGGCCATCGGCGATGCCGCCGGCCGCCACCACGGGGATATCGACCGCATCGACAACTTGCGGCACCAATGCCATCGTCGAGGTCTCGCCAATATGGCCTCCTGATTCGGTGCCCTCGGCAACCACGGCAGTGGCTCCGCGGCGTGCCACGAGACGCGCCAGCGCCACCGAGGCAACGACCGGGATGACCTTGATGCCCGCCTCGTTCCACGCCTTCATGTACTTGGTGGGATTGCCGGCGCCGGTCACCACAACGGGCACCCGCTCATCAATCACCACTTGTGCGACCTCGTCGACAAACGGGCTCATGAGCATAACGTTGACGCCAAAGGGCTTATCCGTCTTGGCGCGCAACTCGTGGATCTGGTCGCGCAGCCAGTTGGCATCGGCATTCATGGCCGCGATAATGCCTAAGCCGCCCGCCTCGGACACGGCCGATGCCAGCGAGGCGTCGGCAATCCAGGCCATGCCGCCCTGGAACACGGGCTTTTCGATGCCGAGCAGATCGCAGAGAGGAGACTTGAGCATCACTACTTCTCCAATGCCGCCTCGACCGTATCGACGAACTCGCCGACCGTCTTGGGGTTCTCCTCGGTATCGAGCTCAATGCCAAACTCGTCCTCGACGGCAACGAGGATCTCGACGGTACCCAGGCTGTCGAGGCCAATCTCCTCGAGCGTGGACTCGGGCTTCATCTCGACATCGTCAAGGCCGGCGGTCTCGCGGATAACGTCGCAAACGCGCTCGAAGGTCTTCTGATCTGCCATGGTAGTTCTCCTTTGTTTGTGCCCCAGGGGCGTTTTCATTTCCTATGTGCAACTACTTCCAGCGAAGTAGATAGCCACCTACATCCAAGCCAGCGCCAAATCCAACGAGGACGATGGTGTCGCCCGCGTGCAGCGCGCCGGTATTTGCCAGTCGATCGAGAGCAAGCGGAATGCAGGCGCTCGAGATGTTGCCGGTTTCACGCAACGTTCGGACCACACGGTCATCCGGCACACCTAAGCGCTTGACCGCCTGGCTCAAGATTCGTTCGTTAGCCTGATGGAATACAAAGTGGTCGATGTCCTCGACCGCGATGCTCGCGTCGCAGACGAGCTTGTTGACCGTGTCGCAGATGGCATTGACGCCAAACTTGAAGACGCGACGGCCGTTCATGGAAAGCACGCTTTCGCGGTCCTGCGCCGTCTTATACGGCGAGGAGCCCGCCAATCCGGGGACGCGCAGTGTTTCGACGTCAGGCGACGTCGAAAGCTCAACGGCGAGGGGATTCTCTCCCCCAGCCTCTATGACCGCAGCACCCGCGCCATCGCCAAAGAGCACGCAGGTGGCACGGTCGGTCCAGTCGAGCGCGCGCGTCATCTGCTCGGCAGCAACGATAAGCACGCGCCTGGCACGACCGCGGGCGATATAGCCCTCGGCGACATCGAGCGCAAATACGAAGCCGGCACAAGCCGCCGAAACGTCGAAAGCAGGACATGTGGCACCCAGGCGCTCAGCAACGGCGCACGCTTCGGCAGGAACGAGATGATCGCCCGTCGTCGTCGAACAGACGATAAGATCCAGCTGGCTCGCATCGATTCCGGACGTCTGGAGCGCTTGCTCGCTCGCTGCCACGGCAAGGTCGTCGAGCGACTCGGTGGTGCACACATGACGGCTCTTGATGCCTGTGCGGGTAAAAATCCACTCATCCGAGGTGTCCAGGAACTCGGACAGCTCGTCGTTGGAAACGCTGTGCTCGGGAAGCGCCGAGCCCGTTCCCAGTATCGTGAAACCCATCACTAACCTCCTTTGAGTTGTTGACGTGTTTACATCGACCAAGAGAGGATAGCGCATTCTTTGCCTTGTTGACGTGTTAACATTAAATTGTCCAAATGCGACAAAGGCTTCACATTGTGCCTATCGCTCGACACCATTGCGTGATTGCTTTGTTTATTAAGGAGGTAGCAGCCGTTATGGATGCTCATTTGACGGTGGTCGATGTAACCGGATCGACCAACGATGACCTGCTCGAAGCAGGAAAGCTGGGGGCACCCCACGGCACCGGCCTTGCCGCCCGCGCGCAAACGGCAGGACGCGGCCGACGCGGCCACAAGTGGGATTCAACCGCCGGCAACCTGTTGCTCTCGATTGTCCTACGTCAACGTGTTGATCCCGCCAAGTACTCTGGTCTTGCCGCCGTCAGCGGCTTAGCGGTTCTCGAGGCGCTCGAGGCGCAAGGTCTTGCTAACGAGATCGGCCTCAAATGGCCCAACGACCTCGTCGCGCGAGGGCGCAAACTCGGCGGCATCTTGGTCGAGGCGGCTCGTGACAACGAGGGCAAGCCCTTTGCTGTCTGCGGCATTGGCGTCAATGTGAACTATGTTCCCTCAGAGGTTCCCGATGGCGGCCTGCCGGCAATCGGCCTCTCGGACCTCAACGAGAATGTTCCCACCGTCGATGTGCTACTCAAGGAGGTCCATCACGCGGTCGTGAACGCTGTAGACACATGGGCAGAGCGCCTCAACGCCATGGAAGAAGACGCCGGACCGATCGCGCCCGTCCGCAATGACTATGTCGGTCATCTCAATTGGATTGGAGAACCGGTTTTCGCCCGTTCCCCTGCCGGTGACGAGCTGGCGCGCGGCATCTTTCAAACGGTCGATGCCTTTGGTCGCGCGTGTATCGAAACGAAAGACGGCTTGCGTTCCTTCCATTTTGAGGAGGCATCGCTGCGTCCCTTGAGCGAATAGGGCGCCGCAGCTACCTACTCGGCAGCCTTACCCGGCGGTCCAAACCCATCATTCAAAACAAAAGAGCCCCGCTACCAAAAATGGCAGCGGGGCTCTGTAAGCTATGAGCGCTATCGCTTAGAGCTTGATGTCGATGTCGACGCCAGCGGGGAGGTCGAGACGCATGAGCGAATCAACGGTGCCCGAGGTGGGGTCGAGGATGTCGATGAGGCGCTTGTGGGTGCGCATCTCGAACTGCTCACGGGAGTCCTTGTTCACGTGCGGCGAGCGGATAACCGTGTACAGGTTGCGCTCGGTGGGCAGGGGGACAGGACCGGAAACGCGAGCGCCGGTCTTCTGAGCGGTCTCGACGATGAGCTTCGCGGACTGATCGACGACCTCGTGATCATAGCCCTTGAGGCGAATGCGGATCTTCTGGGTAGCCAACTTAAACCTCCAAAGAGTGCGAGAGATGTTCTCGCGGATTACGTAACAGGGAGCTCGAACTTAGGCGTTCTTGCTCATGACCTCGTCCACGATGGACTTGGGCGCGGGCTCATAAGAGTCGAACTGCATCGTGTAGGATGCACGGCCCTGGGTCTGGGAGCGAAGGTCGGTAGCGTAACCGAACATCTCGCCCAGCGGCACCTTGGCACGGATGAGCTTGCTGTTCTTGCGATCCTCCATGCCCTCGATCTTGCCGCGGCGACCGGAGAGGTTGCCCATAACGTCGCCCATGTACTGCTCGGGGGTCTCGACCTCGACAGCCATGATCGGCTCGAGCAGCTGCGGGTCGGACTTCTTGAGAGCGTCCTTGATAGCCATGGAACCGGCGATCTTGAAGGCGGCCTCGGAGGAGTCGACCTCGTGGTAAGAACCGTCGAACAGGGTGACCTTGACGTCGAGGACCGGGAAGCCGGCGATAACACCGGTGTTCAGGGCCTCCTGGATGCCCTTGTCGATGGACGGGATGTACTCCTTGGGCACGACGCCGCCGACGATAGCGTTGACGAACTCGTAGCCGAAGCCCTCCTCCATCTTCTCGAGCTTGATGACGGCGTGGCCGTACTGACCGCGACCGCCGGACTGACGGACGAACTTGCCCTCAGCCTTCTCGACGTCGTGACCAGCGGTCTCGCGGTAGGCAACCTGGGGCTTACCGACGTTAGCGTCAACCTTGAACTCACGGAGCAGACGGTCGACGATGATCTCGAGGTGCAGCTCGCCCATGCCGGCGATGATGGTCTGGCCGGTCTCGTGGTTGGTGGACACCTGGAAGGTCGGGTCCTCCTCGGCGAGCTTGGTCAGAGCCAGGGACATCTTGTCCTGCTCGGCCTTGGTCTTGGGCTCGATGGCAACGTCGATAACGGGCTTAGCGAACTCGATCTTCTCGAGGACGATCTCCTTGCCCTCGGCGCACAGGGTGTCACCAGTGGTGGAGTTCTTGAAGCCGACGCAAGCGACGATGTCGCCGGCGGCAGCGTCGTCACGGTCGATACGCTCGGCGGCGTTCATCTCGAGAATGCGGCCGAGGCGCTCGCGCTGACCGTTGGAAGCGTTGACCACGTAGGAGCCGGACTCAGCGCGGCCGGAGTAAACGCGGACGTAGGTGAGCTTACCGACGAACGGGTCGGTCATGATCTTGAAGACCAGGCCGGAGAAGGGCTCGTCGAAGGAAGGATGACGCTGGATCTCCTCGCCGGTGTCCGGATCGGTACCGGTGACGGCCTCGACGTCGAGCGGGCTGGGCAGGTAGTCGACGACAGCGTCGAGCAGCTCCTGGACGCCCTTGTTCTTGTAGGCGGAGCCCACGAAGACGAGGTTGAGCTCGTTGGCCAGAACGCCCTTACGCAGAGCAGCCTTGAGCTCCTCGACGGTGAAGTCCTCCTCCATGAGGATCTTCTCCATGAGCTCGTCGTCAAAGCTGGCAGCAGCGTCGAGGAGCTCCTCGCGCTTGGTGGCAGCGATGTCGGCGAACTCAGCCGGGATCTCGTCCATCGGCTCGGGGTAGGTCATGCCCTTCTCGTCGGCCTTGAAGTCCCATGCAGTCATGGTGACCAGGTCGATGACGCCCCAGAAGTTGTCCTCGGCGCCCATCGGGACCTGAGCGGCCACGGCGTTAGCGTCGAGACGATCCTTCATGGTCTCGATAGCGTTGAAGAAGTCAGCGCCCACGCGGTCATACTTGTTGATGAAGGCGATGCGGGGAACGTTGAAGGTAGAAGCCTGACGCCAAACGGTCTCAGACTGAGGCTGAACGCCGGCAACGGCGTCGAAGACGGCGACAGCGCCATCGAGGACGCGCAGGCAGCGCTCGACCTCGGCGGTGAAGTCAACGTGGCCCGGGGTGTCGATGATCTGGATGCGGTAGTCCTTACCGTCCTTGTTCCAGAAGCACGTGGTAGCAGCGGAGGTAATGGTTACGCCGCGCTCCTGCTCCTGAACCATCCAGTCCATGGTGGCAGCGCCCTCATGGACCTCACCGATCTTGTGGGTCTTACCGGTGTAGTAAAGAATACGCTCGGTCGTGGTGGTCTTACCGGCATCGATGTGGGCCATGATGCCGATGTTACGGGTATCGGAAAGCTTGTACTTAGGCTTAGCCATGTTAGTTCCTTACCTTAACTTACCAACGATAGTGAGAGAACGCGCGGTTGGCCTCGGCCATCTTGAAGACGTCCTCACGCTTCTTGACGGAAGCGCCCAGGCCGTTGGAGGCGTCGAGGATCTCGTTGGCGAGACGCTCGGCCATGGTCTTCTCCTTGCGAGCGCGGGAGAAGTTGACGATCCAGCGGATACCCAGAGCGGTGGAACGACGGGAGTTGACCTCCATCGGGACCTGATAGGTAGCGCCACCGACACGCTTGGGCTTAACCTCGAGCGTGGGCTTGACGTTGTCCATAGCCTTCTTGAAGGTAGCGAGAGCGTCGCCACCCTCGGACTTCTCGGCAACGATCTCGAAAGCGGTGTAAACGATGCGCTCAGCGGTGGCCTTCTTGCCGTCAAGAAGGACCTTGTTGATGAGCTGAGTCACCAGGCGGTTGTTGTAAACGGCGTCAGGCTGAACCTCACGACGATTAGCTGCTGCACGACGCGGCATGTGAAATCTCCTTAAGTGTCTACCGTGCGGCGCTTAGGCGGCACACGGCGAAAGTATCAAAACGTTATCTGGCTTATTTAGCCTTGGGGCGCTTAGCACCGTACTTGGAACGGGCCTGCATACGGTTCTGGACCGGAGCAGCGTCGTAGGCGCCACGGATGACGTGATAACGGACACCAGGGAGGTCACGGACACGACCGCCGCGGACGAGCACGATGGAGTGCTCCTGCAGGTTGTGGCCCTCACCCGGGATGTAAGCAGTAACTTCGATGCCGTTGACAAGGCGAACACGGGCAACCTTACGAAGAGCCGAGTTCGGCTTCTTGGGGCTCGTGGTGAAGACGCGGGTGCACACGCCGCGCTTCTGGGAGTTGTGCTGCAGAGCAGCGTTCTTGGACTTCTTGGGCACGGAACGACGGCCCTGGCGAACCAGCTGGTTAATAGTAGGCAAAGCGTACTCCTTCTCGAATGATTCCAGCTTTCTGTAAAGTGCAACGGCTTGAATCGAGGGGTCAGCATCCCCCTACGAAACACGCAGTTCGATAGGATACGTGGCGTTAGCTGTGCCGTCAACAGACCACGCCGCCGGGCGTATCCCAAAATCGGCACATTTCCGCAAAGCCTACACAAAAGGAATCCCCTCCTGTGCGCGGGG
>CALKKS010000006.1 GCA_937995345.1 uncultured Collinsella sp. | reverse complement strand
GCACCGAGCCGTCATCGAACTTAGAAGGGGGAGGCCTCGCGGCCTCCCCCTTTTTTGCATTAAAAGCCTGATCTAACAAACTCGCTGTGTTTTATAACCCTCGTTTGTCGCATCTTCCGTTAACGGGCTACAATAACTTAGTCTGTGCAATATGGAGGTGAACATGGCTGAAGCTGGTATCGGCGTTGATATCGTCGAGATTTCCCGCATGAAATCAATCCTTGAAAAGACGCCGTCGTTTGCTCGGCGTGTGTTTACCGAAGAAGAGCGCGCATATTGCGACGCTTCATCGCGTCCTGCGGCGCACTATGCGAGCCGTTTTGCTTCTCGTGAAGCGGTTCTCAAGGCTCTTGGTACGGGTTTTAGTCAGGGCGTCGGGCGCAAAGACGTCTCGGTAACGCGTGATAAGCTCGGAAAGCCTAAAGCGGTGCTTTCGGGTCGAGCGCTCGAGATTGCTCAAGAGTTGGGTGTCGTTGAAGTTGCGCTTTCCATTACCTTGACGGGTGATTTGGCCGTAGCCAATGCCATTGCGATCACCGAGGATGCTCGACCAAAGCCTAAGGAAGAAAAGGTGAGCACCAAGGAACGCGTTGCACAAACATTTAAAGAGGCTCGCTCGGTTTTAGATGAGCTTGAGCAACTGCAAAATTCAGCTTTGACGGAGCACCAGGGCGATGCTTCGCAAGATACGCTAGGAGCATAGATGAAACCGGTTTTGAGTACCGAGGAAGTCGTTCGCCTCGAGGATATTATCGAACGCGAAGGAACTTCGAAGGCCGAGCTTATGGAACTGGCGGGTGAGTTTGCTGCTAGTGAAATTCTAAAACTCAATCCCGATCGCGTCCTTGTTCTAGTCGGCTTTGGCAACAACGGTGGCGATGGCTGGGTCGTGGCTGATATCTTGAGTCACAAGGGCGTCGACGTGGACATCGTGTCTCCGGTTGAGCCGGATGAGATTCCTGCCGCTCTGGCTCGCCATGTTGCCCGCCGTACCGCTGGTCGTGACGTACACGTGTGCGTCGGTCCCTCACGAGATGAGCTTGAGGTTTTGATCGATAAGGCCGACGTTGTTGTTGACGCTATTTTTGGTACCGGTTTCCACGGTGACCTGCGTGCGCCGTTCTCCATCTGGATTCCGACGGTTAACGACTGCGCCGACCATGTGGTGTCCATCGATGTCCCTTCGGGTCTGAATGCCGAGACCGGTGTTGTCGACGACGACTGCATCCGTGCCGAGCGCACGGTCACGATGATCACGCCCAAGATTGGCCTCTACAGCGCTGATGGCCCAGAGTACGCCGGTGATCTGGTGTGCGGTAGCCTCTATGATCGGCTTGATGAGGTCATCGATGATGTCGACCATGCTGCCGAGATAGTCGAGCCCGGTGACCTGGTGGATTTCTTTGCTCCGCTGCCCACGAATATCGATAAATATTCTCGCGGTTCCGTCCTTATTGTTGCCGGTTCGGCGCAGTATCCTGGCGCTGCCATTATGGCCGCCAAGTCTGCTGCCCGCTCGGGTGCCGGCTATGTGGCTGTCGCGACGCCCGATGCGTGTGCCAATCTTATTCGTATGGCGCTTCCCTCGATTCCGGTTTTTGCTATTCCGTCCGATTCCCGCGGCTCTTTTGGTGCCGCTGCGCGTATGACCGTGTGCGAGATTGCAAAGAAGTACAGCTGCGTACTGTGCGGTCCCGGCATGACGACGTCTGCCGGTGCCATGCAGGTGGTTTCGGGCTTGTTGGAGCTTGATGTGCCGCTGATCCTTGATGCCGATGCGCTCAACTGCCTTGCTAAGATTGCTATCGACGGTATCGATAGCAACCCTGAGATGTACCGCCGTGAGCAACCGCTCGTCATGACGCCGCACTATCGCGAGCTTTCGCGTTTGGTTGCCGGTGACGAGGTTAACGATCTGGGGACTGCAATCGCGGCCGCGCAGAAGGTTGTCTGGGCTGCTGGCTCCGACAATCTCGTGGTTATTGCCAAGGGGCCGACGACGGCTATCTGTGGCGTTGAGCGCGTGCTTTTGCCGCTCTCGGGTCCGGCGTCGTTGGCGACTGCCGGTTCGGGCGATGTTCTTGCGGGCATTTTGGCTGGCACACTGGCTACCATGCGTGATGAGATGGATCGCTGGGAGCTGCTGTATTCGTATGCCGTTGCGCTTCACAGCTATGCGGGTTTTGCCGCGGCGACGGAGTACGGTGAGAAGAGTGTTATTGCGACCGATCTGATTGACTTGATCGGTCCTGCCATGGAATTGGCGGCAAAGGACGCACTCGATGATCTGGGAATCATGGACGAAGGGTCGGATGACTAATCATGAATAAAGCCGATTTGACGCGCTGGTCCTGGGTTGAGATTGACCGCGGGGCGCTTCGCCGCAACACGAGGGCTTACAAGAACCTGCTCGATCCACGTCAGCGACTGTGCTGCGTGGTCAAGGCCGATGCCTATGGCCACGGTGCCGTTGAGTGCGCCAAAATCATGTACTCGGCCGGAGCCGACATGTTCGCGGTGGCGACGGTCAGCGAGGGTGTTGAGCTACGTCGGGGCGGAATTACCAAGCCCATCCTGATCTTGAGCGAGCCGCCTATCGAGGCTATCCCCACACTGCTTGAGTTTGACATTATGCCTTCGGTCTATACGTCCGATTTCGCCCTTGCCTATGGCGAGTGCGCTGTCGCGGCAGACAAGGTGGGCAAGTACCATCTAGCCATTGAGACGGGCATGAACCGCATCGGTGTTCACTACACGCAGGTGCTCGACTTTGTTCGTGGTATTAGCTTCCATCGCGGTATCCAGTGTGATGGCGTCTTTACGCACTTCGCCACGGCCGATGAACCTTCGGGTTGGGACTACAAACTGCAGTGCCAACGCTTTACCGAGGCCGTTCAGGCCATTAAGGACGCGGGTTTTGAGTGCGGTATCGTGCACTGTGCCAACACGCCGTCCTCGATGCTCGATCCCTCGATGCATTTTGATATGATTCGCGCCGGCGTTGGCTTGTATGGCATGCAACCATGCGAGCTGAGTGGTCGCGTGATGCAGCTCGATCCTGTTATGAGCGTGCATGCGCGCGTGACACGCGTGGCGCATCCTGCGATGGGCGAGGGCGTGGGCTACGGATATACCTATCGCGTGCCGCGTACACGCGTTCAGATTTGCACGCTGCCGATTGGATATGCCGACGGTCTTTCGCGTACGCTCTCCAATCGTATGGACGTGCTGTATCACGGCGAGCGCGTGCGTCAGGTGGGTAACATCTGCATGGACCAGTTTATGGTCGCCATTCAGTCCAACCCGGCACATGAGATTCCCGAGGCCGAGCATGGTGACGAGATGATTATTGTCGGCCGCGATGGCGATGCCGAGATCACTATGGACGAGATGGCCCGACTGCGCGGCACGATTAACTACGAGGTCGCCTGCGGCTTTGGCATGCGTCTTGACAAGATTTACGTGTAGGAGCCGCCATGGGCGTCATGCACATTCCCGGACATAGTCACCAGGCGCCGCGCGAGGTTGCGCTCGAGGAGATTGAGGCTGTTTTAGGCGACTGCCATCTCTGCCAGCTCTATCAGTCGCGCCATAACATCGTGTTTGGCGTGGGAAACCCCCACGCCCGCGTCATGTTTATCGGCGAGGCGCCGGGGCGTAACGAGGATCTGCAAGGCGAACCGTTTGTGGGGGCGGCGGGCGAAGACCTCAACGGCATCCTGTCGCTGGCTGGCCTCAAGCGCGAAGACGTCTACATTGCCAACGTGCTTAAGTGTCGGCCACCGGGAAATCGCAATCCTCGGCCCGAGGAAGTGCTGGCCTGTTCACCGTTTTTGCGTGAGCAGATTCGGAGCATTTGGCCCGATATCATCGTGACGCTCGGTAATCCCGCGACGCACTTTGTGCTTAAGACCGAGATCGGCATCACCAAGCTGCGCGGCAGGTTCCATCAGATGGGGCATTTTGTGGTGATGCCCACGTTCCATCCGGCGGCGGCGCTGCGTAATCCGGCGTGGCAGGAGCTGCTGGAGGAAGACTTTAAGATGCTGGGCGACTATCTGGAGCGGCATCCCGCGCCAGAGGGTGCCTCGGAATAATAAGGAGCATATATGTCCCTGGAGCGCCTGGGGGTAGGTATTTATAAAACGGCTTGCTCTGCCGATACGGAGCACTTTGGCGAGCTGGTTGCGCCGTGCCTGGAAGATGGTGATGTGCTGATCTTGACCGGCGGCCTCGGGGTGGGTAAAACCCACTTTACCAAGGGCGTTTCGCGTGGTCTGGGCGACGGCCATATGGTCACGAGCCCCACATTCGCACTCATGGCCGTTCATGATCAGGGGCGTATTCCGCTGTTCCACTTTGACCTGTACCGTCTGGAGCATGCTTACGAGCTCGAGGATACGGGCATTTTCGATGTACTGGGCTATGAGGGTGCCTGTCTGTTGGAGTGGGGCGAACAGTTCCAGGATGAACTGACAGACGAGTATCTTTCGGTAACGCTTAAGCGTGATGAGAACGATAGCGACGTGCGAACGATAACGCTCGAGGCGCACGGCGAGCGCGCAGCGGAGCTTTCCGATTTGATTGATAAGGCTGTACAAGATGAGCTTGCATAACGATTACGCGCTGGTGGTGGCGCTCGATACTTCGACCGATATGCTTGCCTGCGCGGCAAGCTGGACTGATGAACAGACGGGCGAGGCGAAGCTGGTGAGTGGCGACCATATGTGTCGTCGCCATGCCAATGTGGAGCTCGTGAATACCGTCGACAGCGTGCTTGCTCAGGCTGGCATGGACCGTGCTGACGTGGGCAGTTACGTCGTCGGTCGCGGTCCGGGTTCGTTTACCGGTGTGCGTATCGGCATTTCCACCGCCAAGGGCTTGGCGCGCGGTGCCAACGTGCCGCTGTTGGGTGTGTCGACGCTCGATGCCTGCGCATGGACCGCGTGGAAGGCTGGCGTGCGTGGCAAGCTCGGCATTTTGGCCGATGCCATGCGCGGCGAGGTGTATCCGGCTTTGTATGTGCTGAGCGACGAGGGCGCCGAGCGTCAGTTTGAGCGCGAGCACGTGGTCAAGGCTGCCGTGGCGCTCGATGAGTGGCGCCAAGCCGCGGACTGGGACCAGGTTCAGCTGACTGGCGACGGTCTCGTGCGCTATGGCAAGCTGCTGGGCGAGGATGAGGCCGCTCGCTGCGTAGAGCGCGACTTGTGGTGGCCTTCGGGCGAGGGCCTCCTCCTTGCGCATGCCGCGGGTGACGGCGACCCGGCCCGCGTCCTGCCGATCTATACGCGCCTTTCTGACGCCGAGGAAAACGAGCGCAAACGCCTCGGTCTTGCCGAGAGCGCGCAGAGCGAAATTACGGGCGTCGCCGATGAGCTCGCCGGTCGCCATCTGCAATTCCGCCCCATGGGTGCGGCGGACGCCGAGGGTGCGAGCGCGCTGGAGGCCGCCTGCTTTGAAGGCGCTGGGCACGAGGCGTGGACGCCGGGCATGTTCCTGTCCGAGCTGGGCGAGGATGTTGCGGCGCCGCGCAGCTGGTGGGTGGCGCACGACGACGGTCAGCTGCTGGGGCTTGCCGGTGGCATGGTCGTAGACGGCGACGTACAGATTCTGGATGTTGCCGTCGACCCGAAGCATCGCCGCGAGGGTATTGCCCGCAAGCTGCTGTCGCATGTGAGCTACGATGCCCAGATGCTCGGCTGTACGACAGCATCGCTCGAGGTTGAGGATGGCAACGAGGGCGCTATTGCGCTCTATGCCTCCCTGGGCTTTACCGAGGCGGGCTGCCGCCGCGGTTACTACGGTGTTGGCAAAGATGCCTTTATCATGACGGCACCGCTGCCCTTGGTGCTCCCGGTCGACAACGCTTCGCCGGAGCCGACGGCGGCTGAGCAGCGTGTATGGCCGCTACCTGCACCCGAGCGCACCGTTGAGGAACGCGCCGAAATTGAGCGCCGTCGCCTGGTGCTTGCCATCGAGAGCTCGTGCGATGAGACGGCTGTGGCGATTATCGATGCGGACGGCAATATGCTGGCCAATCAGGTTTCGACGCAGATCGATTTTCATGCCCGTTTTGGCGGCGTAGTGCCCGAGATCGCTTCGCGCAAGCACGTTGAGGTCATCGTGAGCGTCGTGGACGCGGCGCTCGAGGATGCCGCGGTATCGCTTGGTCTTGAGGGCGGAGCCATCGCGCCGAGCGAACTCGCCGCTGTTGGCGTGACACAGGGTCCGGGCCTGGTGGGTGCTCTGGTGGTGGGCGTCGCCTTTGCCAAGGGCTTTGCCTATGCCGCCGGTAAACCGCTCGTGTGCGTCAACCATCTGGAAGGTCATCTGTTCGCCAACCTGCTGGCGCAGCCCGATCTCAAGCCGCCGTTTATCTTCACACTCGTCTCGGGCGGTCATACCATGCTTGTTCACGTCAAGGCGTGGGGCGACTACGAGGTGCTCGGCGAGACGCTCGACGACGCCGTGGGTGAGGCCTTCGACAAGGTGGCTAAGGCGCTGGGTCTGGGCTATCCCGGCGGCCCCATCATCTCCAAGCTGGCCGAGACGGGCAATCCCCGCGCGATTGACTTCCCCCGTGCGCTCAATAGTAGGGGAGACTATCGATTCTCGCTTTCGGGCCTTAAGACGGCCGTGACGCTCTACATTGAGCAGGAGACCAAAGCCGGGCGTACGATTCATCTGCCCGACCTGGCGGCTTCGTTCGAGGCTGCGGTCTTTGACGTTCAGTACAAGAAGGCCAAGAACGCGCTGCATGCCACCGGATGCAAGGAATACTGCATCGGCGGCGGCGTTTCGGCTAACCCGCATCTGCGCGAGATGATGATCAAGAAGCTCGGGCGCCAAGGCATCCGCGTGACGGTGCCGCCTCTCTCGGCATGCACCGACAACGCCGCCATGATCGCGGAGGTCGCCCGCCGTAAATTCGACCGAGGAGAAATCTCGCCGTTCGACGTCGACGCCGATCCGAACATGACACTGTAGTCGCAAAGGCGCGGTCCCCGGCGCTGCCCGTGCGCCAACGGCCGCATATGAACTTTCCTGCTCTACAGTCCTGCTCACGACGGAGGCCACATTAAGTGGCCTCCTGTTCGTGCGGAACTCGCGATAAAGTTCATATGCGGCCGTTGGCGCCCGGGCGGCGCCGGGGACCTTTCTGTATCGATATGGCTTATGAGCTGGATCGGCGTCGACAACGTCCAGCAAGGTTAGCCAGTCTGCGTCGAATTTCCGGCGTTCTTTAGCTGAAAGAAACCTACCTGATAATCGACTCAATATCTCGTCTCTTATATAGCAGTCGGCGGACTTCCATAACGTCGTCGATGACGACATAAAAAACCATGTAGTTGCCAACGTAGAAGCGGTAATACGGGTGCAACCGCCTTCTTGTCGAAGGGTATGTTGGTGACATGGTTGGATTCTTGAGATGTTCGAGTATGCCTGCTTCAACATTGTCGACAAGCCTATTTGCTGCAGCGGGGTTATTGAGATCAAAGGCGATATATGACGCTGCTTGGCTGAGGTCCTCCCAAAATAGGGGAAGATAGCGGAGCTTATAGGGCCTGTTCATCGAGACTGCCGTTGAGCATTTTTCTGACAGAGCCAAAGACATCGTCGTGTGTATAGCGAAGATGCATGCTGGCGGCCTGACGATCAGCGGCATCAAGGGCGCTCTCGATTGTATTGCTCAGCGACTTGTACTGCTCAAAGCTCATGACGACCATAGAGCCCCGCCCGTTTTTAGTTAGAAAAACCGGACCCTCTTGTTCGACTTCGCGTTCAACGTCCGGGTAGTGATTTCTAAGATCTGAGACTGGCCTAATATTCACAGCTACCTCCTGAGCTATCAGGATATTATCGTAATTATGATAACAGAGTTGAGATTTGGGATGGGAGTCCCTGCGCGCTGCGGGAGCCGGGCGGCACATATGAACTTTATCGCGAGTTCCGCACGCAAAGGAAAGCACTTAATGTGCTTTCCGTCTTGCGCAGGACTGTAGAGCAGGAAAGTTCATATGTGCCGCCCGGCTCCCGCAGCGCGCAGGGACATCCCTCATGCAAAAACTGTCGCAGGATAAAGTCCGAGGTCACTGGCGTTTTATACCGAGAAATTCAAAAAAAGTTGAAAATTCATTACAAATTTGCGTTGACTTTAGGTAACTAAAGTTTCATACTGCGTTTCATCCACTGGGGGATGTGAACCGCACGGATCGTTCGCATCATGATTGAAGAGGATTTCTTAGACATGTTCACGCATCAGCTAAACATTATCAGCGTAGTAATTATCTGATGCGGGTTAGCACATACAGCTAGCCCGTACGATAACGGGCGGCTGATGAAGATGAGGGCCGTCGAGCGCAACCGACGGCCCTCATTTTTTATGTCTGAGTAGTTCTTTTTAGAGGAGGAAATGTAATGAACGGAGTTTTGCTCATGGTTGTGGCTGCGGCGGTGCTCGCCTGCGGCTATCTGGGCTACGGCCGCTGGTTGGCCAACAAGTGGGGCGTTGACAAAGAGGCTCTCACGCCGGCCAAGCGCATGAAGGACGGCAAGAGCTTCTCGCCCGTCTCCGCCTTCACCGCGTTCTCGCACCAGTTCAGCTCGATCTGCGGTGCTGGCCCTGTCACGGGTACGATCGTCGCCATGGCCTTTGGCTGGTTGCCCGTCGTGCTCTGGGTCCTCGTCGGCGGCATCTTCTTTGGTGCCGTCCACGACTTCGGCGCCCTGTACGCTTCGATGAAGAACAACGGCAAGTCGCTCGCTCAGCTCATCGAGAAGTACATCGGCAAGACCGGCCGTCGCCTGTTCCTGCTGTTCTGCTGGCTGTTCTGCATCATCGTCATCGCCGCTTTCACCGACATGGTCTGCAAGACGTTCATGTTCACCCCGGCCGTTGACGCTTCTGGTGCTGCTACCGGTGCCATCGACTTCACCAAGTCTTATGCCGCCGGCTGTGCTGGTACCATCTCCATCCTGTTCACCTTCGTCGCCATGGCCTTTGGTTGGGCCCAGAAGAAGTTCGACCTCACCGGTGCCGCCGAGTTCGTTACCGGCGTGGTGCTCATGGTTCTCATGTTTGCCGTCGGTATGCAGTTCCCGGTCTACCTGGACAAGTTCCAGTGGTTCGCCGTCGTCATGGTCTACCTGGTCTTCGCTGGCGCTATGCCCATCCAGATGCTCAAGACCCCTCGTGACTACCTCACTTCCATCATGATGATCGTCATGATCGCCTGCGCTGTCCTCGGCATCGTTGTCCTGGGTGCTAACGGCCAGGCTACGATGACCGCTCCGGTCTTCACCGGCTTCTCTGGTGCCTCCGGCATGATGTTCCCGGTCCTGTTTGTCTCCGTTGCTTGCGGCGCTCTCTCCGGTTTCCACAGCCTCGTTTCTTCTGGTACCTCCTCCAAGCAGGTCGAGAAGGAGCAGGACGCCGTCAAGGTCGGTTACGGCGCTATGATCGTCGAGTCCTTCGTCGGCATCCTTGCCATCATCGTCGCCGGCATCATGTTCTCCGACATGAACACCGCCGGTACGGGCGCCCTCAACGCCGGTGTCGCTTCCACCCCGTTCCAGATCTTCGCCGCTGGCATCTCCCGCGGTATGCAGGCCTTCGGTGTTGACGGCACACTCGCTACCGTCTTCATGACCATGAACGTCTCCGCTCTGGCCCTGACCTCGCTCGACGCCGTCGCCCGCATCGCTCGCACCTCGTTCTCCGAGTTCTTTGCCCAGACTAACGATGCCCTGGCCATCGAGTCCAAGGCCGGCTACATGAAGGTCCTCGGCAACCCCTGGTTCGCCACGGTCGTTACCCTGCTTCCCGGCCTCGCCCTCGCCTTTGGTGGCTATGCCAACATCTGGCCGCTCTTTGGTGCTTCCAACCAGCTGCTCGGCGGTATGACCATGATCACCCTCGCCGTGTTCTGCAAGTGCACTGGCCGCAAGGGTTGGATGCTCTACGTGCCCGTCGCCTTCCTGCTCTGCTGCACCTTCACCTCGCTGGTCCAGAGCGCCATGGGCTGCATGACCGCCGTCCAGGCTTACGGCTTCTTCGGCACCATCCCGGCTACCGCCACCACGGCCGCCGTCTCCGTTGCCGCTACCAAGGGCCTGCAGCTCGTCTTTGCCGTCCTGCTGATGGTCCTGGGCCTCATCGTCGCCGTCAACTGCCTCAAGGAGTTCTTCGGCAAGGAGGCCGGTTCCATGCCCGACGAGGAGCCCGAGTGGTCCGAGATGGGCAAGGCCGAGTACGGTCGCGCCGCTGCCGCCGAGGCTCCTGCCGACGCCGAGGCTGCCAAGGCCTAGTCAGCTTGATGGGCTAACCGTTCCATCCATATGACTCGGAAAGACCGGGTCCGCAGAACGCGGGCTCGGTCTTTTTTGTAAAGACGGGTGATGACGGGGTGTTCTCGCAGATGTTTTGCGTGGACAAGGGCGCGCGTTGTACCATATAGACGTATATGTGTACATATGAAAGGGGCCCCGTGGCCAAGACGGTATATTCCGATAACCAAAACAATGTCGATGCCCTGGCTGAGCGTCTGAGCGGCCAGACTTCGCTTTCTGCCGAGCGGGCCAAGCTGGTTGCCTACGACCTGCTCTGCCGCAAGGCACTCAAGATTAAGTCGAGCGCCCTGGCGCAGATCTTCCGCTCCGTCGATAAGGAATGCGACACCAAGGCGATGCGCGATGAGCTTATCGCGGCAAAGATTGTGACCAAGATCGAGGGTAGCGGCATTAACGGCCGCCCTGCGTTCTATACCATCAATGCCGAGATTCATAATGCCCAGGAGCAGCCTGTCGAGGATTCCGTTGAGGTGCCTGCTGCGGAAGAAGTTGCCCCGCGTGAGCATATCGATACCGATGAGCTGCTCGATGAGAACGTCGTTCGCGCTTTTACCGCCAAGGCGGCTCGCGGCGGCTTTGGCGGGGGCGGCAAGCGCGATGCACAACGCCGCGCTCAGCAGGAGCGCTTCCGTCGCGCCGTTGCTCAAAAGGATGAACTTGATACCGAGGCTGTTGAGACCGAGGTTGCTGCCGAGTCGCAGAAGCCCGCGAAGGATCAAAAGCCCGTGGAGGCCCAAGAGCCCAAGCGTCGTCGCGGTGCTCACTTTAAGGCTGCGCAGCAGGATGTCGCGCATGAGGTTGATGAGCCTTTCGAGGTTGCAGACGATGTAGAGGAGTCTGCCAAGAAGGCTCCGGGTTCGTGTCGTCCCGGCCGTGGGTTTGCGGGACGCGCGTATCCCGTAAAGCGCCAGGAGAAGGGCGAGCCAGCTCCGACCGCTCAGGCCGAGAAGATCGAACAAACCGAGAAAACCGTTGAGCCAGCGACTCGCGAGCAGCGACCTTCCGAGTCGCAGCCTGCGGCTGACACCGAGGCCAAGGCTCAACAGTCCGCTGATAAGCAGGCGGGGGAGAGCGCCTCAAGCAAGCCCCGTCGCCGCCGTCACCGCGGCGGTCGTAGCTCAAATGCCGAGGCCGCGGCCGAGAAGGCGGCGACGCAAAACAGAGATGAGAAGGCCGAGACTCCGGTGGATCAGGTCAAGCGTCAGCCGGCGAAGGAGACTAAGTCTGATCGTCCGCAAAAACGCTCGTCTGCGCCCAAGCAGGAACGCAATACCCGGGCAGATTCCAAGCGTAAGCCCCATGCACAGGCTGAGCCTGCCGCAGCTGATAATGCTGCCCAGCGGTCTGAGCCGACCGTCCACGGCGAGGTCTCGGCATTTGCCCTGGCCCGCGTGCTGGGCAGGCAGCTGCTCAAGGTTGTCCCCACGCCTACGGCGCTCTCCAAGATCAAGGAGCAGCAGACCCAAATCGTTAAGGTCGAGGGCAAGGACGGCAAGAAAGCACCACAGCGCGCCCCGCACAACGAGATGTCCAATCGCAAAATTGCCGAGGAAATCGCGATTATCCAGGCTTGGATCGAGCAAAACCGCGGTGCCGATACTCCGGTTGCCTCGCGCCGCCAGCGCGCCTACCAGATCTTCAATGACGAAAAAGCTTTTGACGGCAAGCATGGCGAGCGCCTGATCAGGCGTATGACCGAAAAGGGCATCAGCATGCAGGCGATCAAGGTCGCCCCCAACCGTCCGGTGCACTTTACGGGCTTCTTTACGCTGGGCGCCGACAAGCCGTTCATTATGGTCGAGAACCTGGATGCCTACGACGAAATCGTCAAGCTCCTGCGTGGCCGCAAACATGCCAAGCTTTTTGGCACTAAGGTGGGCGGCGTGATCTTTGGCGGTGGGTGCAAGGCGAGTGTCTCTCATGCGCTGGATGATTATCTGGCCGAGATCGGCTACCGCTTTAACTACGTCTACTACGTGGGTGACATCGACCGAGAGGGCGCGCGTATTGTCGAGCAGGCTCGCAATGCTAATGTGGTCGAGATCCGTCTACATGCCGGTATGTATCGCGCCATGCTCGCCGAGCACAAGCGTCGCATGAAGGCCGGCGGCGAGTGCGAGCCCGCGGCTGCCAACCAGGGCGTGCCGCAGAACCTGGCGGCGACGATTAAGGATCTGCCCGTGGTTACGCGTGTGCAGTTCCGCAACGTGCTGCGTGAGGGCGGACGAATTCCGCAGGAGATTCTGATGACCGCCGACTACCGGGATGGCGACTCGGGAAGCTTCGACCGTATGCTTAATAATTAGTTCCGCCGTTCTACCGAACGGCGGCCCTCTCGACGCTGCGAGGGTCCCTGGCACGGCAATCTGACGTTCAACTTCGGCGGCGCGACCAGAAGGTCAGCGCCGCCTTGTTTCACGTCACCTTGCCATACCAGGACCCCTCTCGCTGTCACGTCCAAAACATCGAGGTTAGTGGCCTTCTTTGCGTGCGGAACTCGCGACAAACTTAATGCCCGGCCCGTCGGGGCCACACGGCGCTTTGTTGATGGCGGCTCGCTTTTCGGAACTAGGCTGATATGTTCTAGATGTAAGGCGCTCTTGGTCCTAATGGGCTTGGGGCACCTGTCTTTTGGAGGTAGATTTTTGGGACATGCCTGAAAACCTACCTTCAACTTCTGGTGCAGAACGAGAAGTTATGGCTGAAACTTCTCGTGCAGGACGAGAAGTTGTGTTGTCTGGCTGATTCGAATTCCTCTGCTTGCTCAAAGAGGCCCAGATTGGAACGAGACATGGCGTTATTGAGGTCATTTCTGCATGGAAATGACCTCCTGGAATCTAATGTCGCATGGGGGATGCCGATTTAGGCGTATGAATCGATTGCATTTCCTTCTCACCTGCAAAAATCGAGTTAGGCGGTATTCTGGGGCCTTTTGCAGTCCGAAGATGCCGTTTCGGGGACAGCTGATTCCTTTGCTGCGTTTGACTCTGTGAAGCTTCTGTTCAAGAAGGCTTGAATACGCTCAGATTATGACAAGAGCGATCAAGCTATTTCGGTGGCATTGCGTGGTGGGTCGGCAGCGTGACCGCATAACTCGAAAAATGCTGATGGCGATTTGAGAACGATACCGAATGTGACAAAGGGGCTATTCCTTTGCCATGCGGAGCTGGGCTGATAGGTAGATTTCTAGGCATGTCCCAAAAATCTACTTTGGCTGATGTGGGACGGAGGGATTCTGCGTCCGCCTTTTCGGCGGCCGCGGCCCGCTGCGTCGCTTCGCTCCTTGCGTGCTGCGCTGGCAAACGCTTCGCGTTTCCTCAGCTCCGCACCCTTGCGGGTTCGAATTCCTCCGCTTGCCCACAAGAAAGCGCCCTGGGCCGTTATGGGCTCAGGGCGCTCAGTTTTAATGGCTGGGACGGAGGGATTCGAACCCCCAACAGCCGGCACCAAAAACCGGAGTTCTACCGTTGAACTACGTCCCAGTATGTGCGTTGCACAAAAGCAACTCGTCTAGTTTACCTAATCTGCGAGGGCATCGCAAACGCCATCGAGCAGGCGTACGGCGAGTGTTTGCGCGTCGCTTGCGGTGAAGGTTCCGTTGTAGCGCGTCATGCCGGTGAGCTCAATGCGGATGCGTGCCGGCTTTTGCTGTGCGGCGACATTGGCGGTGCGGATGCGCTGGGCCAGGTTGTGGCACTCGGCGAGGGCAATCGTGGCGCGCGGAGCGGCGTCGGCGGGCAGCTCGTCGCTTGCGATCTCGAGCACCAGGTCAACGTCGGTCGGAACCTCGGAGTCGCAAAGCATCATACCGCTGTTGTCGGTCGTCGCCGTGGCGATGTTCCACATACGCGATGCTACGCTGCGCGCGATGGGGTCCTCGCCGATGACGGCAATCTGGAAACGCTCGAGTACATTGGCCGCGCGGGCAAAGCCGATGCGCGATTCAGCCTCGGTCACCGAAGGTTTACCCTCCCACACGTGGTGCAGGCGGTTGATGTAGGCGTAGGTATCCTGGAAAGCCATACCGTCGGCAAACAGACCGACGTTTTCTTGGAACTGCTGAAGGGCCGCCTCGGTGTGCGGGCCAAAGTAGCCGTCGTCCTCGCCGCAGGCAAAGCCCAAAACGTTGAGCGCCTTCTGCAAGGCCTGCACATCGGAGCCATGGAAATTGGGCATGCGCAGATAGAGCGTGCGGTCGCCCAGTTTATACGAGGCGTCTACCAAGGCGCTCCAGCAGGGGATATCGACGGCACAGCCAGCGGCAAGGCCGCTATCGAGCCTAAAGGTGCCAACAGCCTGTTCGGTGGTGGTGCCAAAGCGCTTGTCGGCAACCTCGGTGCCATCGATTGTATAGCCGAGCTGCAGAAGGCGGGACTGGACGTCCTCGACGGCTGCTCCCTGCATGCCCGTTGTAATAGGTTCCATGAACGAACCCCTTTCGGCGTACCATTCGTACTATTTGAGCGTGTGCCGGATAGACAACGCAAAGGGATGCATAAACATGCACTCAACAGTGTAGCAAGTTGTACCCAAATACGCTGCTGACAGGTTTTATAACCCCCGCTAGTTAAGGCGCTCCACAAAGAAATCTGCCATGGAGAGGAACAGTTCGCGTGCATGCGGGTCGAGCGAAACGTCCTCGATGGCGGCCTTGGCTTTGGCGGTCAGGTCCAGCGCGTAGGCGTGGGCGTAATCGATAGAGCCGGTCTCCTGGAAGATTTCCACGGCGCGCGCGAGCTGCGCGGGGTCCTCGGTGCCCGAGGAGAGGATTGCTTCAATCTCGTCGTGATAGCGCTCATCAGACAGGGCGTGCACGGCAACGAGCGTGCGCTTACCCTCGGTGATATCGGTGCGGAAGTCCTTGTTGGCGGCCTCCTTGGTACCGATCAAGTTGAGCAGATCATCTTGAATCTGGAAGGCAAGGCCCGTGTGCAGGCCAAAGGCGCGTAGCGCCTCAATTTGCTCCTCGCTGCCTCCGCCAATGATGGCTCCGGCGGCAAGCGGTGTGGCTCCGCTGTAAAACGCGGTCTTGTGCGTCGCCATGTCCAGATAATCGTCGACCGAGATGTCGAAGCGTGCGTCACGGACCCAGCCCAAGTCGAGCGCCTGACCCTCGATGGTGCGGACGATCATCTCGGTGAGCTCGTGGAGCACGCGCAGCTTTACGCCTGCCTCGAGCGTTGGATCGTCGAGAACCGTCTTGGTGACCATGGTAAGTGCCAGGTCGCCGCAGTTGATGGCAAGCCCCGCGCCCTCGGTAAGGTGCATGCAGGGTTTGCCTCGACGAAGCTGCCCGTTGTCGGCGATGTCGTCGTGAATCAGCGCACCCGACTGGAAATGTTCGATGGCCGCCGCGGCGCTGCGGGCGCTCTCAAAGCTACCGCCCACTGCGGTTGCGGCGAGCATGCAGATAAGCGGGCGGTGGCGCTTGCCGGCGTTGGCCGTAAAAGCCGAGAGCGGTGCGTACAGGTAGCGCTCGATGTCGGCAGAGGCCGCCTGTCCGTCAAAGAACGTGGCCAGATAGTCGTTAATCTGGTCGAAGTGCTGGGCTAAAAAGCTGGTAAACGGACTGGACACAGGCTCTCGCATTCTTTCTGAAGGTCGCATTGATGCAATATGCAGACAACATATTGCCACATTGGGGTGCTTGGCGCGGCGGGCGAAGGCAATTGGACCCGCAGGCGTAAAGCTCGGCGGAAGACGACGGCTAGATAAGCCCGAAGTGCTCGAGTGCCGTGACGACGCCGTCGTGATCGATAGAATCGGTCACATAGTCCGCCTTCTCCTTAAGGAAGTCTGGTGCGTTGCCCATGGCAATGCCAACATCGACCGTTTCCATAAGGGCGACGTCGTTGCTCGCATCGCCGATGCCGTACACGGTGCCGTGGCTTGGCCCCAGGGCGCCAAGCACGGCCTGGATGCCGGTTCGCTTGGTGCACTCGCGGGGCGAGATTTCGGTTACCTCGAGTTCGAGCTCGTTAAAGCACAGCAGCGGCTCGATCTCTTTATCCTGGGCGATGCGGTTGGCGAGCTTCGTAGACATGAGGATCTTGTAGGCGCTGTAATGCTTGAGCTTTGTGGCGGCATCGCCTACGGTACGGGCATATCCGTCGCCATCGGGGGCGTCCGCGCTCATGCGCACGACGCGATCGAGACCTTCAAAGCGAATCACCTCGTCCGATTGCTCAAGATACGGGGCGAGGCGTTGCAGCAAGCCGGGGCTCATGGCTGCATTTCGCACAATGCGTCCGTCGAGTTCGACGTAGCCTCCCGCCAAGCAGACAATTCCTGCCCACGGCAGCTCAAGAAGTTTGGGGTGGATGCAGCTCAGGGTGCGTCCCGTGCAGATAAAGGCCATGTTGCCGTTGGCGACAAACTCGCGGATTGCCTGCGAAACCGCCTCGTTGGGATAGGGGGAGAGGTCCCGCTCGTCTTCGGGAAGGTCTTGGGCGAGCCTGGGGTCTTGCCACGCGAGCGTGCCGTCAATGTCGAAGAAGCAGATATCGCCGTGCTTGTGGGTTGGACTGGCGGCAGGGGAGGCCGAGGTGGTGGGCACAAATCCCGGCTCGAGGCCCATGATCTGGTCAAAATGCTCTTTAACGCGGGGAATGGAGATGCCGATGATCACCTGGGCGGTCTTGCCCGTAATGATGAGGCCCTTGGCGCCCACCGCGACAAACGACGCGTTATCTGCAACGATGGAAGGGTCTTCGACCTCGACGCGCAGGCGCGTGGCGCAGTTGGTTGCGCCCACAATGTTGGATACGCCGCCCAGAAGCGCCACAACCTGCTCGGCGAGCAGGTGGTCTTGCGATGCCTGGGCGTCGGAAGCCCCGGTTTTGGATGAATGCCTTTCGTCAACGTCGCCTCCCGTCAAGCGCGAGAGCGCCGTGTTGCCGGCAATATGGTCCTCGCGTCCCGGGGTTTTTAGGTCTAAGGCCAGGATAAGGCCTCGAAAGCTCAGAAAGAAGATGACGCTAAAGGCAAGGCCGATACCGAGCGCCAAAAGATAAGCCCCGGCATGCGTACGCATGAGCGGAATAAAGTTGAAGGCAGCCATTTCCATGAAACCGCCCGAGAAGATGCCGACGATACCAAAGAAATTCATGGTCATGGCGAGGCAAGACGAGAGGACGGCATAGAGCAAAAAGAGCCCGGGGTGGGTGAACATAAAGAGAAACTCGAGCGGTTCGGTGACGCCGCAGACCACTGAGGCGATGATGGCGGGAACAAGGATGGCCCTGAGACCGGCGCGGCGTTCGGGCTTTGCGGTGGTGTAGAACGCCGCAGCGATGGCGGGAAGGCCAAAGAGCTTGACCCAGCCGGTGGCGGTAAAACCGGCCCACGGCGCAAGCTCATTAAGGGGGCGCGTGCTATGGGAGAGGATGGGGAGCAAGCTGCTCCACGTGGCGTAGATGCCGTCGTTTATGACCAGGTTGTCGTAGTAGATCGGCATGTAAAGCAGGTGGTGCAGGCCAAAGGGCTCGAGTGCACGTTCTAAAAAGACAAAGATGCCCACGCCAAAGGGGCCGACGCCTGCAAGCGCGTGACGCAGTGTATCGGTTACATCGTATACGTAGGGTACCGTAACAGCTGAGAAAATAGCGAGGACGAGCACAGCGAAAAAGCTGATGAGATAGACCAGCGAGGAGCCCGAGAAGGTACCGAGCCAATCGGGAACCTTGGTGTCGTAGAAGCGGTCGTGGATCGCAACGACGATGGTCGAGACTGCCAGCGGTCCGATAATGCCGGTGTCGAGCGTCTTGATGCCATCAATGACGGTGATGCCGCTGGCGGGGGTCAAAGACGCCGGGTACTTAAGTCCAAGGTTGTCGCCGCTCAGCTTAATGATCTCGCTCAAGAAGAAACAATAGGCAAAATAGGCCACGAGTGCCTCGAGGCAGCAGCGCGCCGGTTGCTTTTGGGCAAGGCCAATAGGCAGCGCTACGGCAAAAAGGAGCGGAAGGCGTTTAAAGACCGTCCACGAGCCGCGTTGGATGATAGCCCAGAATACGTACCAGGGGGTTCCGTATGTGGCGAGGTCGCCGACGATGTCCACAGTCGTTGCGAGAGCGGAGATGCCGACCATAAGGCCCGATATGGAAAACAGCATGGCGGGCGCGAACATGGCCCCGCCAAAACGTTGGATTTTCTGCAGCATAATATGCCTTCCGGATGCAACATGCTGTGCGAGCAAGAACGTTTAAACAATGAACTCATTGTAGAGGACTGGCTGCTTGCCGCATTGACGGTTTTGATTCGGTCCGATTTGGGTTTCAGGGGAACCGTCGACGGTAAATAATCCGTGCTTTACCGATAATCGGTTTGAACAACTCCAAGAAATGCTATTGTGCCTAGCCATACATATTCATTAGAGGTGAAGTCATGCCAAAAGCGATATACGAAGGAATCTACCGAGAAATACGCTCGCGCATCATTAACGGGACCTATGCGTTTCAGGAGATGCTGCCAACCGAAGCCGAGCTGACCGCAGAGTTTGGCTGCACGCGCAATACCGTCCGTCGCGCCTTGAGCATGCTGGCCGACCAGATGTTTGTGCAGCCTATACACGGCAAGGGCGTGCGCGTTATTTGGCTCAAGGGCGAAACCGACATGCTGGGCGCACTCGAAGAGGTTGAGTCGTTTGGCGAGTTCGCAAAACGCAACAATGCCGTCGCATCGACCGAGGTCAAGTCTTTTGAACATTTGATTTGCACTGAGCAACTCTCTCGTCGCCTGGGCTTTAAGGTGGGCGAGGAGCTGATTCGCGTAGTGCGCGTCCGCAGCCTTAACGGTAGCGCTCGCCAGGTGGACCACGGCTATTTTCTGGAGTCGATCGCCAAAGGTCTGACGCCCGAGATCGCCGCAAAGTCAATTTACGACTATCTGGAGCACAAACGCGGCGTCAAGGTGATGGCGAGCCGTCGTACGGTGAGTGTCGAGCTTGCCAACGATGAGGACTGCAGCTACTTGGACCTTGGCAAATACAACTGCGTTGCCGTCATGGAGAGCCAGTCGTACACCTCGGACGGCATCTTGTTCGAGGTCACGCATGCCCGCACGCATCCCGAGATCTTCCACTACCGCGTCAACTCCAAGCGATAGCCGGTTAGCTCGCAGCCTGACGAGGCTTATGCCCCCAAAGTGAAAACGCCCGGTCAAGCCGATACATCATCGGCTTGACCGGGCGTTTTTTCTGCATTTGATAACAAATAATTGTTTATACAAAACTTGTCAAGTATCAAGTTGAAATTACCGTTCACCGAAGGTTTTCTACCGCTCTAGTAATACTTGTTCAAACAACTAGCCAGATAGCGTATTGTACAAATCAGCAAAAGGGGCCAAGTCCCCAAGCCAATCTCCGAAGGCGGCGGCAAAGGGTGCCGCCACGGTGTGAAAGGGTGGATTGTAATGAAGAACGAAATGAGCAGAAGGCAGTTCCTGGGCTTCGCCGGCTCCGCGGCCGCAGTCTTTGGTCTGGGCCTCGTGGGCTGCGGTGGCTCCGCCGGCTCTGGCTCTGCTGCTTCTGGTGACGCTGCCGAGGTCTACTTCCTCCAGTTCAAGCCCGAGGTCGACAAGGAGTGGAAGGAGATCGCCAAGGCGTACAAGGAGGAGAAGGGCGTCGAGGTCAAGATTGTGACCGCCGCCTCCAACACCTACGAGGAGAAGCTCAAGTCCGAGATGTCCAAGAGCTCCGCTCCGACGCTGTTCCAGGTCAACGGCCCCACCGGCCTTAAGAACTGGAAGGACTACTGCGCCGACCTGTCCGACACCAAGCTCCGCGGTGAGCTCATCGATGACTCCCTGGCACTGCAGTCCGACGGCAAGGATCTGGGTATCGACTGGGTTCAGGAGAGCTACGGCATCATCTACAACAAGGAGCTCCTCGAGAAGGCCGGCTACAAGGCCGAGGACATCAACTCCTTCGACAAGCTGAAGGCTTGCGCCGATGACATCCAGGCCCGCAAGGACGAGCTCGGCGTTGACGGTGCCTTCACTTCCGCCGGTATGGATGACTCTTCCAGCTGGCGCTACACCACCCATCTCGCCAACCTCCCGCTCTACTACGAGTTCGAGAAGGAGCACAACCAGGAGGACGACGAGATCAAGGGCGAGTATCTCGACAACTTTAAGCAGATTTTCGACCTGTACATCACCGATTCCACCTGCGATCCTTCGCAGCTCGCCTCCAAGACCGGTGACGACGCCACCAACGAGTTCGCAACCGGTAAGGCCGTCTTCTACCAGAACGGCTCTTGGGCCTACTCCGACCTCACCAAGGCCGGTATGACCGACGATCAGCTCGGCATGCTGCCGATCTACATCGGCGTCGACGGCGAGGAGAACCAGGGCCTGTGCTCCGGCGGCGAGAACTACTGGTGCGTGAGCTCCCAGGCTTCCGAGGATGCCCAGAAGGCCACCGAGGACTTCATGTACTGGTGCGTCACCGCTGACACCCCGACCAGCATCATCGCCGACAAGATGGGCCTGACCGCTCCGTTCAAGAGCGCCAAGGACACCAACAACGTCTTCTCTCAGCAGGCCGTTGCCATGGCCAAGGACGGCAAGAAGACCGTCGCTTGGGACTTCGTCTACATCCCCTCTGAGGAGTGGAAGAAGAACCTCAAGCAGGCTCTGACTGCCTATGCTGCAGATAACAGCAAGTGGGACGACGTCAAGAACGCCTTCGTCGACGGCTGGAAGACCGAGAAGGCTGCTTCCGAGTAAGTAGTTGCTGCCCAAGCTATCTGATTAGCGACAGGGGGCGGGCAGACGTGGGTTTGCCCGCCCCCTGCATATTGAAAGGACCCTTCTATGGGCAAAGCACTCAAGCGCTGGTGGCCACTCTTTATGCTGCCCACGTGCCTGGCGTTTACGATCGGGTTCGTGATCCCCTTTATCCAGGGCTTCTACCTCTCGTTCTGCCAGTTTATTACCATCAACAACGCGCACTTTGTCGGTATCGAGAACTACGTGCGCGCACTGACCGACCCGCAGTTCTCCACGTCCTTCTTCTTTACCGTGGCGTTTGCCTTCCTGTCGACGGTGCTTATCAACGTGATCGCGCTGGCCATCGCGCAGGCGCTCACCCGCAAGGCGCTCAAGGGCACCAACATCTTCCGTACGATCTTCTTTATGCCTAACCTGATCGGCGGCATCGTGCTGGGCTACATTTGGCAGATTCTGATCAACTGCCTGCTCTCCAACGTGGGCGCCCAGCTCATTGCCCTTAACTCTGCTGCTGGCTTCTGGGGCCTTATCATCCTGACCCTGTGGCAGCAGGTCGGCTACATGATGATCATCTACATCGCTGGTCTGCAGTCCATTCCGTCCGACTACATCGAGGCCGCCAAGGTCGACGGTGCTACGGCATGGCAGACGTTTTGGAAGGTTAAGATCCCTAACCTGATGCCGACCATCACCATCTGCCTGTTCCTGTCCATCACCAACGGCTTTAAGCTGTTCGACCAGAACCTCGCCCTTACCGGCGGCGCCCCCGCGCACTCCACCGAGATGCTCGCCCTGAACATCTACAACACGTTCTATTCGCGTGCCGGCATCGCATGGCAGGGCATCGGTCAGGCCAAGGCAGTTATCTTCTGCATCCTGGTCGTCGCTATCTCTATGATTCAGCTTAAGGCCACGAGGTCCAAGGAGGTGCAGCAGTAATGAAACGCGATAAGGCTATCAACCGCGCGCTCTCGATTTTCTTTACGATTCTGTCGCTCGCGTGGATCTACCCCGTGTTCATGATTGCGCTCAATTCCTTTAAGAAGGGGACCGCAATCAGCACCACCACGGCGTTTGATCTACTCACGCCCGAGACGTTCAACGGCTTTGCAAACTATGTGCACGCCTTAAACGAGCAGGGCTTTGCCTCGGCGTTTATGTATTCGCTCATCATCACGGTCACGTCGGTCGTGCTGATTCTGGTGTGCTGCTCCATGTGCGCCTGGTACGTGGTGCGCGTCAATAACAAGATCTCGAACTTCTTCTATTACCTGTTCGTGTTCTCGATGGTCGTGCCGTTCCAGATGCTGATGTTCACGCTGTCCAATTTGGCGGACCGCATCGGCTTTAACACGCCGTTCAACATCTGCTTTATCTATCTGGGCTTTGGCGCGGGTCTGGCGGTCTTTATGTTCGCCGGCTTTGTAAAGAACATCCCGCTCGAGATTGAGGAGGCGGCCATGATCGACGGCTGCAACCCGGTCCAGGTGTTCTTTAAGATTGTCCTTCCCATCATGAAGCCCACCTATCTTTCGGTTGGCATCCTCGAGACCATGTGGGTCTGGAACGACTATCTGCTGCCCTACCTCACCCTCGACTCCACCAAGTACAAGACCATCCCTATCTTGATCCAGTACTTCCGTGGCGGCTATGGCCACGTCGAGCTCGGCCCCATGATGGCCTGCATCATGATGGTCGTTGTCCCCATCGTCATCATGTACATCTTCTGCCAGAAGTACATCATCGACGGCGTGGTGGCAGGTGCCGTCAAGGGCTGATGCCGTAACTATTTTGCAAGTTTCTGCGGCGCCCTTCAGCGTGGCGCCGCATATCGAAAGGTAAAGACATGGCCGAGATCGTTCTCAAACATGTTCAGAAGGTGTATCCCAACAACGAGTCCAAAAAGAAGGGCTTCTTTGGCAAAAAGAAGAAGACCGAGGAGAAGAAGCACAACCTCAAGGTTACCGAGGACGGCGTGCTCGCGGTGGAGGACTTTAACCTCACCGTGCATGACCAGGAGTTCATCGTTCTCGTTGGCCCGTCTGGCTGCGGTAAGTCCACGACGATGCGCATGGTCGCCGGCCTAGAGGACATCACCTCGGGCGACGTGCTCATCGACGGCAAGCGCGTCAACGACGTGGCACCCAAGGACCGCGACATCGCCATGGTTTTCCAGAGCTATGCTCTGTACCCCAATATGACGGTGTACGAGAACATGGCGTTTACGCTTGAGCTCAAGAAGGTTCCCAAGGACGAGATCGACCGCAAGGTTCGCTCCGCCGCCGAGATCTTGGGTATCACCGAGTACCTCGACCGTAAGCCCAAGGCGCTTTCGGGCGGCCAGCGTCAGCGTGTCGCCATCGGCCGCGCCATCGTGCGTGACCCCAAGGTCTTCCTGATGGACGAGCCGCTGTCCAACCTGGACGCCAAGCTTCGTAACCAGATGCGTGCCGAGCTCATTAAGCTGCGCCACGAGATCAAGGGTACTTTCATCTACGTTACCCACGATCAGACCGAGGCTATGACCCTCGGTGACCGTATCGTGGTCATGAAGGACGGTGTTGTCCAGCAGATCGCCACGCCGCAGGAGGTCTTCAACCATCCCGCGAACATCTTCGTTGCCGGCTTTATCGGCGTGCCGCAGATGAACTTCTTCGATGCCCAGCTGGTGCGCTCGGGTGACGGCTTCACCGTCAAGACCGAGGATATGAACGTGGCGCTCGCCCCCGAGACCTGCGCTCAACTTGCCCTCAACTGGGACGGCGGCGACGTGAAGGAGATCACGGCCGGCGTTCGTCCCGAGCAGATCCTGCTTGCCGACAAGGGCGAGGAGGGCGCGCTCCAGGGCACCGTCGAGGTGACCGAGCTCATGGGCTCCACCGAGCACGTCCACGTGACCGCTCCCGACGGCCAATTCGTCCTGATCATCCCCGTCGTCGACCTCGAGGCCAAGGGCGCGCTCAAGGCGGGCGACCCCATCTGGTTCAAGTTCGAGAAGAACGCGACCCATCTCTTCGATAAGGTCTCTGGCAAGAACCTTATCTAGGCCCGGTGCAACCAGGCCCTTCCTTTGGGCGACTGCGGTATTGCCATCCTTTTACCGCGGTCACATATGAGGCTCCCCTCCCGTCCACTGGGCGAGAGGGGGGCCTTTCTTTGTGTTGGGGTTGTCCATCTGTTAGTTTGTCTTGATCTGTAACAGATAGAGGGCCAAATTGGGCCTAGATGTTACAGATCGAGACGGCGTCGAGTTGCCTGTCCTTTCATCTCGATCTGTAACACGAAGGACTGTTTTTGGCAGCTACCTGTTACAGATTGAGATTGTTTTTAGCCAGCTTATCTATTTGTCTCGATCTGTAACAGTAAGGGCGGATTTCGGACGTTAGGTGTTACAGATTGAGATAAATCCTAGGGAAAGGACCGGTTTGTCTTGATCTGTAACAGGTAGGACCGTTTTGGCCGAGTAGGTGTTACAGATTGAGACGATTTGCTCGAGGTGGGCCACGGGCAACACGCGGGCACAAAAAGCGGAGCCGTGTTGCCACGACTCCGCTTTCAAGAGGATGGGTAAGGGGAATGGGTTAGTCCAGGTGCCAGATTTCGTCGTTGTACTGGGAGATCGTACGGTCGGACGAGAAGGTGCCGGCGTTGGCGATGTTGATGAGGACCTTGCGCATCCAAGCGTCCTGGTCCTCGTAGTCGGCTAGCACGCGCTCCTTGGTCTGGATGTACTCCTCGATGTCGAGCAGGGCCATAAACCAGTCCTTGCCCTTGATGTCGTCGTGCAGGCGCTGCAGGCGCTCGGCGTTGCCGGTCGCCATAAAGGCGGGGTTGGTGATGAAGTCCACCAGCAGCTTGATGCCGGGCTTGCGGTAGAGCGCGCCGGCGTCGTAAGTTCCGTCGGCATAGAGCTGCTCGACTTGCTTGGACGAGGCGCCAAAGGTGTAGATGTTCTCGTCGCCCACGAGTTCGGCGATCTCCACGTTGGCGCCGTCGAGCGTGCACAGGGTCAGGGCGCCGTTGAGCATGAACTTCATGTTGGAGGTGCCACTCGCCTCCTTGGAGGCCAGGCTGATCTGCTCGGAGATGTCAGCGGCGGGAATGACACGCTCGGCAGCGGTGACGTTGTAGTTCTCGATCATGACAACCTGCAGGTAGGGGGCCACGTCGGGGTCGTTGGCGATCCACTGGGAAAGTGTCAGTATTAGGTGGATGATGTCCTGGGCGATGGTGTAGGCAGGGGCTGCCTTGCCGCCAAAGATGATGGTGACGGGGTGCTTGGGCTTGTTGCCGTTCTTGATGTCGAGGTACTTCCAGATGATATAGAGTGCGAGCATCTGCTGGCGCTTGTACTCGTGGATGCGCTTGACCTGGACGTCGATGATGGCGTTGGAGGGGATCGTCACGCCCTGCTCGAGTGCCATGAACTGGCGCATGATGGCCTTGGCCTCGACCTTGGTGGCAGCCAGGCGCTCAAGAACGTCCTTGTCGTCAGCGAACTCGGCGAGCTTGCTCAGGTCGCCGGTGCTGCGCCAATCGGTGCCGATCACATCGTCGAGCAGGCTGGCAAGTGCAGGGTTGGCACCATGGATCCAGCGGCGGAAGGTGATGCCGTTGGTCTTGTTGGAAAACTTTTCGGGATAGATCTCGTAGAACGGGTGAAGCTCGGTGTCCTCCAGAATCTTGGTGTGCAGTGCGGCGACACCGTTGATGGAGAAGCCAAAGTGAATGTCCATATGGGCCATGTGGACGGTATCGTGCTCATCGATAATGGCGACGCGCGGATCGTCGTGCTCGGCCTTGGCAATCTCGTCGAGCTTGACGATGATGTCGGCGATGGCGGGGGAGACCTTCTGCAGGCTGACAAGCGGCCACTTCTCGAGCGCCTCGGCAAGAATCGTATGGTTGGTGTAGGCGACCATGGAGCGCACGATGGTAACGGCCTCGTCAAACTCAATGTCGTGCTCGGTGGTGAGCAGTCGGATGAGCTCGGGAATGACCATAGTGGGGTGAGTGTCGTTGATCTGGACCACGGCGTAATCGGCCAGGTCGTGCAGGTTGCTGCCGCGCTCGACGGCTTCGTCGATCAGGAGCTGGGCGGCATTGCTCACCATGAAGTACTCCTGATAGATGCGAAGCAGACGACCCTGCTCGTCGGAATCGTCGGGGTATAGGAACAGGGTGAGGTTCTTAGCGATCTCGGTCTTGTCGAAGTCGATGGAGCTGCCGGGTACCAAGCCGTCGTCAACGCTCGCGAGGTCGAACAGACGCAGGCGGTTCTTGGTGGGCTGGCCGTAACCGGGCACATCGATGTTGACGAGCTTGGAGGTGACGGCAAAATCGCCGAACTCGACGGTGTAGGAGCGGTCGTCATCGATCAGGATGTCCTGCTCGCCGAGCCACTCGTCGGGCACGGCCTTCTGCTGGTTGTCGACAAAGCGCTGGCGGAACAGGCCGTAGTGGTAGTTGAGGCCCACGCCGTCGCCGGTGAGACCTAGCGTGGCGATGGAATCCAGGAAGCATGCGGCCAGACGGCCCAGGCCGCCGTTGCCCAGCGAAGGCTCGACCTCAAACTCCTCGATCTTGTTGAGGTCATGGCCCGCGGCGGTGAGCTGCTTTTTAACCTCGTCATAGATGCCGAGGTCGATCATATTGTTGATGAGCAGCTTGCCGATCAAAAACTCAGCGGAGATGTAATAGAGCTTTTTCTTGCCATTGTTGAGCGGGCAGGCAGCAGAGCGCTCCTGCACGAGCTTAACGAGCAGCTTGTAGATGCGGCGGTCGTCGAGCTGCTCGAGCGTAGTGCCAAAGGACTGCTCGGCGAGATCCGCGAGATTGATACGGGGCATGTTTCCTCCTGTGGTGGGTTGACTACATGTCAGAAATACAAAAGAAGCCCGCGCGAGGGGATTGGGGTGGCCTCGCGCGGGAAAGGCGAACGCGTCCGCACGATGGGGTGGGGTCGGGCGCGATAGCTCCTATTGGGGAAGCTCGACTTCGGCTTCGGACGGGATGCGGAAGTAGGTCTCGGTCCAGTCGGTGAGCTTGTGCTCGAGCTCGCGGGTGATGGCGCCATCGAGCATGCGCCACGTCCAGTTGCCGCCCAGGGTGGCGGGGGTATTGATACGCGCCTCGTTGCCCAGGTTGAGCAGGTCCTGCATGGTGTAGATGCAGGTATCGCTCACGCTGGCGGCGATGGTGCGGTTGAGTGCATCGGCCATGGGCTCGCCGGCCTGCTGATGGGTGTACAGGGCCGCCTGCTCGCGCTGGCGCGGGGTCGCCGTTCCCTCAAACCAACCGCGCGCCGTCTCGTTGTCGTGCGTGCCCACATAGGCGACGGTGTTGGCGATGTAGTTATGCGGCAGGTAGTACGAGTTGGTGCCCTCAAAGGCAAACTGCAGGATCTTCATGCCGGGGAAGCCCGAGTTATCGCGCATGTCGATGACGCCGGGGGTGAGGAAGCCCAGGTCCTCGGCGATGATGGGTAGCGTGCCGAGCTTTTCCTCGAGCGTCTTGAAGAGCTTGAGGCCAGGACCCTGCGTCCACGAACCGTAGGACGAATCGGGCGAGGAGAATGGCACCTCCCAATAGGCCTCGAAACCGCGGAAGTGGTCCAGGCGGATGACGTCGTACATGTCGAGAGCGGCGCGAATGCGGCCCTCCCACCAGGAGAAGCCGTCGGCCTCCATGGCGTCCCAGTCGTAGATGGGGTTGCCCCAGTACTGGCCGGTAGCCGAGAACTGGTCGGGCGGCGTGCCGGCGACGCTGACGGGGTTGCCGGCGGCGTCGATCTTAAAGAGCTCGGGCGTGGCCCACATCTCGACGGAGTCGCGCGAGACGTAGATGGGCAGGTCGCCGATGATCAGGATGTCGCGCTCGTTGGCATAGGCCTTGAGGCGGCTCCACTGGCGGTCAAAGAAATACTGCGTCATCTGGTGGTAGAGCATGCGCGCCGGATGGGCGGCACAGACCTTGGCGGAAGCCTCGCCGCGGCGGCGCAGCTCCGTGGGCCACTCCCAAAAGGCCTTGAGCCCGCACTCCTCCTTGACGGTCATGAACTCGCAGTAGGGGACGAGCCAGTCCTCGTTGGCCTGGACAAAGTCGTTAAAATCGGCTGGTTTGTCGGCAGCAAAGCGCTCGGCGGCGCGGTCGAGAATCTGACGGCGGCCGCCAAAGATGGCGCCGTAGTCGACATTGCTGGGATCGGAGCCCAAGTACACGCCATCGATGTCACACTGCTCCAGATATCCTGTCTCGATAAGCTCGGCAAAGTCGATGAAGTTGGGATTTCCCGCACGGGCCGAGAACGACTGGTAGGGCGAGTCGCCATAGCTGGTCGTCGTAAGGGGCAGAATCTGCCAGTAGTGTTGTTTACACGAGGCGAGAAAATCGACGAAGTCGTAGGCATTCCAACCAAAGCCGCCGATTCCATAAGGGCCGGGCAGAGATGAGACGGGCATGAGGACACCGCTTGCACGCTCCATGAATGCGCTCCAACCTTCTTGTTGTGGGGTCGGCCTGCCGATGGGTATGCAGTCCGCCTCCGATGTTCTGATTCGATACGCCTATTGTAAAACATGTTGTTTAAACATGTACAGGCAAGATAAAAAAGTTGGAAGTATTTCGGTGAATGGTTACGCGTCATGAAAAAGCCCCGGTCTCACATCGTGAGATCGGGGCAAGAACGGTATGTAGGTTTTTGCTACTCGGCGTCGGCGAAGCCGTTGGGGTTGTGGCTCTGCCAATTCCAGCTGTCGCGGCACATGTCCGCGATATCGTACTGGGCCTTCCAGCCCATCATGCGCTCGGCCTTGGAGGCATCGCACCAGTTGGCGGCGATGTCGCCGGCGCGGCGCTCGCGGATCACATAGGGCAGCTCCTTGCCGCAGGCCTTGGAGAAAGCAGCGACGACCTCGAGTACCGAGGTGCCGGTGCCGGTGCCCAGGTTAAAGATCTCGACGCCGGTCTTGCCGTTCATCCAGTTGAGGGCGGCCACGTGACCAGATGCCAGGTCGCACACGTGGATGTAGTCGCGCACGCCGGTGCCGTCGGGGGTGGGGTAATCGTTGCCAAAGACCTGAACAGCCTCGAGCTTACCGACGGCGACCTGGGCGACGTAAGGCACCAGGTTGTTGGGGATACCCTTGGGGTCCTCGCCAATCAGGCCCGACGGATGGGCGCCGATGGGATTGAAGTAACGGAGCAGCACGACGTCCCACTCGGGGTCGGCGGCATGGACGTCCATGAGGATCTGCTCAATCATCCACTTGGTCCAACCATAGGGGTTGGTCGCGGGCTTCTTGGGGTCCTCTTCGGTGACAGGCGGATTGTCCGGATCGCCGTAGACGGTCGAGGAGCTCGAGAAGATGATGGACTTGCAGCCGTGGCTGCGCATGATATCGATGAGCACCAGGGTGTTCTCGATGTTGTTGTGATAGTACTCGACGGGCTTGCTCACCGACTCGCCGACGGCCTTAAAGCCGGCGAAGTGGATGACGCGGTCGATCTGGTGGGTATCGAAGATCTTGTTCATCGCATCGCGGTCGAGCACGTTGGCCTCGTAGAAGGTGAGGTTCTTAGCGGCCTCGTCGCCCACGATGGTCTTGACGCGGTCGATGGCAACGGCGCTGGAGTTGGAGAGGTCATCGACGACGACGACCTGGTAGCCGCCCTCGAGCAGCTGAACGACGGTGTGCGAGCCGATAAAGCCGGCGCCGCCGGTAACGAGGACGCAGGTGTCTTTGGGGTCGAGTGCTTTGGACATGTAGTCTCCTATCGAATCAGGAACACTTCTTGAGGGGAGTATAGCGCAGCTGGGGGTGCCCAAAACACGCGGGGCAGGAAAACCAGAGGATTGATGTTAACGTACTCATAGGGTGTTATTTGCATGATCCTTACCTCTGGTGTGGGACGTGTTCGCGAGCCGCTGACCATGCTTTTCCAGCCGTTCGTGGAAATAGTTGGGACAAGCGCGATGTGCGTTAATATGTTTGAGTTGAGCGACATATAAATAAGCATGTAACGGAGTACATATGTCACCGAACAACGATTCCATCTTTACGCAGGAGCTTTCGCGCCGCACTGCCCTTAAGGCTCTTTTCGGCGCCGCTTCCGCGGCTATTCTTTTTGGCCTGCCCGCCCGTGCCCATGCGGCTGAGGCCAGCCAAGAAACCACCGACAAACTGAATGCCGCCCAGGCCCAGCTCGACGAGGTCCAGGCTCAGCTCGACAGCATCGCCAATGAGTACGCGACGCTCGCCAACAAGAATGCCCAGACCCTCAGCGATATCGAGGGCGTTCAGGGCCAGATTGACGAGACGCAGGCTCAGATCGACACCAAGAAGTCGGAGCTCAAGAAGAAGCGTAACGACCTTTCCGATCGCGTGGCGGCAAGCTACAAGTCGGGCGGTACCAATATCCTGTCGCTGCTACTGGCTTCGGGCTCGTTTGAGGAGCTCGTCGCCAACGCGCATTACGTCGAGAAGATCAACAAGAGCGACCGCGACGCCATCGAGGACATTCAGACCATCCAAAAGGAGCTCGACACGCAAAAGTCCGAGCTCGAGTCGCAGAAGGCCGACCTGGAGAAGCTCAAGGACCAGCAGACGGCCCAGATGCAGGACATGCAGGCCAAGCAGCAAGAGGTTCAGACCGTGCTGAATGGCCTATCTGATGATGTCAAGGAGCTCATGGCACAGCGTGATTCCGAGATTCTCGCTGCCGCCCAGGCAGAGGAGGCTGCCAGGAAGGCTGCCGCTGCCGCGGCTGCCGCAAACAAGAACAATTCCTACTCGGGTGGTTCAAGCTCGGGTGGCGGATCGTATGCGCCCGGAACTCCGCAACAGAATGCCGGCTCGGGCAAGCAGCAGGCCGTCGTCAACGCATGCTACTCCACGCCTTCGCCTGGCCTGAACTGGTGCGCCGCTTGGGTTACCAATGTGTTCCGCAACGCCGGCGTGGGCTACTTTGGCGGCAACGCGTGCGACATGTTTAACGCCTGGTGCTACAGCTCCGATCGTTCGGCGCTGCAGGTGGGCATGATCGTGGCCGACTCGTCGCACAGTGGTACCGGTACGCCGGGCCTGCTGTACGGACACGTGGGCATCTATGTTGGTGGCGGCATCGTTATGAGCAACGAGGGCGCCATTACGTCTAAGTCACTTGATGCGTTTATTCGGTTCTACGGCACTGGCTCTGGCGTGCGCTGGGGCTGGCTCGGCGGTATTGCGCTGTCGTAACGCAAGTTGGGCCGCGTGCCCGCCCGCAATATATTTGATTGCCTGCTCGGGCAGTCCTGCGCAAGACGAAGGCCACATTAAGTGGCCTTCTTTGCGTGCGGAACTCGCGATCAATCAAATATATTGCGGGCGGGCACGCGGCCCTCTCGGGTCCTGAGCGCGACTCACCGGACTGGTTGTCTGATATAAAGATGGCGAAGGCCCCTTTCGGGGCCTTCTTTTTATAGGAATTCGCCTACTCGGTGGACTTCGGGTTCTAGGTCTACGTCGAACTGCTCTTTGACTTTGGCTTGGATGTCGCGGATGAGTTCGTCGACGTCGGCGGCGGTGGCGTGGTCGGCGTTGACGATGAAGCCGCAGTGTTTTTCGCTCACCTGGGCGCCGCCGACGGCGTGGCCGCGCAGACCGGCATCCATGATGAGTTTGCCGGCAAAGTAGCCCTCGGGGCGCTTGAAGGTGGAGCCGGCGCTCGGCATGTCGAGCGGCTGCTTGTCCTCGCGGCGCTGGCGGTAGCCGTCCATGTCGGCCTTGATCATCGCGGCGTTGCCCGGGGCGAGATTGAAGGTGGCCGAAAGCACGATAAAGCCGTCGTCGGCGATGCGGCTCTTGCGATAGCCCAGGTTAAGCTCGTCGACATCAAACTCAATGATATTGCCGCTACCGCGGGTTCCGTCGTCGAGCACGCGGGCGGGCTTATAGACGCGCACGGACTCCAAAACATCGGCCATGCAGGCGCCGTAGGCACCGGCGTTCATGTAGCAGGCGCCGCCGACCGATCCGGGAATGCCCGAGATGGGCTCCATGCCGGTGAGACCGGCCTCGGCTGCCGCTGCCGCTACGTCCGAGAGCAGCGCGCCGGCTGCTGCCGTAACATGTGTGCCGTCGACGGTGATGTTAGAGAGGCCCTCGCCCAGCGCTACAACAACGCCGCGGATACCCTTGTCGCCGACGAGCAGGTCGGAGCCGTTGCCCACGATGGTGAGCGGCAGGTCGCAGCGGTAGCAGGTGTCGAGCGTGGCGACGAGGCCCTGCTCGGTATCGGGCGTGACAAAGACATCGGCCGGGCCGCCGATCTTAAACGTGGTGTGCTCGCGCATGGGCTCGCTCATGAGCACGTTGTCCTCGCCGGCAACGCCAGCGAGCGCGCAGAGCAGGTCCTCGTTAAAAAAGTCATTCTCGTGCATACGAATATCCGCCTTATGGTGGTCGTTTTCATCAATCGAATGCAATATACCCCACCCGGATGGATTTGGTGCAAAGTAACCTGACCCCAATGCATCACATAGTGCAAAGGGGTCAGGTTACTTTACACCAATCGCGGCGATAAAACAGCCGTCCACCGGATTGGTAAAGTGTTTATCAACGAGGTAGAGGGACGGTCGCTATACTTTCAAGAGATTGCGCGAATACTCGGAAGGAGCGAGATGGGCAACAAAGTTACTCTCAAGCAGATTGCCCAGGAGGTGGGGCTTTCCCCCTCGTCGGTCTCGCTTGTTCTCAACAATCGGCCTTGTCGTATCTCGGAAGAAAACCGCAAGCGCATCAAAGAGGTCGCGGCGCGCAACCACTATGTTCCTAACCAGATTGCGCGCAGCCTGGTCATGCGTGAGTCGCGCACGCTGGGCCTTATCGTTCCCAACATCGAGAGCCGCTTTTTTGCCTCGCTCGCCGGCAGTCTGGAAAAGCGCTGCCGCGAGGACGGCTACGCGCTCTTTATTACCAGTTCGGGTGGAAGCGCCGAGGACGATCTGGAGCTCCTGCGCCAGCTGGTGACGCGCGGCGTCGATGGCGTCTTTTTGGTGGTAGGCGACGAGTTCTCTGACGACCGCGCCCTGCGCGAAGAGGTCAGCCATCTGCCTATCCCGGCCGTAATGGTCGACCGTGCCATTGAGGGGCTCGAGTGCGACAAGGTGATGTTCGACCACGAGATGGGTGGCTACATGGCTACCCGCTACTTGATCGAGCAAGGCCACCGTCGCATTGCCTGCTTGGTTAACGCGCGTCGTTCCAATACGGGCCGCAAGCGACTTGCCGGCTATGAGCGCGCGCTGCGCGAGGTTGGCCTGCCGATCGACGCGCGTTTGGAGTTTGAGAGCGAGTACTACATTTCGAGTGCCTACGAGGCCTCGGAGGCGGTGCTCGCAACTGACGCCACCGCCGTGTTCGCAAGCTCGGATAACATTGCCCTCGGTTTGCTCAAGCGCCTGCATGAGATGGGGAAGAGCATTCCGGGTGACATCTCGGTGGTGAGCTACGACAACTCGGCTGCTGATGTGCTGTTTGAGCCGGCACTGACCGCGATCGAGCAAGATCCGAGCGTGCTGGCCGAGCATGCCTTTAGCTGTATGGCAAAACGCTTGGCCGGTAAGGGCGGCAAGCGCGCCGATGAAGTCGTCCTGGAGCCCGTGCTCATCGTGAAGGACAGCGTGCTCAAGGTTACAAAACACAACTAAACGCGTTTGTCGATTTGCATATCAGGAATATGAAGAACTTGTGACAAATAATGTCGCAGGTAAATGTCTGGTCTTGTCAGGTTAATGGCGAACCGGAATGATAAAACGTTTTTTCATACTGATAAAACGTTTTAGCAAATATACTTGTCCCAACGAAAGGTCGCCATATCGGAGGGTGACCATGCAGCGAAGGGACATAAACAATGGCTAAAACTCTGGGAACGCCATGGCAAAAGCTGAGACACGAGGTGCCGGCTTCCGAGCTCGATGGTGTCGATCTGTATTGGCGCGCATCGAACTACCTGTCCGTCGGCCAGATCTACCTTCGCTCCAACCCGCTGATGCGCACCGACTTTGTCGACGAGAAAACCGGTGAGGTGCGCGACTTTGGTCGCCCGGACGTTAAGCACCGCCTGGTCGGTCACTGGGGCACCACGCCCGGCATCAACTTCCTGTTCGGTCATGTCAACCGCCTCATCGCCGATCACAACCAGAATGCTATCTTCTTGATGGGCCCTGGTCACGGTGGCCCCGCCGGTACTGCTCAGTCGCTGCTCGACGGTACTTACCGCGAGATTCGCCCCGACATCACCAATGACGAGGCCGGCCTACAGAAGTTCTTCCGCCAGTTCTCCTATCCCGGCGGCATCCCGAGTCACTTTGCGCCCGAGACGCCCGGTTCCATCCACGAGGGCGGCGAGCTCGGCTACACGCTCAGCCACGCCTACGGCGCCGTCATGGACAACCCGAGCCTGCTGGCCGTGGCCGTGGTGGGCGACGGCGAGTCCGAGACCGGTCCGCTCGCGACCTCTTGGCAGTCCAACAAGCTCGTGAATCCGGCAACCGACGGTATCGTTCTGCCGATCCTGCACCTCAACGGCTACAAGATCGCCAACCCCACCATCCTCGCCCGCGTGTCCGACGAAGAGCTCACCAAGTTCTTTGAGGGCATGGGCTATAAACCGCACTTCTTTGTCGCCGGCTTTGACGACGAGAGCCATGCGAGCATTCACGAGCGTTTCGCCGCCCTGTTCGAGCAGGTCTTTGACGAGATCTGCGACATCAAGGCCGCCGCACAGGCCCAAGCTGCTGCGGGCGAGACCGTGGTCCGCCCGGCCTATCCCATGATCGTGTTCCGTACGCCCAAAGGTTGGACCTGCCCCAAGCAGATTGACGGCAAGAAGACCGAGGACTCCTGGCGCGCCCATCAGGTGCCGCTCGCGAGCGCCAAAGACACCCACGAGCACTTCCGCGTGCTGCGCGAGTGGCTGCGCTCCTACAAGCCCGAGGAGCTCTTTACGCCCGAGGGTCAGGTGCGCCCCGAGGTGACGGCCTTTATGCCGACCGGCGAGCTGCGCATCGGCGCCAACCCCAACGCGAACGGCGGCAAGGTGCGCCGCGAGCTCGAGCTGCCCGATATTCATGCCCACGAGGTCCCCATCGCAACTAATGGTCATGGCTGGGGCTCCACCGAGGCCGCCCGCGTCTTTGGTGAGTACACCGCCGACGTCCTGGCCAATAACATGGACGACTTCCGCATCTTTGGTCCCGACGAGACCGCTTCCAACCGCCTGCAGGCTGCCTACAAGGTGACTAAGAAGCAGTGGGACGCCGGCTTCTACGAGGACGAGGCCAACGACGAGCTGCTGGCAGGCTCCGGTAAGGTTGTTGAGCAGCTGTCCGAGCACCAGTGCGAGGGCTTCCTCGAGGCCTATGTGCTCACCGGCCGCTCCGGCGTGTGGAGCTCCTACGAGAGTTTTGTCCACGTGGTCGATTCCATGGTCAACCAGCACTGCAAATGGCTCGAGGCCACCAAGCGCGAGATTCCGTGGCGTGCTCCCATTAGCGGTCTCAACATTTTGCTGTCGAGCCATGTCTGGCGCCAGGACCACAACGGCTTTTCGCACCAGGACCCTGGCTTTATCGACCTGCTGCTCAACAAGGCAAACGACACGCATATCGTGAATGCCTACTATCCGGCCGACGCCAACATGGCGCTTGCCGTGGCCGAGCGCGTCTACCAGTCTACCGACTGCGTCAACGCCATCTTCTGTGGCAAGCAGCCTGCTCCGACCTTCCAGACGGTCGACGAGGCCAAGGCGGAGCTCGCCGAGGGCGTTGCGACCTGGGAATGGGCATCGACCGCCGATACGCTCGCCGAGGCCGACGTCGTGGTCGCCACCTGTGGTGACGTGCCGACGCTCGAGGCTCTGGCTGCAACCGACATGCTGCGCGAGCTAGGTATCAAGGTATGGTTCGTCAACGTGGTCGACCTGCTCAAGATCCAGAACGTCTGCGAGAACGACCAGGCCATCAGCGATGAGCGCTGGGCTGAGCTGTTCGGCCGTGGCGAGAAGCCCGTCCTCTTCGCGTTCCACGCCTATGCTGGCACGATTCGCCGCCTGATCTGGAACCGCCCCGGCCACGATGCCTTCCGCGTCCATGGCTACGAGGAGAAGGGCTCCACGACCACGCCGTTCGACATGCTGCGCTTGAACAACATGGACCGCTGGGCCCTGGCCGCCGACGTGTTGCGTATGGTCGACGCCGATAAGTTTGCCGAGCAGATTGATGAGTGGGAGGCCTTCCGCACCGAGGCCTTTGAGTTCGCGTGCGACGAGGGCTTCGATCACCCGGTCTTTACCGACTGGGTCTGGCCCGAAGCCGCAGCCGCGACTGCTGCCGACGGCGCGCTCTCCGCAACGCAGATGACCGCGGGCGATAACGAATAGCATCCGGGACGGTCTCGCGCTGGGGCCGCCTCCGGGCGGGTGCCTTCCTATGAGAAGTGGGCTTCGCGAACTTCTCAGAGGAAGGCACCCGCCCGGAGGCGGCCCTCTCGACCGTTTCGATATGCGGGGCTGATTCTTTTTTATAGAATGGGGACATGGCTGACGCTGCCTAGGAAACCGTGCATCTACCTATGGTCAGCCAAGATTACATTGCCGGGGCCGGGGTGCCTGCTTTGTTTTGAGAAGTTCGCGGAGCCCACTTCTCAAAACAAAGCAGGCACCCCGGCCCTCGTCCGTGAACTCTTCCGCTAAGCGGGCTATAGACGCCGTGTGCCGATAGGGCAGGGCGGCGGCTTGAAATTGGTGCTATATTCAGCTTGAGTTGTTTAATGCTAGTACGGGAGGCTGATATGGGGCTGTTCAAGAAGAAAAACCCGCAGGATGCCTTTGATCCCGATGTGTTTACCATCACGGATACGATTTTGGACCCGCCGCGGTTTACGTTTTTGCCGGCTATCTACCAGGATGCCACGCGCCGCAAGTGGGCCGTGCATCAGCGCGGCGGCGAGCCGAAGATTTTTGACTATGCGGACGTGCTGCAGTGCGAAGTGGCCGAGGCGGGCGATCCGGAGGCCGAAGAAGTGGCCTCGAAACAGGAATTTGCCCAGCGTATTCTGGCAAATCCTGCCAAGGCGGCGAAAATAAATGCGGCAAAGCGTAATATGTGTCTTGGTATGGGCGTTATTGTGGCGGTTCAGACGGGAAAAGACGAGGTTTCCAAATTAGAGATTCCCGTTATGACCGACGAAGTCAAACGCGATTCAAGCCTATATAAGTCGTATCGGAATGTCGCCGAGAAGATCAAGGCCGAATTTGATGCCATGGGAGGGCTGGCCTAATTCCGGTGACATACATTTTTGAATGAGGAGTCTGTGCAATGGCAGGCGAATCTTATGCAATTCCCCCCAAAGATCGTGCTGTTGAGGGAATTCTTTGGTATATCCAGCACCATCAGCTTGCCGGCGGCGATCGCCTGCCGGCTGAGCGTGTGCTGTGCGAAGTGATTGGTGTTTCGCGTACGGCGTTGCGTGCTGCCATCACGCGGCTCATCTCGTGTGGAACACTCGAGAGCCGTCGCGGATCGGGTACGTATGTGTGTCCTCCCAAGCCGCTCAATATCTTTCAAGAAACGTATAACTTTTCCGATGCCGTTCTGTCGGTTGGCCTGCACCCGTCTTCCCGGTTGATTTCTGCCGAGGTTATCGAGGCGGACGAGGCTACTGCCAAAAAATTTGGTCTGATGCCGGGCGATCCCGTGTATCGCATGCGGCGCGTTCGTCTTATCGAGGGCGAGCCGGCTTCAATCGAAACCGCCCGCGTCAATCTGTCTTTGTGCCCAACACTTCCCGAGCACGACTATACGCAAGAAAGCCTGTACGATGTTTTGCTCCAAGAGGGCGGCGTGCGTGTGGAGCATGGGTGTGAACATATTTCGATTTCGCGTCTTAATGCCGAAGAGGCTGAGCTGCTTCAGCAGGACGAAGGGACGCCGGTTTTCTATCAGAGCTCGCTTGAGTTCGATGAGGACATGCGTTTTGTGGAGCATTGTAAATCGGTGATCCTGCCCACGAAATATCGCTTTGCCGATAACGGCGAGGCGGACGACGTCGAGAATCTGGTGGGTGAACAATGGCTGAGACAGTAGACAATACCCCTGTTTACATGCGTATTCGTCGACATATCGAAGAACGCATCGAGCGCGGCGTGTATCCCACGGGGTCGATGATTCCGTCTGAAAATGAGCTGGCTGAGGAGTTTGGCACGACGCGGCTGACCATCCGTAGCGCCGTTGACGAGCTCGTTCGGCGTGGACAGATTCGTCGTGTTCGCGGAAAAGGTGCATTTGTAGCACAGAAGGTGCCCGAATTCTATGAAAAGCAAGGTGGCTTCCGCGAGTCGGTCCGCGCTTCGGGCGGTGAGCCGTCTGTCCGCATCCTCGCGCGCTCAAAGCGCTATGCGGGTCCTTATTATGCGGATCTGTTTGGAATTGCCGAGGACGATCTGCTGTACTCCATTCGTCGTCTTAACTGCATCAATGGCGATCCCGTTGCAATCGAGATGGCGTTTATCCCATGCCTGTTGTTCCCCGCGATTGAGGATATCGACGTGTCGGTATTCAGCCTGTACGAAACGTATGAGATGCTGGGTCGAAAGCCAGTTACGGCACAGGAGAAACTTGGCATCGAGGCGCTGGGTGCGCGCGATGCCGGCCTGCTTGGACTCGAGGAAGGGGACCTTGCACTGCTTCTGGAATGCGTGAGCTACGATGCGAGCGGTCAGGCCATCGAGTACGTTAAGTCCTTTAACCGTGGCGACGCGGGTGGCTACACCTATACGTACTAGTCGGCAGATTGCATAAGGGCTTAAGCTCCGTGCGGAATTAGGGATAAACGACACCTTGCATACACAACCATACAAGGTTCAAAATCGACCGTTCGCCGAAGCTAAAAACTTGGTGAGCAAATAGGTATCAAAAGAACGTAACCTGTAACCATCGATTGGTATTAAATGGCCATGAAATGTTACGAGGTGAGGTCATGAAAATGCTCGACTATGTTCGGCTTGCTCATACGCGTATGGGGGAGAATCTTGAGCATTCATCCGAGCTCGTAAAGCCACTCGTTGATATCTTTGCGTCTAAACCGTATCGTGCGGTGCGTATTGTCGCTTCGGGCTCTTCGCGTCACGCTGCCGATTGTGTTCGCGACTACCTGCAGGATGTTCTGTGCATGCAGGTGTCAGTCGTGACGCCCGAGGCCTTTGTCGACTTTGAGCATACATATCCGCACGATGCGCTGACAATCGCCATCTCGCAAAGTGGGTATTCAACCAACACCCTTGCTGCGCTCGATTTTATGCGCTCGCAGGGCATGGACGCGGTCGCGTTGACGTCTAATATTGAGGCCCCCGTAAAGGCGCACGCCGATATCGTGCTTGATTACGGTGTGGGCGTTGAATCGGTGGACTTTGTAACCCTGGGCGTCCAAACGCTTGTCGAATATCTGGTTCTCTTTGGCATTTACGGCGGACAGGCTCTGGGAACATGTGACCCCGATGAGGTTGTCCAGCGCTTGGACGATCTGGATGAAGCCATTCGGGCAAACGCCGCCATGTGCAAAACGGCCGAGTCGTATGTTCAAGATCATCTGCTTGAGCTATCGGAACATGTGCCGGCAATGGTTGTCGGCAATGGACCCAATTATGGTGTGGCCGAGGAGGCGGCGCTCAAGCTGAGCGAGACCATCAAGATTCCAGCGATGCATTACGAGGGCGAGGAGTTTGTTCACGGCCCCGAAATGCAGATAACCCCAGGCTACCTAGTGTTTATCGTCGACGATCCGCAGGGGTCGGAGCGTCTTGCGAATATCGCCGATGCGCTATCGAACGTTACGACAAAAACGGTACTGCTCACGGCCCATCCCAGGGGTAAGGCTCACGAGGTTGCGGTGCCTCAGGTGGCTCCGCTGCTCAGCGCAATTCCCAACCTTGTGTTCTTCCAGACGATTGCGGCAATGATTGCCGAGCGTCTGAAGTCATGGGACGTACACCCGTATCTCGATGCCGTCTCCAAGCAAATGGAGGTCAAGGCAGAGGGCTACGAAGAGTCAGTCAATGCGCTTAAGGCCAAAGCGGCTGAGTGTTACGGAATGTAAGCGGGCTTTGATACCCGTTGGCATGGGGGATGTGGAGACATCCCCAGAAAGGAGAAGCAAATGAAGGAAACCGAGAAGATCGAGATCATGAATTTCGACCAGGAGGGCTACCTCGAGGACGGCAAGGCGCTCTACGAGACCGGCAAGAAGATGACCGCGCTCGCCGACAAGGTCGCCGACGAGGGCTACGACGCCGTGTTCCTGATGGGCGTCGGCGGCACCTGGGATGAGCTCATGCAGCTCGAGTATCTCATGAACAAGTTCGGCGACCGCGACCTGGAGGTCTACCTGATCCACGCCGCCGAGTGGAATGTCTCCGGCCACAAGCGCATGACCGACAAGTCCGTCGTGCTCACCGCCTCCGAGTCCGGCACCACCCCCGAGGTCCTCGAGGCCGTCAAGAAGATGAAGGACATGGGCGTGCGCGTCTACGCCATGACCAAGCCCGAGGGCCCCATCGGCCAGGCTGTCGGCGCCGAGAACTGCGTCGCCATGGCTTCTGACCATGGCTCCGGTGGCTGCGAGAAGGGCTACTACCTCGCCGACTGCTTCGGCCTGCGCCTGCTCAACCGCCGCGGCTGCTTCCCCAAGTTCGATCTGTTCATCGAGCAGACCAAGGACATCTGGAAGGATATGCTCGATATCCGCAAGCGCTTCGAGCCGCGCGCCGAGGAGCTCGCCAAGAAGTACGCCCTGGCCCCCTACACCATGTTCATCGGCTCCGGCGCCCTGTGGGGCGAGACCATCCTGTTCTCGATGTGCATCCTCGAGGAGATGCAGTGGAAGCGCACCCGCTACATCACCTCGGCCGACTTCTTCCACGGCACCCTCGAGCTCGTGGAGCCCGGCGTCCCCGTGTTCCTGTTCATGGGCGAGGACGAGAACCGCAAGCTCGACGAGCGCGTCCGCGCGTTCCTGACCCGCGGCGTGACCGGCGACACCGACATCAACATCATCGACACCGCCGAGTTCGCGATCCCCGGCCTTGACGACGAGTTCCGCGTCATCGTCTCCCCGTGGATTCTGACGGTGCTCGTGACCGACCGCCTGGCTCGCTACTACGAGACGGTCACCAAACACAACCTCAAGTATCGTCGCTACTATCACCAGTTCGACTACTAAAGAAGACAGGTGCGGGAACGTGCCGGGCTATTGAGAGGAACACAGAATGAGACAGTACATCATCGCCAGCCATGCGCACTTCGCTACCGGCATCAAGGAGAGCGTCGAGCTGCTCTCGGGTGCTCGCGACAACGTCCACGATCTTTCGATGTTCGTCGATGACCGCATGGACGTGGCCGAGGAGGCCCAAAAACTGCTGGCGGGCATGTCTGCCGACGATGATGTCGTCGTCTGCACCGACCTCTTTGGCGGCAGCGTCAACAACGAGTTCACCAAGATCGTCCAGACGCGTCCCCGCACGTACCTCGTTACCAACATGAACCTTCCTCTGCTCATTCAGCTGTTGTTCTCCGATGAGTCGGCACCGGTTAAGGAGACGATTCGCGCCATCGTCGCTGCGGACGATACGCGTGTGAAGTTTGTCAACGATCTTTTGGTCGATGACGACGAGGAAGAAGAGTTCTAATTCGCAGCACCTATTGACATGCCGTAAGACAGCGCAAGACCTTTGGGGGGTCACATTATGATTCAGCTACTTCGCGTTGACCATCGCCTGCTTCATGGCCAGGTCGCAGTTTCCTGGGTTCAGGGCCTTGGCTCCAACTGCATTTTCTGCGTGGGCGATAAGGTCGCCAACGACCCGGTGTGGAAGACGACGCTCAAGATGGGCAAGCCTGCCGGTTGTAAGCTCGTCATCAAGGACATGGCGAACGCCATCGAGGCCATTAACTCGGGCGTGACCGACAAGTACAAGATGATTATCTGCGTCGCCACCATCGCCGAGGCAAAGCAGCTTGTTGAGGGCTGCCCGCAGATCAAGTCGGTCAACCTGGGCAACACCAAGCCCAAGGACGAGAAGCGTCCCGACGCGCGTCAGGTCTCTCGCCAGATCTTCCTGACCGCGGCCGAGGAAGCCGATGTGCGTGAGATGCTGGACCGTGGCGTCGAGGTCGAGATCCGTCCTCTGGCCGATGACCCCAAGGTCGACTGCGCAAGCGTGCTCTAGGCGTTTAAATTCGAAGAGCCTGCGGGTTCTTCGTAGTGTCCTATATGGAAAGGGGGATGTATGCTTACCCAAGCAATCCTCATCGGACTTATCGCCGCATTTGGTAAGTTCGACTACCAGCTCGGTACGCTCTACGCGTTCCGTCCCATCGTCCTGTGCCCGCTCGTGGGCCTGGTGCTGGGGGACCTGCAGTCTGGCCTCGCGATCGGCGCGAGCCTGGAGCTGCTGTTCATGGGCTCGATCTCCATCGGCGCTTACGTTCCGCCCGATGAGACGATCGGCGGCGTGCTCGCCTGCGCCTTCGCTATCCAGCTGGGCCAGAGCACCGAGGCTGCCATCGCACTCGCTATGCCTATCGCCACGCTGTGCCTCGCCATCAAGAACATCCTGAACGCAGCCCTGCCGATCCTGGTCGACCGCGCGGATGTCTTCTCTGCCCAGGGTAACCTCAAGGGCGTCTACGCGATGCACTTTCTGATTGGCTCCACGGGCGTCCTCATGGCGTTCCTGCTGTGCTCGCTGTCGTTCTATCTGGGCGCTGACGCGATCCAGGGCATGCTCGACTTCATTCCGCAGTTCGTGCTTGACGGCTTTGGCGTTGCCGCCAACATCCTGCCTGCCATGGGCTTCGCCATGCTCGGCCGCCTGGTGCTCACCAAGCAGCTCGTGCCCTTCTACTTCCTGGGCTTCCTGCTGTGCTCCTACGCCAACGTGCCCGTCCTGGGCGTCGCCCTGATCGCCATCATCATCGGCATCGACAAGTTCGACCTGCTCGGCCTGGGCGGAGCCCAGCCCCAGCTCTCCGCGGAAGGGGATGAGGACGATGACTTCTAGTCCCGAGAACAAGATCACGCGCTCCGACCTCGTCAGGAGCGCCGTCAACACCGGCGCCCTGGGCATGGAGTTCTCCTGGACCTACTACAAGCAGATGAACATCGCCTTCTGCCTGATGGTCGCCAACATGCTCAAGAAGATCTACGCCGGCCGCCCCGACGACTACGCCGAGGCCCTGCACCGCCACTGCGCGTTCTTCAACATCACCGTCCAGTTCGCCCCGTTCGTCGGCGGCATCGCGATGGCCATGGAGGAGAAGGTCGCCCGCGGCGAGATCGAGCCCGAGAGCGTCAACGACGTCAAGGCCGCCCTCATGGGCCCGCTGTCCGGCATCGGCGACTCCATCTTCCTGTCGACGCTGCGCGTGGTCGCCGCCGCGGTGGGCATCAGCCTGTGCCAGGCCGGCAACCCCTTCGGCCCCATCGCCTTCCTGCTCATCTACAACGTCCCCGGCTTCGCGCTGCGCGTCTGGGGCGCCGTCAAGGGCTACGAGCTGGGCGTGGGCTTCCTGGACGAGGCCCAGAGGACCGGCCTCATGCAGAAGGTCATGACCTGCGTCGGCATCGTGGGCGTCATGGTCGTGGGCGCCATGTGCAAGGACATGTTCTGGGCCAGCATCCCGGTGGCCATCGGCTCGGGCGACGACGCCCAGACCCTCCAGGACATCCTGGACGGCATCATGCCCGGCATGCTCGGCATGATCGCCTTCTGGCTGTACTACTGGCTGCTGTCCAAGAAGATCAACCCCATGGTGCTGATCGTGGCCACCATGGCCGTGGGCATCGTCGGCGCGTTCTTCGGCGTGCTGGCGTAAGGCTCGGCCATACTATCTGCCCCCAAGGGAAACGGCGACCCGCTGCGGTCGCCGTTTTTTATTACGAGGAGGTGCTTCGTGAATCGATCCGACAATCCACCTGACAATGGCGTGAGCGGTGCGATGTATCTATTTGGCACGGCGCTCCTGTGGAGCTTTATCGGCATCCTCGTTCACGCCAATTCGCAGTCAGCTCTTTTGATCGGTGCCGTCACGGCAATGTTTATGGCTCTCTTTATTCTGCTCGTCGGCAGGCCTGTCCTCCGCGTCAGCCGTCTTATTGTTCTTGTGGCCGTCTGCAACTTCGTGACGGGCACCACGTTTAACTTTGCCAACCAGCTCACGACGGTCGGCAACGCAATCGTCCTGCAGTACACCTCGATGATTTTCGTTATCGTGTATCAATCGCTCGCAACTCATACGTTGCCCTCACCTGCGAAGATTGCCTCCGTGGTGGTTGCTTTTACGGGTATGGGACTTTTCTTTTTAGGTGATTTGAGTGCCGAGGGCATGCTCGGCAACCTGCTTGCCGTCATTTCGGGCGCCACCTTTGGGCTGTGCTTCTTTTTGAACTCTCGCCCCGATGCGTCGCCCATGGTGTCCTCGCTTATCTCCTGCGGTATCTCGATGCTGCCGATCGTCTATTTTGCCGGTGCCCTAGACTCCGTGAGGCCATTTGAGTGGGGGCTCATGCTGGTGCATGGCCTTTTTTGCAGCGGTCTTGCGAGCGTGCTGTATGCCAAAGGGATTGCGCGCACTAACGCGTTTGCGGCCAACTTGGTCTGCATGAGCGAGGTCGTGCTCGCTCCCTGCTGGTCGGCGCTCCTCTTTGGCGAGGTCTTTCGCTGGAACGAGTTTTTGGGCGCGGCGATTATCGTTTTGGTGATTGTAGCCAACTTGGCATCCGATGCCTTTGGCGATGGCTTTCTGGTGGCGCTTGTCCGCCATCGAAACAAAGAGCGTGCCTGATGGGATACGTCTGCCGTTTACGGTAAAAAACACCCCGCTGAGCGAGTGGTATTAAATAGTAAGAACCTGCATACCTATAATTGGTATCAAATCATTTGTACCTGGCATGGGTGTTAGCAGCACACCAGGTACGCTTCGAGCCGTGTAATCGAACTCCCGGAATTGATATCAACAACGCGCGCGACGGGAGTGACGACGGTTCGAGATTCTTTATTGGGAGGAACTATGCTTGTTCAAGCAATCCTCGTCGGCTTAGTCGGAGCGTTTGGATGTCTCGACTACCAGCTCGGCACCCTCTACGCGTTCCGCCCCATCGTCCTGTGCCCGCTCGTGGGCCTGGTGCTGGGGGACCTGCAGACTGGCCTTGCCGTTGGTGCCAGCCTGGAGCTGCTGTTCATGGGCTCGATCTCCATTGGCGCTTACGTGCCGCCTAACGAAACCGTCGGCGGCGTGCTCGCCTGCGCCTTCGCCATCCAGCTCGGCCAGGGTACCGAGACGGCCATCGCGCTCGCCATGCCCATCGCCGTCCTTTCGTTGACGATCGGCAACATTACCAATGCCTTGTTCCCCGTGTTTGTCGACATGGCAGACAAGTTTGCCCTCAAGGGAAACCTCAAAGGCATCTATGCCGTTCATTGGGGAATTGGAATTTGGGGCTGCGTTGAGTACTTCTTGCTGTGCGGCGGCGCCTTCTATCTGGGTTCCGACGCCATCCAGGGCCTGCTCGACTTCATCCCGCCCTTTGTGATCGATGGTTGCGGCGTTGCCGCCAACATCCTGCCGGCCATGGGCTTCGCCATGCTCGGCCGCCTGGTGCTCACCAAGCAGCTCGTGCCCTTCTACTTCCTGGGCTTCCTGCTGTGCTCCTACGCCAACGTGCCCGTCCTGGGCGTCGCCCTGATCGCCATCATCATCGGCATCGACAAGTTCGACCTGCTCGGCCTGGGCGGAGCCCAGCCCCAGCTCTCCGCGGAAGGGGATGAGGACGATGACTTCTAGTCCCGAGAACAAGATCACGCGCTCCGACCTCGTCAGGAGCGCCGTCAACACCGGCGCCCTGGGCATGGAGTTCTCCTGGACCTACTACAAGCAGATGAACATCGCCTTCTGCCTGATGGTCGCCAACATGCTCAAGAAGATCTACGCCGGCCGCCCCGACGACTACGCCGAGGCCCTGCACCGCCACTGCGCGTTCTTCAACATCACCGTCCAGTTCGCCCCGTTCGTCGGCGGCATCGCGATGGCCATGGAGGAGAAGGTCGCCCGCGGCGAGATCGAGCCCGAGAGCGTCAACGACGTCAAGGCCGCCCTCATGGGCCCGCTGTCCGGCATCGGCGACTCCATCTTCCTGTCGACGCTGCGCGTGGTCGCCGCCGCGGTGGGCATCAGCCTGTGCCAGGCCGGCAACCCCTTCGGCCCCATCGCCTTCCTGCTCATCTACAACGTCCCCGGCTTCGCGCTGCGCGTCTGGGGCGCCGTCAAGGGCTACGAGCTGGGCGTGGGCTTCCTGGACGAGGCCCAGAGGACCGGCCTCATGCAGAAGGTCATGACCTGCGTCGGCATCGTGGGCGTCATGGTCGTGGGCGCCATGTGCAAGGACATGTTCTGGGCCAGCATCCCGGTGGCCATCGGCTCGGGCGACGACGCCCAGACCCTCCAGGACATCCTGGACGGCATCATGCCCGGCATGCTCGGCATGATCGCCTTCTGGCTGTACTACTGGCTGCTGTCCAAGAAGATCAACCCCATGGTGCTGATCGTGGCCACCATGGCCGTGGGCATCGTCGGCGCGTTCTTCGGCGTGCTGGCGTAAGGACCCGACTGCATAGATTTTCGTTTCAACCTGGAAAGGGGATGGAGCAGGCCTATGCCCTCCATCCCCTTTTTGTATAGAAGGAGTACGTATGTTCGCGAAGGATCGCGAAGCAATGCGCCTGACGCCGGCAGAGGTCAGGCTGATTCTTATTGAGTCCCTGCAGTGGTGCGCCAACAATGCGGTGTACTTTTTGGGGCTTATCGGTGCGGCCACGTATGATCTAGCCGGCACGGCTTTTTTGGTTGCCGCCATTACGCTCGTGCGCAATCTTATGACGTCGGTGGGCAATATGGTGTCGGGATCGGTCATCGACCGCTTTGGGCCGCGTCGGACGTCGTTTATGACGTGCGTGATTACGGCGGTGCTATCGCTTGGCATTGGCCTGGCGCCGCTTACGGTCCCGAGCCTTGTGTTTGCCGCCTGCGTGTTGGGGCTTGCCGGCGGTTTTATCAACACCTGCACCCATGCGTTTCCGGGGTACCTTGAGTCGACAACCGAGGGTCGCACCCGCGTGAACGGCCTGATGGTCTTCTACAGCAACATCGCCTATACCGCCGGTCCGCTGCTTGGCGGTGCCATCGTGAGCTGCTTTGCCACGCAATCGGTCTATCTGCTTATGGCGGCAATGATGGGCGTGGCCGCGGTGCTTTCTCTGGGCTGCCATGAGAGCGTGGTTCCCCCAAAGGCGGAGAAGCAGAAGGGCGGCATCTTTGGAGGCATGGTCGAGGGTGCCCGGCTCACGTTTTGCAACCACGATCTGCGTCTCATCTTTATCTCGGGCTTTTTGGGCTTCTTTGCGTTTGGCGCGTTCGATTCGCTGGAGTCGCTGTTCTATCGCGATGTGCTCAATGTAGATATCGTCTGGCTGGGATGGCTGTCCTCGGTCGTGGGCCTTACCTCTTCGGTGGGTGCCTTCGCCCTGACCAAGCTTTCGGCTCGCCATGTCAACCTGCGCCTGTTGCTCGGGTCGCTCATGACGGTGGGCATTGGGTCCATGGTGTACGTGGGCACGGATATGCTGGGAGTCGCGATTATCGGCCAGGCGATCAACGGCTTGGCGTGGGGTTTCCTGGAGCCGCTCCAGATGATCCTGATTCAGGAGCGCGCGGACATCAAATACCTGGGCCGCATCACGGGCTTTGTACGTTTTGGTCTGATGAGTGCCGGCGTGCTGCCGTTGCTGGCCGCTCCGTTTTTGGCGGAGGCCTTGGGCGTTCAGACGGTGCTGTTTGGAGCTTCGACAATCATTGCGCTGGTAGGAACGCTGTTCTTTGTCACGCAGGGGAAGCGCCGAGAGTGCTAGATATACATCTAATTCTAATTTAATACCACTCACCCGAGAATTTCGACCGTTCACCGAGGATCGGCGCAGATTGCAAAGTGGTATTAAAAACACGTTGGGTGTATGTCTATAATTGGTATCGAAAAGAAACGCGATGTATAGATTCGCGTGCAAGACAGAAAGGAAAAGCCATGAAGGAAACCGAGAAGATCGAGATCATGCACTTTAGCCAGGAGGGCTACATCGAGGACGGCAAGAACGTCTACGAGGCCGGCAAGAAGATGACCGCGCTCGCCGACAAGGTCGCCGACGAGGGCTACGACGCCGTGTTCCTGATGGGCGTCGGCGGCACCTGGGATGAGCTCATGCAGCTCGAGTATCTCATGAACAAGTTCGGCGACCGCGACCTGGAGGTCTACCTGATCCACGCCGCCGAGTGGAATGTCTCCGGCCACAAGCGCATGACCGACAAGTCCGTCGTGCTCACCGCCTCCGAGTCCGGCACCACCCCCGAGGTCCTCGAGGCCGTCAAGAAGATGAAGGACATGGGCGTGCGCGTCTACGCCATGACCAAGCCCGAGGGCCCCATCGGCCAGGCTGTCGGCGCCGAGAACTGCGTCGCCATGGCTTCTGACCATGGCTCCGGTGGCTGCGAGAAGGGCTACTACCTCGCCGACTGCTTCGGCCTGCGCCTGCTCAACCGCCGCGGCTGCTTCCCCAAGTTCGATCTGTTCATCGAGCAGACCAAGGACATCTGGAAGGATATGCTCGATATCCGCAAGCGCTTCGAGCCGCGCGCCGAGGAGCTCGCCAAGAAGTACGCCCTGGCCCCCTACACCATGTTCATCGGCTCCGGCGCCCTGTGGGGCGAGACCATCCTGTTCTCGATGTGCATCCTCGAGGAGATGCAGTGGAAGCGCACCCGCTACATCACCTCGGCCGACTTCTTCCACGGCACCCTCGAGCTCGTGGAGCCCGGCGTCCCCGTGTTCCTGTTCATGGGCGAGGACGAGAACCGCAAGCTCGACGAGCGCGTCCGCGCGTTCCTGACCCGCGGCGTGACCGGCGACACCGACATCAACATCATCGACACCGCCGAGTTCGCGATCCCCGGCCTTGACGACGAGTTCCGCGTCATCGTGTCTCCGTGGATCCTGTCCTCGCTGGTCACCGATCGACTCGCCGCCTACTACGAGACGGTCACCAAGCACAACCTCAACTACCGTCGTTACTATCACCAGTTCGACTACTAATCGACTGCTAAGCAAGAAGCACCCTGCCCGGGCGCATGCGTCCGGGCTTTTTTATGCCGAAATTCGCTAGAAAGGGGAATCGAATGAGGCAGTTTATCGTGGCATCCCATGCTCATTTCGCGTCTGGAATCGTCGAGAGCATCGGCCTGCTCTCCGGCGAGCGCGAAAACGTCCATGCGCTCTCTATGTATGTCGACGGAAATGAGGACCTGGCCAAGGAGGCCGCGGCGATTCTGGACGGCTTTGCCGCGGACGATGAGGTCGTCGTTTGCACCGACCTGTTTGGCGGCAGCGTCAACAACGAGTTCACCAAGGTTGTCCAGATGCGCCCCAACACGCATCTGGTGACCAATATGAATCTGCCGCTTCTGATCCAGCTGCTGTTCGTGTCCGATTCGACTCCGATCGACGAGGCCATTCGTCAGATCGTCGAGGCGGACGACACCAAGGTCAAGTACGTCAACGACCTGCTGGGCCAGGCCGAACTCGATGAGTTTTAATCGTTAGGAGCACATCATGATTCAGATGATTCGCGTAGACTATCGACTGCTTCACGGCCAGGTTGCCGTGAGCTGGACCTCGGCTTTGGGTGCCGACTGCATCCTGCTGGTAAGCGACACGGTCCTCAACGACAAGCTTCGTCTGCAGGCCCTGTCCCTTGCAAAGCCGGAGGGCTGCAAGGTCGTCGTTAAAAACACCGAGGATGCCGTCAAGGCGCTCCAGAGCGGTGTGACCGACAAGTACAAGCTCTTCGTTGTTTGCGAGACGATTCAGCAGGCAGGTGCCGTCGCAAAGGCGATGGGCGTCAAGAAGATCAACCTCGGCAACGTTGCCTTTAGCGAGGACGCCCGCCAGGTCTCGACGAGCGTGTTCCTTACGCCCGAGAACGAGGCGTACGTGAAGGAGCTGCTCGGCGAGGGCTACGAGCTGTTCATCCAGATGATTCCGGCGGATGCAAAGACTGACGCCGCAAAGGCCATCGGTTAGGGGCTGTCATGGTTATCAAGACAATCCTGATTTTCCTGATCGCCCTTTTGGGCTATTCCGAGTGGCTGACGGGCACGAGCTACCTCCAGCGCCCCATTGTGCTCGGACCTCTGGTCGGCCTTGTCATGGGCGACGTGGTAACCGGCACGATTATGGGCGCCACGATGGAGCTTGCTATGGTCGGCGCCATCTCGGTCGGCGCCTATAACCCGCCCGATACGATTTCTGGAACCATCCTGGGCGTATCCCTTGCCATGCAGGCCGGCGCGGACGCTTCGGCGGCACTGACCCTGGGTATTCCCATCGCCACGATTGTTCTGGCGCTCGACACGGCCCTGGGTCAGCCGGTCATGCTGCTGCTGGTACACCGTATCGACAAAAACGTCGAGGACGGAGACACCAAGGCCATTACGCGCAACATGCTCATCGCCGGTTACGCGCAGAGCTGGTGCGGCCTGTTGATCATTCCCCTGGCCTTCTTCTTTGGTGCCGATGCCGTGGCCAGCCTGCTCAACATCATCCCCGATTTCGTTCAGACCGGTATGGATGTCGCCGCTGCCTTCTTGCCTGCACTCGGCTTTGCAATGCTGGCTCAGATGATTATGAACAAGACCGTGGCACCGTTCTTCTTCGCAGGCTTCTTCCTCGTTGCCTACTTTGGCATTAGCACGACGGGTGTGGCGATCTTCGCCGCGATTATCGTCGTCGCGATGACGGTTTTGGGCGAGAAGAAAAAGGCGGAGCAGCCCGTGGCGGCAACCGAGGATCCTGCGATTGGGAGTGGGTTCGATGAGTTTTAAGTTTGAGTCTTCCTACGACGGGCTGATTACCCGCGCAGATCTTAAGAAGCTGTTCTGGCGCTCGATTCCCTATGAGCATTCCTGGAACTACGAGCGTATGGGCCACATCGGCTTTATGTGGGCTCTCATGCCGATCCTGCGCAAGCTCTATCCGCAGGATGCGGACTTTAAGGCTGCGCTCAAGCGCCACATGGAGCTCTATAACGTCACGCCGTACATCTCGACGCTCCCCATGTCCATTGCCGCGGCAATGGAGGAGGTCAACGCTACCGACGAGAGCTTTGACACGAGCGCGATCTCTAATGTCAAGCTTGCTTTGATGGGGCCGCTGTCCGGCGTGGGCGATGCCTTCTACTGGGGCACGCTGCGAATTTTGGCAACGGGTGTCGGCACGTCGCTGGCGCTGCAGGGCTCTATTCTTGGCCCGATTTTGTTCCTGCTCGTGTTCAACGTCCCCCACTACATCATCCGTTACCTGCTGACGTTTGTGGGATATCGCTTTGGCTCGGACATGATCAGCAAGGTCCAGGAGTCAGGCATCATGGACACGATCGTCAAGATGGCTTCCATCATGGGCGCTATGGTGATCGGCGCGATGACCATGGAGATGGTCACGGTGGACATTCCGCTCATGGTTGGCGCGGGCGATGGCGCTCAGACGCTGGCCGAGCTGCTCAACGGCATCTTCCCGGGCTTTGTCACGATGGGGCTGTTTGGAATCGTCTATCTCATGCTCAAGAAGAAGATGAATCCGCTGCTCATCATGCTGGTGATTTTGCTCGTGAGTATCGCCGGCGCGTTCTTTGGAGTACTTGGTGTTCAGTAGGGCATCCGTCATAATCAAAACAATGTAAGAGGGGGCGTCGCGCACACTGTGCTGCGGCGCCCTTTTGCCGAAAGGTGGACAAGATGGAGTATCCGCAGCTTGCCGTCATGAATATCAGCCATCGTTATTTTGACCTTGAGGAATTCTTTTCCTCGGCTGCGGCCTCGGGCTACACGTGTTGCGAACTTTGGACCGGGGCGATGCATCTGTATGTCGATTGCCATGGATACGATTCGTTCGAGCAGGTGCGGGAGCTGTCACAGCGGTATGGGGTTCGGATTGTGGGGCTTTGCCCCGAACAGAACAACCCCAAGCCGTGGAATATCGCGGCGCGCGGGAATGAGGCGCGTGCCCGCACGCTCGCGTACTTTAAGAACGTTGTGGATATCGCGGCGGAGCTTGGGGCCGAGCAGGTTATGGTTTCGAGTGGCTGGGCGTTTTTGAATGAGCCGATCGAGGACGCGTGGGCGCGTAGCGCCTCGATGCTGCGGTCGATTGCCGAGTATGCGGGCGAGCGCGGCGTTCGCCTGGTGCTTGAGGCCTTGCAGCCGGTTGAGTCGATGATTGTGAACTCGGCGGCGGATACAAAGCGCATGATTGACGCGGTTGGGCATCCGGCGCTCAAGGCGTGTCTGGATATGGGCGCCATGGCGGTGGCGGGGGATACCATCGACGATTATTTCGATCTGCTTGGCGATGATGTCGCCCACGTGCATTTTGTCGATGTTGCGGCAGATGGCACGACGCATCTTGCCTGGGGTGACGGCGACCGCGATATGCGCGCTGACCTGGATAGGCTGGTGGCGCGCGGCTATCGCGGAGTTGTTTCGGCTGAGACCTATGACGGGCGCTATTTTGCCGACCCCGCAGCTGCCGATGCGCAGGTAATGGCAGAGTATCGTCGTGCGATTGGCGCCTAAGTGGGGTTGGGCTGCGGCAATCTGCCCTATGTTTCCAAATGAATACGGTGTGAGCGGCTGTGACGGATTTTCCCCGCAAGCACTCTAGTATGCTAAAGTACCCAAAAGACCGGCGGAGCTATGCCGGTCTTCTGTTCTATATGAGACACAGCATGAGGAGGCTCACCAGATGACGGCCACACCGTGGGGATTCCGGGACATATTGCCCGAGGAGGCTCAGGCGCGCGAGGAGATCGCATGTACGGTGAAGGGCTGCTTTAGGGAGCATCATTATCTGCCGGTCGAAACGCCGCTGCTTGAGGACAAGGGTTCGCTCGAGGAGGGCGGCCGCATCGCGGATACGCCGTTTAAGCTCTTTGACGACGACGGTCGCCTGCTGGTGGTTCGTCCCGACAACACGCTGCCCATCGTGCGCCTGGTTTCGACCCGCATGCGTGCGGCCGACCTGCCCCTGCGGCTGCGCTACGAGGCGCCGGTGGTCCGCGAGTGCCAGCGCAATGCCGGCGGTTCGCGTCAGTTTACGCAGCTGGGCTTTGAGCTCATCGGCGCGGGCGATACCGCAGGCGATGTCGAGATTGTCTCGCTGGTCGCCGAGGCCGTGCGCAAGTTGGCACTGCCCGATGCGCGCATTATCGCAGGTAGCGTGCGCCCGTTTAAGGAACTGCTCGCGGCATGCGAGGATCGCGAGCTGGCTGCCGAGGCACTGCGTTGTGTGCACGCCAACGACTTTGTGGGCCTCGATGTCCGCGTGGCGGAAAGCGCCGAGTCCGAGGCCGTCAAGGCTGCCATTAGCGAGCTGCCGCGCCTGCATGGCGGCGCCGAGGTGCTCGACCGCGTGGATGCGCTGTTGGCGGCTGCCGGTATCGTCGCACCGCTCACGCGTGAGCTGCGTGCCCTGGTTGAGGGCTTGGCTCTCGAGGATGCCCAAGTGCTGTCCTTCGACTTCTCCATCATGAACTCGTTTGATTACTATACGGGCCTGGTCTTTAAGGCCTACGCAGGTGGCCTGCCCGATCCGGTGGGCTCGGGCGGTCGCTACGATTCCATCTTTACCGGCGCATTCGGCGATGGTATCGAGGTGCCGGCGGCGGGCTTCGCCTTTTCGCTCGAGCGTCTGGAGGCCGCGCGCACCTCGGCCGAGGACGCCGCTTCCGACGGTGATCACGCCGTGGGCCGTGGCGCCGAGGGCCCGCTGCGCATTGCCGTGCCCAAGGGCTCGCTCAAGGCCGACACCCTCGACGTGCTCGAGGCAGCGGGCTTGGATGTCTCGGAGCTACGCGATCCCGGTCGTCACCTGATCGTGCGCGGCCGCGACACGCGTGCCGGCGTGGGCGCGGTCGGCGATATCGAGTTTGTCATCGTGCGACCCAGTGACGCGCCCGCCTTTGTGGGCTGCGGCGGCGCCGACTGCGGCATCTGCGGCTGGGACTCGCTTATCGAGGCCGACCTCAACCTGCTGCAGCTGGTCGATCTGGGCTATGGCCTGTGCACCTTTATCGAGGCGGAGCCCGCATGGCGCGCCGGTCAGGTCGAGCGCAACTATGCCCGCCGCGGGTCGCTTCGCGTGGCAACCAAGTACCCGCGCATCGCGAGTGCCTGGTATGCCGAGCGCGGCGTGAATGCCGACATCGTTTCGTTGCACGGCAATATTGAGCTGGGGCCCATCGTCGGCATGACCGACCGCATCGTGGACATTACCGCCACGGGTGCCACCCTGCGCGACAACGACCTGGTCATCACCGGCCGCATCATGGACTGCACGGCCCGCTTCTTTGTCAATCCGGGCGCCGCACGTCTGGACCCGCGCGTACGCAATCTGGCAGATCGCTTGGCGGCAGCCGTGAAGGACAAGCATTTTGAGCCCGTTGCGGGCTCGGCACAATAGCGCGAGCACGCACGGGCGCCCCAACGTCTGGGCTGCGGGCCGACTGGCGTCGCCGCCCGGCCTCTCGTTTTTCGAACACAACCTCGACCGATAGGGGATACCGAAATGAAGACCATCAAGCTTGCTCCCGGTGAGCGCCTCGTTACCAACCAGCTCAACCGTAAGGGCGTGCTGCCGCAAAACATCGTCGACGCCGCCCGCGATATCGTGGCCAACGTGCGCGCCAACGGCGATGCCGCGGTGCGCGATTACTGCCAGCGTTTTGACGGCGTTGAACTGCAGAGCTTCCGTCTTCCGCAGGAGCAGATCGATGCCGCGCTCGAAGGCCTCGATCCGGCCTTTGTCGCTGCGCTCGAAAAGGCTGCGCGCCAAATTCGCGAGTTCCACCAGCGCGAGGTCGAGCAGAGCTGGTTTACCACGCGCCCGGATGGCACGATGCTCGGCGTTAAGGTGACCCCGCTCGCTGCGGCCGGCATCTACGTGCCGGGCGGTCGCGCGCAGTACCCCTCCACCGTGCTCATGAACGCCATTCCCGCCAAGGTCGCCGGCGTTAAGCGCGTGGTCATGGTGACCCCGCCGCAAAAGGATGGACTGATTAGCCCGTATACGCTCGCTGCCGCCAAGCTCGGCGGCGTGGACGAGATCTATATGGTGGGCGGCGCTCAGGCCGTGGCCGCGCTGGCGTACGGTACCGAGACCATTCCGCGTGTCGACAAGATTACCGGCCCGGGCAACGCCTTTGTCGCCGCGGCCAAGCAGATTGTCTCGGGCGACGTGGGTATCGACATGGTCGCTGGCCCCTCCGAGGTCTGCGTGCTGGCCGATGCCACGGCCAAGCCCATGGTGGTCGCGGCAGACCTGATGGCCCAGGCCGAGCACGATCCGCTGGCAGCCTGCTATCTGGTGACTTGCGACGAGCAGTTTGCGCGCGAGGTCGAGGCAGGTATCGACATTCTGGTGGCGCAGTCCCCACGCGCCGGGATCACGCGCGCCTCGCTCGATAACGAGGGCACCATCGTGGTGGCCGCCGACATGGCTGCCGCCGTCGAGGCCGTGAACACCGTGGCGCCCGAGCACCTTGAGCTGCACTGCAAGGACGCGATGGGCCTGCTCGGCGGCATTCGCAACGCCGGCGCCATCTTTGTGGGCGCTTGGAGCTCCGAGCCGCTCGGCGATTATGTTGCCGGCCCCAACCACACGCTGCCGACCGGCGGTACGGCCATGTTCTCCAACCCGCTTTCGGTCGAAGAGTTCGTTAAGCGCTCGAGTGTCATTTGCTATACGCCCGAGGGCCTGCTCTCCGACGCTCCCGCCACACAGCGTCTAGCCGAGGCCGAGGGGCTGTGGGCACACGCGCTTTCGGCCGCACTGCGCCGCCGCGTGCTGGAGCAGGGCGAGGATGCCGTGAGTGCCGCGTCGCTGGCTGCGGCCGACCTGACTAAGGTTGCCTGGCCGGGCGACGCCGTGGCGACGGTTGCCGAGGGCGTGGACCTGGCGGCTGCAGGCGCAGATGGCGCTGGCGCAACCGGCGGGGAGGCCTAATATGGCCGAACTCACGCCTCGCATGAAGGAGCTCGTCCAGCCTTACCTGGCCGGTATTGAGCCCTACGATCCTAACTTTACGCCTACGCGCATCAACCTTTCGGCCAACGAGAACACCTATCCCGTGCCGGCCGGCGTGCGCGAGGCAGTCGACGCGGCCCTGGCTGCCACGCCGCTCAACCGCTATCCCGATCCCATGTCGAACGACCTGCGCGACGAGCTTGCTGCCTGGCATGGCGTGACGCGCGAGAACATCTGCGTGGGAAACGGCGGCGACGAGCTGCTCTATAACTATCTGCTGGCGTTTGGCGGCGCGGGGCGGACCCTGCTCAACTGCCCGCCGTGCTTTAGCGAGTATGCGTTCTTTGCGTCGCTCTGCCAGACCGAGGTGCGCGACGTGTGGCGCGACCCGGCGACCTTTGAGCTCGACCAGGCGGCTGTGCTCGCGGCGGCGCCCGAGTGCAGCCTGGCCATCGTGACCTCGCCCAATAACCCCACGGGCGACGTGGCACCGCTCGATTTTGTCGCGGCGCTGTGCGATGTGTGCCCCGGCATGGTCATGGTCGACGAGGCCTACGTTGAGTTTGCGGACGATTCGTTTGGCACGGCCACCACAGCGCAGGGGCTTATCGCCGAGCATCCCAACCTGGTGATTCTGCATACGCTGTCCAAGGCGTTTGGCGCTGCCGGCACGCGTCTGGGTTACGTGATTGCGGCGCCCGAGGTCATCGACGTGTTCGCGGCGATTCGCCAGATCTATTCGGTCAATGTGCTGAGCCAGGCCGCCGCGCTTGCCTGCGTGCGTGCCCGCGATGCGTACGCGCCCGTGGTGGCGCAGGTCGCATCCGAGCGCGAGCGCGAGCTGTGCGCCCTGCGCGCGATGGCTGCCGAGGGTCTGCCCGTGGAGCCGTGGCCGAGCGCGGCGAACTTTGTGCTCGTACGCACGCCGCATGCCACGCGCGTACGCGAGCGCCTGCGCGACGAGTATTCGATTTTGGTGCGCGACTTTAGCTACGCGCCGGGGCTTGCGGACTGTCTGCGCATTACTGTGGGTACGCCGCAGGAAAACGATGAGGTGCTGGCCGCGTTTGCCGCGCTGGTGAAGGAGGAGATGTAGATGGGCCGTTATGCCGAGGTAACCCGTAAGACGGGGGAGACCGATATCGTCGTCAAGCTCGACCTGGATGGAACCGGTACGTGCGATATCTCGACCGGCGTGCCGTTTTTCGACCACATGCTCAACGCCTTTGGCCGTCATGGTCTGTTTGACCTGACGGTGCACGCGGTGGGCGACGTTGAGGTCGACGCGCATCACACCGTCGAGGATACGGGCATCGTGCTGGGCGAGGCGTTTTGTCAGGCGCTGGGCGACAAGGCGGGCATTACGCGCTTTGCCGACGCGGCGATTGCCATGGACGAGACGCTCGTGATGGCCGCCGTGGACATTTCGGGTCGCGGCCAGGCCTATTGCGAGCTGCCCGTGCCGACCGAGCGCGTTGGCAGCTTCGATACCGAGCTGGCCGTTGAGTTCTTCTATGCCTTTGCGCGCGATGCTAAGCTCACGCTGCACGTGCGCGAGCTGGCGGGCGGCAACTCGCACCACATTATCGAGGCCGCCTTTAAGGCCGTGGGCCGCACAATGCGCCACGCCTGCGAGCTGGACCCTCGCGTGCAAGGCATCCCCAGCACCAAGGGCTCACTGTAACCTGCCAAAAAGGGACAGGTTTATTTTGGCAGGTTTTATCTGCGGAAATGCTGTCTCATGCGGTGGGTAAACGTTTTACCGACCAAAATAAACCTGTCCCTTTTTGGCAGGTTTTGAATGGGAAAAGGGAGGGTCGCGTGGACGAACCGAAGATCGTGGTGGTCGACTACCACAAGGGCAACTTGTCGAGCGTCGTGCGCGGGCTTGCGCGCGCCGGTGCCGCCGCCTGTACATCGGACGACCCGGAGCAAATCCGCCGCGCCGACGGCCTGGTCATTCCGGGCGTGGGCGCGTTCTATGACGCGATCGCCTTTATGCGCCAGAGCGGCGAGGAGGCGGCCGTGCTCGATGCCGTTGCCGCCGGAACTCCGCTGCTCGGCATCTGCCTGGGCCTTCAGCTGTTTTTTGAACGTGGCAACGAGGGCGTGCCTGCGGACGCGGGCGCGGTCGTGGACGGCGACGTCTCCGAGCAGGCCGGTGGTCCCTGGGTCGATGGCCTGGGCATCATGCGCGGCTCGTGCACGCGCCTGGAGTCGAGCCGTCTGAAGGTGCCGCACGTGGGCTGGGACCAGGTGCACATGACGCCCGCCGGCGCAGCCGATCCACTGCTCGCCGGTTTTGCCGAGGGCGCCAACATGTACTTCACCCACAGCTACGCGGTGGCAGACGATGCCGATACCGCTGACGTCCTGGCGCGCACGCACTACACGCGGAGCTTCCCGTGCATCGTGCGCCACGGCAACGTGTGGGGTTGCCAGTTCCATCCCGAGAAATCCTCTGCGCTGGGTCAGCGTATCCTTAAGAACTTCGTGAGCATTGTCGAGGAGGCCGGCCGATGATCCTGTTTCCCGCAATCGATTTGATCGGCGGCAAGGTCGTGCGCCTGGAGCGCGGCGACCGCAGCCGTTGCAAGGTATATTCCGACGATCCCGTGGCCGTTGCCCGCTCCTTTGCCGAGCAGGGCGCGAGCTGGGTGCACGTCGTCGACCTGTCCGCTGCCTTTGGCGAGGACGAGGAAGCGTGCGCTGCCAACTCGGCGGCGATCGAGGCCATCTGCGGCGTCGACGGTCTGTCCGTGGACGTGGGCGGCGGCGTTCGCTCGCTTGCGCGCATCGACGAGCTGGTCGGCTACGGCGCGCGCCGCATCGCGCTGGGTACCGTGCTTGTGACCGAGCCGGGCTTTGCCGAGGTTGCGGCCTGCGGCTTTGGCGAGCTACTGGTGGCAGACATTGCTGCGCGCGATGGCCAGGTCAAGGTGAACGGCTGGCGCGATGGCGCGGGCGTGGCACTCGACGATGCCGTGGCGCAGCTCAGCGAGCTGGGCTTTAAGCACCTGGTGTACACCGATATCGCGCGCGACGGCATGCAGACGGGCATCGACGTGGCGGCGTATCGCCATGTTGCCGAGGTCGCGGGTTTTCCCGTCGTGGCCTCGGGCGGCATCTCGACGCTCGACGACATCCGCGCGTTGGCCGCGGTGGGTAAGGGAGCGATTGAAGGCGCCATCACCGGTCGCGCGCTCTACGAGGGCAACTTTACGCTGGCCCAGGCGCTCGCCGCCGCCCGAGGGGAGGAGTAGCCCATGCTTACCAAACGCGTGATTCCCTGCCTGGACGTTAAGGACGGCCGCGTGGTCAAGGGCGTCAACTTTGTAAGCCTGCGCGATGCGGGCGACCCGGTTGAGCTAGCGCGCGCCTATGATCGCGAGGGTGCGGACGAGGTCGTGTTCTTGGACATCACCGCGACGAGCGACAACCGCGCGACGACCATCGAGATGGCGGCGCACGCGGCCGAGGAGCTCGCCATTCCCTATACCGTGGGCGGCGGCTTCCGCGACCTGGCGGGCATGCGCACCATGGTTGCCGCCGGCGCCGACAAGGTGTCGCTCAACTCTGCTGCCGTGCGCGATCCGTCGTTGATCAGCCAGGCCGCCGCGGCGTTTGGCAGCCAGGCCGTGGTCGTGGCGATCGATGCCAAGCGCGTCGGCTTGCCCGGCGAGCCGGGTGCCGACAAGTGGGAGGTCTTCACGGCGGGCGGTCGCAACGCCACAGGTATCGATGCGGTGGCGTGGGCCGAGGAGGCGGCTCGTTGCGGTGCCGGCGAGATCCTGCTCACCAGCATGGACCGCGACGGCACCAAGGCCGGCTTTGACCTGGCGCTCACCCGCGCCGTGGCGCGCGCGGTGCCGATTCCCGTCATCGCGAGCGGCGGCGTGGGCGCGCTCGAGCATTTTGCCGAGGGCGTGATCGAGGGCGAGGCCGATGCCGTGCTGGCAGCCAGCGTCTTTCACTTTGGAACCTTCAGCATTCGCCAGGTCAAAGAGTATATGGCCAGCCAAGGAATCCCTGTCAGGCTGGACTTTTAGCGCTGCGGCTTGCCCAGGCACCCGACCTTCCGGCTCCAACCCTCCTCGCGTACTTAAGTACGCGTCGTCGGGCTTGTCGCTCGGAATCTCGGGCACCTGGGCAACCCTCGCCGACCTGTGGGGTTTACGGTAATAACTTGGGAGAAATGATGACTGAGGTAGTAGAAGCGGCTGATCTTAAATACGACGCCCGCGGGCTGATTCCTTGTGTGGTTCAGCAGTATGACACCGGCGAGGTGCTTATGGTTGCTTGGATGAACGAGGAATCGGTGGGGCTTACGCTCAAGACCGGCACCACGTGGTTTTGGAGCCGCAGCCGCCAGGAGCTCTGGAATAAGGGCGCGACGAGCGGCAACATGCAGGAGGTCAAGGAACTCTGGGCCGACTGCGATAGCGATACGCTGTTGGTCAAGGTCGACTCTCCGGGCCCGGCCTGCCATACCGGCAACCGTACCTGCTTCTTTAAGCGCGTGGAAGGGGGAACGCGATGAAGGTCGTGACGCCGTTCGAAGTTGCCGACTGCAACGCCGAGCTCCTCCGCGCGGGCGTGCCATGCCGCGTGCACCTGACCGATGCCTGCGGGGCGCAGTCGTTTTGGCTCGAGGCCGAGAAGGAAAGGCTCGATGAGGCCCATGCCGTCATCATTGAGTTCTTTGAGAAAAAGGGCGCAAAGCCTCGGTTCGATGAGACCGGTACCTACTTTACGCTGCAGTAACGAGAGGAAATAACCATGGGAGTCAGAACAGCTAACGTGCAGCCGGGAAATATCGGTGAGACGCTGACGGGGCTGGCCGAGGTGATTCACAGCCGTCGCGATGCATCGCCGCAGGAAAGCTACACCGCTCGTCTGTTGACCGACGTTGAGGACGAGCTGCTCAAGAAGCTTGCCGAGGAGGCGAGCGAGGTCATCATGGCCTGCAAGGATAACGATCACGACCACATTCGCTACGAAGCCGGCGACCTGATCTACCACTTGCTCGTAACGCTTGAGCGCTACGGCATCACCCTCGACGAACTGGCCGGCGAACTCAACGCCCGCCGCCACTAGTCATTGGGGACGTTCTTAAACGACTAGTCGTTAGGGACAGTCTTTCGGGAGTTGCCAATGAAATAGAAGTTGCGGTGGAATAGTTCTTGTTTGACGGTCTTAGGGCCATAAACAGGAACTATTTCACCGCAACTCATGAAGGGATGGCTAGGCGAGGGGCGTGGGTTCCCATTCGCCGGTGGGGTGGGGGATGTCGAAGGTTCGGTAGCCGCAGTCGTAGGCGTGGGCTTGGGCTTCGCGGATGCTCCAGCAGATATCGCAGGCGCGGTGCGCGTCCGAGCCAAAGGTGATCGGCACCTCGGCGTGAGCGAAGCAGCGCAACAGCCCAGTCGCGGGATAGTAGTCGTCGAGGCCCTTGCGCGGTGCGGCGGTCGAGACTTCAACGCGGCGACCCGTATCGTGGGCGCATTCGGCCATCTGCCCCCAGAACGGCGCGGGGTCAAAGTCGGGTGCAAAGCCGTCCTTCGAAAAACGCATGACCAGGTCGGGATGGGCCATCACGTCAAAGTTGAGTGAGCTTTCGCAAGCACGGCACCAGTCGTCGACGTAGCGCTCCCACACGCCGCGCACGCCCAGGTTTTCCCAAACGTGCAGGTTAGTGTCGTCGTCGATCCAACCGCAAAGCGAATCAGGCGTGTCGGGGCGAGCGACGTTCTCCGTTCCCGCCGTGCCCGCGGCACCGGCCATGATTTCGCCGGGGTCGCCGATCCAATGCACGCTACCCAGGCGCACCGTGGCGCCTGCTGACCAGCGCTCTACCAGGGGCTCGCAGCCTTCGTACCAATCGCATTCAAAACCGTAGATAAAGGTGAGCTCCGGCGCGATTTGTGCGGCGAGCTTTTGGGCGTCCTCAAATGCCAGGCGATGCGCCGGCAAGTCGCTCTCGACAACCTGCACCTCGCAGTTGGCGTCCATGCTGGCGGGCAAGGTGAGGTGGTCGGTCGAGACCATGACCTGACATCCGGCGGCGGCAGCGGCGCGGACGTTCTCCTCAAACGAGGCGTGCCCGTCCGAGAACGAGGTATGAGTATGGCAATCGACCAGCGGGCAGGCGGGCATGGCGACTCCTTTGCATTTGGTGAATCCGCTCCATTGTAACGGCGCGGCGTCTAACGCGTCGGGTACGCTGCGAGTCAAAATCGAGCGGAAAGGGCGGACGGTGTGCGGTGGCGCCTCGCTTGCGCTCTCAAAACATGTACGTCAGCCTCCAAAACCGACAAAAAATGACATGTTTGGAGGCTGACGTACACGTTTGAGGCGAAGGCGGGGGCGGAGTGGCGCGCCGGCTCCAGTGCTACTTGCTCCGCTTCGCCGCCCGTTTGGATTGCACGGTCACCATTGCGTGGCGTATGGCGGTGATGGGGCGATAGCGGATCATGCGCGGGCCCGACCAGCGCATGACCTCGCGGATCTTCTCGCGCATAGCAGGGCGATAGCAATGCGAGGGACAGGCAGAGCAAAACGTCTTGGTGCCCATATGCGGGCAGTGTTCGATGCGCGCGACGGCGTATTCTCGTAGCTCGGCGCATTCGGGGCAGAGGGTGATGGTCCGGAATCCAAGCTTCACGCGCGCGGGCACATCGCCGCCGGCAGCCTGCTTGCCCGCACGCCCGCCGCCATGATGCCCGCGGCACCACAGCGCGATCATCTGCGACACCATCTGGGCCTCGCGCGCACGCTTGTCCGCCAGCTCCGGCGTGTCGGCCGGGCGCGCCATTAGCTCAGCCTCCCGTGTTCGACCGAAAGCGAGAAATCGGCAAACGCGCAGGTGCTGGCACGGTGGCTTACGAGCACAATGGTCTTGCCGCGGCGCTTGAGCTCGTCGATCGCCTGCATCACGGACGCCTCGTTGAGGGCATCGAGCGCGCTGGTGGGTTCGTCGAGCAAGATGAAGGGTGCGTCGTTGAGGAAGATGCGCGCAAGGCCGATGCGCTGGCGCTCGCCGCCAGAAAGCGAGTCGCCCAGCTCGGCAACGGGCGTGTCGAGTCCCTGCGGCAGACGGTCGATGAGCGTGGTGAGTGAGGCGGAGCGGCAAGCGTCGAGCAGCTCGGCATCGGTGGCGCCGGCACGCGCGACGAGTAGGTTCTCGCGTACGGTGCCGCAGAACAGGTGCGTGTCCTGGGTCATATAGGCCTCGTGGCCGCGCAAGCTCGCCGTGTTGATGCGACGGGCATCGACGTCACTCACCGTGATAGTGCCGGCGGTAGGGTCCCAAAAGCGCATGAGCAGCTTGAGCAGCGTCGACTTGCCCGAACCCGAGCGTCCCATGATACAGGTCATGGTACCGGGCGCAAAGGTGCAGGTCACGCCGTCGAGGATGAGGCTCGCAGCCGTCTCGTCCGCTGCCTGTCCTGCGTCGCCGGCACTCGCGCCGCCCGCATAGCTAAAGCTCACATGCTCGGCTGCGGCGCCGGCAAACTCAACGTCCTGTCCGTCGGCGACCTCGGCGCACTGGGGTTGCTCGTCGAGCAAATCGAGTACGCGTGCGCCCGAGGCGAGCGTCTCCTGCAGTGAGGCGCCCAGGCGGCTCACAGCCATCACCGAGCCAAACGACGACACAAAGGTAAAGACGGCGACAAACGCTGCGGCAAAGTTAATCGTTCCCGCAGCCACCAGCTGCAGCGCACGTCCGAGCATCACCAGATTGGCCGCAAGAATAAGCGCATCGGCTACGGCCTCGCTGGCCGCTTGGCGGCGCTTGAGGCGCGCGTCCACGGCGCCGACTTGCTCGGTCAGCTTGCCCAGGGCACGGCTGCGATCGGCGCCACCGGCAAACTGGATAGTCTCGGATGCGCCGCGCAGACTGTCGAGCACAAAGGCACCCAGCTTACCGGCGCCCTCGCGGCTCTGGCGGCCGGTGGTGCCGCATGCCTTGGCCGAGGTCAGGGGCAGCAGCACGCCCAGGACCGCGTAGGCCACGAGTGCGATGCCCGCGAGCTCGGGGTTCACAGCCAGCAAAAAGCCCTCAAACACAACGGTGCAGACCAGAGCTATGGCAATGGGCGAGATGGTGTGCGCGTAGAAGACCTCGAGCAGCTCGATATCCGAGGTGACCAGGCTCACGAGCTCGCCCTTGCCGCGGCCCTCGAGCTTGGCGGGGGCGAGCTGGCGCAGGGCGCCAAACACCAGGTCGCGAATGTGCGCGAGCAGACGGAATGCGATGTAATGGTTGCAGAGCTGCTCGCCGTAGTGGAGCGGCCCGCGTGCGATGCCGCAGGCGGCACAGGCCGCGCATGCTGCGATCAGACCAAGCCCCAAGGCGTTGCGGCCCAGCGCGGCCATAAGGCCGAGGGCGCCAAAGGCCGGCACGAACGCGGCGGTGAGCATGCCAATGCTGCCCAGCGCGACGGCTAGCACAAGCCAGCCGGCAAGCGGTCGGACGAGCCCCATCATGCGCCACATGATGGACGGCGCCGAGTGACGGGCGCGGCCGGAGTCAGGCGCCGCGGTAGCGGAAGACGAGCCGGCACCGTTGAGGCCATCGGTACAGGCAGCGCTGCTGTCAACAGCCTCAACCGCGCCGGCATCCTCGGCATCACCCTCCGCATACGTATATGCCGAGAGCTGCTCCTGGCTGCTCCACATGCGCGCATAGGCGCCCGCGCCCGACAGGAGCTCATCATGGGTGCCGCGCTCGGCAATGCGGCCGCGTTCCAGCACCAGGATCTGATCGGCGTCCACGATCGTCGACAGGCGGTGTGCCACCACAATTACAGTGTGCCCGCCGGCAAGCGACGCGATGACCTCGCCGATCGCGGCCTCGCTTGCGGCATCGACGTTGCTCGTAGCCTCGTCAAACACATAGATCGGCGAGTCGTGCAGCAGGGCGCGTGCCATGCACACGCGCTGGCGCTGGCCACCCGAAAGGTTGGTGCCGCCCTCGTTAATCACCATGTCGAGCCCGCCGTTGGCCTGCACAAAGGCCGCCACGCGCGTGCGGCCGAGCGCGCGCAAAAGCTCGGCGTCGGTGGCGTTGGGCTGGGCGAGCAGCAGGTTGTCGCGCAGGGTGCCGGCAAACAGGTAGCCGTTGGTGGGCACCAGCGTGACGGCGCGCATGAGTGAGGTGGCCGTGGCATCGCGCAGTTCAACGCCGCCAATGCGCACGCTGCCGCGGTAGGCACCCTTGCGGCCCGAGATAATCCCCGCGAGCGTGGACTTGCCGCCGCCGCTTTCGCCCACGAGTGCCACGAGCGAGCCGTGCGCAATGGTCGCGCTGGCGCTGTCCAGCACCGTGCGGTCGCCGTATGCATAGCTCACGCCCGCGAGCTCGATATTGCCGCGACCGTCAAGCTCAACATCGCCGTGCTCGGGCTCGGGCGTATCCAAAATGCCAAACATGCGGCGCGAGGCGGCCATGCCGTTCATGGCCGTGTGGAACAGCGATCCCAGGCGGCGCATAGGCAAAAAGAACTCCTGCGACAGAAAGACGATGAGGAAGGCAGCCTCAAAGCCAATCTTGCCCGTGGCGAGCTGCAGCGCGGCTACGATAATGCCGAGCGCGGCGCCCATATAGACGACCAGGTCCATAACGCAAATGGAGCGCAGCTGCATCACCAGCAGGCGCATGGTCGCTGTGCGGAAACGCTCGGACTCGACGTTGATGCGCTCGTGCCAGCTGCGATCGGCCTGGTAGACCTTAAGGGTGGTGAGACCCTGCACGGCCTCCAGGAACATGCCGCCAAGATCGACATAGCTGCCCCAGTACTCGGCACCGATCTTTTTGGCGTTGCGCATGACCATCATAATGGAGACGGGGATGACCGGAACGCAGGCGAGCAGCAGCGCGGCGGGAAGACCCGCCTGGCCCACGAGCAGTACAAACAGCGTGATGGGTGCCAAGCCGGCAAAGAAGAGCTGCGGCAGGTAACCGCCAAAGTACACCTGGAGTTGCGTGGCGCCCTCGACGCTGGTCTGGACGGCCTCGGCGGTGGGGACGGTCTCGGTGTAGGAGGGGCCGAGTGCGGCGAGCTTGTCGTAGACGAGCGAGCGCACGCGGCGGACGGCCTCGAACGCGGCCTTGTCGCCGGCGCGTTGGGCCAGGTAGATGGAGGCGGCGCGCACGATGATGGCAGCGGCGAGCGGCAAGGCCGCCTGTGCGAGGGCATCGACGGCGCGCGCGGCGGAAAGGCCGTCCGTGACGATGCCGCCCAAGATGTGCGCAAGCATCCACATCACGGTGATGTTTGCCATGAGCGCGATCCACTTAAACAGGACGCTTGCCACAATGTAGGGCGTTGCCTGCGGAACCAGGGAGAAGAGCCGCTTCTCGAACATGAAACCTCCTATGCCGTAACGGTGCCGGGCGGGGTTCTCGGCAGCCGCTTAGTTAGCCAAATGCAACTAGAGTAACATCGTGCAGCGGATAAGTATGCCGAGGGTAATTTTTGGTCGATGAACTGCGTAGAAAGTCCAAAATTGTTGAGTGCGGCGAACTTTGTGGTGGACGGAGTGCGGGCGCAATTCTGATCGTGTGCGGCCTCGCTCCAAAACGTGTACGTCAGCCTCCAAAACCGACAAAAAATGACATGTTTGGAGGCTGACGTACACGTTTGGATAGGGGTGAGGGCGGCGACGGACGAAAGTCACGCCTGTGCCACGTCCGATGTGCTAGCGTTTGGGTGAATAAAACGAGCCCGTGCGGAAAGGATTCGGACCGTATGCAACGTGGAAGTACATCTCCGCTGTCCCGCGAGACCGATGCGCCCGAAACTATCGTCAAGCTGGAGTGCGACATCGATGACGCGTCGCCCGAGGTGCTCGCCTACGCCGCCGACCGCCTGCGCGAGGCCGGCGCCCGCGAGGTGCACTGGCTGCCCCTCTACTGCAAAAAGGGCCGCCCCGGATGGCAGTTGCAGGTGATTTGCTCGCATGAGGATATCGAACGCCTGCAGACGATTATCTTTTTGGAAACCACGACCAACGCCGTTCGTCGCCAGGTGATGGAACGCGTTTGCCTGCCGCGCCGATTCGAGCAGGTGACGACGCCTTGGGGCGAGGTATCCGTTAAGGTGGCGACTCTGCCCGACGGCAGCGAGCGCGCGGCTCCCGAATACGAGGATTGCGCCCGCCTTGCCCGCGAGCATGGCGCGCCGCTCCAACGCGTGATGCAGGCGGCTCAGAGCGCGGCGCTGCGATTTGAGTAACACGGTAGATGGGCTCCACATCCGCCGGACCCCGTATTCAGCCCCCCCATCAACTCCGCTTCGAAAGGACTCCCCATGAAATACCTCATCGCCTCCGACATCCATGGCTCGGCATACTGGGCCGAGCGCCTCTGCGCTGCCATCGAATCCGAGCAGCCCGACCGCATCGTGCTGCTGGGCGACCTGCTCTACCACGGCCCGCGTAACGACCTGCCGCGCGACTACGCCCCCAAGCGCGTGATTCCGCTGCTCAACGCCCTGGCCGACCGCATCATCGCGGTGCGCGGCAACTGCGACGCCGAGGTCGACCAGATGGTGCTCGACTTTCCCGTCATGGCCAACTACGCCACGTTGTTCGACGAGGCCGGCCGCGAGCTGTTCTTGACACACGGCCACGTTTTTGGCGCCGGTATGCACAACAGCGTCGACCACGTGCCCGCGCTGCCCGAGGGCTCCGCGCTCGTCTACGGCCACACGCACATCAAGGTTAACGAGGCAGGCGAGGCGCACCCGGGCCTGTGGCTCTTCAATCCCGGCAGTGTGAGTATTCCCAAGGACGGTACGCACAGCTATGGCATCTACGAGGGCGGCGCGTTCCGCCACGTGATCCTGGAGGAGGAATAACCATGGCGCAGCATATGGCTCAGCAAAATGCCGAGGGCTCGCGCGATTTGTCCACGCTGGTCGACGCGTCGGTCGAGCTGCAGCATCTGGTGCAGACCATCTGGCGTCTGCGTCAGCCCGATGGCTGCCCGTGGGACCGCGAGCAGACGCACCGCAGCATTGGCAAGAACATGATCGAGGAGGCCTATGAGGCGCTCGATTGCATCGAGGCGGGCGACGCGGCGCATCTGCGCGAGGAGCTGGGCGACGTGCTCATGCAGGTAGTGCTGCATGCACAGATTGCGGCGGACGCCGGCGAGTTTACGCTTGCCGACGTGGCACGCGATATCGACGCCAAGCTCATTCGCCGTCATCCGCACGTGTTTGGCGATGCGGATGCCGAGAGCTCCGACGAAGTGCTCAAGATCTGGGACGAGGTCAAACTTGCCGAGAAGGCCGCCAAGGACAAGGCCGTGGCGGCAGGCGAGGCTGCGCCCGAGGGCCTGCTCGACGGCGTGCCCACGCATCTGCCGGCGCTGATGCAGGCGCAGAAGGTGTCGCGCAAGGCAGCGGCCGTGGGCTTTGAGTGGGAGACGGTCCAGGACGTGTGGGACGAGGTCGCCGAGGAGCGTGCCGAGTTTGAGGCCGAGGCTCCCGGCTCGCCCGAGCGCGAGATGGAGTTTGGCGACCTGCTCTTTGCCCTGGTTAACGTTGCGCGCAAGGAGGGGATCGACGCCGAGAGCGCTCTGCGCGCGAGCACGGCCAAGTTCCGCCGTCGCTGGGCTGCGATGGAGGCTGCTGCGCGCGAGGCGGGCGATGACCTCGCCGTCTGCTCAACCGCTCAACTCAATGACCTGTGGGACCAAGCAAAAGCAAGCGAGTGAGACCTGCGTCTCTCACGGCATCCATTCGCAGAGAGGTCTCTACAAGCAAAAGGCCATATACAACGGAAGATGTGCCAGCTGCGCTTCGGCATCCCACTCGAGTTGTTTAGGGTGCAACACGTAAGCCGTCCCAATCTTCTTGTTAAAGCGCGCGCGGAATCGGTCGAGGGAGATGGTTCCGTATCTGCGTGGCGACTTAACTTCGATGGGGCTGATGCGCGGCTTTCCGGCGGCATTGACATAGGGTCGGGTAACGAGGAAGTCGATTTCCATGCGCTCCTCCCCCTCCTTCTTTCCGCTTTGGAAATAAAAGAAGAGCCTGTGTCCATTGGCCTTTAGAGATTGGGCAACGTAGTTTTCGGTAAGCATTCCTTCGTTCAATCCGATGTCGCCGCGAAGCACGGCCCTGTAAACGTCTTCATCGGTATCGTTGTTATCAGAGAAGGCAAGCGTTACAAGCAGGCCGGTGTCTGCCATGTAGCACTTGAGTGCTGTTTGCTCCATGCTGAGTGAAAGGCCCACGCTCGGCTCGCTTGCGGCATAGCAGATATTGGCAATTCGCGCGTCTGCCAGCCAAAAGAAGGCTTCTTCGTAGGTGCGCATGCGCGCGTTTTTATCAAGTGAGGAAAGCTTGAATCGCTTTTCGTGCCTAGAGAGCTGACCCGGGATGCCATCGAGTACGGAGACGACTTTGAATTCATAACCGGTTGCAAAACGAGAGATATCGTTGCGATAGAGCTGGACGATTCGGCGTTTCGATGCGTCGACGGGCGCAAAAGTGCGCTGTTCAACATAGATGGATACCGGCTCAGGCATGCCGCCTACGAGCATGTATTCGCGCATAAGGGAGAGCGCTCTGCGATGTAGGGCATCGGGGAGCGGCTTCATTTTGCTAAAGCTCATGCGAATGAGATCGGCCAGCCCCTTTTCGTCCATGCCCCAGAGGAACTCCTCAAAGTCGAGGGGCTCAAGTTCCAAAGACTCTTCCTCGGACGGGATGACGATATCTTTAATGTTCTGCTTGATGCTGAGCAGGGATCCAGTTTCGATGTAGTCGTAACGTCCGTCTGCAATGAGATACTTGATGAGTCCGCGTGCTTGCGGGTACATCTGGACCTCGTCAAAGACGATAAGCGTCTCGTGCTCATAGAGTTTGACGTTATAGAAAACCGAGAGATAGAGGAAGAGCGAGTCGAAGTCAGTGCGATAGTCCTCAAAATATTGCTTAACTTCGGCAGGTGCTTGAAAGAAATCAATGACAAGGCAGGACTTGTATTCGGTTTCTCCAAACGTGCGGGCAAGCGTGCTCTTGCCGACGCGGCGGGCTCCTTCAATAAGAAGTGCTGTTTTACCAGCGCTTTCATGCTTCCATTTTAGTAGTGTGTCATAGGCTTTTCGTTTAAGCATGGCTACCTCGTGCACGATATCCAGAACTTTTATAACCTGATTATGCACGATATCCAGAACTTCAGACCCTTAGATTTGCACGATATCCAGAACTTTGCATGATGTGAAAGCACATTATTGGCTCTTACATTCGCAAGTCGGGTAAAGACGGTATGCGGATTGGAGATTTTAATGGAGAGGACCTCTAGAGATGAATGCCTGGTGTAAAAACAAGGGCCCTAAAGAATGATTTCTCCAATTCATATGTATCCCTCGGCTAACTTAGGGCATAATGCAAAAAGTGCGACATGGCTAACTTACGGAGGCACACCGACGGTGCACGGTCAGCCGGTCGCTTGCATCCATTACGTTTCCAAGTGAGAGGGAGACAACATGAGCGATATTTTGGACGTCTACGGTCGCGAGGTGCTCGACAGCCGCGGCAACCCCACCGTCGAGGTCGAGGTCGTGCTCGAGGACGGCAGCTTCGGCCGCGCGATGGTGCCTTCGGGCGCTTCGACCGGCGCCTTTGAGGCATGCGAGCTGCGCGACGGCGACAAGGGTCGCTACCTGGGCAAGGGCGTCTCGCAGGCCGTCGAGCACGTCAACAACGAGTGCGCCGATGCCGTCGTGGGCCTCGATGCCTTCGATCAGCGCGCCGTCGATGCCGCGCTGATCGCCGCGGACGGTACCCCCAACAAGACCAAGCTCGGCGCTAACGCCATTCTGGGCGTGTCGCTGGCCGTCGCCCGCGCCGCTGCCGAGTCGGCGGGTCTTTCACTGTACCAGTACCTGGGCGGCGTCAACGCCCATCTGCTGCCCACGCCTATGATGAACATCCTCAACGGCGGCGTGCATGCCGACAACAACGTCGACTTCCAGGAGTTCATGATCATGCCGGTGGGCGCCCCGAGCTTTGCCGAGGGCCTGCGTTGGTGCGCCGAGGTCTACCACACCCTCAAGGGCGTGCTGCACGAGGCGGGCCTGGGCGGCGGCGTGGGCGACGAGGGCGGCTTTGCGCCCAACCTCAAGACCAATGCCGAGCCGTTCGAGTACATCACCAAGGCCGTGGAGAAGGCCGGCTTTAAGCCCGGCGTCGACTTCATGTACGCCATGGATCCGGCATCGACCGAGTTCTACAACGCCGAAACCGGCATGTACGAGCTCAAGGGCGAGGGTGTTGAGTACACGAGTGCCCAGATGGTTGATTACTGGGAGAAGCTCGTCGACACCTATCCCATCATCTCCATCGAGGACGGCATGGCCGAGGAAGACTGGGACGGCTGGGTCGAGCTGACCCGTCGCATTGGCAACAAGGTGCAGCTGGTGGGCGACGACCTGTTCGTCACCAACACCGAGCGCCTCAAGAAGGGCATCGAGCTGGGTGCCGCCAACGCGATCCTGGTCAAGGTCAACCAGATCGGCACGCTCACCGAGTCGCTCGAGGCCATCGAGACCGCCAAGGAGGCCGGTTACGCCTGCATCGTGAGCCACCGCTCCGGCGAGACCGAGGACTCCACGATCGCCGACCTGGTCGTGGGTGTCAACGCCGGCCAGATCAAGTCGGGCGCCCCGTGCCGCAGCGACCGCATCGCCAAGTACAACCAGCTCATCCGCATCGAGGACGAGCTCGAGGGCAGCGCGCGCTACGCCGGCAAGGCCGCGTTCTACAACATTCGCTAAACAAGTGGTGCTCGCGGGGGCGGGGTTGACTCGGCTCCGCTCCACTTCTGATGGCCGCCATTGGGCGCTGGGCCGTGTGGCTCAGCGCCTTTTTTATGTCGAGCAAAGGCTGCCGAAGGCGTTGCGCATGCTCGTGCTATAACTAAAGGACTTAGCGCAAACAAACCTCAACCGCACAAGGCGCACATGGATCAGATTTACGACAACAGGTACTATTCCGCCGGTTCGCGTGAGCCGTCACCTCGCCGTGCGCGTACGGTGCCGCTCGGCGGGCCCGATTACACGGGTGCCGCCTGTCCCACGCATCGCACGGCAGGCACTTCGCACTCCCATGCTCAAATGAATATGTCGACGCATCGCCTGGACCGTTCGTCGCGCGCGACGAACGAATCGCGTTCCTCGGCTCAGGCGCACGATAGGTCGAGCAGGCCGTCGAGCCGTCTTTCGGGTTCGGACTTTATGCACTACGCCAACGACAACGCGGTGGTTAAGGCAATCTACGACTTTACCCACGGACCCCAGCGAGGGTTGTTTATCGGTATCGTCGTTGCCTTGGTGCTCGTGAGCTTGTATTTTCCCGTGCGCGATCTGTATGTGGCCAAGCGCTCGAGCGACATTTTGGCCAAGCAGGTCGAGATTCGCCAGCAATACAACGACGAGCTGCAAAAAAGTGTCGACAAACTGCTCTCGGAGGAGGGCATTAAGGATGCGGCGACCGAGGACCTGGGGCTGGTAATGCCCGGCGAGACCAAGATTGACGTGCTGGGCTTGGATGACGATTCGGACTCGTCGTCGAGCAAAAAGTCCTCGAACGCCAAAAAGGCCAGCGAAGTGGCCAAAGAGATCGAAGAGGTGGGCAAGGACGCGCCGTGGTACATCCAGGCGCTCGACATGCTGTTTGGTTTTAACGGCGTCGAGGGCCAGACGGTCGTGTCCAACGGCAAATAGCGCCCGGAGGGGAGCCCGCAATGGCAGATTGCAAACGATATAAGGTGGCGGCGATCGACCTGGGAACGGTGTCGTCGCGACTGGTGCTGGCGCAGGTCGAGGCCGGGGCGATCGTGGAATCGTCCAAGCATACCGAGATTACCGACTTGGGCGAAGGCGTCGACGCGACGGGCCGCTTTTGCGAGGCGGCGGTCGAGCGCGTGCTTGCCGCATGCCGCATGTTTGTGGACGAGGCGCGTGCCTTTGGGGCCGTGTGCATCTGCACCACGTGCACGAGTGCCGCGCGCGATGCGTCCAATGCCGCCCTGCTGCTGGACGGCCTGCGCGAGCTGGGTCTCGAACCGCAGGTGATTCCGGGCGAGGTCGAGGCACGCCTGACGTTTTTTGGCGTGGCGCACGACTTCGCTGGCGAGCGCATCATTGTTGCCGATTCGGGCGGCGGATCCACGGAGCTCGCGACGGGCGTCTATGCGCCGGAGCGTGGGGTCTTTGCGCTGGAGGGCACGCGTTCGCTGGACATTGGCTGCCGTCGTGTGACGGAGCGGTTTTTCTCGGTGCTGCCGCCTGCGGACGGCGAGCTTGCTGCCGCCGCCAACTGGGCGGGCGAGCAGTTCGCTGCCTATTTTGAAGGCCTGCCGAGCAATTTTGAGCGTGCCGAGCGCCTGGTCGCCGTGGGTGGCACCGTCACCACGCTTGTGGCGCTCGTTCATGAGCTGGAACCGTACGATTCGAGCTTTGTGCACCTGCGCGAGCTTTCGCTGGATCAGGTTTCGGCCGCTATCGAGCGCATGTCCACGCTGGACGTGGAGGGCATCGCCGCGTTGCCAGGCGTGCAGCCCAAACGCGCGGGCGTGATCCTGGCCGGTGCCGTGGTGATTCGCGAGCTCATGCGTGCCGGTGGCTACGAGACGCTCACCGTAAGCGAGAACAGCCTACTCGCCGGCATGGCCGCCACCATCAACGAAGTCCTCGACGGCGAAGACCCCACCATCGCCTGGACCCCCAGCCTCAGTCCTCTCCAATAAGTTGCGGTGAAATACGGATTAAAATCGTCCTTTCAAGGCCCAAGCAGTCCCTATTCCACCGCAACTCAATAGCCGGCACCTGGGGACGTTCCTTTCCTGCCGGCAGCTTGGGACAGTCCTTGAGTCGATATAGGTTAGGCCGTCCAAGCGTTTCCCTCGGAAAAAGTGGGAGTAAACCACGTTTTTCCATCGAATAATGTGGGAGTTGGCATATAAGTTGCGGTGAAATAGTTCCTAAATGGGCTGGTAAACGGCCAAAACAGGAACTATTCCACCGCAACTTCCGAGGGGATCGAGGTGGTCTTTTTAACCCCGTCCCAAATTAGCTGCTTCGTAGTGGTGCGGGGCGGTGGGACGTCTGCGTATTTGCTGCGCAAATACGCACCGGCTTCGGTCGCCTGCCGGCGCCCTCGCCGGCTCGCTACGGACGCTGCGCGTCCGCTTAACGCTCGCCCCCTCGCGGGTTCGAGTCCCACCGGCATCTAAAAGAAACGAGCCCACATCCCTGGGGGACACGGGCTCGCAAATTCCAAATGGTAGGGGCGGTGGGACTCGAACCCACAATCCTTGCGGCGAGGGATTTTAAGTCCCCTGCGTATGCCAATTCCGCCACGCCCCCGTAAGACTAGAAGTCTAGCACAAGCCGTCCGTTACGCGTTGACGGCCATCGAGTGCTGGCCCGACTTTTCCAGGAACTCCTGGAACTTGGCCTCGTCGCCCTTGTTCTGGTACTGCAGGGCCAGCAGGTATTCTAGGCGGCAGCTCTTCACCTTGTCGTCACCGGCCTCCTTGAGCATGCGCTCCAGCTCGGGGATGTCGTTGTGGCGCTTGAGGATCATCGTGTCGTACATCAGCTGGCACTCGTGCGCGACTGCCTCGGCCTGACCGCCCTCAAAGCCCTTGATCTCGTGCAGCAACTCCTTGGACTTTTTGCGGTCCTCCTGGCCAACGTAGTAGTTAAAGGCCTTGATTACCAGGTCGACGCGCTGCATCTTGGGCAGGTTGAGTCCCAGTAGCAAATCGAACATCTCGTCGGCGCGCTTGTGGTCCTCGCGCAGCAGATAGGAGTTCAGGCGCAGGTAGTCGCGGTTGTAGCGCGGGTACAGCATACTGGTGAGTTTGGCGTCGAGCAGGCGATCGAACTCGTCCCACCGCTTGGCAGCCATAAGCTGCTGCAGGCGCTTAAACGTGGTACGTTTTTTGACGCTAAAGAATACCGACACGGCGATACAGATGATGACGACGGCGGTCCAGAGGGTGCGGGAATCGGGCATATTGGGGTCCTTAGTCACTCATAAAGCGAGCGGTATGACAACACGTACTGGATGTATTATACGCAGCGCGCAAGCAAACTGGCATAAAAGCTCATCGAGGCCGAGTGCCATCGCTCGCTGCGGTACACTTACCTAAAGTAAACCATGAAGGGAGACATTACTTATGAAGAAGATCGTTTTGGCTTGCGGTGCTGGCGCTGCTACTTCCACGCTCGTTGCCCAGAAGGTCGCTACCCTGCTCGACGCCAACGGTTACGCCGACAAGTACGAGATCGTGCAGTGCGCCATCTCCGAGGCCAAGGACGCTTGCGACGAGGGCGCCGACCTGCTGATCGCCACCACCGTTGCCCCCGAGGGCCTCACCTGCCCGTACGTGAGCGGCGTGCCCTTCATGACCGGCATGAACCGCGTCGCTGCCGAGAAGGCCGTCCTCGACGTCATGGCTCAGTAGGCGCTGACTGTATGAGTGAGCAGAACGCCAACCCGGCCGAGCTCTTTGGCATGCGCGTCGCCCATGTGGGCATTAACGCCGCCGACCCGGCAGACGCCTTGGAGATCGCGGAGCTGTTCTCGACGATGATGGGCCTGCCCGTCATCGAGACCCCCGTTTCGTACTTTAACGATTCGCTGGTCGAGATCATGAAGCAGAACGGTCGTGGCGCCAAGGGTCACATTGGCTTTGCCGTCAACGACATCGATGCGGCTGAGAAGTGGTTTGCCGAGCGCGGGCTCGAGGTCAACGAGGAGTCGCGCGTGCTGCTGCCCGACGGCGGCACCAAGCTCGTGTACTTTAAGCGCGAGTTCGCCGGTTTCGCCGTGCACCTGTGCCGCGAGTAGCGCACAAGCTGCCATAGCTAACGAAAAATGGGGTAAGGCGCGTGGCCTTGCCCCATTTTTAATGCCGAGAGGGTGACTGACGGGCTGCCGTAAATCGAAGGTGAATGAATTTCCGCGAAGTGAACGAGTGAAATCGAACCCCTGGAGCATCGACACTTTGGAGGCACCGTTTCCTGCGGTTTTGTCAGGTATTTCCTGCGGTTTTGGTGCCAAAAAGTGCGGATGCTTCGGGGGTCCAAAATAGGTCGTTCACTTCGCGGAAAAGCATTCACCTTCGATTCGTGAGAGACGCCCCTACCGCAGCAGGCGAATCGTAAAGCGGCTGCCGACGCCCTCGACTGAGGTCACACCAATGACACCGCCATGGCTATCGATGATCCACTTGGCAATGGCAAGCCCCAGACCCGAGCCCTGCGCGCCGGCATCGCGTGCGTTGTCGGCGCGATAGAACCGTTCAAACGCGTGAGCTGCGGATTCCTGGTTCATGCCGATGCCCTCGTCCTCAACACTTATGTCGATCGTGCCCGCGCCCGCATCCGGCGCTACGCCAAATGTGACGGTCGTTCCCGTGTCCGAGTACTTGGCGGCGTTTTGCACGATTACGCGCAGAGCCTGCTTCACGAGCGCCACGTCGACGGGCGCGTCGCAGCGCGGGTCGTGGATAAGCGTAGCGTCAAAGGCCAGCCGATACGTGTGCCCGGCATCGATCATCTGGGATTCTTCGCAAACCTCGCCGACCAGTGCAGCCAGGTTGGTATTCGCGCGCCGCAGCACGGTGCGCCCGGCATCGCCGCGTGCCAAAAACAGCAGCTGCTCCACGAGCTCTTGCATGTGCTCGCTTTCGGCCTTGAGGGACGCGATGGATTCTTCCAGCACGTCCGGGTCGTCTTTGCCCCAGCGGTCGAGCATGTTTACGTAACCCTGAATCACCGCGATGGGCGTGCGCAGCTCGTGGCTCGCATCGTTGACAAAGCGCATCTGCTGCAGCTTGGCCTCTTGCATCTGGCGCAGCAGGCGGTTGAGTGCAACCTCGATGCTCGCCAGGTCGGCGTCGCCGGTGGTGACGCTCGGCGAGTCGACACTTGCGCGCTCGATGGCCTGCTCCAGTGTTTCCATCTTGCCGCCGGAGAGCTGCATGCGGCTGAGCTCGTCAACGCGCAGGGCCAGGTCGTTGAGCGGCGCCATAGTGCGGCGCACGCGGCGGGCGCCGCCGAGCATATCGAGCACGCTGATAACCTGCCAGCCCGCAACGACAAGGTAGAGAGGCCATAGCGTGACGAGGTCCTGTGCGAGGGGGAAGGTCTTGGTGCTATGCGCAAGCTCGACGGTATAGGTGAGCGTGGTCAGGTCCCAGCCGCGCGCGGGCGCCAGCGACATGCCGTGAACGGCGGCGCCGGGGATCCATCCCGCGGTAAACGCGCCATCGGGCAGCGTCTGGTTGTAGCCATAGACGAGGATCGCCGCCGCAACAAGCAGCAGTAACAGATCCAGCCAGACGTAGCTCACCAAGCGGCGCCACATATAGCTCCAGTTGATGGCGCGGGCGATGGAGGTGACGCGCTTAGCCTCGTCGTTACGCGCGACAGACATAGCCCACCCCGCGCACGGTCTGGATGATGCGGGCGCCGCCGGCGTCCTCAATCTTGGCGCGCAAGTGCGCGATGTGCACGTCGACGTTGTTGGTGTCGCCCACGTATTCGTAGCCCAGCGCCTCGTGCGCAATGCGCTCGCGCGTGAGCACGGTGCCGGCATGTGCCATAAGCAGGGCGAGGACATCGAACTCTCGAGCGGTCAGCACGATGGGCGAGCCGCCGACCGTGACTTCGCGGCGGTCGGGGTCGAGCGCAACCGAGCCCACGGTGAGCGCGGCGGGGGAGGGCGCGGCAGGGATCTGGGCCGTGTCGCTGGCTGGAGGCGTCGCGGCGGCGTTGCCGCCCGCGCCGCCCGCCGTGCCCGCCCCGGCACCGGTGCCGACCGCGCCCGAAGCCGCCCGCACGGCCTCCGAGCGCTTCAACGCCACGCGGATCCGTGCGAACAGCTCCTCGATCGCAAACGGCTTGGTCAGGTAATCGTCGGCGCCGGCGTCGAGCCCGGCAACCTTGTCCATCACGGCATCGCGCGCGGTGACCATGATCACCGGCACATCCTTGTGCTTGCGTACGCGCCGCAGCACCTCCATGCCGTTGAGCTGCGGCAACAGCACATCGAGCAGAATCAGATCGTAGTCGCGCTCCAGCGCCAGGTCCACAGCGGTGCGGCCGTCAGCGGCGTGCTCCACCTGGTAGCCCTCGTGCTCCAGCTCGAGCGTCACAAAGCGGGCGATTTTCTCCTCGTCCTCTACGATCAGGATTCGTGCCATACGTGCCCCCGTCTGCGATTACTTGTCGTCGTTGAGATTTTGCTTGATGTCGTCCGCGGCGTTGGCAGCGCTATCCATAAGGTTGTTGATGCTGCCGGGCACGTCGCCGTCGCTGTCGATGCGGTAGCGCATGCCAAAGAACAGGCCAATCAGCATCAGCCATATCGTGGCGCCCCAGGCAAACAGCGCGACGATGGGGATCAGGATGGGGATGTTGAGGATGATCGCATCGCGGCGCGTGGCGATAAACTTGGTGTCCAGACTCAGGCGGAAGAGCTTTTTGAGGTACTCCCACACGCTGTCCATCTTCTTGGAGAAGTCGGTCTTTTCGCTCGACTTTTCGTAAGCGACCTGCGCGGCGACCATCTCGGCCGAGGGCTCGTCGACGGGCGCGGACTCGGTGGCGGCGTGCGCCGACGTGGTCCGGGTCTTGCCCTGCGACTCGAGCCAAATGATGGCATCCAGAACGTTGCCGTCGGCGGCGTCGAGCGCGGCCTTGGCATCGGTGTAGCTCACGTTGCACTTGGTGCGGATGGTTTCAACTTTTTCGAGGTCGTCCATGACCTGTCCTTTCGTTCGATGGGCGCGACGCCGGGCAATTTGCTCGGGCGCGAGCGTTGCGTTCGGCGGTCTGCGTTGCGCCGCCCCGCCCTTGGTCGAACTCTATAGTGCAGGTTATAGATTAAGCGATTCTTGAGCCAAGATTAATGTTGGATGAGTTTTTGGGTGTGTATAGGGGGGTTATTATTAGTGGCCCACGGCGAGGTCTAATACTTTTCTGAGAAGTGAATGAGCTAAATCGGACTCCCGAAGCATCGACACTTTGAGGGCGCCGTTTCCTGCGGTTTTGACCCTGGAATCCTGCGTTTTTGCCGTCGAAAGATGCGGATGCTCCAGGGGTCCAAAAAGGGGCGTTCACTTCTCGGGAAAAGTATTAGACCTCGATAGCGGCTGATGTTGGTCCGGTAACAAGCCGGCGGCAAAAATGAGATAAGTAAGGCGCGCCGATCATATGGAATCAAAATCATGTTGCAAAAGTATGAAAATTTCCTACAATTGCAACATGAAGTACTTTAGCAACATAACGGCGATAAGCGAGCTTTCCGAGAGCGAGGGCGTGTTCACCACAGCTCAGGCGGCTCGCATGGACATCTCTCGAGATGCGCTGGCACACTCATGCCGTGCGGGTCGTCTTGAGCGGATATGCCACGGCGCCTACCGGATGTCTGGGACACAGCGCCGAGACACCGACGAGCTCAACGCTTTTTGGAAGCTCACCAATCCTTCCCTTTGCGCGTGGGAGAGAAAGCGCCGGTGGGATGGCATTGCCGTGAGCGGTACGACTGCGGCGAACCTACAGCAAATGGGCGATTTCTATCTGTCCCCCTACAGAATGACCGCACCCATGCGCATCAATACAAGAAACGAATCCCTTTCCTTTGCAAAGCGTGAGATTGCCGAGCAGGATATCGTCTGGCTCGATGGCCTGCCGGCCACCAAGCCCGAGCGTACGCTTGTCGATCTTTGCCTCGATGGCGAGGACCCTTCCTTAATTATCGATGCCTATCACGACGCGCTTGGGCGCGGACTCGATATGCAGCGGCTGAAGGATCTTGTAGAAGAGAGCTCTAAGACCGCCAAACGACGCGGATTGATGATACCTTTGGTGGCTGCGCTAAACGGATAGTACGAAACGGAGGACATGGTGAAGTACAAAACGCCTGGCGCATTGGAGATGGCTGTTAGGGATGCCGCGAGGCGGTCGCCGATGGATACCAATCGGGCTATCGCCGGTTTTTACTTTCACCGTCTTTTGTGTCGCGTCTTTACGGGAGACGACAATCGTTTTGTGCTTAAGGGTGGGCAAAGCGTCCTGGCGCGAACGCTCGATGCGCGTGTTACAAGAGATATAGACTTGGTTGCTCAAGAGGAAAGTCTGGAAGAGGCTATTGCCGATCTGGTACAAGCGGCTTCGGTTGATCTGGATGATTTTGTTTCGTTCACCTTTGATCGTGCATAGCAGATTAAAGCAGAGGATGAATATCGGTGCGGGACGAAGGTGTGGTTTACCCCCTTTATGGGAACCAAGAAGCTACAGCCTATTTCAATTGATTTGGTAGTTGATGAGGTTCGGGGACTTGAGCCTGAAGTACTTACGCCGGTCGACCGTTTGAATATCGATGGACTCTCAGTTTGCGACTATCGAGTATGCCGAGCGGAGAGTGCTCTTGCGGATAAATTGCTTGCAATGCTAGAACTGCACGATGGTCGGGCTTCTTCGCGAATCAAGGATATCGTAGACATCCTGGTGTATGCGAAGACGTGCTCTATTGATGGTGCCACGCTAGCTGAGAGAGTCGAGAAAGAGGCATCTGCTCGTAAGGTGGTAATGCCGGGTGAGTTTGTAACGCCTCTCTGGTGGAAGCAAAATGGCTCTGCGCAGTACATAAAAATGGCGAAGCAAGCGGGAGTGCTCGATCTCGCGGGGAGCATCGCTGAAGCAGAAGGGTTTGTCAATCGGTTGTATGCGCCATGCTTTGATCATTCGACAAATGCGCGCGAATGGAATCCTCAAACCACGAGATGGGAGTAGCCCAAAGAGTTAAAACGGCGGCGGCAGGAATTGGTTCTGCCGCCGCGTTGGGGCGTTGTTGCTGCTTGTGTTTTACTCGCAGGCTTGGTCGAGCACCTTGGTGACGGCCTTTTTTGCGGCTTCGAGGTTGCGCTGGGCTTGGGCGACAGCGGCCTCGGCCTGTTTCTTTGCCTTTACGACTTCGGCAAAGCGATTGATTGATTCGCTGTACTCGCGTGTGCGCGGGTCGAGTGCCGGCGGGACTTCAATCTCGAACAGGTCGGTGGGGCGGACGGCGCGCATCCTGGCTGCTTCAGTCAATGCTTGAATCAGCTGCGCCCCATGGCCTTCTGTGAGGTATCCAACGATTATTTCCGAGAACACCACGCGCTCCTCTTCGGTCATCGTTTGGAATGACGGACGAATGACGGTGGTGTTATGCGAAGCAACCAGGTGCTGCTTCGCGTCTTCGACACTGACCACGAGCAGGTTGGATGCGCCAGAGCGACCCAACATGCGCGGCATGACGATATCGCCCGCGCGGAGTTCGTAGCGATCGAGGACGCTAGGGTCTACCTTAACGAATTTAGAATCCGAACCATTTGGATTCTCTACGGCATCTACAGGCAAAAGGTTGCCGTCTTGAAAATCCTGAGACGAGATGCGGCGCGCCTCGACTGCGCCAACGTCGTTCGACGTTGTGCTTTCGCGGGGCATGAATGGCGCTACTCGCGTAAAGGTGTCACCGAGCATGGCACTGTAGTTTCGGGTGATGGCGATGAGGTTGATTCTGCCTTTTGAGAGAGCAGCATGGTGTTGGAGCAGCTCTCGTGTGGCGAAAACGGACGTTTCGATAAGCATCGGCCTGGGTGCATTTGTATTAATGCGAGTCCAGTCGGGCGAGACGGTGAGAGCGGCGTCTGAGTAACGCGACGTATTAGTTGCAGCATATTGAAAGCGCGGCCCTGGTTGGATCACGCTGCGAAACGCTATGTTGCGATTCCCCGTGGACATTATGAGAAGCGCGCTCATCATATGGGGCGCGGGTTCGGAAAACGGCAGATAGACGATACTCTCGATGAGTCCTTCGCGTATCAGAATCGTGCGTGCTTGCTCAGCTTTATCGAGTAAATCGGCGGGAAGTACCACGGCTGTTCGAGTGCGGCCCGAAAGGGCGATTGCATACAGGCACCAAATAAATGGACCCCAGTCACAAAAATCGAGATAGCCAGGTTCCAAATAATCGATGAGTGCAGCGCAGTCCTTTTCGACATCGCGTTTGCTGGCGCGATAGTAGTTTGATGCGTCGATAAACACTGGAGCGAGGTCGCCATCACTTGCATTCTGTTTACCGGGCTTGAGCTCGCAAATATTGGGCACGCCGTTACCGTTCAAGGCGAAGCACTCAGTGAGATCTTTGGCATCCATGCCGCCAGGTAGACGTACAGTGAGCAGGCGACTGTCTTGTTCCAGATTTAGTGCGCGAGAGAGGGCGGCGGTAGTGAGCCGCGGCAATTTCTGCTTAGTTTCACGCATGTATAGAGCCCTTTCTTCTCAGTGGGTTTATATTAGCAGAAAAATTTGAAAATTTCTAATGACGAGAACAGTACACTGTGCTATCCTCGAAACAATCCAAATCCAACTCAATACCAACTGCTTGATGTAACCGCTACGCAGTCTTTAGACAAACAGCGCTACCGAGCAGGAGGATTTCACTTATGAAACTGTCGATTAGATCGACAATCACCGCCCTACGTCAGAACATTCTAGAGCTTAGAACAGGCTTACAGCAAACACCCGAATCCGGATAGAAAGAAGCATTCATGAAGAATCGGGACAACATTTACAAGGCATTTCTCAATGCGATCGACGAGGATCTCCGCGACATGTGCGAAGTGAACAAGAAGACGGAGCAGCCACTTCCGTGTCCGTACTGCGGCGAGAAGAACGTTGAGCGCCTGGCCAAGGCACTCGTTGGCGTGCTGGAAGAGCGCTTGCCCGATATTCCCGGGCTGGTTCCCGAGCAGTATCGAGACGATGTACACGAGGCTCGCGAACTTTTGACTGCTGCGACGTTCGCTTTGCTTCCGCTGTATTTCCCCCCGCGCGATAGCTGCATGGGTAGCGTGGCGACCGTGATGAGCATGTTTAAGCACGGGCGCACTGCGACTTTTAAATCGGCCGGTGCTCTCTTGTTTGAGGAGGTCACGACAGGGATGAAGTACAGCGTCAAGAAAGGCGCCTATGTCCCGTCCTCTTTCGTGCGCCATATCGATGGCAAAAGGCCATGCGACCGGCTGCACCGCGATGGATCGCGCGGCTTTACGGCGGACGAAGACGATGCCGTCATGTTTTACAAGCGCTACCTCAAGGTACAGCGCCGCGTGTTCGATGCGAGTCCGCGTTTCAACTTTGAGCTATGCGTCAAACGCCCGTTTGAGGTGCTTTCGGACGAACGACACACTTTTTATTACAAGGAGGAAAAGATGGAGATCGATTTGGCAACTAAGGTGCAGAAGCTTCAGGACCGCTACACCCTCAACCTCGCTCAGGCGAAAGGGTATGACCTGCTCGACAAGCTGATGATCAATGCGCTGCTTGCGTATTTGCGTGATGAAACGGCCTCGGTCGCGGCACGCGAGAGCTATCTGTCGCAGACCGAGCGCCTGATCGACGGATCGGTCAAGTTTCCGCATACAACGACCCCTGCGGAGGGCGCAGACGTCGATCGCATTGCCTAGCAACCACTAGCACCACGGACAAGAAAGGGGCCACGCCATGTCGGTCATTAAGATGTACGGCTACGAGGCCGCGCAGCAAACGGAGTATCAGGCCAAGAAGTGGGCGACCAAGGAGGAGATGCAGACGCTGTCGTCTGGCGATGAACAGCGTGATGTGATCCTGGCAAAGGGTGCCACGGTAGCTTTCTACGAGGATGACAAGCATTGGGAGACGAGTGTGTCCAACAATGTTTTTGTCTTTGGCGGCACCGGTAGCGGCAAGACGGCAAGTTTTGTTTTGCCCAACCTGCTCAATCACCACGAGTGCTGCTATGTGGTTACGGACACCAAGGGCGAGCTGCTGCGCCGTACGGGGAAGGGCTTCGAAGAGGACGGTTACGAGGTAACGGTTCTCGACACCGTCAACCCCGAGCAGTCGGCCGGATACGACCCCCTGCGCTACGTGATGGATGTCGAGGATATTCCCACCACGGTGACGGCAATCATGGAGGGGGTCGATCCTGACGGTCGTAGCCTTAGGTATGATCCGTTTTGGAATGACGCGAGTGACCTGCTGCTTCGAGCGATTGTTGGAATCCTGTTCCTCCTGGAGACCCTTGCCGGCACCCTTGCGCCGGGCGAAGACCTCAATGCTCCGCGCCGCTACCTTAAGATGAACAACGTCTTTAAGCTGGCGGCGCTCATCAAGGTCACGGGAGATGGCGAGGGGCGATTCCCGTTGGATTACCTTGTGGAGCAGATGGAGTCCAAGGAGTTCCTCGATAAGTTTGCTGCGGAGAACGCGGATCTGTATGGCGTTGAGCAGTATCGCGATTTTCGAGGTGCGGCAGATAGGACGCTTAAGAGTATTCTGATCACACTCAATGCGACCATCTCGCGGCTTAAAACTCCCCAGCTCATGCGCATCTACGAGAAAGATGAGATGCGCCTTGACCGTATCGACGAGGGCAAGCGCGTAATCGATCTTAAGGTGAGCGACAACGACTCGACCAACGCGTGGCTTGCGAACGTTGCCCTTAAGCAGCTGTTTAACCTTGCCCAGCGCCGTGCCGATGCCAGCCCCAGCGGCCATTTGCAGCGTCGCGTGCAGTTTGTGCTCGATGAGTTTCCCAATGTGGGACGCATCCCCGATTTTGAACGCAGCATTGCGACCGTGCGCAGTCGCGGCATTAGCTTTTTGATGTGTGCGCAATCGCTGAGCCAGCTCGATGCCGTCTACGGCAAATCCACGGCGCTTACTATTCTCGATAACTGCGATAGCTTGGTCTATATGGGTGGCGGCAGCAACATCGCGACGCAGAACTACATAAGCGAACTGTGTGGCGAGTCGGTTTTGGGCACCAAGTACGTGGGCGCCGAGCGCACTGCCGTAGATGTGCGCGGTTGCGTGATGACCCCAGGCGAGGTTGGGCTTATGCCTCGCACCGATTGCCTGGTCAAGGTGACCGGCATGCGTCCCTTCCGCGCCAAGAAGTATTTTTGCGGCGACCATCCCAATGCGGCCAAGTGGCTGAGGGATTAGTTCCTGCAGCTTTGTGTATCCCATCTTGCATGTTTTGTCGCACGGCTTCCGTTAGCCGTAAGCCGTGCGGCCCGTTTTGTCTCCTTACCGATTCCGTTGAGAAGGGAATTACCGTGTCCGTTATGTATCGTGAGCCCAGCATCATCAAGAAGTCCAAGGACGGCCGCGTTGCCGCCGTCGATATGGCAAGCGAGTTGCTCAACAGCCGTGTGCTGTTGCTGGAGGGTGAGGTCAACGATGTGATCTGCAACGGCCTTATTAAGTCCATGTTGGTGCTGGAGCATCAAAGTGCGACCGAGCCCATCACCCTCATCATCAACAGCCCGGGTGGCAGCGTTACGGCGGGACTGGCGCTCATCGACACCATGCAGTCGCTCGATTGCCCCGTGATCACGGTGGGCGAGGGCGTCGTGGCCTCGATGGCCGCAGTGATCCTGGCCTGCGGCGATCACCGCCAGGTGTACCGCCACACGCAGGTGCTCATCCACCAGCTGATGGGCGGCACGGGCATGGCGCAGCAGACCGATATCGAGATTGTGGCCCAGCATACAGCGGCCATGCGCACCGAGCTGGACGAGCTGCTGGCCGAGCACGGCAACCTGAGCGCCCAGGAGTTCCACGAGCTCACCGAGCGCGACTGCTGGTGCAACGCCAAGCGCGCCCTGGAGCTAGGCCTGGTGGACGAGGTGATTGCTCCGAGTAAGAAGGCGCTCTAGCGGGGCATATGCCCTACAAGTACGTTGAGCAGGGCGAACAAGTGCGTAAATTCACAGCCAGAAAGAGGTTGAACATGAACAGGATTTGGGACGTCGATGGCATTGAGTGGGAAGACCTGCCCACCGTGAGCGACCTGCTGTGCGCTGCGGACACAAAGATCCTGGCGCGTGAGGTTGCCCTTCGATACGGCGGCAAGCCGGACGGCCGCGGCCGTGGCGATAGCGAACGCAGCCTAAAGCGCGCCCGCCGCAAGGTCAAAAAGCTGCGGAAGATAGATCCCGAGCCCAGCGACAAGATCATCCTGTTGCCCAAGCATGTCATCAATCGTCGCGATGCGGGCCACGGCTTTGGCTATTACGACGTAGAGCCGTGCGCCTTTACGCGCAGTGGCGTACAAAAGTCAGGGGAGGACGCGTGTGCTGAGGTATACCCGTGGGAACTGTTCCTACTGAACGAGGAGCCTGCAAGCGTCGTTCTGGGCTATCGCGTATGGCTCGGCGGCGAATGGGACCTATGCGAACGTTATCGCTTTTTGGCTGTAGTGTGCGCCAGCGCGCTGCATCGCGTCCGCGAGCAAAAGGAGCTGCGCAAGTGTCTCAAGAAGGACGATGCAGCCTGTGACATGGACGAGGACGAGGCGATCGAAGGTGTTCGCCAAGACGTGCTGTATCCCGAGGAAGTGATCAACGCAAAGCTCGGCGGCTATTGGGATGCGAGCCTGGGGCTCGATCTGCCCTGGAAGGACGAACATCGGCAGACTTGCACGCGGATCGACAGGGCCATCGATGACCTGTTTGCCGAGGAAACGAAGCGCAATGCCGCGGAGCTTGGAAGGAAGCTTGAGCAAGGGTACGAGGAGCGCAGGGAAGCGCCATTGTTTCAACCATTCACCGACGAATGAGAAAAGGCGGCAAGTACGGTTCCCCGTGGGATTATCCATTTGATTTGATCTATAACGCCTATTCGAGTGGAGTCGGTTTACCGTCGCACTGATAGAATTAGGCGAAATGCACGACTGCAATGAGTCGTGCAACCCCGTTACAGGAAGGAATGATCATGCTCGATCCCAAATGCTCGATGCAGGTCCAGCTCGATAACCTATGACTCAAACCGGAAGATCTTGCACGAGGCCTCGACATCCGCGTCTCAAGCGTCCGAAAATGGCTCGACCCCGAGCTCGACTGTATGCCGGTCAAGGATGCCTTCGACTGGATATACGACCAGAACGAAAAGCTCGGCGGCCTCACGATGCAATGCCTGAATGATGTGAACGATTCCTACGAGAAATTTGGCCAGCATATCGTTCGTTGGTACCGAGATGAAGATCTGCCCGATGCTGAACCGAGAGGCCTTTGCAATCTCGCGAGCCACCTTGTCGCCGACCAACTCGCCGCGAAGGGTATAGAGTGCTCTATTGTCTTCGCATCCCGCGACGACGAGTGAATCGGTCGGAACCTGGACTTTTCCCCGATATCGACCCCAAGGCCGCATTTTATATGCAGTCTGCGACATTACGCGATCGTTCGAACCGGTTCTTGAGAACTTCAATTTCTCCGAAACGACGGACGGTCTTGGGAGATGTGTGTTCAACGACAAACTCAACGCGTACATAGAAGTTCTGTCTTTCAGCAAGATTGTCAACGACGCGAAAATGAGAAATGGCATCTTTTTCGATTAATTGGGTCTCCCAAGTCAAGGATTGCGGTTATTGGTTAACGAACAGAGGCGTGCTCAACTGAAGTTTGAGGGGGTTACTATAGATGGCAAAAAAAACGAGCAAAAGAACAGAGGCGAGAAATCGCTATCTGCTTCGGACTGTTGCAAAACAGCGCGGATGGAATGTTTCTCACGTTGCAAAAGGAGGCAATTTTCTCGAAGAACAAGAGATAGAGGATGCTTTTCCCGATATTGGGTTGAATGGGACGAAGCCTGATTTTCTGGTATGCGCAAAAGGCATCCCGTTAGTGGTTGTCGAATGTAAAAATGAATACAACAAAATTGATGAAGCGATGTCCCAGGCGAGGAATTATGCCGAACAGATTAATTCTAGCCACAATCCGTATCAGATAAGCATCATTGTCGGTTCAGCCGGTGAAGAGGACTACGGCTATGTATTCCGAACGGAATATCTCCTTGGAAGCGGTCAGTCAGGCGAAAACATCTGGGTTTCGCTAGAGGCAAATGGGTATCCGATTACTAGTTTCCCTTCTTACTCCGAATGCGAAAACGCACTACTGACTACAAATGGAGCAACGGAACTATCTATTCCGAAAAGCGAAGATTTCATTTCTGCGGCGATTTCGATATCCGCCATTCTTCGCTCTGCGAAAATCGAACCCCAACTAAGGCCAAAAGTATTAGGCTCGCTGATTACTGCGCTCTATTGGGGCGATATCGACCTTTCCGAAGGAAAAGAACTTGATTCCATTAATGCCCTCGTTTCTGAGGCTATCACGACAACAGATCATTTCTCAGAAGAAAAAAAGGGTCAACTGATTACAGCGTTGACGTTGACTCAGGCCGACTATAAGATGCTCGCCCCGAAAATTGCTCATTTAGTCGCGCTGTTGAATACGTTAAACATTCGTTCGGTACTTCAAACGGACACTGACTTTCTTGGGATGCTATATGAAGCGTTCATTCGGTATGGCTACGACAATAACGCACTAGGAATTGTTTTTACTCCACGTCACATTACGAAGTACTGCGCAGAACTGATTGATGTCCAAGCTGGTGAAAAGGTCCTCGATCTCGCCTGTGGTAGCGGGGGATTTCTTGTTGCAGCGTTCGACAGAATGATGCGAACGAGAAAGAAGAACAATATTCCCACCGACATAATCCGGGAGTCACTATACGGGTTTGACACAAATCCAACGGTATGGTCCCTGGCGGCGCTCAACATGTTCTTCCGAGGAGACGGGAAGAGTCATATTGAGAACAGTAGCTGCTTTGAGGACGGCAGCCGCATGCTAGTTCGAGGAAGATTCAACAAGGTAATGCTCAATCCGCCTTTTTCTCAAGAGGATGAACCCGAAAGGGATTTTATCTCAGCCGGAATCGACGCACTCGAACCGAAGGGTCTTCTTGCCGTAGTTGTAAAGTCCGGTATTTTCGCGGATAGAGACAACTCTTCATGGAGAACAGAGCTCCTGAAAAGCAATGTCCTTCTGGGGATGATTAGCCTTCCGGGCGATCTCTTTTACCCAACCGCCGTCGATACCACAATCATGGTTCTTAAGGCACATTGCCCGCATCGAAAAGAGGACCGTGTGTTTATGGCCAAGATTTGGAATGACGGTTACGAAAAGCTAAAGGGCAAAAGGGTCGAATGCTCGGGAAACCAATTACCAGAAGTCCTAGATTGCTTCAATGCATTCATGCAAGGAAAGGATTTTACGAGCGATCTCGCTACCGTTGTAGACGGAAGTTTGATACTTCAAGAAGGTGCGGAATTCTCTCCCGAGCAATATCTTTCGCAGCCTTCATTCCTCACTGTTGAGTTGTCGGTCATTCGGCGCCATGTTGAACGCGAAATACTTTCAACTTGTATCGAATATTCCGATTTATCATCGGAAGTAATTGATGGCTTTCCTTGCAAATGGAATGATTTGCCTTCGTTGCCATATGACGTCAGCCTGCCGATAGAAGAACTGTTTTATGTCGGAAGCGGAAAATCGCAGGGTGAGAAGAACTATCAAGATGGTGCATGTCCTTATATCTCGAGCGGAGATCCCAACAACAGCATAGTCAGACTTGTCCAAGGAGTGGATGACGAGATTTATTGCGATGGTGGAATTACTGTTACTTGCTTCGGATGTGCAAGAGTTCAGCCATGGCCGTTTATGGCACGAGGAAATGGCGGATCTGCCGTTAGGGTACTAACGCCGAAATACAGGATGACTCTGAATGAGTTGATTTGGTTTGCATCACAAATTAACTCTCAAAGATGGCGGTTCTTCTATGGACGAATGTCTATCAAGGGGCGTCTGAAGCAGTTAATGGTAAAGACCCCCACAGAGGCGATTCCGGATAGCGATGTATCCATCGCCGAGAAGGTGTCAATGCTAAGAAAGAGTTTTGAGAATATCTTGGGCCTTTAACGCGATTCGCTCGATTGGGCACTGTAGGTGCGGAGTGGGGCATGCCCCTCTCCGCACCTTATTACAGGCTTTAGCCTGTGCGTCGCGCGCAGCGCGGCGCATCAGAAACCACCCGCTATGCGGGTGGGGCCAAACGGCTTTACAAAGCCGCCCCCTCGCCGGACACTTGCGATTGTTCAGGCCGCAAGGAATCCGAGTCGAGAGGGCGGTGGTGGCGTATGGCCCAGAAGGCCTACAGCCTGTCGCACACGAAGTGGATGTGCAAGTACCACGTCGTGTTCACGCCGAAGTATAGGCGCAAAGTCATCTACAACCAAATAAGGTCCGACCTTGGGGAGATCTTCAGGAAGCTCTGCCAGTACAAGGGGATAGAGGTCATCGAGGGGCACCTGATGCCCGACCACGTCCACATGCTGCTGGCGATACCGCCGAAGTACAGCGTGTCCAGCGTGATGGGCTACCTGAAGGGGAAGAGCTCGCTGATGGTATTCGACAGGCACGCGAACATGAAGTACAAGTTCGGCAACAGGAAGTTCTGGGCCGAGGGCCACTGCGTGTCCACCGTCGGCCTGAACGAGGCCACGATCGCGAAGTACATCCGGGAGCAGGAGAAGGCCGACATCGCGCTCGACCGGCTGAGCGTCAAGGAGTACGAGGACCCCTTCGATAGGGGGCCGGGGCGCAAATAGCGCCGGTTTGACCGGCCCGTCACGGGTCAATCTGCAGTGCGGCCCGAACCCCGTGAGGGCCGGCGCCTTTAGACGCGTGCCGGCAATCCAAGGGTTATACCCTAAGAGCAAACCGCCCCTTTTAGGGGTGGTTTTGATTACGAGAGCTCGCGTCTCATGAAGTTTATTCGAGCTTTTGACGGTTCTCGCCTATAATATTGGTTCGAAGAAATGCCCTCAACACTCGTGATGAACGAAGGTTCTTGGAGTTCGCCAAGAATGGCAAGGCTAACATCAAGGCGGGAAAGATGCGGCGTAAAGTCGCTTCATTTACGAGGCAGTTTGGAACCGGAGCGGTAGAAGGCTATTTACAAAAAACAAATTGGTGGCTAGAACCGTGCCGGAACTCCGCTTCTTATTCGACTAGGCGGGCCGCGAGTTACTGCCCTCGGGCTCGCCTGGCTTTGCCGGAGCCTGCCTCGTTCAATCCGGACCGTATGTCCGCCAGACCACCGCTGGCACCGGCTTACGGCGCTTTCGCGGCGTTGGCGGTGGCCTGGGCTTTGCCGGCGCCGAAATCAGTTTGGTTGATTTCCGATCTCAGCCGAACACATTGAGTGAATAGGCCGTTCCCAC
>CALKKS010000005.1 GCA_937995345.1 uncultured Collinsella sp. | reverse complement strand
GATTTGCAGCGACGGACCTCAGGACGCTCTTACACCACGTCTGCGCGCGCGACCGTGCCGCCCTTTGCAAAGAGTGTCCCCGGCAACTAATCGTCTAAGAACGTCCCCAATGACTACCCAAAATGGGCCATGTGTCCCAGTTGTGGAGTCCCCAGCGACTAATCATTTAAGTACGTCCCCAATGACTACCAATGACGAGAGTGGATAATCTCCCACTTTGAGCCCACAAACAAGCCAAAAACGGGAGATTATCCACTCTCATTCTGCGGGCACTCATTTAAGTACGTCCCCAATGAGTGGGCCAGGTCTGTAAGATTTGAGTCTAGGGTTTTCCAGGTGCCGCAGATTGGGTCGAATGAGGAGCGCCGCGTACTTAAGGTACGCAAGCGACGAATGAGGCCCAAGGTGCGGTGGCTGGGAAAGCCTAGGCCAAATCTTCGCCGTTCGTCTCGATAACGTGTTTGTACCAGTCGAAGCTCTTCTTTTTGGAACGCTTGAGGGTGCCGTTGCCGGCGTCGTCGCGGTCCACGTAGATGAAACCGTAGCGCTTGGACATCTCGCCCGTGCCGGCAGACACCAGGTCGATCGGGCCCCAGGTGGTGTAGCCCAGCAGGTCAACGCCATCCTCGGTCACCGCATCGCGCATCGCGGCGATGTGCTGGCGCAGGTAGTCGATACGGTAGTCGTCGTTGATTGAGCCGTCCTCCTCGACAACATCCTTGGCGCCCAGACCGTTCTCGACCACAAACAGCGGCTTCTGATAGCGGTCGTACAGGTCGTTGAGCGCAATACGGAAGCCCAGCGGATCGATGGCCCAGCCCCACTGGCTCTCCTGCAGGTAGGGGTTCTTGGCGCCGGCGAAGGCGTTACCCTGGGTGCGCTCGACATCGGGGTTATCGGCACCGGCAGAGCAACGGGTGCTGTAATAGCTAAAGCTGATGAAGTCAACGGTGTTGGCGGCCAGAATCTCGCGGTCCTCGTCCGTCATGCCCACATCGATGCCCAGGCGCTCGAGCTTCTTGACGGCATAGGCCGGGTAGTAGCCGCGGCTCTGAACGTCGACAAAGAAGTAGTTGTCCTGGTTGTCGAGCTGCGCCTGGCGCACATCGCCCGGACGGCAGCTGTAGGGGTAGTAGCTACCTGCGGCAAGCATGCAACCGATCTTGACCTCAGGGTCGATCTCGTGAGCGATCTTAGTTGCCCAAGCGCTGGCGACGAGCTCGTTGTGGGCGGCCAGGTACTCGACGGCCTCCCAGTTCTCGCCCTCCTCAAAGACCAGACCGGCACCCATAAACGGCAGGTGCAAAATCATATTGATCTCGTTGAAGGTAAGCCAGTACTTCACCAGGCCCTTGTAGCGGGTGAAGATCGTGGTCGCGAGGTTCTTGTAGAAGTCGATGAGCTTGCGGTTGCGCCAGCCGCCGTACTCCTTGATGAGGTGAATCGGGCAGTCGAAGTGCGTGATAGTCACGAGCGGCTCGATGCCGTGCGCCTGACACTCGCGGAACACATCCTCGTAGAAAGCCAGGCCGGCCTCGTTGGGCTCGGTCTCGTCACCGTTGGGGAAAATGCGGGTCCAGGCCAGGCTCATACGGAAGGTCTTAAAGCCCATCTCGGCAAAGAGGGCGATGTCCTCCTTGTAGTGGTGATAGAAATCGATGCCGGTCTGCGCGGGATAGTAATAGCCGTCCTCGAAGTCGAGCATCTTGCGCTGGCCGGAGACCACCGCGTAGCGCTCGGGGCCGTGCGGGGCCACGTCCACGTTGGCCAGGCCGCGGCCGTCCACGTCGTAGGCGCCCTCGCACTGGTTGGCAGCCGTCGCGCCGCCCCACAGGAAGTCATTACGGAAAGCCATGCATCGATCCTTTCGCACGCTGTTTGTCGTGGCTTCAGTATCCCCGCAAGCAGCGCGCTACTCAACGGCAGCGGCGCAGGCCGACACTTCTTTTCGCGCGCAGGCGCTCGACAGCCGCCCCCGTCTGACACTTTTTGATACCTGCCCGCCCAAACCGCCAACCACCACAAAGGGGACAGGCACCTTTGTGGTGGTTGGCGGTTTGTCTCGATCTGTAACAGATAGACCGTTAAAACCGAGCCCGGTGTTACAGATCGAGATTTTCGGGCAGCCCCTGCAGTTTGTCTCGTTCTGTAACAGATAGAGACGATTTTGCCTGCTAGATGTTACAGAACGAGACAAACGGAAATCGAACCGCGCCTCAATAGGAAAAAAAGGAAAAATAGGAAAGAAAAAAAGGAGTCGTACAGGTGTTCTGTATAGGAAAACCACCACAAAGGTGCCTGTGCCCCTTTGTGGTGGTTTTGGACGAAGCGCTAGTCCACGGTGATGTCGAGGTTCTTGCCGGTGAGGCCTACGTAGCCGCCCTCAGCTGCCTTGGGACTATCGGCGTGGCAGAGGACCCACTTGTCGGCCTTCCAGTAGCAGTAGCTGTCACCGGCGGCGGGCATGTCGGCTGCGGCCTCGGGACGCGGGCCGTTGGTGCCGGCGGGCAGCGTAACCATCACCTGGAAGCCGCCGTCGTCGACCATGCACGGCGTGTAGTGGAGCGTCGTGGCGTAGACCTCAACGAGCGTGCCGGCCGGCGCGCGGAATGCCTTGACCTGCGCGGTGTCGAGCTTGCCGTCGACGATTTGCTCGCGCCTGGCCAGCAGCAGGACAAAGTCACGGGCGCCCAGGTTGAACTCGCTGGCGCGGTGATACTCCAGGCAGTTGAGCTTCGTGTTGTGGCCGTTGCACCAGCCCAGCTGGAAGGGACGGCCGCCGTACATGAGCAGACCGAGTGTGTCGGCACCTTCGACTTGCTCGAGCTCGGGCGCGGAGGCCACGTACTTGCTGCCCTCGGGAATGGGCGTGGCGGAGAGCGCCTCGACAAGCGGGGCGGTCAGGCTGGAGGGCACATCGTCCCACACGCGGCCGTAGGGTTTGAACTCGGGATCGTTGACAGAGTAGATATGCATGTTCACTCCTGTTCGTAAATGTGACTATACGAACATTCTAGAACAAACACGTACTAATTTGAGCATTCGATACGAAAAAGCGCCCCCGCATAAGCGGAGGCGCCCGTTACGCACGTCTTGAGCATCAAAGCCCTTACGCCTGTTGATAGTGCAGGTGCTTCTCGTCGATATCGGCCAGGTCGCGGTCGAGGTAACGGCGCGCAAGCCAGTTTGCCATGGGGAGGTTCTGGTCCAGGTAGTTACCGCACTCCTCGGGAGCGGCACCGGGAACATCGCCCTCAAAGCCGGCGACGAATTCAAACAACTCGCGGACGAGCGGCAAAATCTCCTCGCTCGTCACCTCGCCAAACACGACGAGGTAAAAGCCCGTGCGGCAACCCATGGGGCCAAAGTAGACAATGCGGCTCGACCACTCGGCATGATTGCGAAGGAACGTGGCGCCCAGGTGCTCGATAGTGTGGCACTCGGCCGTGTTCATGACCGGCTCCTTGTTGGGCGTGGTCAGGCGCAGGTCAAAGGTGGTGACGGCGGCGCCGGTCGCCGGATCGCGGTCGATGCGGCTCACGTACACGCCGGGCTCAAGCAGCAGATGATCAACGGAAAAGCTCGCAATGCGCTCCATGGCAGTTCCTCTCGGTAGTCAATTTGGGACGGGGCTCTTTTAGCTGGTTCGAATGGTCGCACCAATCATACCAGTCAAAAAAGCCCCGTCCAAAAAGACAACTTAGCCCAGGACACGGGCCATACGCGCCTTGAACTCGGACAGAAAGCGCGGGGCGTCAACGGTCAGCGCCACGAGCGCGCTCTTGTCGGGATCGGCCACACGGCGCTCATCGCAGATGGTGCGGCCGCGATACTCGCCCAGCAGGTCGACGCGCAGGTTACAGCCGAGCGCGCCCACGAGCGTGGGGTCAATCGCCACGGCGACGGCAAGCGGATCGTGCAGCGCGCAGCCACCCAGGTAGGGGGCGTTCATCTCGTACGAGCCAATGTAGTGCTCCACCATGCTCGCAAACGCGCAACCGGCCATGGTGCCCGAGCCCGTCCAGCCGGCAATGTCGCGACGCGTGAGCACCACGCGATGCGTCACATCCAGCCCCACCATAGTGAGCTTGCGGCCCGAACGCAGCACGGCATCGGCCGCCTCGGGATCACTTGCCATGTTGGCCTCGGCGCCTGCGCTCACGTTTCCGGGCACGGTGAGCGCACCACCCATCACGACCACGCGACCGATAGACATCATCGCCGCCGCATCGCGCTCCAAAGCAAGCGCCAAGTTTGAGAGCGGGCCGGTCGCCACATAGACCAGGTCGAGTCCATAAGTGCGTGCGGCATCGATCAGATAGTCGACCGCCGCATTGCCTTCGGCTGTCGTCGCGCCCACCGGCTCGTACGGCGACGCGGGCACGCTCGCGCCGCCAATGCCGTTTTTGCCGTGAATGAGCGTGGTGGACGCCGGCGGTGTATAGGGCTCAGTCGCCTTAATGGGACGATCGGCGCCCAGGTACACCGGCACCTCGGGACGACCCAACAGGTCGAGCACCGCCAGGCAGTTGTGCGCCGATTGCTCGACGCGCACGTTGCCAAAGCACGTGGTGATGCCCACGAGCTCCACCTCGGGGCTCGCGATGGCATAGGCCAGCGCCATCGCATCGTCCACACCCATATCCAGATCAAGGATCAGCTTCTTGGTTGCCATTGTTCTACTCCGCTTCTCCGTCTTTATCGTTTAACCAAACCAATGTTCAACTTCGGCGCGCGTGGGAATCGATTGCTGAGCGCCCAGGCGCGACACCGTCACTGCCGAGGCGCGAGCACCCGCGGCCATGCACTCAAAGAGCGGCAAGCCCTCTAGACGAGCCGCCGCCAACGCGCCGATAAACGTATCGCCGGCCGCCGTGGTGTCGACCACCGAGCTCGAAAGCGCCGGCATGCGCAGCAGCTCGCCGTCATCACCAAGCGCAACCGAACCGGCACCGCCCAGCGTAATGACCGCGGCGCCAGCGCCTTTGCCGAGCAGGGCATTAAGCGCTTCGACACAACTCGCGTCATCTGCGGGCAGGATGCCCGTCAGCACCTGGCACTCGGTCTCGTTGGGGCAGACAAGGTCGACTGCGGGCCACGCACCCGCCGGCAGGGCGCAGGCCGGCGCGGGGTTAAAGACCGTATAGAACCCCAGCCCATGGGCGCAAGAGAGCGCCGCAGCCGTTGCCATCAGGTCGCATTCGCCCTGGGCGACAAAGACACTGCCGGCCGCCGGGGCAAGCTCGCAGACATCGCCATCGAGCTCGTCAGCCACCATATAGCGCAGCGCGCAGGCCACGTCCTCGCCCGTAAGCGCATGGTTAGCGCCCGGCGACAGCACGATGCGATTGTCGCCCTCGCAACGAATGATGGTCGCGGTGCCGGTCTCCACGTCGTCGCGACGCGCCACAAACTCAACGCCCACGCCGGCATCTCGAAGTCCCGCCACCAGCGCATCGCCAAACGCATCGCGCCCGACCGCGCCGATCATACACGTGCGCGCGCCCATGCGCGCAGCTGCCACGGCCTGGTTGGCGCCCTTACCACCGGCATTGGTGATAAAACCGTTACCGCCAACGGTCTCGCCCGCGCGCGGCATGCGCTCGCACGCCACTGAAAGGTCCATGTTCATGCTGCCGAACACCGCAACGATGCCGCGATCCGCCATGGAAACCTCCTCATCTGCGGGCCTTATGCCCACCGTCGGCCGTCGATCGTGCGCTCTCGCACCCCTATAACTTTAGTTCACTTTGATGTGAACGCGCCCTTGAGGTTGCGCCAGCAGCAAGCATTCACAGGAGCAGGCAGCTACAATGAATATGTGCTGATTATTCTCGTCATTGGATGATGTTTTATGGAACAATTCCCACAATCGAGCCCACGCGGCCCGCGCCGCGCGCCCGATAACCAGGCGCCGCACGAACGCCCGCGCGCCGACCGCCGCACCGGCGAGTCGCGACGTGGCCCGAGCCCGCATCGAGCGCCCACCAACAAGGGCGCCCGTGCAGCCAAGGCCAACACCGGCGCCACACGCTCGCCCGCTACCGACCAGCAGGCGACCGCTCGCCCCAAGTCCCGCTACATTCCTGCGCTCGACGGCCTGCGTACGCTCGCCGTCGTCGCGGTGGTGCTCTATCACCTCAACCTCACGTGGGCCCAGGGCGGCCTGCTCGGCGTCACGATCTTCTTTGTGCTTTCGGGCTATCTGATTACGCGCTTGCTGCTCAACGAAGTCGCTAAAACCGGCCGCATCGACCTTAAGAGCTTCTGGATTCGCCGCGTCCGTCGCCTGGTCCCCGCCGTGGTAACGGTAGTGTTCGTGACCTGCGCGCTGTGCACCATCTTTAACCACGTGATGCTCACCAAGATGCGCCCCGACATCCTGCCGTCGCTGCTGTTCTTCAACAACTGGTGGCAGATTGCCCAAAACGTCTCGTACTTCAATGCCCTAGGCGACCCCTCGCCGCTCACGCACTTCTGGTCGCTCGCCATCGAAGAGCAGTTCTATTTGATTTGGCCACCGCTGCTGTTTGCCATGGTGTCCATGCATGTGAGCAAACCCAACACGCGCCGTGTGGTCCTGGGGCTCGCAGCGGTATCCGCCCTTGCCATGATGGTGCTCTACAACCCTGCCGCCGACCCCAGCCGTGTGTACTACGGCACGGATACCCGCGTGTTCTCGCTGCTGTTGGGTGCATGGATGGCATTTATCCCCGACCGCGACCTGGCGCCGGTTCGCCTTGCCCATCGCCTAGGACTCGACCGCCTAGTTAGTGCTGCCAAGCGCGGTAAGCTCGACAAGAACGCCGAGGGCAAGCCTGGCGAGAAGGCCGACGAATCAGCCGAGACCGCCCCGGCACAGCCGAGCGCCCTCGTGCGCTTTTGGTCCTCGCCCACATCCATCGATGTGTTGGGCGTCGTGGGTCTGGTTGGCCTTGCCGCCATGGTTGCGCTCACCAACGGCTACACCGCGTTCCAGTATCGCGGCGGCACGCTGCTATGCTCCATCCTCACGCTCATGGTCATCGCGGCCTGCGTGCAGCCCCAGGGAATGGTTGCCCGCGCACTGTCCGCCGAACCGCTCGTGTGGGTTGGCAAGCGCTCGTACAGCATCTACCTGTGGCACTATCCGCTGCTGCTGCTCATGAACCCGGTCGCCAACATCAACGATACGCCCTGGTGGCAGTACATTTTGCAGGTGCTGCTGGTGGTCGCCGTAGCCGAGTGCTCCTATCGCTTTATCGAAACGCCGTTTAGGAAGGGCGCCTTCGGCCGCACCGTCGCCGAACTCCGCGATGGCACCACCACGCCCGCCAACTGGGCACGCGCGCACGTCCCTGTCTGCGCAGCCTGCGCTGTCGTGTTGGTCGTTGCACTGGGTGGCCTGATCTTTGTGCCCGAGACGTCTGCGCTGAGCGGCGAGGGCGCCGAAGTTCTGAACAAGGAAGCCAAAAACACCGCGCCCACCGACCAGCAGGCGGCCGACGACACCGACAAGGACAACGACGGCTTCCCCGATGGCTCCTACGACCTGTTGATGATCGGTGACTCCGTGTCGCTGCGCGCCGTTGATTCCTTTGACGGCGTGTTTCCGCACAGCCATATCGATGCCGAAAAGGGACGCCAGTTTGATGCGGGCCGCGCGACATTTGAGGGCTATATCCAGCAGAACCTTGCCGGCAAGATCGTGGTCTTTGCCCTGGGCACCAACGGTTTGGTAACGGACGCCCAGGTCGACGCGATCATGGCCGACGCCGGCGAGCAGCGCATCGTCGTGTTTGTAAACACGCGTAGCCCGCAGCCGTGGGTCGGATCCACGAACCAGGCCATCGCCAACGCCGCCACGCGCTACAAGAATGTACGCGTTATCGACTGGTACGGGTACAGTGCCAACCGCAACGACCTGTTTGACGGCGACGGCACGCACCTGTCGACCACCGGCGTGACCGAGTACCTCAACCTGATCCACGATGCGGTCAAGAAAGACCTGCCCGTGCACCCCGAGGACCACGTCAACGATCCGCAGCCGGCAGCCGTCAAATCCGCCGCCGACGCACTCGTCAATGCCCTCGCCTACAAGCCACACAAGCTGGGCACCGACAAGTAACACGCAGCCAAATCTGCTTACACCCGCAGGGGCGTCGGCCACGGCCGACGCCCCTGCGGAAGTTAGGGACACTCCTTTTGTACCGGCACCCGAAGGCACTCCTGGCGCCAGCCAATGAAGACCTCTACGGATGAATTCCAAGCCGCTCCGCCGCTCCAGGCATCGTTTCCGCGCCTCGCGCCTGCCCCAAACAATCAAAACAAGCCCTTTTCGCCGCAACCTCAAAGGTCTGTGGGCAAAAAAGGGCAAATATGAGTACTGTTACCATTTTAGTAGCAGGTAAAATCACCCAAAATGGCGTCCGAGTGACCCCTACAACCCCCTAAAGCAGCCAACCTGACTTGTTTAAGGTGTATTGGAGCCAATTTTAATGAACATACTATAGGTTATGTTCATTATCTTCTTGACCGTAAATGCCATCGGTCTAGCAACAGTACTCATATTTGGCATTTTTTGCCCATCGTTATATAGCTGACCCCCTGTAGCGGGCAAAAAAGAGGCCGCAGCCCATGGCCGCGGCCCGCTCGAAACCCAAAAGAGGCGCTACGCGCTGTAGCCCATCGCTTGCAGCACAAACATGACGACCGTCAGCACCGTAATCACGCCGATAGTCGCCCACGTGAGCACGTTCCATACGCGGCCGTTGCGGTTGGCACCCATAATGTGACGATCGGCGGCGATAACCACCTGGAACACCAGAACCACGGGCAGCAGCACGCCGTTGATGACCTGCGAGGTCATCATAATTTGGAACAAATCGACGCCGGGCATGAGCACCAACACGGCAGAAATGCCGATGATGGCCGTAATGATGCCGCGATAGACCGGGGCCTCGTCCCAGCTGCGATCGGCGCCTCGTTCCCAACCAAATGCCTCGCAGATGGCACTCGACGTAACGCCCGGCAGCACGCAGGCAGCCAAAAAGCTCGCTGCGACCAGGCCCGAGGCAAACAACACCGTGGACCACTGGCCCGCGATGGGCTCCAGCGCGCGGGCGGCATCGGCGGCATCGCTAATCTGAATACCCGCCGGGAACAGCACCGTACCGGTCGTGATGATAATGAAGCCCGCAATGATATCAGCAGCAATCGAGCCGCTCACGGTATCAATACGCTGCAGCACGATGTCGTCCTCGCCCGCATTCTTATCGACCACGTTGTTCTGAGCCAAGAAGATCATCCACGGTGCGATGGTGGTACCGATCGTTGCGACCACGAGCGACACGTAGCTGGGGTCGTTTTGAATATTGGGGACGACCAAGTCGACCGCGACCTCGCCCCAGTTGGGGCCGGCCATAAACGCGGCGACGATGTAGGTCACGAACACGCAGCTTACCAGCAGCAAAATCTTCTCGATGCGCTGGAAACTGCCCGACATGGTAAGCATCCACACCAGCAGCGCCACGAGCGGCACCGAAATGCTCGCCGGCACGCCAAACAGGGCAAGTCCGCTCGCGATACCCGCAAACTCCGAAATGGTCACGGCCGTGTTGGCGATCAACAGCGCCGCCATGGCCAGCACGCTCTTGCGCACGCCAAAGCGCTCGCGAATGAGCGACGCCAGGCCCTTACCCGTGACGCATCCGCAGCGCGCCGCGGTCTCCTGCGTCACGATGAGCAGCACGGTCATGACGGGAAGCATCCAGAGCATCTTGTAACCATAGCTGGCGCCCGCGCTGGAATACGTGGCGATGCCGCCGGCGTCATTACCCGAAAGCGCCGCCAACAGACCGGGGCCCATAGCGCCAAAGATGGCGGCGATGGTCAGCTTTTGCTTGGCGCTCGCCTTTTGCTTCGTGTTTTGCACGCGACCACCTATCCCATGACCGACATGGTGAGCAGCACCGCGGCGATGCAGTACGCCACACACGAGATCATGACGGCGATAACGTTCATGGCGGTACCCGACGTGTTAAGGTCGTGCTCGTCGCGCCAGAACAGCACCATCAGGTAAATCACGGCGCTCATGTTGCCCACCAGGCAGATGATGGCGGCAATGTTAAAGCAGCCGGTAAAGAGCTGCTCCTCAAACATAGAGGCATCGGGGAACGCAGCGGTGCGCACCAGCTGCGCGCACAGGTAAGTAACAAGCGAAAGGATCAGACCCATGCCCGTGCTCTGGAAGAAGAATCCCAGGTACGGTTTGGGCTCGTCGTCGTGACCGTCGTACTCGAGGAAGTAGTTCTTGACGAACGACACCATGCGCGAGGCAGCCAGCAGCACGAGCGGCATGGCGCACATGGGGAACACCACCAGATGCGCGGAGCCCAGCGCCGTCCCCAGCACCGTCGCCATAATGCACGAGGCGATGCCCCACACGACAACCCAGTACTGACGATGCACGAACCAGCTGAGCACGTTCGTCGAGTCGTCCGACGCGCTATCGCCCGAGCCGACACCGGCGATCTGCAGGTCCTCCTGATGCTCCTCGGCGATAACGTCCATGGCGTCGTCGAAGGTCACGATACCCAGGATATGACGGTTCTCGTCGCAGACGGGGATGGCAACCAGGTCGTACTTGGTCATCTCGTCCGTCACGTCTTCCTGGTCCTCGTCGGGCGACACGTAGACCAGATCGCGATAGGCGAGCTGGCCCAGCGTGGCGTCGCGGTCGGCCACGATCAGCGTGCGCAGCGAAAGCACGCCCGTCAGCATACCGCTCGGATCCTCGGTATAGACGTAATAGACACTCTCAAAGTCCTCGTCGAGTTTGCGAATCGCCTCGATGGCATCGCCGACCGTCGCTGTGGCGGGCAGCGAGACAAACTCCGAGGTCATGATGCGGCCGGCGGTGTTGTCCTCGTAGCCCAGCAGATTACGAATCGCCTTCTCCTCTTTGACGCCCATCAGGCGCAGGAGCTTCTCGGCCTTCTCATAATCGAGCTCGTCGATCAGGTCGGCAGCGTCGTCCGGGTCCATCATGGCCAGCATCGACGATGCGTCCGTGTCGGACAGGCCCTCGAGCATCTCGGTCATGAGCTCGTCGTCATCGAACTCCGAGATGGCCTCGGCGGCCTGTGCCGTATCGAGCTGCGCGAACACCTGCGCGCGCAGGCGCGGGTCGAGCTGCTCGATGATGTCAGCGATGTCGGCAGGATGCAGCTCGCCAAGCGTCTTGTGCGACACCGAGAGCTGGATGTTCTTAGTCGAGCGATCGAGCAGGTCCATATAAGACCAGGCGATAATGTCCTCGCTGAGCGGCTTGCCCAGGTGCTTCATAAAGCCCTCGACGACATGCTCGAGCGCGGGGCTGATTGCACGCAGCAGACCGCGGGCGCCGACCTCGGCACCCAGCAGACGCAGCTGATTTTCGCCCGACATGGAGAACTTGATGTCGTTGACGCGCACGACCTTCATGCCCTGCGTATCGACGATCTGCTTGTTGAGCACGTCGCGGGCGAGCAAGAGTTCGGTCGGCTGCAGGTACGAAAAACGGATTTCGGTGGCCGGCGACTTAAGGTGTACACCCGTCTCGTCGATACGGTCGACCCATTTGCGCCAGCTGATCATAAACGGCGTCTTGCCGGGACCGCGGAACGCGAGCGACGTCACGTGCGGAAAAACTTCGCCGGTTGCAATGCCAAAATCGTTCACAACGCCGAGCTTTTCGCCATCGACGTCCAAGACCGGCAATTTGAGCATCTCACTCAGATAATTCAATGGTGCTCCCCATCATTATTCCTGCGGACCGCGTGACCATGCCGGCACGCAATCCGTGGACTTTTAGACATGTATACGCATGCGCGGGCGGCACGCCGCTCGACGCTCACACCCCGTGCACGCGCAGAAAGCACCTGCATGGGGTCATCGACTGTATGGTCGAGGTTTGGATTTCACCTGTAACCTTTCTCTTGACCCTCATTAACCGCAGTAACTATAGCATCAGCATCGCGCTGCGGCACCGAATTTATGCGCTGCACATTGCAGGCATACCAAACACTGACGTATCCGTGACATAGTCATTGGGAACGTTCTTACATGACTACTCTGCGGTGTCGTCGTCCTCGGGGAGTTGGGGGAACACGGCGTTTTTGGGCATGGAAACCTTGGTGAGCGAGGTGAGCTTTTTGCTCAATGCCGTGTCCGTCTTGACCAGGTCGCTGAGCGTCACGATCTTGTAGCCGTCGGCGACAAGGCCGTCGATAATCTGCGGCAGCGCCTCGAGCGTCTGCTCGGCGCACTCATCGCTATCGGTGAGCAGCACAATATTGCCCGGCGTCACCGAGTCGAGCACGGTCGATACTTGCTCGTCAGCGCCGTTGAGCAGCCAGTCGCCCGAATCGATATTCCACGAAACCACGGCGGACACCAGGTCCATCGAGTCGATCCAGTTTTGCTCGTCAAACGCGGCGTAGGGGGCACGCAGCAACATCGTCTCGACGCCGGTCGCCGACTTAATCGCCTCGGTGCCCTTCGTGATCTGCTTGCGCACCGTCTCGCGATCCTCGCCCTTGAGCGAATCATCGCTGTAGCTGTTGGAGCCGATCTCGCACCCGGCATCGACAATCGCTTTGGCAGTAGCGGGCGAGGCTTCCGCGGCATCGCCCGAAAGGAAGAACGTCGCCGTGACGCCCTTTTCCTTGAGAACCTGCAAAATCTGCCTGGTCGTGCCGCTCGGACCCTCGTCAAATGTCAGGGCCACGTACTTTTCGTTGCCCTTGGGCGCTACGCTTGCGCACTCGACTACGCAGTCGGTGGCGGGCACGACCTCGCCGCGGTCCTGCGTCTTGCCCGACTGCTCGCCGACCCATACCTCGGAGCGGCCCTGAACGCCCCAGGTTTTGACATACTCAATGGCACCCGTGCCCTCGACCTTGAGCTTTGGCTCGATAGTCGTGGCCTGGACCTCGTGCTTTTCGTAGGTGTTACGGCCATCCTTGACCGTCACCTTCTCGCCGCCCTCAAGTTCGCGGCTATCCCATTTGCCTTGCTTCACGCGCTTGCCGTCGACCTTCACCGACAGCTTTTCGCCGCCATGGCGCTTGAGCACGCTGTCGTCGACGGCCAGCAGATCGCCGGCGTCGTACGTTTCGGTCAGGCTTTGATCGTCGATAAGATTCTGCAACGTAGAGCCCACGCGCACCGCGGTCTTTTGCCCGTTGAGTTCCACGTCCACGCTACGGTTGACGTAGCCCACGACGGCAGCGATAAACAGCACGAGCGCGCAACCCACGGCGATAAGCGCATAGGGCAGACGGGACGGTCGGCGCGGCGAGCGCCCGTTGCCGATGCGCGCGCTGCGATCGCTAAACCCACGGCTATGGTTGAGGTACATCGCGCCGGGCTTACGGCGACGTCGACGCTGACCGCTGGGCAGCTGCCCCAGGTCGCGACGTGCCGTCGGACGCGCACCCGAGCGCCCGTTTAAGTTAGATCCGTTTTGGCGCATGTGCCCTCCCCCATAAACACAGCGAGCCGGAGCAACATGTCTCCGGCTCGCCTCCCATCATTTGGTACGTCGCTATTTGCTAGCTTTTGACGAGCCCCCGCTCGCCTTTTGATATTCGTCCTTAAAGGCCTTGAACATACCGCGCGTCTTGCCGAGCTGCTTGCCCAGCGCGCGGCTGCCCTTGTCCACGGCGACCGACCCCTTGTCATCGAGCACCTTGGCGCCCTTCTTGACCTTATCGCCCACCACGACGCTGGCCTCGGCAGCCTTGGCGGCCGCGCCGCCCGAATACCCGAGCGCCTTGACCTCGTCCGAAACAATCATCGCGCCGTTCTCGTAGCCGCGCAGCATCGTCGGCGGCACCTGCGTGTCGCCCACCAGCACGCTCGAAGCGGCACCGGCGGTCACGTAGAACATCTGCACAATACCCGAGCGCGGCTTGAACTCAACGTCCGAGCAGTAGCCCACGACATCGCCCGATTCCGTGCGCACGTCCATGCCAACCCAGATGATGCAATCGTCCAGGTTGATATCGAGGCGCTTGGCCGCGGCGGCATCGTAGGTGCCCTTGACATCGTCGACCGCGACGGCACCCTCATAGACGCCGATGGCATCGAGCGCCACAAATCGGTCGGGACGCTCGATCATACCCGCGATATCGGACTGGCGGACCATAAAGCCCACTACGCGCGTGCCGCCCGGGGTAAAGACGGGAAAGTGAATCTTGCCGAGCTTTTTAGGGCTGCGCGGCGTGCCGTCCTTTTTGGTGCGCTTGTCTTCGGCAGGCTTACGATAAACCTTGACGCCGACAAAATCCCCTGCGCGCATTATGCCTCGGTCGAGGGCTCCGTGGCCTCGGTGTCGGCCTCAGCGACGTTCTCGACCACGACGTCGGCAGCGGGCGTCACGTTGCCGCCCGAGATGGCATCGTTGAGCTGCTCGCGAAGCTGGTCCATGCGCTCGCGGGCCAAGTCGACCTTGGCGCGCAGGTCATCGGTCTTGGCGTCGACCATCGGACCAAAGTCGTTGACCGCGGCACGGGCCTCCTCGGCGCTGTGCTCGTAGGTGTCACGCATGTTGTCCCAGGCGTCGTTGGCGATATCGGCAGCCATGGCGCGGGTCTCGGCACCCGAGCGCGGGGCCAGAGCAACGCCGATGATAGCGCCGGCGGCAGCACCAAAGAGCGCACCGGAGACAAAGCTGAAAGTCTTTCCCATGATCATTCCTCTCCTGCGGGCACCTCGATGCCCACCGTTTGAATGCTGTCCATTATACCCGCAGCGCAACACTTACCGTCGCGCTCATCTGCGTACGGTAAAAGCGCAGGTACATGATGGTGATAAGCGAGTGGGCCTACTCCTGTGGCATGGCAGGCATGGCCACCGTGGCGGCCGGGTCCTCGCCGGCGCCATCGACGAGCGGCAGGTTGCCCTCGTGCGCCGAGCCGGACGGAGCCGTTGCCGCACCGCCAAAGACTGCCGCGGGGGCCTCGTGGTTCTCGACGACCGCGCCCTCGGTATCGATTGGCATCTGCGGTTCGTCGTCAAAGCTCGGGACGCCTTGGGGTTCCGCAATCTCGGGCTCAGCAGGCGCCTCGGCAACGGGCTCAGCGCCGGCGTCGGCGTCGGCAGGAGCGTCGCCCTCGGGCGCATCCTCGGCCACGTCCTCGCCGTTCGCGGCGGCAACGGCCTCGTGCGGGTCCTTGCCCTCGGCCTCGGCACGCATGCCCAGCACCAGGTTGCGCAGGCCCGCGACTGTGCCCTCCACGTCGGGGGCCGGCTGATCGGCGTGCAGGTACGCCCAGTCCATCATAAAGGTCGCCGACGACAGCGCGCCAATGGCCAGCGCGTCATCGGGACACGAAAGCTCAACCTCAAAAACGCGCTCGTCGTGCTCGCTCACGCGGGTGCGGCCACACGAAATGCTGCCAGCGAGACCGGTCTCGTTCATGAGCTCGACCGTCACGTGCTCCAGCAGATGGCAAAGCTCGGTCTGGCCCATGCAGTCCTGGAACTCGCGACCCGAATCGCCCAGGCACAGGTGCTTGGCAATCGCGGGCACCAGATAGTACACGCGCGCCGTGGCCTCGATATCCTCCGAGGTCATGAGCGGCATGCCGGGGTTCACCAGCACGTGCGCGCAAATCTTGTCCTCGCTGACGGTGACCTTAAGGATGTTGAACAGGCCTGCCATAACTCTCCCCTACTCGTCCTTGCCCTACTCGTCGCCGTCGTGCGGGTCCGCAGAACCCGCACCCGACGCCGCCGGCTTCTCTGCCGAGGACTCGGAATCCTTCTTATCGGTTTCGGCCGGAGCGATCACGCGAATGAGCGAGATGCGCTGGCCACGCATCGACTGCACTTTAAACTTGTACCCCGCGACCTCAAACACCTCTCCGATGTCGGGCACCGAGTCGCAAAGCTCCAAGATCCAGCCGGCGATGGTCTCATAATCATCGCTTTCCTCGAGCGGCCAACCAAGCTCAATCGCGTCATCGCACGAAAAACGCCCATCGACAAGCCACTCGCGGCGCGAAAGGCGCGTGAGGTACTTGTTGTCGGGGTCAAACTCGTCCTCGATCTCGCCGACGATCTCCTCGACGATATCTTCGATGGTGATGATGCCGGCCGTGCCGCCGTACTCGTCCACAACGACCACGATCTGGTCGTGCGAGGTCTGCATCTCGGACAGCAGCGGCAGGATGTCCTTGGTGTCAGGCACAAAGGTGGCATCGCGCAAAAAGTCAGCGATGGGCTGGTCGCCCTTGCCGTCGAGCGCGGGCTGGATCAGGTCCTTGATGTGCGCGATGCCCGCGACGTTGTCGGGGTCCTCGTGATAGACAGGGATGCGGCTGAAGCCGGTCTGGCGCATGGTGGACAGCACTTCGGCGACCGTCTCGTCGTCCTCGCACATGGTGGTGTCCACGCGCGGCACCATAACCTCGCGGGCCACGGTGTCGCCCAGGTCGAAGATCTCGTGGATCATGCGCTTTTCCTCGTCGAGCAGGTCGTCCTGCTCTGAGACCATGTACTTGATCTCTTCCTCCGAGACGTTCTGGCGGTCATCGGCGCTCTTGATGCGCAGGATGCGGGCCAGGCCGTCGGAGCAGGCACCGGTCAGCCACACGAGCGGGCGGGCGATCTTTTGGAACACGGAGAGCGGTCCCACGACCTGTTTGGATACGCCCTCGGCGTTAGCGAGGCCGATGCGCTTGGGCACAAGCTCGCCGATCACGATGGACACAAAGGCGACCGCGACGGTGATGATGACCGGCGCCAAGCCGCGCGCGATGGCGGAAAGCGGCGCGATGCCAAAGCTCATGAGCCACGTGGCGAGCGGGTCGGACAGGCTCGTCGAGGCGACGGCGGACGAGGCGAAGCCCACGAGCGTGATGGCGACCTGGATGGTGGCCAACAGCTGATCGGAGTCGGCGGCGAGCTGGACGGCGCGCTCGGCGCGCTTATCGCCCTCCTCGGCATCGTGCTCCAACACGGCGCGCTTAGCCGTGGTGAGAGCCATCTCGGACATGGAGAAGTAGCCGTTGATAAGCGTCAGGACAAGCGTGGTAATAAGGGAGATGGTTATGTCCATCGGGAGTTTCTCGAACCTCCAAGATTCGGGACGTTGGGTAGTAAGCGTAGGTGACGGATAGGGCAATTGCGCCGGTCGCCCGTGCGAGCGGGGCCGTGGGCGCGGTCGCTAGATTACGAAGAGGATCACCGCCATGAACTGGAAGATGCTGCCGGCGAGCACCCACAAGTGGAAAACACTGTGCAGATAGCGCACGTTTTTGGCGATATAGAACGGCACGCCCACGGTATAGCACACGCCGCCAACGGCGAGCAGGGCAAGCGCCACGGGGTTGAGCAGCGACACGAGCTCGGGCAGCTTAAAGACGACGAGCCAGCCCATCAGCAGGTAGACCAGGCCGCTTACCCAGTGCGGCTGACGCTCGCGCAAAAAGCACTCGAGTGCGATGCCGATGATGGCGATGGCCCACACGGCAAAGAACAGCGCAGGGCCGCCGTCGTTTGCGAGCGTGATGAGGCAAAACGGGGTATAGCTGCCGGCTATGAGCAGGTAGATGCAGCTGTGGTCGATGATGCGAAACACGCGTTTGGCGCGAGCGGGCTGAATCGCGTGATAGAGCGTGGAGGCCAAGTATTCGAGAATAATGCTGACACCATAGACAATCGCCGCGGCCATGTGGGCCGGGCCTCCGCCGCGCAGGGCAGCGAATACGATCAGGAGCACCAGGCCCGCGATACCCAGCAGGCAGCCGACACCATGGGTGACGGAGTTCATGATCTCCTCGCCCACCGTGTAGTGTGGAACGGCCGCGGTCTTGGGTCGCGGCTTAGAACTGTCGCTCGAATCGGACATGCCGGTTACATCCTCCAACGTAAAGAGTTCTCAACACTATATCAAAGCGTCTGGGTACGTGCGAAATTTGCACCATACGTGACCCTTTGTTTACCCATTCTTTGCTTGTTGACGCATCAACGGCGAACATCCATAATGCGCTTGTTTTAAATGTTGATGTATTAACATCTATAAGGAGAACCGTAAATGCCTCAAAGCGCACACCCCCATCGAAAGCTCAAGATAGCCGGCATTGTTACGTTGGTAGTCGTTGTCGCGCTGCTGGGGTTTGCCGGCAATTTTTTGTTCGACTTTGCCCTGAACCCCCAGGCGCCCTACACCATGAAGATGATGCAGGACAGCAAGAACGACAAAGAAGGTGAGCAGCCGGATGCCGAGGACACCGAGGCGCGGGCATGGTTTAAGGAAAACCGCAAGAGCAGCAGCCTCACCGCAGATGACGGAACCGAACTTGCCGCTTGGTATTTTGCCGCCCCAGAGAGCACGCACAATTACGCTATCTGCCTACATGGATACACCGATGAGCCCATCGGTATGGCCCGATACGCCAAACGATTCCATGACCGCGGCATAAATGTACTCGCACCTGCCGCCCGCGCCCACGAGCGCTCCGGCGGCGACTATATCGGCATGGGCTGGCCCGAGCGGCTCGATGTCGTCGCGTGGATCGGGCGGATCGTTGCTACCGATCCCGAGGCGCGCATCCTGGTCTTTGGCGAGTCGATGGGTGCGGCAACCGCCATGGACGTCGCGGGGGAATCTCTGCCCGCAAACGTGAAATGCATTATCGAGGACTGTGGCTATACGAGTGTTTGGGACGAGTTTTCTCTGCAGCTCAAGGACGTGTTCGGCCTGCCCAGCTTTCCCTTGCTCGATGTAGCAAACTTGGTGTGCAACGTGCGCGCAGGCTACGACTTTCATACGGCAAGCAGTGTGGAGCAACTCAAACACGCGACGGTTCCCATGCTGTTTATCCACGGCGACCAGGACACCTTTGTGCCGTACGGCATGCTCGACCAAAACTACGACGCGTGCGCCAGCAAGGTCAAGCAAAAGCTCACCATCCATGGCGCCACCCACGCCAAGAGTGCGCAAGTTGACCCCGAGCTCTACTGGAATACGGTCGACGACTTCCTCGGAAAGAATTTTTAGGCAAAAAGCAACGTCCGGGGATTTATCTGACCCCCTATTTTCGGAAGTATGCGGCAAAATCTGGAACTGCCGACCAGACCGCAGTTTTATCAACAATTTATCAGGGGTTTTGTTGCCAAAAAACGTCGTGTGCTCGGCGGTCTCGAAATTTGCCGCATACTTCCGGAAAACCGCCCGTGAGCGTTGTGCTCGCGGGCGGCTTTTGCTCAACTTACGCCACAGAGGCGCTTGTTTTGTCCAATAGCCAGGCGCTATTTGACCTCGATGAGCTCGTACTTGCTCGTGCCCAGGCCGATCTTCTCGGCATGCGCGATGCACGCGCGCCAGTCGGTGTCGGGATGCGTGATGCAGAAGGGATCGCGCGCCTGCTCGCCCTCCAGATGCTCGTGATTGTGCTCCATCTTGGCCGCGCTATCGGTGAGCTCGGTGTTGGGCAGCGGCTCGGATGCCATGACGGCATCGGCACAGGCCTGGTCGATGGCGACCGGGTCGAAGCTCGCGAACATGCCGATGTCGTTGACGATGGGCGTGTCATTCTCGGGATGGCAGTCGCAGTTGGGGCTGATGTCCATGGCGAGCGAGATGTGGAAGCTCGGGCGGCCGTCGACGATGGCCTTGGTGTACTCGGCGATCTTGTAGTTGAGCACGTCGGCCGCAGCGTCATAGTCGGGCTTGATGCAGTCCTGGTTGCACGCCGCGATGCAGCGTCCGCAGCCCACGCAGCGATCGTGGTCGATGGTAGCCACGTGAACCGTGCGGGTGCTGCCGTTGGCAAGCTCGCGCTCACGCGTACCGTCAAACGTGATGGCGCTGTGCGCGCAAATCTTCTCGCAGGCACGGCAACCTACGCAGTTGGTGGTATCGACGCTCGGCTTGCCGGCGGCATGCTGCTCCATCTTGCCGGCACGGCTGCCGCCTCCCATGCCCAGGTTCTTCATGGCGCCGCCAAAGCCGGCCTGCTCATGGCCCTTAAAGTGGGTGAGGCTGATCACGATGTCGGCGTCCATGAGTGCCTGGCCGATCTTTGCCTCGCGCACGTACTCGCCGCCCTCGACCGGGACGAGCGCCTCGTCGGTGCCCTTGAGGCCGTCTGCGATGATGATCTGGCAGCCCGTGGCATACGGGGTAAAGCCGTTCTGGTAGGCGGTGTCGATGTGCTCGAGCGCGTTTTTGCGGCTACCCACATAGAGCGTGTTGCAGTCGGTGAGGAAGGGCTTGCCGCCCAGCTCCTTCACGACATCCGCGACGGCGCGGGCATAGTTGGGGCGCAAAAAGCTCAGGTTGCCCAGCTCGCCAAAGTGGATCTTGATGGCGACGAACTTGTTCTCAAAGTCGATCTGCTCGATACCGGCGCGGCGGATGAGGCGCTTAAGCTTGTCGAGCTGGCTCTCGCGGCCGTGCGTGCGCAGGTTGGTGAAGTACACCTTTGCTGGTGCTGCGGGTGCAGTTGCGGTCATAGATCTATCCCCTCGGTCTATATGGCATTACAGACATAGAGAATGGTACCCGTTAAAGCGGGGTTGAAGTCAAGCGCCGCACCTAGCCACTCATTGGGGACACACTCATTGGGGACAGACTTAAATGAGTGCTTGGGGACAGTCCTTGCCAGCCCGACCGGCGAATCGGCAAAGACTGTCCCCGATGACCAGTCATTTAAGCCTGTCCCCAATGACCACTCTTGGTCGTTTAAGTCTGTCCCCAATGACTACTCTTGGACTTTGAGGGCCTCGGCCAGGCTGACGCGCTTGATAGAGCGCGTGTGTAGCAGTGCCACGACCAGGTAGGTCGCAAGGCCAATGCCCACACACGCCGCCATGGACCAAGCGGGCACGTAGATCTCAATATTGCCGTTGTAGGCGAGCAGCATCGAACGGAAGATGGCCGTAAGCGAGCCGATGATCACGGGCAGGCTCAGCACGAGCGACGCCGCCACGCACAGCGTGATCGAGCGGATGTACAGGTGCGAGATCTCGCCGTCGCGATAGCCAAAGACCTTCATGTAGCTGATCGAGCGGGCGCTGTGGTCGATCACGGCCTTGGTCAGCAGGTACATAAACAGCAGGAAGATAAACACCGCGAGCCCGACCATCATGCCGATCATGTCGCTCATCATGCCAATAAACTGGTCGCCCACGGCACGCATGTCGTCGGGCGTGGTGTCGCCGGCAAAGTAACGTGCGTCGAGGTCGAGCTTCTCGTCGCTCACATAGCCGTTAAAGTAGGCGGCGTCGTTGCCGAACAGCTCGTTAAAGTCGTCGATGCTCATATAGATATTCATGTCCGACTTTGAACCCCAGATGCAGTCCTTGCCCGCGTACTCAAGAGAGTAATTGCGAGCCTCGTATTTGTCGCGAAGCTCGACCTTCTGGCCCTCGCCCCAGCCAAACTTGTCGAGCAGGCCGCCGCCAAAGACGACACGGCCATCGCCGACGTTGAGGCCCTTCCAGTAGCGCGAGTTTGCCGAGATGCCGTAGACAGAAATCGTCTCCTCGCCATTACCATCGCCGCGGTCGTATTGCAGCTGGTAAACGGCATATTTCTCGGCCTGCGCGATTGCACCCGCGCCGTTGTCGGTCGTATTGACCGGGTGGATATCGTCGTTGTCAGTGTCGATTTTCGACGCCTTGTCGATCAGGTCGATAGCCTCGTCGCGGTCGCAGCCAAGGGCATCGGCCAGGTCGTCGAGGCGCGCATAGAGCGCATCCTTCTTGTCCCGAACGCTTGCGAGCGCGTCCTGCGCCGCGGCCAAGCTCTCGGCAGACGGAGAGCTGGCTGCGGCATCGGCTGCCGTCTGCGCCGCATCGGCCGCGTCGTCAAGCTCATCATCAGCATCCTGGGCGGCAGAAAGCAGCGCGCCGTCAACCGACTGCAAGCGTTCGAGTGCCGACCACTGCTCACGCTCCTCGGCAGTGCCCTCGAGCTCCAGCGGCGCCTTGAGCGTGTACTGGTGCTTGGCGACCAGGCTCGTCTCCAGGTTGTCCGCATAGTGCGTCATCGTGGGCAGAATCGCCAGGCCAAAGAGCAGTAGCAGCGAGGCAAACGCGATGCCCACGAAGAGCGTGGCGAAGTTGCCCAGATTGCGCAGGAAGATACGCAGGCGGAAGCGGGAAACAAAACCCATGCGCTCCGGCAGCTGCAGGCCGCGCTTGGTGCCCGATTTGCCGCTCGCCTCGTGACGAAGGAACTGCAACGGCGTCTTGCCCATCTTGCGAAGCAAACCCACCAGCGTGATGAGGATGAGCGCGGCGGCGGGAACCACGGCACACTTCACGAAGATCTCCCAGCTCCAATACACCTGGAAGGGAGGCAGGCTGTACGAACCGTAATAGAGGCCGCGCATGGGCTCGGTAAAGAACGCAACGCCGAGCGCGGTGCCCAAAAGCGCCGCGAGCACGCCCACGATGGCGGGAAGTGCCAGGTAGTGCAGCACGATCTCGCGGCGGCGATAGCCGCTGGCGAGCAGCGTGCCGATAATGGCGCTCTCCTCCTCGATGGTGGCGTCGGTGAGCACCACAAAGACAAACGCCATGATCACGATGATGATGTCGAGCAACGTCATCCACATCATGGAGTCGCCGTCCACGTCGTCGCGCGCATAGCCAATGCCCTGATTGGAATCGACATCGATCAGATCGTCCACGCGCGCATCGGCATCGATCAGCGCCTCGACCATATCCTGCTCCGCATCGATGCGATCCGCGGTGGGGAGGTCGCGATCGGCAAAGGTGAAGGAGTAGGTATAGGCAGGCGCGCCGCCGGCATCCTCGAGCGCGGCAAAGCCGGCGTCGGTGACCTCGGCCACGCCGTACGTGATGGTGTTCACCGTAAAGTCCGAATTGTTGAGGAACAGCGCCTGGCTATCGGGCTGGGTCATGATGCCGCAGATGGTGTAGGTGCGGCCCTCAAGCTCGACCTTATCGCCCACGGCGAGGTCGTTGTTGGTGGCGAAGACACGGTCGATTGCCACCTCATCGTCCGCCCTGGGCTGCCTGCCCTCACAGTAGGACGCGATATCGACCTTGGTGCGGTGCGCATAGGTGCGCAGGGTGCGCTTGGTGCCGTCGTCGCCAGCCGCCTTTTTGATGATGGCGTTGATAGAGAAGTTCTTGTAGAACGTAACGCCGCCGACGTCCTTTGCCGCGTCCTCGGCAGCCTTGAGCTGCTCGTCGGTGGCCTCGAAGGAGGTGGTCACGCGGCCGTCCTCAATCGTGTACGCATCGCGCATGTCGTCGATAAGGCAGCCGATGGAATGCGCCGCGAGCAAAAAGCCCGACGTGAGGGCGATGCTTCCGCACATAAGCAAAAAGATGCCCAGGTACTTGCCGATATTGCGGCGCAGCTCGCGCGGGAGTCGCTTTGCGAGAGGTGTCATGGCGTCGCCTACCAATCGAGATCGGCGGCCGCGACGAGCGCATCGTTGAGCTCGTCCTCGACGATGCGCCCGTCGCGCAGGCGCAGCACGCGATTTGCCATGCGCGCGATGGCGGCATTGTGGGTGACGATGACGATGGTGCAGCCGTAAGTGCGGTTGACATCCTCCATGAGCTGCAAGATTTCCTTGGACGTCTTGTAGTCAAGCGCGCCCGTGGGCTCGTCGCACAACAGCAGGCCCGGGTTTTTGACGAGCGCGCGGCCGATGGCGCAACGCTGCTGCTGGCCGCCCGAGACCTGGCGCGGGAACTTGTTGCGGTGCTCGTAGAGGCCCAGCGAGCGCAGCAGGTCATCGACATTGAGCGGGTTTTTGGACAGGTGCGCCGTGACCTCAATGTTTTCCTTAATGGTAAGGTCGGGCACCAGGTTGTAGAACTGGAAGACAAAGCCCAGCTCGCGGCGGCGGTACTCGCCCAGATCGGCAGGCTTGAGCACGGTGAGGTCGCAGCCGTCCACCATGATGGAGCCGCCGTCGGCATCCTCCAGGCCGCCAATGAGGTTGAGAAAGGTCGACTTGCCCGAGCCCGACGGCCCCAGCATGACGCAGATCTCGCCGCGGTTGATGGACGCGTCGATGCCGTCGAGCACCGTCAGGCGTGCATCACCGTCGCCATAGTGTTTCTTGAGCCCTTTGACCTGGACGTAGGCTTGCTTTGTCGCCATGCTATCCCCCGTTGTTAGCCTGTTGCTACTTTTCTAAGGTAATAGTAAACCCCGGCGAACTATTTTTAAGCGACAGGCAGGATTTTTTCCAACCTACTCATTGGGGACAGACTTAAATGAGTGAAATCGCTCATTTAAGTCTGTCCCCAATGAGTGCCGCTAGGGACGCCCTTTCGCCACCCGGCATATTGGGACAGTCCTTGCCAGCCCGGCCGGCGAGCCGGCGAATCGGCAAAGACTGTCCCCAGCGACCAGTCGTTTAAGAACGTCCCCAATGACTAGGTGGCTAGGCGCGGGATTTGTTGTGCGCGAGGGCTAGGCCTACGGCGGCGATGGCCGCGGCGAAGAGCACCGTGACGCCCAGATCGCAGGCGATGTCGCCCAACACGGCAGACGTCAGGTCCGAGGCAAGCGCCTTGCCGATCGCGTCGTTCACCCAATATGTCGGCACAAAGTGCGCCACGGTCTGCACGGCCGAGCCCATCATCGAAAGCGGCATCCAGGCGCCGCCCAAAAACGTCATGAGCATGCCGAGCAGGTTGCCCACACCGTTGAGCAGCTCCTCGCGCGCGCCCAGGCTCGACAGCGTAAAGCCAACGGCCAGCGGCGTGCACGCCAGGGCAAACGTCGCCGCCAGTGCCAGACACACACGACCCACGCCGACCTCGGCAACCGCGCCGGCAAAGCCCACGACACCCATCATGCTCGACACAAACCAGATGCAGACGGTGAGCACCGCGGCAGCCGCGAACACAGCAAGCGAACGCTGGCGCTCGGAGACCGGGCCGGCCTCCATGCGGCGCACGCGCTCGGGCTCGTTCATGCCCGAGAACACCAGTCCCACCGACACGATGACCGACGAGATGATCGCGTACGCGCCAAAGTTGAAGTACGACTCGAGCGTGGCGGCGGCAATCGAGTCGACCTTGACCTGCTCAATCTGGACCTCGGCACGCTTGGCGGCAGCATGCTCGGCCGCCTTGGCAACGCCACCGTTGGAGGCAGCTGGCTCAAGCGCCGCCGCGGCGCCCGCGAGCGAGATCCACCGCGAGGCCTCGGCAGACGAAAGCGCCGCCGCCATGGTGCCGGCGCCGTAGGTCACATCGAGCTTGGGCAGGGCCTCCCCCGCACGGGCGGCTGCAACGAGGTCGTCCTCAAACCCCTCCGGAATAAAGAACACGCAGTCGGCGCTGCCCTTGGCGCTGTTGCTCTTGGCGAGCGCATCCGCAAGGTCGTACGTGTCGTCACCAACCCCCGTGACCAGGTCAAAGCGCGAACCCAGGTGCTTGGTAAGCGCCCGCGAAAGGTCGCTATTGTCGCGGTCGACCACGATCACGTTGGTGTCGTAGGGCTTGTACTCGGTAAGCTGCGACGAGTTCCAGCTCACCGATGCCGCGATGAATACGCCCATGAGCGAGATGAACACCGTATAGATGAGCAGGTAGAACGGGTGCGCCAGCGCCATGCGAAGCGCGGTCTTAAAGGTGCTCATAGCGGCTCCTTCCAAAGATCAGCGTAGCGGCGGCAACAAACACCAGGGCCATCAGGACGAGCGCGCCGGCGCGGACGGCGAAGGGCCCCAGGTCCTCAAAGAAATACAGGCGATTGAACATGTCGCAGATGAGCTTGACGGGGTTGAGCCAGCACTCGGCCGGGCAGGCGCGGGCGACGTCGTCGGCAAGCGCCATCGCCGGCTCGCCGTAGAGCCCGGCAAACAGGGCACACGTGGTGGCAAAGCCCGTGAGGATGCCCGACTTGGACGCCTTGCCACCCTTAACGGGCAGCGTGCCCACAAAAAGGCCCAGGCCCGTCGCGGCAAGCGCGGACACGGCGCCACCCACCAGACACAGCCCTTCGCGCCCGCCAAAGTCGACGCCAACGACTAGGCGCACGTAGCCAATCGCAACCGCCATCGAGGCAAAGGAAACCAGCCACGAGCCGACAAAGATGCCGGCCAGCGACGCCGTCTTGGAAAGGCCGCCCACGCAGCGGCGCGCGCCAAGGCCCGACAGATTGGGCTGCAGGTCGACGACGCTCAAAGCGGCAAACTCGGCAGACATCATCGCAACCAGGCCAAAAAGCGCGTAGTAGTAAATGGTCGTGCCGTCGGGCGTGGTGCGCGTCAAGCTCACGCGACGGGTTCCGCCCTCGAGCGACAGGGCGCGCGCAACCGCCTCCGGGTCGGCAAGGGCGGCCGGGTTGTCTTGGGCAATCTGGGACATGAGCTCGGCATTTTGCGTATACGAGCTTGCCACCGTCTCAAGAATGCTGCGGTCGGTGAGCACCGTCGACGCACGCGAGCTGTCATAGCTCGATAGCAGCGTGAGCTTGGGCGTGCCCGCAGCGTCGACCGTGTAGATGCCCGCGACTTCGCCGGCCTTGAGCGCACGGTTCGCGGCGGTCACATCCTCGCACTCGTGAATCTCGAGCAGCTGATCGTCGCCCTCCTTGGCAAGCGAGGTCGCCACGTCCTTAAAGGACGAAGCGCCCCAGGCTTCGTCAGCGACAACGGCCACCGGCACCGGGTCGACCTTGCCGTCAGAGCTCAGGTTCGCGAACATAAACATGAACATCGTTGAAAGCGCAATGGGAAAGATCGCGCCCCAGACCCATGTACTCGGTCGACGCAATAGCGTCTTGAGCGTGGTGATGATGGTGTTGAACATAGCCGCCCCCTAGTCGCGCAGCTCGCGGCCGGTGATCTCGAGGAACACGTCGTTGAGGGTCGGCGGCTCGCTCCACACGCGGCCGAGCGCCACGTCGGCAGCGCGCAGCGTGTCGAGGATGTCCACCAGGTTGTGCGGGCTCGCCTCGCAGGTGCAGACAAGTTCGCCGCCGGACAGCTCAACGCTGAGCACGTGTTCGAGGGCACGCAGTCGCTCGACCGTGGCGGGCTCGACGGCGCCAACCTCGACAGTCACGCGCTCGCCCATCTGGATCATGCGCTTGAGCTCGTCGTTGGTGCCCTGCGCCAGGACGCGCCCGCCGTCCATGATCATGATGCGGCTACAGATCTGCTCGACTTCCTCCATGTAATGGCTGGTATACACCACCGTGGCGCCCTCGTCGCGCAGGCGGCAGATGCCCTCCAGGATGGCGTTGCGGCTCTGTGGGTCGACTGCCACCGTGGGCTCGTCAAAAAAGATGAGCTCGGGCTTGTGCGCGATGCCGCAGGCAATGTTGAGGCGGCGCGCCAGGCCGCCCGAGAGCTTGCCGGGGCGGAACTTGGTAAAGTCGCCCAGACCGACGAAGTCGATCGCCTCGTCCACCAGCGCGCGGCGGCGTTTGCGGTCGTTGACGTAGAGACTGCAGAAATAGTCGATGTTCTCGCGCACCGTGAGCTCGTCAAACACCGCCACCTGCTGCGGCACCACCCCGATGCGGCGCTTGAGGTCGTAACGCGTGGGCGTCATGGGCTCGCCGAACAGCTCGATGGTGCCTTTGTCGTAGGAAAGCAGCTGCAAAATGCAGTTGATGGACGTGGTCTTGCCCGAGCCGTTGGGGCCGAGCAGGCCAAAGATCTCGCCGGGGGCGATGTTCAGGTTAAAGTGGTCGAGCGCAATAAGGTCGTCGTAGCGCTTGACGAGGTTTTCGACGTGGACGATGTCTGTCATGAGGCGGCCCTTCTGTTGGTCGTGGCCCGGTACGATTTCATCATCGCAGGAGCGGGCGGCGCGCACCAGTGAGCTTTGTCACGAGTGCGGGGGGGGACGGAGGCGCACCCCCCCCCCGCTCGAGCGAGCGATCGACGCCGATTTGCCGTGCGGGAGGAATGTCACAGTTGCGCAGGCGGCCCCTCCACCACGCGCGGCTTCGCGTACAATACCCGTATGAACAGGCTTTTCGACAAATCGATCGTGCTGGCGTGCTGTATCGCAGCCGCTACAGGCCTTGCTGTCGACGCTCGCCTGGTCGCGGCGTTTTGCCTTGGCGTTATTACCACCTCGCTGGCCGAGCTCGCGCAGGGGAAAAGCGCCCGGCGCGCGAGCGAGACCGCGAGCTGCGCTTACATCATCGCGGCCGTCTTCGTGCCGCCGTTTGTGCCGTTTGCGCCCCTCGCCCTCTATGACATCGCGCGACGCGTGCGCCGCGAGTACGCCTGGGTCGCGCTGGGCATTGGCGTCGCCTTTGTCTTTGCGCTCGTCGCGGACTTTCGCACCGACGCGCTCACCGCACGAACGCTCCTGCTGACCGCCATCCTTTCAGTCGCCGCCACCCTACTGTCGCTGCGTACCGCACAACTGGAACACGGGCAGGAGCGCATGCGCCACACCCGCGATGAGCTGCAGGAACGTGCTCTGGCGCTGGAGGCACGCAACCGCGATCTTGCCGATCGCCAGGACTACGAGGTCGAACTCGCGACGCTCGCCGAGCGCGCCCGCATCGCGCGCGAGATTCACGATAACGTCGGGCACCAGCTCACGCGCGCCTCACTGCAGGCCGAAGCCCTGCGCGTGGTCCACGCCGACGAGCCCGGCGTCGCCGCCGATTTCGCCGACGTTAAACGCACGGTTGACGAGGCGCTCCAGCTTGTGCGCGCCAGCGTCCACGCGCTCAACGACAACGCCGTCGACCTTTCCGTGCAGCTCGAACGCATTGTTGAAGGCGCGCGCTCGGACGGCGGCCCGCAGATTGAGCTTGAAGTTATGACCGAACATGCGCCCGCAAACGTCGCGAACTGCTTTGCGGCGGTCCTGCGCGAGGCGCTCTCCAACACCATGCGCCACGCTTGCGCCCATGCTGTCACTGTGCGATGCATGGAGCATCCGTCGTTTTACCAGCTCATCGTTACCGACGATGGCACTGGCAGGACCCGGACGGGTGGTCGCGGCGTCGCCGAGGGCATGGGGCTCGCCTCCATGCGCGAGCGCATCGAGGCGCTTGGCGGCACCTTCACCGCCGGCCCGCGTGCCGGCGCCGGCGGCTGGCGTGTGTTTGCCACCGTTCCCAAACCGCAAGGAGATGAGGCCCGATGAGGCTCATCGTTGTCGACGACGACCGCCTAGTGGTCGATTCGCTCAAGATTATCCTGGGCGCCCAGACGCAGATCGAAGTAGCGGGCACCGGCACCAATGGCGACGACGCGGTCGCGCTCTACGCCGAGCACGCACCCGATATCGCGCTGCTCGACATCCAGATGCCGGGGCGCGACGGACTTTCGGCGGCGCGCGAGATCCTCGAGCACGACTCTGCGGCGCGGGTGGTGTTTCTGACGACATTCTCGGATGAGGAGTACATTGTGTCGGCGCTCAAACTGGGCGCCCGCGGCTACCTGATCAAGACCGATGTCGCCGCTATTCCGCCGGCGTTGGCGCAGGTCATGGAAGGTAAACGTGTGCTCGAGGGCAAGGCGATCGAGGATATCGACTTTGACGGAACGGGCGTTGAGGCGGGCACGCTCCGCCGGCCCGCCGCCTTTGCCAGCCTGACCGACCGCGAGTTCGAAGTCGCAGAGCTCATCGCCCGCGGCCTCGATAACAAGGAAATCGCCGCCACGGCCTACATGGGCGAAGGCACCGTACGCAACCACATCAGCTCAATCCTTGCCAAAATGGGCCTGCGCAACCGCACGCAGATCGCCATCGCCTACCTGCGAGGGTAATTACCCAACAACCGACCACCCCGGCATGGCAAAATGGCTGCTATCGATTTAATGCCATTTCAAAAGTATGCCGGATTACTACGATGAATCGCCCGCCTTCGACCACGGCAAATTGCGCGCTTACAAAACCGCAGGTAGAACGCTTGCAATATTTAGAAAAATGCAGTCATGGTCGGGAATGTCGAATTCATCGTAGTAAACCGGCATAGTTTTGTTCGGGCGGCCCTGCACGAGCGCCTCCGCAAGCCTCGCGGGACCAAAATGATCCGATTTCTTCCGCCCGCGGAGATCGGCTGACGGCGCCCGCCACGAAATCGGCCCATCTACTACGTTTGACCCGATACCCCCAACCATAACCGCGTTTTCCAGAAAACCGCAGGCGTTCTACCTGCGGTTTTGTTTTCGCGTTTTTTGGCATGGTTGGGGGTAAGGGGATAAACATAGTAGATGGGCCCATTTCGTGGCAAGCCCTTCTCGCCTAAGCACAAAAGCGCCGCCACGGAGGAGGGAGATACCTCCGTGGCGGCTGGGGGGGGTGGGGGCTATGTTCTGGCTCCCCGCCGGCCGCCCGGGGCCTTTTTGCCCCGGGCGCTGCCAGTGTGCCTAGCGCTTACGGATACCCCAGACCAGGGCTCCGACGCCGGCCATGGCAATGACAAATGCCATGAGCAGTGCAGCGGCCTGCTGGTCACCCGTGGTGGGCAGGAAACCCTTGACCGTCTTGACGATGTTCGTCACGGTCTTGGGCGTGCCGGGATCGGGCGTCGGCACGGGCGTCTCGGGCTTCTTGTACGTGTTGTTGAACACGATACCCCCGACGCTCTTGTCGCCCTTGGTAAAGGTGACGTTCGCCTTGAGGTTGCCCTCGCCGTCGTCGACCACGTTGACGGTCGCGGTAAAGACGGACTTGTCGTAGGTCATACCGGCCTCGTCGCCCTTGACCTCGCTGATGGTGTAGACGTACGTACCAGGCTCGTCGTACTCGAACTTGTCGAAGTTGATCTTGCCGTCGGCATCGTTGGTAACCGTAGACTCGATGTCCTCGCCAACGAGCTTAAAGCTAAACTCGTCCTTCTTGAGCTCGCGTCCCTCGAGCACCTTGATCGCGCCGATGGAGACCTGCGTGGGCATGGCGTGATACTTGTTGGTAAAGCCAGCGGACTCGGTGGTTCCATCGAGCTTGTGCGTCGCGGTCAGTGTGCCGTCGCCGTTGTCGGAGACGGTGGTCACGACGGTGTAGGTCGTTCCGTCATAGGTGACGCCCTTGTACAGGCCGAGCGCGTTGGGGCAAGCCTCGCGCAGCGTGTACGTGTGCGTGCCGGGTGCCTCGTAGTGGATCGGGCTCAGCGTGACGGTACCGTTGGCGTCGTTGGTGCCGCTCGCGACAACCACGCCGTCCTCGAGCAGTTCAAACGTGAACTCGCCAGCTGCAAGGTCGCGTCCGGTCAGGCGCTTGACCGTCTTGACCTGGTCGGTCACGACAGAATCGGTGGGCGTCACGCTGTAGGTGTTGGTGAACGTAAAGTCCGCACCGTCGCCGCCGTCGCGCTTGACGCTCAGGTGCCCAGCGCCGTCATCGGTCACGGTGTAGGAAACCTTGCGCATGGCGTTGGCGTCATTGGTCACGCCAGGGGCGCTACCGGACTCGGTCACCGTGTAGGTAAAGGTGTGCGAGCGCGGAGCGGTGGGGGCTGCGGGCTCGGACTCGTCGTTAGACTCGTCGGCGTCGACAGCGTCAGCGTCAACCTCAGCCTCGTCGGCGTTTGCTTCAGCATCGCTCGCTGCATCGCCAGAAGCATCGGTCGTCACGCCCAGGGCGCGGTTGAGGTCGTCGAGCGTAAAGTGGATCTTGCCAAAGTCCACGTTGCCGGCCGCGTCGTTAGTTGCGGTCGTACGCTCGGGCATCGGGGCGCCAGCCTCGTCGGCGGTCACGGTAAAGGTGAACTTGCCCGTGATGTCGGCCGGGGTCAGGCCCTCGGCAGCCTGGAGCTTCTTGGTACCGGCGAGCGTGGCATTCACGGCCTCGGCGCCGTAAACGTTCTCGAACACGGGCTCGGTGCCACCGTAGTCGGGCGTCGCCGTCAGGGTTCCGTCGCCGTTGTCAACGACGATGACCTTAAAGCTAAAGCTCGGCTTCGCGGCGGTAATGCCCTGGTCGGCCAGCAAGTTCGTGTACTCAAAGGCCGTGTAGCTGATGGTCCACCTAAGCTTGCCGTCTGCGTCGGTGCGGATGGCACGCCCGGCGCTCACCAGGTTGGCGAGCATCTCAGTGTCGTAATGCAGCCATCCAAAGCTCACCTGACCATTGAAGTTGGTAACGCACGTACCATCGATGGCTTCCGTCTCGCCCGCGTAGGCGATGCCAAAGTAGAACTCACCGTTGGCCATCGGACGACCGGTCAGCTTCTTGGTGGCAACGACCTTGGCAGGAGTACCCGGGCTATCGGTCGATGCACTATAGCTGTTGCCGAACGGGACCACAGCGCTCTCGACCGCGCTGGCACCGGTCTTGTACTCAGTGGTCAGCGGTCTATCGGAACCGCCAGAAACGGTCGTCGTAGCGGTAAGCGTGCCGGCGCCATCGTCGGCGATAGCGATCGTCACGGTGCGCTCGGCGTCGTCGTAGGTGTAGCCGGACTGGCCGTCGTTCTTCTCGGCCACGGTGTATGTGAAGGTCTTGCCGGCATCTGCCTGCGTAAACTTGACCTCATGGCCCGCCAAGATGTCAATCAGGCCGACTGTTGCCTCTGCCGTCGCAGGGGACTTGTACACGTTGGCGCCCTCGTGCAGGCCGAGCGCGTCGGCAGAAGCCGCATCGGCGGGCGTCACGGTAAAGGTGAACTGGCCCTCGGTCATGGGGCGTCCGGAGAGGGTCTTGCTGAGCTTAAGGCCGCCGGCCGCGGTGTAGTTAAGCTCAGTGCGGTACGTGTTGGTGAAGCGTCCGCTTTCCTTCTTGGTGGCATTGGCGATCAGCTTGCCCTCGTCGTTCTCAGTCACGGTCACTTCGGCGGTCGCGACATGCCCGTCATACGTCATGCCGGCCGCGTTGCCCGCGTTCTCACGGATCTCGTACTTGTAGGTTCCAGCAGCCGTGTAGCGGATCTTGCCGAACTTGATGGCGGCGATGCCGTTGTCGTCCGCGTTCTTGTTACTCACGGTCACGGTTGCGGGGTCGGGCAGCGGGGTGCCCTCGGGAGCGGTGATGGTAAAGCTGAACTCGTCCGCATCCGTCCAGTCGCGGCCGTCGATGGCCTTGCTCAGACCAAAGTCGAGCTCAGTCTCGAGCGGGGTCACGCTGTAGCTGTTCTCGAAAGTCGCAGCCGTGGCGTCCTTCAGGACATGCTCAGCCTTGAGCGTGCCGTCGCCGTTGTCGGTGATGGTCGTCTCGATGGTGTACTTGGCGTCGCTGTAGGTGATGCCCTTACTGGTGGTTCCGCCGTTGACCTCGCGCAGCGTGTAGGTGTGCGTTCCGGCCTTGTCGTACTTCACGGCGCTCATCGTAATCGTGCCGTCAGCGGCATTCTTGCCAGTGGCGACGACCTTGGCGTCCTCGCCCTCGCCCTCAACGAGCTGGAAGGAGAACTCGCCGTCCTTGAGCTCGCGCCCGGTCAGGGACTTGGTCGCGGTGATCTCGTCGGTGACGCTAAACTCTCCGGCGTTCGGCTTGTAGGAATTCTTGAACTCAGCAGTCTTGGCATCCTTCAGCTCGTGCTTCGCCACGAGCTTGCCCATGCCATTATCGGTGATCGTAGTCACGACGGTATAGGTTTTGTCGTCGTAGGTGATGCCGTTGCCTTCGGCGCCCTTAACCTCGCGCAGGATATAGGTGTGCTCGCCGGGCTTGTCGTACGTCACGGCGCTCATCGTAATCGTGCCGTCAGCCGCATTGGTGCCAGTGGCAACGACCTTGGCGTCCTCGCCCTCGCCCTCGACGAGCTCGAAGGAGAACTCACCGGCGGTCATGTCGCGCCCGGTCAGGGACTTGGTCGCGGTGATCTGATCGGTGACGCTGGAGCGCTCGGGGGTCACGTTGTAGGCGTTCTCGAAGATCGCTTCCTCGACGTTCTGCAGTTTGTGCTCGACGCTGAGGGTGCCGTCGCCGTTGTCCGTAACCGTAGTCACAATGGTGTATTGGGCGGTGCTGTAGGTAATGCCGTTCTCGGTGGCGCCGGCCTTGGTCTCGCGCAGCGTGTAGGTGTGTTCGCCGGCCTCGGTGTACGTGACGGGGTCCATCACGATCTTGCCGTCGGCATTGTTGGTGCCGGTAGCGGCAACAACGTTACCTTCGACGAGCTCAAAACGGAACTCGCCGGCCACAAGGCCAAGCTCGCGCCCGGTCAGGACCTTCTTCGCGGTGATCTGGTCGGTGACGCTGGAGTCCTTGGAACCAGGCTTGTAAGAGTTGGTGAACTCGGCCTTCTCGGCGTCGTCCTTCAGCTCATGCTTCGCCTCGAGCGTGCCGTCACCCTTGTCGGTGATGGTGGTCTCGATGGTATAGGTCTTGCCGTCGTAGGTGATGCCGCCAGTCTTGCCCTTGACCTCGCGCAGCGTGTAAGTGTGCGTTCCGGGCTTGTCGTATTCGATGGGACTCATCGTGATCTTGCCGCTGGCGTCGTTGGTGCCGGTAGCAACAACCTGGGCGTCCTTGCCCTCGCCCTTGACGAGCTCAAAGCCAAACTCGCCGTCCTTGAGGTCGCGCCCGGTCAGGCGCTTGGTCGCGGTGATTTCGTCGGTGACGCGCGTCTCGACAGGCGTCACGCTATAGGTATTGGTGAACGTGAAGGCCGCGTTGCCGTCCGGCTTGCGGGACACGCTCAGATTGCCCTTGCCGTTATCGGTCACGGTAAAGGACACCGTGCGCGAAGGCTTGGCATCGTTAGTCACGCCGGCTACCTCGCCGGACTCGGTCACGGTGTAGGTAAAGGTGTGCTCGCGCTTTTCGGGTTTCTCGCCCAGAACCTTGTTGAGGGCGTCGAGCGTAAAGGTGATCTTGCCAAAGTCGACCTTGCCGGCCGCGTCGTTGGTTCCGGTCGTGCGCTCGGGCATCGGGGCGCCGGCCTCGTCGGGAGTCACGGTAAAGGTGAACTTGCCGGCGATGTCGGCCGGGGTCAAACCGTCAGCAACCTGCAGGTTCTTGATGCCCGCAAGCGACGCCTCGGCGTCTTTCGTATTGTAGGAGTTCTTGAACTCGATGCTCTTGACGTCCTTGGCGTCCTTCAGCTCATGCGTAGCCACCAGCTGGCCCTTGCCGTTATCGCTGATGGTCGTCACGATGGTGTAGACCGTTTCATCGTAGGCAATACCACCGGCGTTACCCTTGACCTCGCGCAGCTTGTAGGTGTGCTGGCCGATCTTGGTGTACTTGATGGGGCTGAACGTCACCTTGCCGTCGGCGGCATTCGCAACGGTCTCGATAAGCTCGGAGTCCTCGCCCTTAACCTCGCGCAGCTCAAAACTAAACTCGCCGGCCGCAAGGTCACGGCCGCTCAGGGACTTGGTCACGGCAATCTTGTCGGTAACGCTGGACTCAACAGGATTCGTAGCGTAGGTGTTCCTGAACTCGGTCTTGCCCGAGGTTACCTCCACGGCAGCGCTGAGCTCGCCCTTCTTGTTGGGCGTAACCGTCACGGTGATCTCCGCAACATTCTTGCTGTAGGTAACGCCATCGACCGTGGTCCCGGCGTTCTTTTCGCTGACCTTGTAGACATACGTGCCGGGCTCTTTGTATTCGATCGTGCCAAAGTCGATGGCAGCCTTGCCCTCGTCGTCCAGGTGCACGGACGCAGTCGCGGACACGGGAATCGGGGCGTTGCCCTCGGGCGTCAGCTCAAACTTAAACTCATCGGTATCCGACCCGCTGCGGCCCACGAGTACCTTGGTCAAGCCAAAGTCGGCCTTGGTATTCACCGTCGCCGGCGTCATGTTGTACGCAAAGCTGATCTTGCCGTTGTTGCCCAGGTGAGAATTGACCTGCGTTGCGCTAGCCTTGGAGGACGTGTCGTTCCACTTGGGATTGAGCACGTCGGAAGCGGTTTCGGTCAAGTTGTCGCTCTTGTCGGTATGAAGCTCGTCAATAAAGGCCAGGCGTGCGGTTCCCTCGCTAAACGACAGGTTTCCGCTCCCGTCGTCAACCACGCCGCCCGCAAACTGCGCAGCATGTTCGCCGGAAAACTCGATAACGGTGGTGCCGTGGTCGAGCTTGCCGTTGGCGTCCGCTACCTCAAACTCATCCTGGTAGTAATAAAGGCGGCCGCTCGCCAGCTGTCCCTTCGCGGGCAGCGTGCAGGCGGGATCCGTGTAAATGGGCGTCTGCTTCTGGAAGAAGTAGTAACGGTTGGTGGTGGCGGGCGTAAAGTTGGCGACCGTGTCGCCCAGGTCCTTGTCACTCCACTTGTTGGCATAGAAGGCAACGGACTCGGAGCCCTGCTCGCCGGTCGTATTCTTATCGATGTACTTCTTCAGCACCTCATCAGGGGTGAACAGGTTTTCGCGCGCGATAGCCTTGACGCTCGAAGCGTACTTCACGCGGATGGGCTCGACGTCGTTGACTGTAAGCGTGCCCTTGGTCTTGTCGACGTTAAATTTGCGCAGCGGAATCAGCGACGCAGGGATCTTGACCTCTACGATGTCGCCCTGCTGAGGGTTATCCTTTGCGGCGCGTTGAACGGTGATGACCAGATTCGCAGCTTCGCCGGTAAAAGTGTAGGTGTCGACATTACCCGTGGTGGACGGATCCTCCGGGCCCTTAAACGTCTTGCCGTTGTATTCGACCTCGGTGAAGCCATCGACCTGCATAAAGTCGCCCAGCTCATCGGTAAACGTAATGTAGCCGGACTTATGCTCGCCATAGCCGTCGTGGATTTCGGTCGGATAGCCAACGACCTCGGTGATGCTCTCCGAGATGTCCTTAAAGATGTCCTCGAGCTCCTGGGCGTTTTTCGCCGACTTGTAGTAATTGGCGTTTTCTGCGCGCGCACCAAAGTTGATGGTCCACTCGCCCCAGTAAGAAATGTTGGACGTGGCGGCAGGATAGTTGCTCGACACGGCGTGCATGAACTTATTCTCGTTAATCGTGCCGGAGGCCGTGGGATCGGCACTGGGATTCGCGCCGCTAAAGATGCCAATGGTGTAAATGACGGTGCCGTCTTTCTTCAGGCTGTTTGCCTTGTTGATGGCGCTATCGGCAACCGAGGACTCAAAGCTGTTGTAGCTCGTGGGCGAACCATCGGTAAAGAACAGGACGACCTTCTTGGCGTCTTCGCGGCCAGAAATGCCCTCGGCAAGATCCATGCCATAGTCGGCACGCGTGGCGCCGGCAGGGGAAATGGAGCTGACCGTGCTCTTAAGGCTCTCCGCATCCTCGCCCAAGCAAAGCGTCAAGGTTTTCATGGTCTGCGAATAGTTGTAAGTGTGGCCGCCTTCACGATAAGTACCGTTGCCGACCTGCTCAGTCTTATTGCCCGAGAACTTTACAATGGCGACCTTATGCCGCTTGGACTCGTCCGAGATCTTTGCATTTTCTTCGGCAATCTTGTCTATAAAGCTATTGGCTGCGGTCTTTAGCGCGTCAATACGCTTGGTACGATCGCTTGAACTCATAGGGTCACTCATCGAGCCAGAAGCATCCAGCACCAGCACGATGTCGAGCGGCTTGGGGACCGTCGTCGTTGTGTTGGATGTCGAGGATATCGCCGAAAGCGTGGTTAGAAAGTCCGACTCCTCGCCGACCTCGACTGTTTTGTCGGTCCAGATTCGGCCGACGTTTTGTGTCGTGATTTTGCCGCTGCCGTCAGAGCCGGCAGCCCAGTATGTCCAGTTGTCACCGGTATTGGGGTCGACGACCTTTCCGCTTACTGTCGGTCCGTCCATTCCGGTGCTGGACCTGGCGTTGGCCTCGGGCAGCATGGCAAACGCTGCAGCCGGCAACACCAGCACTACGGCCAGTATCACCGCCAAGAGACCCCTCGTGTACTTACTCATCGCGTCTCCCTTCTCGCGGACTCAGACCTTGCATCATCCTAAAGTTACGAAATGAGACACAATTTGGGCAGGTGACACACGTTCCAGATTCGGTTTTGAGCGTGAGACAAATGTCTCACCAAAGTTGAGACACGAGGGTTTTCGCAGGAAAACGGGTGCGACTCGAGATCGACTGGTCATAATGGCCCGTTTTCTTCCATCCCCAAGGGAGCAGTCGGTGGCGTCCGCCACGAAACTGGCCCATCTACTACGTTTAGCCCGGTACCCCCGACCATGCCCACGTTTTTCGAAAAACCGCAGGCGTTCTACCTGCGGTTTTGTTTTCGCGTTATTCGCCATGGTTGGGGGTAGCCACCCAAACGTAGTAGATAGGCCCATTTCGTGGCAGACGGGTCGCGCGGAGGTCCTCGCGAGGCTAAAATGATCCGTTTTCCTCCGTCCCCGGGGGATCAGAGGCTGCTACTGATACGGTGCCATTTCAAAACTATGCCGGTTTACTACGATAAATACGGAGTCCCCGACCACACCCGCTTTTTTCGCAAAGTCGCAAGCCGTCTACCTGCGGTTTTGTTTTTGCCGAATGCGGTGTGATTGGAGGTTGGCGATTTATCGTAGTAAACCGGCATAGTTTTGTTCGCGGTGACCCATGAGCGCGTTCACGCGCGGGACCGGCGGGGCATTTTTGCCCCGCCGGTCCCTATTCCAGCGTTATTCCGGCTTGGTTTCTACCGTGGGAGTCTTATCCGCCGCAACCGGAGTACGGGCGGTGTCCATACTCAGACAGTGCTTGGGACAGCTTTCGATGCACTCACCACACACCACACAGGCATACGGGTCGATCGACCACGTTCCGCCCTTGCGGTCAACCGCAAGGGCGCCCGCCGGGCAGCGACGTGCGCACATGCCGCAGCAGATGCACACATCCATGTCGTTAACGATATGTCCGCGCAAGCGCTCGGGCGCTGCGAGCTTCTCCTGCGGATAGCAAACCGTGACCGGCTGCTTGACCATAGAACCCAAGGCCGTCTTGGCAAATGTCAGTAAACTCATGCCGCGCCTACCTTTCCGTGCAGCTAATGCAGGGGTCGATGGTCAGGATAATCATGGGCACGTTGGCAAGGAGCACGCCCTGCAGCGCATGCGTCAGACCCGCCAGGTTTTGCGACGTCGGCGTTCGCACGCGGAAGCGGTCCAGGTTCTTGGTGCCGTTGCCGCGCACATAGTAGTACGCCTCGCCGCGCGGCTGTTCAATCACAACCTCGCCGCGGGCACCGTCGGCCGGCGTGAGCTTGGTGCGCCCGCCGATTCCGTCGTGCGGAATCTTGCCGACAAGTTCCTTAATAATGTCCATGGCCTGTGTGACCTCGGCACAACGCACCTGGCAGCGGGCATAGCAGTCGCCGTCGGTCGCCACAATGGGCTCAAACGCGGCCAGATCCGCATAGGCGCCGTCGCCAAACATGCGCACGTCGTAATCCACGCCCGAGGCGCGACCGAACGGGCCGACCATCGACAGATCCAGCGCGTCCTTCTTGCTGATCACGCCCACGCCATGCAAGCGCTCGCCGCAGCTGTCGTCATCCAAAAACGTATGCACCAGGGCTTCGTAGTCGGGACGCATGGCATCGAGTGTCTGGACAATACCCGCCAGCTCGGAGTCCTCGATGTCGTGCTTAAGGCCGCCGATCTCGTTAATCGAAAGGATCACGCGGCCGCCGCAGGTGCTCTCGAAGATCTTGAGAATCTGTTCGCGCAGGGTCCACGACCGATAGAACAGCGCCTCAAAGCCAAAGGCATCGGCGAGCAGACCCAGCCACAGCAGGTGCGAGTGGATGCGCGAAAGCTCATGCAAAATGGTGCGGATATACTGCACGCGGCCGGGCACCTCGATGTCGAGCATGCGCTCGCAGACGCTGGCATAGCCGCAACTGTGGCCCACGGCGCAGATGCCGCAGATGCGCTCGGCGATGTAGCCAAACTGGTGCATGTCGCGCTTTTCGGTGAGCTTCTCGAGTCCGCGGTGCACAAAGCCGATCTGCGGAATTGCCTCGATGACGCGGTCGTCCTCGATCACCAGGTCCAGATGAAGCGGCTCGGGCAGCACCGGGTGCTGCGGGCCAAACGGAATAACGGAGCGATGTGCCATGGACCTTACGCCTCCTTTTTCTGCTTGTCGCGGGCGGCCTTGGCGGCAAGCGCCGCACGGACCTTGGCCGCTTTCTCGGGGTCCATGGCGGCGAGCTTTGCCTCCATCTCGGCAGCCTTGAGCGCGGCCTTGGCAGCAGCCTCATCGTGCTGAGCATCGGAGCCGGCAGCCTCATCGTGCTGAGCATCGGAGCCGGCAGCCGCAGCGGGCTGAGCGACGGCAGCGCCCTCCCCCGCAGCAGCAGCGGCAGCGGCCTTCTCGGCTGCGGCCTTGCGCGCCTTGGCCTCGGCGGCGGCGCGGACCTTCATGGCCTTCTCGCGCGCGGCTTTCACCTCGGGTGTGATCACACCCATGGGCTCGGCGGTCGAGACCTGGTAGAAAAAGCCCTTAAAGTCGACCTGCATGTCGGTAATGGCAAGACCAAACAGGTCATGCACCTCGTTCTCAAACGGGAACACCGCCGGATAATACGAGCTGATGGACGGAATCTCCTGGTACTGGTCGACACCCTCGACCACCAGGTTCTCAATCGCATAGTTTCCGTCCCGCGCGATCTGCTCTTGCGCAGCACGAACGTTGATAAACGTATAGACCAAGCGATACGACCCGTCGTCCACACAGCGCTCGGCATGCATCTGCACAAAGCGCGCGCCGGCACCCTTGAACGCCTGCACATGCGCCAGGAGCTCGTCGATCCCGACGGTGGTATAGATTGCCCTTTGCATTACTCGGCCTCCTTCGCAGCGGCGGGCACACCGTCAGCCGTGCCTGCGTCGACACCGGCCCCGGCACTCGCAGCGGCTACAAATCCGTCCTCGCCCAGCTCAACGCCACCGTCCCAGGTTGCGGCACCGCCCACGGTAAGCGGATCGCCGCCAGCACGCATCACGGCCTCCTTCTGATCAAGGATGCCGCACGCCTCCACAATGGCGTCGATCACGGTCTCGGGACGAATGGCGCACCCGGGCGCGTACACGTCCACGGGAATCGCGCGGTCCACACCGCCGATAACGTTGTAGGCATCGCGGAACACGCCGCCCGAGCACGCGCAGATACCGCACGCCACCACGCACTTGGGCTCGAGCATCTGGTTGTAGATCTGGCGCACGACGGGCAGATTCTGCGCGTTGACCGACCCCGTCACCAAAAAGATATCCGCATGCTTGGGATTGCCGGTGTTGACCACACCAAAACGCTCCGCATCAAACAGTGGGGTAAGCGAGGCCAGCACCTCGATATCGCATCCGTTGCAGCTCGAGCCGTCGTAATGAATAACCCACGGCGAGCGCGACATTTTATGATCCATGGATGCCGCCTCCTAAATAAACACGTCGACGAGAATGGGCATAAGGTTGAGCAGGCCAAACACCAGCGCCACGCCCCAGCCGAGCTTAAAGCAGCTGCGCCAGGTGCTACGGGCGAAGGTGTTGTCGATCAGCACCTCGACAAAATACGTCGCGACCATCACGACCAGGGCGACCACCCAGCTCACCGGGTTGTCCCAAACAAAGAACATGCCCACCCACATCAAAAACAGCACGGTCTCGCACCAGTGCATAAGGGTCATCTTGGCCAGCGTGCTGCCGCTCATCTCGGTGGCGACGCCCTGGACGATCTCCTGATGCGCGTGATGCGAGTACGAAAGGTCAAACGGCGACTTGCGCAGCTTGATGGTGAGTACCGCGAGCAGCGCGAGAAAAATGGGCGCGCTGTACACGATGATGGGGGCCGACTGCCCCGTCACGGCGATGGAGTCGAAGCTATCGGTGGCAAGGTACAGACCCACGCTCATCAACAGAACGGCGGGCTCGTAACTCATGACCTGCAGCAGCTCGCGGTCGGCGCCAACCTGGGCAAACGGGCTTTGCGTCGAGGCAGACGCCAACACCACAAAGATTGCGGCGAGCGTCACCATAAAAGCGCACAGCAGCGTGTTGGAGCCCGACACAAAGATGCCACCGCCCACGACGGTAAAGATGAGCGCGCACGCCATATAGGTGTCGTCCATGGTGTTTACGCTGGCGGGGGCTTTGCGCAGCAGCTTGGCAACGTCGTAGAAAGGCTGGAGCAAGCGCGGGCCCACGCGGCCCTGCATGCGAGCCGAAAGCTTACGGTCAAGACCGTCGATCAGGCCGCCCACAAGCGGCGCCATCAGGGCAAACACCACGGTGCCAATAAAGATGCCCACGACACCCGAGCCTTCGAAATACTTGCCACGCAGCACCGAGGGCGCGCTCATGGCAAGCCGCTCGGGCCCAATCCACGCGCAACACAGCAGCGCGAACAGGATAATGCTGCAGCACACGACGCTACCCGCGGGGCCAATACGCTTCTCGCCAAGGGCGTCCTCCGAGTACCAATTGCGCTTTTCGGCCTTTACCTCGTGCCCCATCGAGCCGCGGAAATGGCGGTAATTGTCGGTTCCCACACCCGAAAGATATACGTTTACGTGCGGTTTGTTGCTCACGCGGAATGAAGTCAGCAGCACCACGGCGATAAACGCCACGATAACCACCATCAGATACATGGCGTCCTTGCCAATAACATACGGCACGCGGCCAAACACCATGGCCAAGTAAGGCGACACCAGACCGCTCGAGATAACCGGGAACGCCACGCAGCACAGAATCAGCAGCGCGGCGATGGTGTTGAGCGCCATCCATTCGGTCTTATGGACATTGACCTCAACGTTTTGAGCCGTGGGGTCGACGCCCGAAAGCTTGGCAAGCCACTTGCCCCAAAAATAGAACGTCGCGGCTGAGCCAAAGGCAAGCACCATGATCATGAGCACGTTGCCGGTCTGCGCAAACGCCACCAGGGCGCCCCACTTGGACACGAGCATGCCAAACGGCGCCACAAACATGCCCATGATGCCCAGCATCATCAGACGCGTCAGGTGCGGCATGCGGCTGAACATACCGTCCATGTCCTCGATATTGCGGCTGCCGATATGATGCTCGGCCGTGCCCACGCACAGGAACAGCAGCGACTTGGCCACCGTGTGGAACAAGATCAGGAAGATGGCCGCCCATACGGCCTCGGGCGCGCCGACACCCAGGCAGGCACTGATGAGGCCCAAGTTGGAAATGGTAGAGTACGCAAGCACGCGCTTGGCATTGCTCTGCGAGATGGCCATGAGGGCAGCGAGCAAAAACGTGATGGCACCCACGCTCGTGACCATAAAGCCAGTCACGGGATAGATGGCATAGAGCGGGCTGAGCTTGACCATCAGGAACACACCGGCTTTGACCATGGTCGACGAGTGCAGCAGGGCGCTCGTGGGCGTGGGGGCAACCATGGCGCCGAGCAGCCAGGTGTGAAACGGCATCTGCGCGGCCTTGGTAAGTGCGGCGAGCGATAGCAGGACGACCGGCATCACCAGTAGCGCGGACTGCGCGGTGCCGGCGCCGGAAAGCTCGATCATGTCCGAAATGGTCAGCGGCATGCCGTTGACGTGCAGAAACATAAGGCCCGCCAAAAACGCGATGCCGCCCAGCATGTTGAGGATGATCTGGGTAAAGGCGTTTTTAATGGCCTCAGGCGTGCGCGTGTAGCCAATCATAAGGAACGAGCACACGGTGGTGATTTCCCAACCGCAGAACAGCCACTCCAGGTTGTCGCTTATCACGATGACAAACATAGCCGAGAGGAACAGGAACATGAGCGCCAGGAACTGCGGGCGACGGTCGGGCGCGGTCTGCCCGCGCAGCGCGGCCTCGTGCTCGTCGTGCGCCTGGAAGTCCTTCATGTAGCCCAGGGCATACACGCAAATCAGGCTGCCGACGATGCCGACGGCGAGGACCATGATCACGCTCATGTAATCCAGGTAGAGCGGCGTCGCCGTGACGGCTTCGGCCGCGGGCAGTGTCATGGCTGCAAAGGCGAGCGAGCCCACCAACTGGACTATGCCGAGCACCGTGGTGAGCGCGTTCCTATATTTGCACGCGTTGTACAGGATGACGGCGCACAGGATCACGTCGATGACGGAGCTGATGATGGAGAGCATTTGCGAAGTGCCGGGGTCAACCTCAAAGCCCTGCGGACCCGTGCCAAAAAACATGACGGCGACTACAACTGTCATCGCCATAATAATGCCGGAGCCCACAAGCCCTACCGCATCGCGGGCGCGGTCACCGCGCGCGAGTAGCATGCCCAGCGCCGGTACCAGCGGAAACAGGGTAAGGAAATACAGTAGCGTCATACCATCACTCCCCCATGCAAAAACGCTGCAATTGTTTAACGTTATAGCTCAGTTGAGGAGTAGCGGCGGCGGGTTTTCGGTCAACTGGGGAGTTTTAGGCGTACGGGGTAAGGTGTCTGTCCGCATTGGAGTAGAGAGCGACGTTTCCTTACCGCAGCGACGGGCGCACGGGCCACTGCGCGCGGTTTATTGGCCACGTTGAAGGATGTCCCGATAGGCACGCGGAGGTCCGAAAAGTTGGCGCAGCAAGAAAAAATGCGCCCCCGTGGGCGCACTCTCTTGCTACTCTGCCTGCTTAACGCGCGGCTTGCGACCACGCGGCTTATCGACCAGCGCGTCGGCGCCGCCATCACGATACTGACGACACCAAGCCTTGACCGAAGACTCGCTGGGAATCTTGTGCTTGATCATGGCCTCGCGAACCGTCAGGCCGTTTTCCAGGCGATCCTTAACCACGGCAAGCTTGACGTCATACGAATACGTGCGGTGATGGGAACCCGCGTTGAGCACGGCTTCGGCACCGCCCACGGCATATGCGCGGGCCCACTGACGAGCCGTGGCCTGGGGAATGCCGAGCTCCGCAGCGAGGGCGCGATGACCGACCCCCTCTTGGAGGACCTCGACGGCGCGCTGCCTAACCTCGGGCGCATGCGTGCGAGTCCTTGTTGCTTCTGACATACCTGCCACTTCTTAGCCTTAACCGTTAATCTGCTTTCTTACGTGCATGTTAGATAGTAGCATTTTGCTGTTTGCGCATAACAGTTAATTGAAAATCGCAACATCGGCATCTGGGCATTTGCCATTCATTTGTAACAGTTCTTTAGGTTTTATTTACGCAGCTAGTTGGCTCGCGGCTCATTAACGGTGTTTTACAAACCAGATTGGTATCTTTTTGTTTGGCTGGTATGGTTTGTGCAATTATTAACCCCTCGTCAGTCCGCACCTAACATGTCAGCTTTCCACTTACTTTCCAGCTTTCCACCTAACTTTCCAGCTTTCCACCTAACTTTCCAGCTTTCCACCTTGGGTGGTAAGTTACGTGGAAAGTTGGAAAGATGGTGGGAAGTCGGGAAAGTCGAGGCAAGAACAACAAGCGACCCTACCGCGCGAGTCGATACCGTTGTCGCGGGCTGCGCGGAGGCTCCATCGCCTCAATCTTGCCCGCACCAATCAAACCTTTTATGTGGTTGGAAACGGCGCTCCTGCTCAAACCCGAAGCGTCCGTGAGCTCCTTGGTCGAAGCCGAAGAATGTGTTGCCAGGTAATCAAAGATTGCCTCGTCCACATGCCCCACAGACGCCACCTGTTTCGCCCGCATAATCTTTCGCTTATCGAACGTCAGCGAAAAAGAAACCGTCGAGTTCTTTGGTTCGGGCGGCAACATGTTTGCCCGCTCGAGCTGCTCACCTATCTCCTGATAACCAGTGCCGCGATTTTCGACCACGTAGCCACCGCCTGGGTACGGCGTGGTCTCGAGAATATTTGAAAGGAACTGGTTTCTGGACGACGAAACCCCAGAAACTCCCAGCGAATCGATCGTTACATCGCCGTACAGCCCGCCGGGATTGAGAATCTCGACGCGGTCGATATACAGGTTGACCTGCACTTGTGAGCCGTGCGCGGCGGAAGAGTAGTCGCGGTGCATGAGCGCGTTCGCCACCGCCTTGCGCAGCGCCACGGGTGGATAATCGGGCACATCTTTCCGGAACGCGCCCTCGATAACCGCGGCGTTTCGGGTGTTTCTCGCAACGGCGGCAAGCACGTCCTCAATCATGAAAGGGATCGGACCCAAAATGGTCTGAGAATCCACAAAACGCTTGTTATCGCTTACTCGCTGCGTTTTTGTGGTCCCGGGGTACGCCGCAAAGGTCACATTGAGACGTGGGAAGAACTTTTGCGGAAACCGTCCCATCGCGACAATTGCGGCAAGCGTCGGCACGATTGCGTCGTTTACCCTTTTGGTCACATGCAGGTCAAGGAGAATCTCCTCGTCGCTTCTGGCGCCCAAAATCCTAGGATGCAGCTCGCGCTGGCGTTTTATAAACCCTTGCAGAAGATCGGCGTCAAGGTCATCGAGTGTGGCGCCTTCGACCGGCGCGTCGTCGTATGTGGGCTGAACATGCTCCTCCATAAAGCGGTCGACCTCATAGGGAGCCATACGCCGGTCGCCGTCACCCGTACGGAGGAAGGACGAGTCGTACATTCCGCGCGCCGTGATGTAGCAGGGCTTATCGCGCGGATGCATCTCTTTGATGCGCGCGCAAAGCACCAGTTTTCCCTCAAAGGGAACCACTTGGATATCCGGCCTCACAACGGGCGTCAGCTTTTCACATGCAGAAGAGAGGGCATCTTGCATCTTGCGGGCATCAAAGCCCTCGACGGGCACAAACCCGTTTTTTTCGGAAATGCCGAGGATAGTAAAGCCGCCCTGCGCGTTGGAAAAAGCCGAGAGTGTCTCGACGATGCTTTTTGGAAGTGCGCCCTTGGCTTCTTTTACCTCGTACTGCTGGGTGTCGTTTCCTATTGTTCGCAGGTGATGAATGACCTGCGCCAACCACTCCTCATTCATGCCGAACCTCCCAACTTTCCAACTTTCCACCTAACTTACCAGCTTTCCAGCCAGCTTTCCAACTTAGGTGTTAAGTTACGTGGAAAGTTGGAAAGATGGTAGGAAGTTGAAGGGGCGGCAGGCCGAGTGAGCAAGAAAAGGGGCGACAGCCGGGTGGTTGCCGCCCCTTGCATAGCTAGTTGGTCTTGGCCTCGTGGGGAATGCCCTCGGTGTTGATGCGCGCCAGCGTGTACGTCACGTAGTCGGAGTTCGCATAGCCATCGAGGTTACTGACGTTGACCGGCGTGTCGTTTACGCCGCCACCGGACATATGGGCCGTAAGCACCAAGCGGTAGTTGGCATAGGTCTGTCCAGTCTTCTCGACATTGGTGTTCACCTTGACGCGGAAGGCATGCTTAAAGGCAAGGCTGTTGCCGTCACGCGTGGCGAACGTACCGCTCGGCTTGCTATCGGTGAACACATAGCTATTGCCATCAGGCGACACCTCACCCGCGCCTAGGTGATCGCTGCCGAGCACCGACAGGTAGTTCGCGATGCCCTTCACGTCCCCATACGAGCCGTCATCCTGCCGCTGCTGCAAGGTCAGCGTATAGGTCACCTCAGTAGCATTGGAAATCATCGCATCGGCACCCGTGACCTTGGAGAAATCATACGTTCCCACCAGCGCGATCTCGCCGTCGGCGGACTTGAGATCATCGATATTGATGCCCAGCTGCGACTTCTTAGAAGCCTCGAGCGCAATAGTCGACGAGCCCACATCCATACGGTAATATCCGGCTTTACCATCGCTGTAGTCCGAGTTGCTACTGGTGCTGAGCGTTTCGGCATGCGTGGAAAGGTACGCGCGGTAGTTGGGCTTGGTGTAGCGGTCGGCGCCACTCTTCTGCGAGGCCACGATGCCCGCCTGGCACGCAGGTTCCGTCATGGCGAGATTCGCCTTCATAGTAATGGTGAAGGCGTTGCCGCTCTTCTTGGCGATCTCGCGAATGCCGGAGAGATCGATGGCATTACCGTTAGCATCGGCAAGCACAAGCGACATGTCGCCGCCCGTTGCAGACCAGTCTTTGGCAGCAATCGCCGGCGTTTCCGTCGTGCCGGCATCAGTCCACTTAGAACCATCCCACGTGTAGTAGTTGTTCCCCACCATCACGTAGAACGAATACGTGCCCTGGGTTCCAGTCGGGTAGCCATGCGCGCCCGCGGCGCTGCTGCCCTGGTAGTTCACGAGCGAAGAATCCAGCTGGTAGTACAGCGCATCGGTAGTCGTATATTCCTGATCGCCAAACGTAATGAGGTCACTCACGTTCATATCCAGCTTATAGGTCGTTCCGCCCGCAGCCATCTGAATCTGGTTGGTGCCCGATTTGTTGTCCACCAAATTATGCTGGAAGTTCGTGGCAACGCTATACGTCGAGGCGGTGTTCTCGTGCGAGTCCTTCGTCTCATCTTTATTACGAAGCGTGTAGTTAAGATGCGTGTTCACGCTTGTCTTAACCGATGTACCGGTATATCCATTGACGCTGGCCGAGCCCTTTGGCGTGCGAACAACAAGATAGAAACTCTCACTCTTGGGCTGCTCGCCGGCCTTCTTCTTGGGAACCGTCAAGCTGTAGAACGGTTTCTTATCCGTATCGGTCTTTACGCGGTAATAGTCGTTGCCGATCTTCGCGCCAGCAATACCGGCTAGTTCGGCTTCGGTCTTCTCGCCCTTCTCCTTATTAGTCAGCTTAACCCACGTGCCGTCGTCCGCTTCTGTTGCCGTCGCGCCCATGGTCTCGCTGAGCCACTGCTCCGTATAGTGATTTCCGCTGGAGTCCTCAAAGTCCGTCAGCGCAACCGATGCGCAGGATCCTCCCTCGGGCACCGTGTAGTGATATTCCTTGTTATTGTGCGCCGTATCCACGAGCGTCAGCTGCGCGCCCACAGGCAGCGCCCCCTTTTTTCCGCTGAACTCAATGCGCTTGTTAAGCGGCCTCATGTCGCCGCCGCTTGCCAGGTGCGTATTCCAGCCATACTCCGTCTCCTGGGCATACGCCTTGTTGTATGTCCAGGTAAGATAGCCCGTCATAGTCTCGCCGCTGCTAATGAGCACGTGCTTGTCGTACTTGGTGCTGTAGTCGGCGCTGTTGAAGTTCGAGCCCTCGGAATACGTTGCCGTAAAGTTGATCTCGAGCACGCGCTTGACGATGATGGGCACCATAACCTTATAGCTCTGGCCGGCCTCGGTAAAGGTGACGGTGAGCAGGTTGAAGCGGCCCTTGCCGTTATCCCAGTTGGAGTTAGCACTGATCGACAAAGAAGAGCCGCTGCCCTTAACGTCGAGCGCCCGGTCGGTAACATTGGTTTGCTTTACAAAGACACCGTTCTTGAGCTGGAACACGTCGACCGTTGCCGAAATGTGCGATCCATCTGCGTTCAGGCGCAGCGCGTCCGAATAGCCGCCGTTGGTAACAATGTTGAGATAGTCCTTAACGGTATCCGAGTCGTTGCCCGAAAGGACGAGGACATCGGGGTTGGCATTCGACTTTGTAGCATCCGTGTCATTGTTTGCATTGAACTTACCGGCACTTGAGGCCAAGTAGCTCGAGGTGTTTTGATAGGCGCCGTCTTTGTCGATGCCACCGATATTGTTGTAGGTGTAGCGGCCGGTGACATTCTTCACCGCTTCGTCCTGGATAGTCGATGCACCAGAAACGTTCACACCGTCACCGAACAGATAACGATCGGTTGCGTCGTTGTCGGAGGCACGCACCGCCAGCGTGCTCACCGGACTCGTAGTCACGTAGGGCGAAACAGCTGCAGTCGTGCTGTCGGCCGCATCAGCGCCGTACAGCGTTTTGCTCGTTTCCGACTCAGTATGCGTGTCATTAGTAAGCGTGTCACTATAGTCACCAAACGCGATATACGACTTCTTGTTTACGTCGGCGACGGCGCTGTCATTGAAATACTTAATCGGTTTTTGAGCCGCAGAATTGTCAGACCGATCCTTAAGTATGATATCGACGCCCGCGGCGTAGAGGCCTTTGAAGTCAGCCGCATACTGCGCGGTATCGCCCAACAAGAAGCCCTGACCGCCCGGCTGCTTAAAATCGTTTTCGCGAATTAGAACGTTAGCAATCTTAATTGTGCCGGAAGCGGCACCGACAATGCCACCGGAATGGTTTCTCAGGTTTCCATCACTATGGTTCCACGTTGAATTAAGCGTTCCGAACGAGCAGTTCCGCACGGTCGTATTCGTAACGATAACATTGGTTGCACCCTGGCCTTGGCAGTTTCCAAGGATGCCGCCACAACGAGCGCCATCAAATTGCACGCCATCGACAGTGATATTGTTGACACTCAGCGTGTTTCCATTTGATGTTGCCCCCACAAGGCCACCAGCATGCTCGGTTACGCCCATGCGGAGCTTTTCGACCGTACAGGAATTAAGTGTCACGTTATTACTCGTCGATCCAATAATGCCTCCCGTGCTTATGGCATAAGCATTGGCAGTATTTGCCACCGCTTGCAACGAGCCAAAGTAAGTGGGCGCTTCTTCCGAGGCCTGATTGGTTGATGTCACCTTAACGCGATTAATATTAGAAGCATAGGTTACCGTGCGTCCCGCAATTCCGCCCACGCCAAGCGCCTTGTGGTTAACAACAAGGGACACATCTTTGATCGTTGCCACCTGGCTCGCATTTTCGCCCTGCCCGGTATTCACAACTAGAGCACCTCCCGTAAGGCCGAAGATGCCTCCAGCAGTGCTGCCCGTATCCTGCGAATCGCCTGCCTTCTCAACAACGTAAATAGTCGAACTATCGGCAACGGTTTTGTCTTTCGACACCCACATGCCGCAGGTGCCCGAATTGATATATCCTACAAATCCGCCAGCATTTGAACGTGCGCTAACGGCGATTCCACTGTATGAGCAGTCATAAAGCTGCACCGGAGAGGATGTTCCTCCGTAATTCACAATCGAACCGTTGGCGCCATCGGTACTGCGCGCCATAAGGCCGGCACTTCCGATGAGGCCACCGGCCATGCAACCTCCGGCTACGGTACTGCTAGAAATGACCACTTTTTTGAACACGCCATAGGTGACCCCGCCAGAACCTCCCTGGTTTGCAGTTGAGCCCGCAAGGCAGCCAGCCCCCACCCAACCGCTTTTTGTATTGCTCGTCGACTTGGATTGCTCTTTCCCACTCAAAGATACATAGGCAAGCGAAATATTGCAGTCGTTGAAGTTGAGATTGCTTACGTTTGCGTTGCCATTTGCTTCGATGCTTCCCTTATTGAATGCACTCGAGTAGAACTTGATAGTGCTGAACAGGCCGCCTACGCCCGCCACACAGTAGTCGTCATCCACGTATTCGCGCGTGTTGTTCGACACTTTGATTGTTGCGCCGTTACCGTTGACAGTGGCGATACCAGGAGTAATGAAATCTTTATCATTGACCTTTTTGTCGGTCGCACATGCATTTGAGTAATAGCGGCCCGAAAGGCCCAAGAAACCCGAGCCATAATCCCTCATGTCATAGGGCAGCACGCCCTGCTCAAACTTCAGATCCATGCCGCAAACGCCCATCGCGCACACATAGCCCGTGCGCCAATCGGTTGCATATTTCTTCACCAAATAGGGCGAATTAATATCTTCTCCGTCTCGGCCGTCTAATGCGCCTTGGTATGCCTGGTTGCCCGGCGCCTTAAGGTCGTCATTGATCGAGATCTCGAAATCGCCCTCCGCGACATCGGCAGGCTTTCCAACCGCAGTGTAGCTCGCGTTGCGAACCTTGCCATACCGCTCATTTCCGAACTTGTATCCCGTTGAGGGAATATCACCATGGACGCTACTGCCCTCATATGCATGCGACCCGCGATACGTGCCTTTGCCGCCTTCCGTCGCATCGGTGTGAGCGGCACCAGCGCCCGCACCGCTATTGATGATGGCAGACAGCACGAGCAGGCCCTGTGAATCTTTGACTGTGGTTTGCGGAGCATTGTTGTTTTGCCGACTGACATTCCAGCTGTATTTCTTATACGTATCGACTGTGGTTACGCAGCCGGTGTCGTTCACGTTGAGCTCGTTGATCTTGTAGTTTGCGTCACCGTTTTCAACCTTACAGCCCTCGCTAAAGGCATAGCCATCAATCACGCGACCAACGTAAGGGTTGTCGTACAGTTGGAAGTTGCCCGCTCCAAGACCCTGGAACTTGACGCTGGTTCCAGCGCGCCAGGATGCCCTTGGCATATTGCGGAAGATCACGCCGCCGCCCGCAATGGCACCAACGTACCCGCCGATGGGAACAAGATGCGGCTTAGTTCCGCCACCGGCAACCGTAAAGCCGGTTGTGGGGTTATCGGCCGTTGTCCCATTCACGACCGCACCATCGATAATGTTGTCGCCGCCAAGGATGCAGCCGATAACGCCACCAAAAAAAGCCGTCGGAACGCCGTCGGAATCCTTGGCAGAATACGTAATAGTCGCCTGCGCGTTCACATAGTTGATGTTGAGGCTGCGCACAACGCTGCCGTAGCTATAGGGAATAAGGCCGCGAAGCGAACCCTTGTTATTCTCTATTTTGATGGTTGCGTTTTTTTGATCACTGCCAAGGTTGCCAACGATGACGCCCCTAAACGGGTTGGCCCTATTTCCAAAACCGCCAAACGCTGCGCCGTCGAGAGTAATCGTATTGCCCTCAGCAGGCTCGATGCTGTAATACGCGCTCTGCATATAGCGATGCATGGTCTCGTCGCTCAGCGTCTGCGGGGAATCGGTCGACGCGTCCCCGGTCTTCTTCTCCCATTTATTATTGGTACCGTTCGCCTGCTTGTAGACGTACGCAACCTCATTGTTGGTCGAGTGATCGCTGCTGCGGCGAGTGCAGAATCTACCCTGGTCGGCGACAATGGTGACCTCCCAGCCATCAAGCGCCGTCATGTTATTAATGTAGTTGGCAATGGCATTCATCTCCGCCGCGTTTGTGACGGAATAAGGATCGCCGTAGGTACCACATCCCGTTACCAGCTTTGGAATGCGCTGGTTGACCCTAATTTCGTGGTACTGAACGCCAGGCTCGTCGGCTTTTCCCTTGTAAACATAAGGAAGATAGTCGCCAAAAACGGGATTCTCAACATTCGCTGTCTTATTCCCAACCTTCACCAAACCATCAACGTTGCCATAGGTGGCCTCGTCGTAATACCAAAGCTGCTTGCCGGAGTACTCCGTACCCTTCCTATCAATCTCGGACCCATAGGTCACCTTGCCGCCATCGGCATCCGCCTTTTTAAAGGTATAGTCCGCAGAGCCCGTACCCGTAGTCGCGTAGCCAAAACTCTCCAGCAGGCTTGAATGGGTAAAAATGGTGGCACCCTTTTTGCTGGGTAAGCTTATTTTTTCGAACTTTGCTGTGACTTGATTGGCCTTATCTCCCACGCCGAGCTTACCAAACAAGCTTGTAGCCGCAATCTTTTTGCTCGCTCCGTTATTGTATGAATCGGTTACCGAGATATTCTTTGCATCAAAGTTAACAAGCGTCTGTATCTGGTTAATTAGCAACGGAGCGTATTGGGTGGTGTTCGTCACACCATCAACCGTAAGACCATCGAGCACCAGACCGTTTATCGTGATTTGTGCCACATTGGTCACATTGTTTTTTTTGACAGGCCCATAGATATAGCGACACACAAGCGCGCCAGACGAGCTTCCCGCATCGTTTACAACAGGTCCAACAGTACCAGTTAGCGTGACATTCTCAACGTCAAGATCGCCCGCATGAGTTCGGATGAGAGCGCAGTGCATATTCTCGTGCTGCGTAGCTTCGTTATTCTTTTTGTTGCCTTCTTGCTCAGCTTTAATATCGGAATAATGGAACGAAATCGTTGCGTTTTTTACCGTTACCGTGGAATTACTAGTGGGATTGGTGGGATAGAAGCTGTATCCCTCCAGGTTAATAATCACGCCCCTGGAATCGTCCGTACCAATATTGTTTCCTTTGAAAATCCCGCTATTTCCTCGAATGATATAGCCCTGAATTGCAGGCGGGGCATATAGGTACGCACACCAAAGCAACAAGTACTCCGGGGAATCCATCCAACTGTTCGTACTACTATTTTTTGAGTTGCTGCCTACTACCGCATATGCCTTGTCAAGATTGTAGTAATACCTCGTCCAAGCATTCGTGTTGTGGTTCTTGCCAAAATCAGATCGATTGTGATAGCTGTTGTCTTTTTTCGGATCTCCACTCATGTCAAGCTTGTCATCATTAACGCCATCTTGGGTATGAAGTGAAACGACCGTATTCCATTCGCCATCGATTAGCTTGCTATTGGCTTTCTTGTCACAGGACGGTCTCGTGCTATTACCGACCCACTCATCAAATGAAGTTGCGCTGTTGTCGCTATTTATCGCGGTGTTATTGACTATCAAGCTATTGTCCGCGGCAACGTCATTGACCTTGTATGCAGTATCCCAACTTGCCCTGTTCTCCAGATACAAGCCTCTATAGGTTTCTACTCCATAAGTAGCGGAATTCTCCGTCCTGCCGCCTCGCCCGATGAGCAAGCCGAGCACCGTTGCCTTATCGGCGTTAATGATCGCCTTCGAAAGGTCGATGGCGTAGTCGTTGATGATCCAGTGGCCGCTAGCGGCATACACAAGACCGCCAACCTCAGTAGAGTTATTTGCAGTCACGGTCGTGTTGTCGGAAGTTTTGAGAGCATAGGTGTCGACGCCGGTGTTTACTCCATCTTTGCCAATGGTAACGATAGTGTTGCCCCAGCTGTAGCCCAAAAGGCCACCAGCGCCATTCAACTTGTCGCCATTCTTGCCCACGGTCATCTTGAATTCATCGAAGCTAAGACCGGTAATGGTAACGTACTTCTTGTTCGACCCCTGCGCAATGGAGCCGATAAGGCCGCCGGCCTGCACGATCTTGCCACGCGCCGCATTGGCGACGTTGAGCGCACCGCCGACGGTGAGCTTGGTGACGTTAACGTTGGTAGTGTTGTCGTTGACCCAGCCGATCGCGCCGCCGATGGTTGCGCCGCCCATGAGCTCGTTCGGGAACGCGATGGTCGCCTGGGCAGCGGAGGCGTTGTTGCCGTTGGCCTCGAACGTCACCGTTGCGGCGCCCGTCACGGAGCCGGCGATGCCACCCACATTCGCAGCGTTGGTAAACGTCTGGTCACAGGCGATCGCGGCCTTGGCGACAGCGCCCGTAAACGTCGCGTTGCCCGTTATGGTTGCAGCGAACGAGCCTGCGTGAACCTCGACGCCGTTATCAAAGCGCAGACTTCCGCCCACGGTTACGTTGGCGATGCTGGCGTTAGCACCTAGCGTAGCGAACAGGCCCTGGCGGCCGTGACGGTAGATTTTACCGTTGCCGTCACTGGTGGCACCGACCTTGTTATCGCCGCGCATGCCGTAGGGCTCGCCCACGGCCAAGCTTATGATGTGGCCACCTCCATCAAGCGAGCCGGTAAAGCCGTGCCCGTTCTCATCAACGTTTGCGATGTTATTGGGAACCCGGTCTTTGGTAAGGCCGGTGAGGCCCGTTCCCGAAAGGTTGATATTGTCGGAAAGTTTGATCTTTGCCGAAGGAATCTGACTGGTAAAGTTGCTGTTTGTGACATCGTTCACGGCAGAGAAGTATCCGCTCGTTTGCCAAGTGATCGCCAGCTTCGCAAAATCGTCGGCACTTCCCAGCGTAAATCCGCCGTCGGTTTTTGTGAGGTTCGAGGCAAAGTGCCGCTGGTGCGACTCGTCGATGGTGATGAGGTTTTCGTCCAGCTTGTCTCCCAGGCAAATGACCTGACCGTAGCTGTACACGTCATCAATCTTGACCGGCGTGGTGGGACGCTTATACTGCCATTTCGTCTTGCCGCCCTTTTGGGCGTCCATGTCGCTTCCACTGCCGGAGGCAAAAATCAGCGAGTTGAAATTCTCGTAGACCAGCTGTGCGGTGTGGTCGTTTTCCGCGAAGGCGGCACCCGTTAGGTCGGTGATGCCGCTGAACTTGATAATGCCGCGCCACGATGACCCGACGACACCGGCAAAGCCGCTGTTCGTGCCATCGACGGTAGCTTTGCTGGAGGTTTTGACTGTTATGCCACGCACTTCCAGCACGTTGTTGGTGTCCACGACGCCCACGGCGCCACCGTACTTGCCGTTGTCGCTTTTGTAGCCCGACGTTGCGCACATCACCGTCGTATCGCTGATAACCAGAGCGGACACATTTTCGCTCCCGCCACCTTCGCCAAGGTAGCCAACCAGACCACCCGCATAGGTGAGTTGGCCGTTGGGCCCCAAGCAGAACGACACCTTAGCGTCATCTTGTACCGTGAACGCATGCAGGGCGTTACCGTTCTTACTACCCCACAGCTTGCCCACCAAGCCGCCGTAGTTGCCGCGCGCCCTGTCTTTGTTGTCCGTGCCGTTTTGCAGCGTGCTTACATACGAGCCGCCATTAACAGTCATGTCGCCGTTCGAGATGTCGAGCACGCCGAACAGGCCGCCGGCAGCGGGGACATTGGTCGTGTTTGATACGCTGAGTGCTACGCCATCGCCAAAATCGAAGGTATCGGCCTTGATGGTGAAGTCCCCAGCAAACGAGGCATCGCCGATAAGACCGCCCGCATACGTACCGGCCGATGACGACCCAACCGCACGCGCAGGCTTAACAACGAACTTCCCAGTCGAAGCGTCTTCTCCGTCGTTACCCGTGCCCACGGTAAGCGTAATCCTGGTCGCCTTGCCAATGAGTCCACCCGCCGCGTTTTTAGCTGCGACACCCAGCGCCGAGACATCAATATCTGCAGCAAGGGTGACTGTCGCGCCATCGCCCGCCTCGCCGATAAGGCCGCCAGCATTGGCGCCGTCGGCCGTGGCGCTGATGGTAGGTGTGCCGTTGAAGCTCTCCGGCAGGCCGTTCAGTCCCGAGAGCGTAAGCGACGCATGTGCCGCAAGGGTGTTCACGAGCAAGCCCAGGTTGCCCGTGGACGATTGCACGTCAATCGCCAGGGGACTATTCGCGCTTGCCGAATACGTGGCGTCGAGCGCGAGCTTGCCCGCGACTTCGCCCAGGAGCGGTGATTTCAAGGTGACCGTAGTCGTCTTATCATCGGGGGGAGCAATCGTAAGATCAACAGTCAGCTTATGATCCCCGCCGACAATCGTCGTCGCAACAATGGGATTGCTGGTCGTGCCCTTCCAAGTGAGCGTAAGCGTCATATCCGCGGACAGCTCGACATTATTAAACAGGGGCCTATTTAAAACGATGGGAGAAATCTCCGAGTCGAAGCTCCCCTTAAAAGGCGTGTTCGGGGCACCAAGGCCCAAGAAGGACAGGGCCTTACCGTCCGCGGCCTTCACCGTGTTGCATAGATTGATGCCCGATCCCGTTGCACCACCCTTCGTAATGGCGGCATCCTGGTAAATGGCGGGATCAGTGTTAGAGAGCTTAATCAGGTCCTCACTGGTTCCAATTTTGACCCCAGTTACCTTATCGCCTTCGACAGTAACATTGGACTCGCCGATAGCGTCTTTCAGCTTACCAACCGTGTCGTACTCATACCTGGTGTTTGCCTGCGCAGCCGCATCTGCGTCCGCGTCATTTGCCTGCTCTTCGTCGGTGGCGTCGTCATCGGCAGTTGCATCGCCCTGGGATGCATCGCCCTCTGTTGGGGCATCGCCGCCGGCTCCATCGGTCGTGGAGTCCTGCGACCCGCCAGCGTTGGTTGAACCGCTGCCGTCCTCGGTAGTGCCCGCATCGGCGCCCGGAGTCGTTGCGGTGTCATCAGATGTAGCCTGGTCAGCATCTTCCAAGGCAGTGGCCACGGCATCCTGTATGGAGCGCGCGGTGCTGCCCGCGGCGCGCGCGGCGGAGACGGACGCCTCCATAACGGCGTCGAGCTCTTGCGCGAACACCTCTGTGGAGGGCGCGAGCGCCTGGAAAATCATGATCGCAGTCAGGCATGCGGTTGTTATGCGCTTTGCCGTTCTCATCTGGTCCTACCTCGTTCTATCTCTTGCCCCGCGCGGGGTCTCAAAATCTATGCTTGCGGCTCGTTTCGGTTAGCTCGTCGCGGTCGAACACGAGACCTTAATACCGTCCTCGTCCCAGCTGGTCGGCTTCGAATTTTCCTTCCGGTAGAAGGTGATGATTTCCGAGCCGGGGGACGCGTCGTATGTGACCGAGTTTCCGTTGATGGTCGCCTGTGCATTACCGTTCTTGTGGTTCTGCTCAAAGAACGGATCGAGCTCAACCCCGTCTCCCCACTCGAGCTTCACCTTGGTCGTAGTGCCTGTAACGGTCACTCGATAGTTGTAGGCGTCGAAAGCTTTGATGTCCGAGTTCCTATCGACCCACTCGCCCGAAACGCCCGAGGCCGTTACCTCCGCGCGCTCGGCGGGCGCAATCTTGGCCGCAAGCCATTTAAGGTTGGTTCCGGGGCTGTTGGATCCGACCTTGGCCTTGACGGTGAAGGACGCCTTGTTGAGGTCCGTCTTGGCAAACGTAACCGTGTAGGTATACATCGTCGCTTTGTTGGCGGGGAAGGAAAGGTCAACCGTGCCGTCCGCCGTCAGCGCAGGCTCACCGCTGATGCTCCAAGCTTTCGTCGTTCCCGTCGCCTTCACGCTCAGCGTCGCGTTAACGTCCTTGTCGTTGACCTTGTTCTTGTCGCCCAGCAGATGGTTGTAAATGCGGAAGGTAAAGGAGCATTTTTCCCCACTCGCGTCGGCGATGACGCTTCGGACTGCAATGTCCCCGTCGTTCAGCGTCTCATTCGTGTAGCCCGTAAGCATGTCCGAGGCAAACAGCGCCTGCGACGTGCCCGAAACGACAACCGATTTAAGGAAGTCGCCGCCCAAAAACGCCGTGTAGGTAAGGTAGGTGCCCATCACCATCACGACAACGCACAGCAGCACCGCGACTGCCCACAGGCGTTTGCGTGCTTTGGAACCCAGGCAAAACGGGCGCTTACGGCGGGAGGACTCGACAGGAGACGCTTGCTCAGGCGCAGCCGTCCGATCCGGCTGGTCGCAAACCAAGTCCTCGGCAGTATCGAATTGTTTGTTCTTGTCCTCTGTCATGTGACGTCCTCCCTTCCTGCGTTAATTGCCGCTTGTGCCGCGAGCGATTAGGTAAACCATGTCGGTCTCTTTAATGTTTGAGACCTTGGTGTTGTCTTCGGTCACAACGCTCGGGTTCCACGTGCATTCGATAATGAAGTTCGTGGCGTCGTTGGCCGTATCGGTCGCTTTGTTGTAACCGTCGAGTTCGCTCTTATCGAACTTGTGGTACCGATACAGCGGACGAGCGTTTTTCTGAACGTTCTTGTACTTCTGATACGTGGGGTCGTTTTCTTCAAGATCTTTGGCTAGCGATTTATCCGCCTGATCCGCATTGATCAGATAAAAAGGTGTCACCTCTGAACCCCTGGTCCACGCATACTTTCTACCAGCGCCATCCAAACCGGCCACGTCGCCCGTGCCCGACGCCGTCGTATCGTTTACCTTGTACACCTTAATATCGAGGCCCTTAATATTGGTGGTATTTGCCACCTGCAGCTCGAACGCCTGACCGCCGTTGTTCTCATCGTTGTTGCTCTTTACGCAAAAGGCACGGCGGACAGACACGGTACCGCCGGCGTTTTTAACATCGCCGCGCGACTCGTCATACGAAATCTCGATAGGCTCGATGCTCGTCTGATTGGGACCCATAATCTTGAGCTGTGCAGGCGTTTGAATCTTGCCCACCGTGGACAGGCTTTTGCCGCTTACGAACCATGTCATGGTTAGGCCGATGATAAAAATGATGGCGGCGAGCAGTACCAAAACCGCGAGGGTCTGTGCGCGGTGGTTCTCGACCCAATCGTGGGCGGCAGTCATATGTGCGCGGATGTTATCCATTGGTGGTACCCTCCTGCGCGGTTATTCTGAGTTGGATGGAAATGACCTCGTTGCCGATCTTCTCGTCCGCGTTGTTGTAGAGCGCGGAGTAGGTGTCCACGTTGGCGTAGGCATCCGTGACGGTCGAGGGGGTGTTGGCGGAGTCGGCGGCGGTCATCGTGCTGCTCGTAGCATCGTAAAAGTAGTGCGCTTTATTGCCGTTCACATCTGTCTTCAGGTCGGCGTAATCTGCGCCTTCTGTCAGGAACAGATTTTTGTAGTAATTCGTATTGCTCGTAAGAACAAAGTTCTGGAAGTACTCCGGCCATACCCAGTACAGAGTGACGGGGACGGACCTGTCTGTTGGCTTGGTCGTATCCTCGCCTTCGCAAAACTTTTTCTTTTCAATCGTGATTTGGCTGTTTTCCACGCGACCCGAGTAATACCCGTTCTGGCAGCTCGTAAAGAACAGCAGGTGGCCTTTTACCAGGCCAAGGAGCGTACTCGCATCGGCTGACAGATTGCCATCGGCTTCCTTATAGATATCGCCCTTAGCCTTAAGCACGCGCGATAGGTTGACCGTGATATCGCCGAGGTTATCCGTGCGCGGCGTTACCGTAAACGTAATCTTGCCACGGGCGCCCGGATACAGAGAGCCGGCGGTTTCGTTGTTGAGGTTAGAGCCGAGCGTCACCGTCATGGCGTCGGTCGTATCCAGTCTGTCGACGATATTCTTTTCTTCGTCCGTGCGCTCGTAATAGCCCACACGCGCGTCGGTTTCGCCTTCGCCTTCGGCAATCAGCGTGTACCGCTCCGCCTTCGCCCCGATCGTGCTCCCTGTGGCACTCACTCGATTGTTCGCGGCAAACCAGGCCAGGCATGCAAAGATGGCAACGATGGCAGCCAGCACAAACAGACCGCTCACCAGGAAATCCTTCCAGAAATCCTTGAGGGTCCGCACGTGCTCGTCGGCAGCTTGGCGGTACTCGGCCGCCGTCTTGTGCTGCTGGGGCTCGCTATGTCGATCCATGCCACTCATCGCTTGCGTTTGCCCTGCTTGCGGGCGTGCCATCCTTTCCGCTGGTCGCGCTTAATCCGTTGTTCGCAGGGGGAGTATTCAGGCAAAATACAACACCGTACGATAAGGTAAAAGAATAGCATTGACCTGCGGTTTGTTCCATATCGCAAGCCTTAATGATGTCTTAAAGATTGCGAATAGCAACCCGTCCATCGCGCACTGTTCGCGCATCGGTTCGCACGCCCGTTCAAGCTTTGCCTCATCTTAACCTCATTTTGAGGCTAACAGCGCCCTATTATCAGCATTTCCCCAGTTGTTTGCTTGCCTCATCTTAACCTCATCTTAGCCTCATTTGAGGTGAAGATGAGGTTAAGGGTGCGCTCAAGCTAGTCGAGAACTCTCCAATGCCCCGCAAAGCTTGAGCCTTCTCGCTTTAAACGGCCATCCTGCTTAAGAGCCCTAACGTCCCTGTCGGCCATACTCTTTGTAATGCCAATCGCGTTACAAAGCTCGAGCAGCGTTGCCTCGGGATGCTCCGCAAAAAACGCCAGCACGCGGTCACGGCGCGCGGCAATCCCCGATGCACCCGCGTAGCCGCGCTGCGCATGATGACCGTCGTCATCGGTGGCTTTATTCGAGCGCCAGGCAAAGAGCGTCGTAAGGAAATAAATCCTGTCCTCATCCGTCTCGAACCTCGGCGCCGGCGAGCCGTTAACTTTAAGCGCATGCAAGATCTTGTGAAATCCCGTGTTACGGCCCTCGGTAAGACGCAGCTCTTTGAGAAAATCACCCACGCGACGATTACGATATCTTCTGCTCACTGCCCGATACTGCATAAGATTTTCGATCGTAATCGACCGGTCAGCCCCCGGGTGACTCAGAATTTCAATCCTATCCGGCAGCACACGGACCTCAATTGGCTCGCGAGAATCGTAGCCCTTGTGATACACGGCGTTTGAAAGCGCCTCCTCGATCGCGGCATAGGGATAGTTAAAATGCCGTTCTGCCTCAGCAACGTCCGGGCGCTTTATCACCGTCTCCTCAATTATAGAATTCTGAATGTAACGAAGCGCCTCGCGCAGTTGCTGATCAACCGGTCCCGCAAACGTATGTTCAAAAAGCCGGTCTCCCCCTTCACCATCGGGAAGTTCTACGACATCGATATGTGCATACGGAAACCACTTCTCAGGGTCCATCGAGAAGAATAGAAGTCCAACGTTTTTAGGCTTAATGTACTCATCTGGACCATCTGCGATATTCATGCTGCGGCAAAGATCGGCAAGGTCCATAGTGTCGACCATCGGATACAGCGAGCTGTTCACTTCTTTTAGGTAACTTTTGATGAGGGGAACGCTCAAGTCGCTCAGCTCGGCTGCGTGATTGACACGATCGTCGAACGGAACATTGTTGGCCAGGTTGTAGAGCTCGCGCTTTTCTTCCTCACTCGGCGCGATAGTGCTTGCCATCTTTCTGATCCAATAGACACGCTCCGACTTGCCGCCCGTTACGACCTTTGGAGACGAATAGGGCCGCACGCTTCCACCCGGGGCCCAAACAACAATAAATTTCTTGTCCTTATATTCGGCAACCTCGGTAATAGGTATGTAGCTCGGTTGAATCAGCTTGCACTTGTTGAGCATATCTTTGAGATACGCATCGATTTTGCTGTCCGGCACGCCTTTGAGCTGGGCAGGCTTTCCCTCACCGTTGTCGGAAACTCCGATAATGAGATAGCCGCCACCCCAGTTGTCAACGTCGTTGGCAAAGGCACAAATCGTCTTGAGCGAAGCCTGCGGATCCCATGTCTCTTTGAGCTCGATGCGAGCCCACTCGACCACGCCGCCGCCAAGCAGCGTTTGTATGCTTATTGGCAGTGCCATTTGTACGCCTCCCAGTCCATTGCCTTTGCCTCATCTTAACCTCATTTTGAGGTTAAGAGCACTCTATTTTCAGCGTTTGCCCAGTTGTTTGCTTGCTTCATCTTAACCTCATCTTAGCCTCATTTGAGGTGAAGATGAGGTTAAGGATGCGTTTAAGCCAGTCGAACACCCTTAACACCCCAACGCGCGCACGGGTATCACGTAGATACCGTCCTCGACCTCGTGGGCGTACTCACCCACCCCCACAATCACGGCCATAAACTCCGGTTCGCGTGTGCGTGAACGAGGATTTCCACAGACCTTCTTGCGAACGCGCTTGAGGCTCTCGACGCCGGCACTCGCCTTATCTTCGCTCACCTTAATCTCAAAGGCGGCCCACCGTCCGTCGGCTAGCTGCACGATAGCGTCGCACTCAAGGCCCGAATCGTCGCGATAATAGCGCACGGGCGTGCTATCCAGCAGGTCGAGCGAACGTGCGTAGACCGAAAGGTCGCGTATGACCAAATTCTCAAACACCAGACCAAATGTCTGCCAGTCGGCAAGCAGCGCCTGCAAGGACATACCTAGCAAGGCGCAAGCAAGGCTCGGATCTGCCAGATAGCGCTTGGGCTTGACGGTAAAGCGCCGTTTGTCGCGCGCGGCGGGAACCCAACCGGGGACCTCCTCGAGAATGAACATGCCTTTGAGGGCATCCAGGTACCTACGCACCTTGGTCTCGTCGGCAAACGCTACGGGTTCCTCCTCGGCACCGAACATATCCATAAGAATCGTTTTATACGTGGTTGCCTGTCCCAGATTGCGCGCGATCGATGCGGAGACTCGACGAGCAATATCGGGGTCGAGACCGACCGCCGGGAAGCTGCTCGAAAATGTGGTGTTGAGATATTCGCGGGCGATGAGCTGGGCGTCAGCCGAAACCATATCGATCGCCTCGGGCCAGCCGCCGCGGCAAGCGGCTTCGACAAGCCCCGGCGTATCGCCATTGCACCGGCAGGGCTCAAAACGATGCTCAAACAAGCCCGCCAGGCTCACCTTGCCGTTGGACTCACCTGTCTCGGCAAGCGTCATGGGGTGCATGCGGACGCGGCCGATGCGGCCGGCTCCACTATGCGCGGGCGCCTCCGCCTTTGAGCCAAACGCAGGCGTGGCGGAACCCGTGAGAATATAGGCGCCGCGCGTGCCCCGGGTGCGGTCAACCTCGTGTCTAACGTAGTCCCAAATTTGGGGAACGCGCTGCCACTCATCGATAATATGCGGACGGTCTCCCAGCAACATCATCGCCGGGTCGGCACGCGCGAGGTCGAGATTCTCGTCGACATACGAGACGGACGCCCCGTGCTCAAGCGCGGCCCACGTCTTACCGCACCACTTGGTGCCCGCAATCTCGACCGCGCCAAAGACACGAAGGTAGCGCTCGATTTGCGCATCCACGATACGTGGGATGTATCCGTCCCGATGTAGCCTCTCGCCCGCCATGAGCCACCCCCGCAGATTTCCAGGTCCTGCTTTCTGATTCTTCTATTCCACTGTAGCAAATTCGGATTTTCGGGTGGTTGCGATTCGGATTTTCGTGTTCATATAATTCGGAATTTCATGTTCTAAAGATTCGGATTTTCTGATGCATGAGATTCGGATTTTCTGAACCCGCTGGTCAGCGGGCGCTCTTATTGGCAAAAAGGCGGGGAGCACCGATACGGCACTCCCCGCCCACTCAATACGCGATGGCTTTCTCGGCTACAGCTCGTTGGCCGCGTGATACGCCGTGCGAATGGCGCTCGCAATGTCGGCGGTGCGCTCGCCCGAGCAATCGCCCACGCAGGTCACGGGCACCGTCACGCCGTCCAGGTCAAACGCGTTGGCCTTGGAGCCCACGGCCATCACCACGTAATCGCAGGCGATCTTCACCGGCTCCTCGGCGCCGTCCTCGGTGGTGCGAATGGCCTCCACGCCCTCGTCAGCAATGGCGGTCAGGCGGGTCTTCACGTGCTGCTCCACGTTGTGCTCGGCAAAGTCGCTCATGATCAGCGGCAGAATGGTCTCGGACTCGCCCGCGGCAATCTTGTCGAGCATCTCCACGATCGCCACCTCGCAGCCGTGCTGCAGCAGGTACTCGGCAGTCTCGGTGCCCACCAGGCCGCCGCCAATGACAGCGACGCGGCCCGTAAGCTCCACCTTGCCGGCCAGCACGTCCCAGCTCGAGACGACCTTGTCCGAGTCGGCGCCCGGAACGGGGATGACCACGTCGTGCGCGCCCACGGCCACAATCGCGGCGTCGGCGGCGTTGAGGTCCTCTGCCGTGGCGGCGTGGTTGAGCTCAACTTTCACGCCCAGACCAGGCAGGATCTTCTCGTAGTACTCGACGGAGCGCATAATCTCGTCCTTGCGCGGAGGCGCGGCCGCCAGCACGATCTGGCCGCCCAGATGATCGCTCGCCTCGTAGACGGTCACATCGTAGCCGCGCTTGGCCGCCACGCGCGCGGCCTCCAGGCCGGCAATACCGCCGCCCACCACGGCGATCTTCTTGTCGCCCTCGCCCGGCTTGATGGCAATGGTCGCCTCGTCGCCGTTCTCGGCATTGAGCACGCACGAGATGTACTTGCGGTTTTGGATCGCGTCGACGCAGCCCTTGTTGCAGTTGAGGCACTCGCGGATGGGCTCACCCGTGGCGGCCTTCAGCGCAATGTCGGGGTCGCACATGAGCGAACGGCCATAGGCGACGATGTCAGCCGCGCCGTCTTCCAGAATCTTCTCGCCGGCCTCGACCGAGACAACACGGCCCACAGTTGCCACCGGCACGGAGACCAGGGCTTTAACGCGCTCGGCCACGGGCAGCGTCCAGTTGTAGGGCATGGCGCCCATGGGCGGAATGGTGTCGCCCATGTTTCCGGTGTGGTTGGCCTGTGCGACCTGGATCATATCGATGCCCGCGCCCTCGAGCAGCTTGGCAAACTCGCAGGCCTCGTCGGGCTGCAGGCCGCCCTTGCCGCGCGGCGTGCCGTCGGGGTTCTCCATGATCACGGGGAGCTTGTACTCCACCATCAGCTGCGGCGCGGCTTCCTTAATGGCGGCGACGACCTCGAGCGCATAACGAACGCGGTTCTCGAACGAGCCGCCGTACTCGTCCGTGCGCTTGTTGAGGATGGCCGAGCACAGCGAACCCACCAGACGGTCGCCGTGGACCTCGATGGCGTCGATGCCGGCCTGCTGCGCGCGGGCGGCCGAGGCGGCGATAGCCTCCCTAATCTGGGTGAGTTGCTCCACGGTAGCCTCGTTCACAAAGTGCTGCATGTCGTGGTGCAGCTTGGCGTAGGCCTGCTTGCGGATCTCGTTGGACTCGGCCATCTTGGCGGCAAAGGTCTCCTCGTCGCCGGCGGCCTTGGCCTCCTGCGCGGCCTTGGCGGCGGCCATGGAGCCCATGACCATGCGGCCAACACCGGGCACATCGTACTCGGGGTGGAACAGCTGCAGCGCGACCTTGGCGCCGTGCTTGTGGACGGCGTCGGCCAGTGCCTTAAACGTGGGGATCTGAGCGTCGGTCGCCAGCTTGGGCGTGGGGCTCGCGGTCATGACGGGAGCGACGTCGCCGATGACGATGTAGCTCACGCCGCCACGGGCCAGGCGCTCGTAAAAAGCTAGGCTGCGCTCGCCGATGGAACCGTCGCGCTCCTCGTAGCCGGTGGTCAGCGGCGGGAACATAATGCGGTTCTTGAGCTCAAGGGGGCCAACCGTAATGGGCTGAAGCAGCTTGGATGCAGGTGCGGTCATGGACATTCCTCTCTTGTAGGCGCGGCGGCGATGATGCCGCGTAGTTGTCTAAAGGATATGGCATGGGAGCACGGCGACGCAACGGAAATCGGCGGATAGCAGGTGGCGGCAGGTGGATGGGGCGGGGCGGGCTG
>CALKKS010000004.1 GCA_937995345.1 uncultured Collinsella sp. | reverse complement strand
GCTGTGGGAACGGCCTATTCACTCAATGTGTTCGGCTGAGATCGGAAATCAACCCGCTGATTAAGTTGTCGTGCGAATCCGCACCGGCTTCGCCCGCCTGGCGGCGCGCTCGCCCGCGGGCTAAAAACGCTCCGCGTTTTCTTTACGCTCGCGCCTCGACCGAGGTTCGAATCCATGCGGCGTCTGCCTAAAAGAAAAGCCCCCGTTGCCGGAGGCTTTAAGTTCAATTGGTGCGGCGTATAGGATTCGAACCTATGACGTTCTGATTCGTAGTCAGACCCTCTATCCAGCTGAGGTAACGCCGCAGCGCAAGACATATAAAACCACTTTAGTTCGTTAGAGTCAAGCAAAAACTCAAACTTTTTTCGCGCGAGCCGCAATTTGTCACGCTGCACCACAAGCATCAGCGCTTCTCGTGCGATCGATTGGCTTTTCGATCACATCGAACCCGGTGCCAAGCTCCCCCAGAAGCGACCGCACCCGTTGGGCACAGTCGTAGTCGGCAAACGAGATGCTCAGCATTTGGGCCACCTGATTAGAAGTTCCAACGCCATAGAAGTGCTCAAGGGCAACAAGCGCCTCATGCGCCACAAACGTCTCGACCACATGCGGCGACTCCTCAAAGCACCATTGCGTCAATGGTCCCTCACTCGTCTGCCGAACCACCAAGCCACCCATACCCGACGGCTCGCACGTTACCAGCAGGTGCTCCCCGCCCTCATCGCTCTGGAACAAAACAACCCGCTCGTCGAACAGCTCCATCACATCCCCTTTCTCTTGCTCTTAGTTAGCAAAAGCATAGCAGGTAAATGCATGTATACAGAACGTTTGTTCGTGTGTTTTCTATCGAGCTGTCCGCACGGCATGGTATAGCCGCACACAAAAAGGGCGCCCCTAAAAGGAGCGCCCTCGCAAATCGCCTATGCAGCTAGTTTACGCGACCGGCTCGATCTTCTCGAGGCCGCCCATGTAGGGACGCAGAACCTCGGGGATCGTGATGGTGCCGTCGGCGTTCTGGTAGTTCTCCAGAATGGCAGCCATGGTACGACCAGCCGGCAGGCCGGAACCGTTAAGGGTGTGCAGGTAGCGCGAACCCTTGAAGTTCTCGGGGTCGCGATACTTGATGTTGGCGCGACGGGCCTGGAAGTCGCCGCAATTGGAGCAGGAGCTGATCTCCTTGTAGGCGTTGTAGCTCGGCAGCCAAACCTCGATGTCGTAGGTCTGACGGGCAGAGAAGCCCAGGTCGCCGGTGCACAGGCTAATCACGCGATACGGCAGGCCCAGCTGTTGCAGCAGGTACTCGGCCTCGGCGGTCATGCTCTCGAGCTCCTCGTCGGACTCCTCCGGCTTGGCAAACTTAACCATCTCGACCTTGTCGAACTCGTGCTGGCGAATGATGCCGCGGGTGTCGCGACCGGCGGAACCGGCCTCCTCGCGGAAGCAGGGGGTGAAGGCAGTGTAGCGACGCGGCAGGGTGTCGGCATCGAGAACCTCGCCGGCATGCAGGTTGGTAAGCACGACCTCGGCGGTAGGGATCAGGAAGTTGTCGCCCGAGACGTGATAGGCGTCGTCCTCGAACTTGGGCAGCTGGCCCGTACCGAACATCGTCTGACGCTTGACGACGATGGGCGGCCACCACTCCTTGAAGCCACGGCTCGTGTGCGTGTCCAGGAAGAAGTTGATAAGGGCGCGCTCCAAGCGGGCGCCGGCGCCACCGAGAACGGTGAAACGGCTGCCGGAGAGCTTGTTGCCACGCTCGAAGTCGAGGATATCGAGGTCGGTGCCCAGATCCCAGTGCGGCTTAAAGTCGAAGTCGAACTCGCGCGGGGTGCCCCAGCGGCGACGCTCGATGTTCTCGTCCTCGTCCTTACCGTACGGGGTGGCCTCGCACGGAATGTTGGGCAGGTGAGACATGAAGTCGTACTGCTCCTGCTCAAGAGCGGTACGGCGCTCGGCCAGACCGTCGATCTTCTCGTTGACGGCGCGCACGGCCTCCTTGGCGGCCTCGGCCTCGTCCTTCTTGCCCTCCTTCATCAGGGCGCCAATCTTCTTGGACTCGGCGTTACGCGTGGCCTGGAGCTCCTCGACCTCGGTGATGACGGCACGGCGCTCGTCGTCGAGTTCAAAGAACTTCTCGCGATCCCAAGACGTCTGGCGATTTGCCATGGCGGTATCGATGGCATCGGGGTTCTCGCGAACAAACTTGATATCAAGCATTAGATCCTCCGGCGATATACATTCCATTTAGGTTGCAACCTTGTACATGTATGGGCAAGTATATACTTATGAGCGTTTACGACCCAACTCAACTACGCAAGAAGGCACCCAATGGACGCAGTTTTTTCCTTTTTGTTTGGCACCCGCACCGGTTTTGCCATCCTTTTCGCCGGCGGCATCCTGCTGTTTGCGATTCTTGCCTTTGTAATGGAGAAGCGCACCCATAAGATGTATGTCGACCGCGGCCCCAAGTCCGAGGACGAAGAAGGCAGCTTCTGGGACTAACCTGCCAAAAAGGGACAGGTTTATTTTGGTCGGTTTTATCTGGGCAAACGCAAGCGCCCCGCAACTGGAATTGAGCCAGTTGCGGGGCGCTTTTTGCTAGAACGACAAAACCGCAGGAAAATACCTGCCAAAATAAACCTGTCCCTAAATGGTAGGTCTTACTGGAGGGTGGCGTCGATGGCCTTGACCAGGGCGCTGCGCATGCCGGCGTCCTCGAGCGCGACGACGCCCTTGATGGTAGCACCGCCGGGCGAGCACACGGCATCCTTCATCGCTGCGGGATGCTGACCGGTTGCAAGCTGCAGCTTTGCCGTACCCAGCACCATCTGGCTCACAATGCGATAGGCATCGGCGCGCGGAATACCGTGTTTGACGGCCGCATCGCCCAGAGCCTCGATCGCCATGGCGACAAACGCCGGGGCGCAACCGCCCACGGTACCGCCCACAAACAGCAGGCTCGAATCGAGCTCGACCACCGTGCCAAGCTTTCCGAGCAGACCGAGCACCGTGGCACGCTGCTCATCGCTAAGCGTGCAAGCCTTCTCGCAGGCGATAACGCCCTCGCCCACCGAAACCGGCGTGTTGGGCACCGTCGAGATATGAGCGACACCTGGCAGGACCTGCTCCCACTTGGCGCTATCCCAAGTCCAGGCAACCGAAAGGACGACCTTGTCGGCAAGCGCATCCTTGAGTGGAGCGAAAACCTTCTCAATCATGTACGGCTTGACCGCCGCAACCACGATATCGGACGCGGCAACAACCTCCGCCGCATCGTGGCAGGCAGCCATGCCCCGCGCCTCGCAACGCTCAACCAGAGCATCGTAGCGGCCCGCGCAGGCGCACATGTCGCCCGCGGCCACGCCGGAGGAAATCCAGCCATCGGCCATAGCGCTCGCCATATTGCCAAAACCGACAAATCCGATCTTCATATCACACAGTCCTCTCAGATGCGCTCCTCAAAACGAGGGTCATTGTCCCACGCTATTGTTTCGTATTGCCGACCTACTTGTGATACGGCTCGCCACGGCTAATCTTGCAGGCGCGGTAGATCTGCTCCAGCAGCACCACGCGCGCCAGGTTGTGCGGCAAGGTAATGCGTCCAAAGCTGAGCATCTCATCGGCGCGGGCGCGCACGGCATCGCTCACGCCGTCCGATCCGCCGATTACAAAAGCGATGTCGCTGTTGCCTCGCAGCATGAGGTCATCGAGACGGGTCGAGAGCTCCTCACTCGAACGCTCCCTGCCCTCGATAGCCAGCAGAATCACATGTGCTCGCGGTGGCAGGGCAGCAAGAATCGCCGCGCCTTCTTTGTCGCGCGCGACATCCACGCCGCCCGCCTTAGCCGGGTCGATATCGGCAACCTCGCGCATATCTACCTTGGCATAGGCGCCCAAGCGTTTGGTGTATTCGGCGCAAGCGTCCTTCCAAAAGCGCTCTTTGAGCTTGCCAACGCAAACAACGGTATATCTCACGCGCGTCTACTCCTTCGACTCATTCTGAACTTTACCGGCGGTCAGCATCTGCTCGAACATCGAGGCAGACTGCGAGAAATCACTCGGCAGCACGACCGTCGAGGTTTTGCCCGTGCGAGCGAACTCCGTCATCATCTCGGACCACTGCGTAAACATGAACAGCTGGTTGGCCTCATCGTTGCCGACGCCCGTCTCCTGGATAATCTCGAGCGAATCTTTGATGCCCAGCGCAATGGCCTTGCGCTGGTTGGCGATGCCCTCGCCCGCCTTTTCCATTGCCTCGGCCTCGGCGGTCGCCTCAGTAACGCGCTTGATGCGATCGGCCTCGGCGAGCTCCTGCGCAGCGGCGCGCTTGCGCTGGGCGGCGTTGATGTCGTTCATGGAGTTCTCGACCTCGGTCGGCAGCGCGATCTTGGTGATGAGTGTCGACACGAGGGTGAAGCCGTAGGCAGCCATCTGCTCGGACACGGTGGCATTAACGTCCTTGGCGATGTCATCCTTCTTGGCAAAGACCTCATCGAGCGTGTAGACGGGGATGGAAGAGCGCAGGGCATCGGTGATGAAATCGCGCATCTGGTCGACGGGCTCCTGCAGCATGTAGTAGCTCTTGTAGATACCCGAATCTGCCGGGCCGGCACCCATGTCATAGCTCACGTGGTACTGAGCAGAGACCTCAAGGCCGATGGTCACGTTGTCCTGGGTCTTAACGTCGATGCCAAATCCGTTTTTCATGGTGCGCAGGCTCACCGTTGCAGCTTTGCGGTCAATCACAGGCACCTTCAGGTGGAAGCCCGCGTTAACGATGCGGTTGAACTTGCCCAGACGCTCGATAATCACAGCATGCTGCTGTTCAACGACATAGCAGGCGTTGGGGAGCAGGAGCAGCAAGATGATGATGGGAAGCAGAAGGCTCGTAAGGGCAGCGATGATACCAGATAACAGCATGGTCTCTCCTCTGATAGGCACACGTTGGCACTAGGATACCCGCACGAAGCAGCTGTGTGACACCAACAAGAGGCCCATAACAAAAAAGCTCCCATTGCTGGGAGCTCTTTCATTCAATGGTGCGGGCGAAAGGACGTCCGCGTATCCGCTTCGCGGACACGCACCGGCTTCGGCCGCCTGCCGGCGCCCTCGCCAGCTCGCTAAAAACGCTCCGCGTTTTCTTTACGCTCGCTCCTTCGCAGGTTCAAGTCCCCGCAAGGGGCCCATAACAAAAAAGCTCCCATTGCTGGGAGCTCTTTCATTCAATGGTGCGGGCGAAAGGACTTGAACCTTCATGGGGTTGCCCCCATACGGACCTGAACCGTACGCGTCTGCCAATTCCGCCACGCCCGCGTGCAGGAATTAGAATAACGGAGCGCCACCGCGAACGCAAGAACTATTTTTGAAAAAGTTTGCAGGCGTTTTCCCAGGCGGCTCGAGCGATTGCTTCGGCGTCCTCACCGGTACGATCGACGCGGTCGTTGACCAGCGCGTTTGCTGTGATGGAAATCATTGCAGGCTCGCACTCAAGACCGCGAATGGGCTCCGGCGCCATATAGGGACAATCCGTCTCGAACAAAATACGGTCGAGCGGTGTTGCCGCGAATGCCTCGCGCGCGTCGTCGTTGCGCTTAAAGGTAGCCGCGCCGCCATAGGCGATGTAACAACCCAAATCCACAAAGCGCTCCATCGTGGCTCGGTCCTCGCCAAAGCAGTGCAATACGCAACCGGCCTGGGGCACGCCGACCTCGCACAACACGTTGTAGGCGTCCACATGCGAGGTGCGCTCCCCGTCCGTGTCCTCATGACGCAGATGCAGCTCTACCGCCACATTGCGGCGTACGGCAAGCTCAAGCTGGCGCGCCATACAGTCGATCTGCACGTCGTGGGGCGCCGGCGCAATATCGTCGTCGTAATCCATGTGGTAGTCCAAACCGATCTCGCCAATGCCAACGCATAGGGGATCATCGAGCGCAGCCACAATCTGGGCATGGATGTTATCGGTGTAGTCGGGCGCGCCATACGGATGCACACCGGCGAGATACTTGACCTGCGGAATATCCCGCATCGGCAGGATCTCGCGAACCAGCCAGTCGCTATAGTCCGTCACGCTGCGCTTATCGGCAATGGGATCGAAGACCGTCACCAACAAGTCAATGCCCGCTTCCTTGGCGCGCTCGAGCGTCTCGGGCACTTCCTTGCTCCAAAATGAGAGCAGGTGCGCATGCGTATCGGCAAGCGGCGCCAGCGGTTCCGGGCAGGCCACCGTTTTCTTTTTCTTGGTAAACGTCACGCGTTCGGCATTAAGCGTCATGGATTAGCTCCTGAGCCAAACGGACAAAGGCGGCGACGTCGAGCGTCTCGGCGCGCGTGGTAGGTGCGATACCGCAGGCCTCAAAGGCGGCGTCGAGCGCGTCCTTGGCAAAGCCGTTGGCGCTCATGGAGTTGCGAATCGTCTTGCGGCGCTGGGCAAACGCGGCGTCGATCACACGAGCCACAAACTCGCGGTCGAGGCCCTCGGGTACCACGCCGTCAACGCGATCGATGCGCACTACGGCAGAATCCACATGCGGCGCCGGCATAAAGCAGCGCGGCGGTACCTCAAAGCGCCCCGTCACCTGCGCATACAGCCCGAGCTTTGCCGTATAGCCGCCATAAGTCTTGTTACCCGGCACGGCGGCAATACGATCTGCAACTTCCTTTTGCACCATGACGACAGCGCGCTTAAGCGCTGGCATCGTCTGGAAGAACTGAAGGATGATCGTCGCCGCCACGTTGTAGGGCAGATTCGCGACGAACACCGTGGGTTCACCACCGGCGGCCTGCTCAATCTGCTCCGGCGTCACCTTGAGCGCATCACCCATGATAAAGCGGAAGTTGGCATAGTCGGCGGCGTGGGCGTCGAGCACCGGCTCAAGCTCGGGATCAGCCTCAATCGACGTAACGCACGCCGCCTCCTGCAGCAGGGCCAACGTCAGCGTACCGCAACCCGGGCCGACCTCGAGCACGCGCTCATCGCCCGCAAGCTCAGCGAGCTCGCAGATACGTTCGATCACATGGTTGTCGATCAGGAAGTTTTGGCCCAGGCGATGCTTGGTCGCAAGGCCAAACTCCTCTAGCAGCTCCCTCGTTGCCGTGGGGTTTGCCAAAGGCGAAGTTGTCATGGTTGCCTCCTTAACATGGTGGCTGCATCGTAAAGCAAAAGGGCATGGACCGTTGCGGCCATGCCCTTACATCTAAACAGCAAATTGCCGATATGGCGCGCGGCGTCTTAGCCCAGGCGCGGGAACAGCGGCTCGCCCTTCTCGACGGGCTGATCGCCGGCAAGCAGGCCCCAAGCGCAAATGCCCTTGAGGTCGTCGCTCGCGGCCTCGTCCTCGCAGGACAGGCGGCGCAGAGCCTCGGCAGAAGTCTGGGGCATGAGCGGCATCAGCAGGTGGGCGGCGATGCGGATGGCCTCGAGCAGGTTGTAGATCACAAATGCCAGCTCGTCGGCCTTAGCCTCGTCCTTGGCAAGCGCCCAAGGCTCGGAGTCCTCGATGTAGTGGTTGGCGGCATGGATGAGCTCCATGACCTCGTCCTTAGCTCCGCCGTAATCCAGCACGTCCATCTTGGCCATGTAGCGATCGACCAGGCCGTCGGCGATCTTTGCCAGCGGGTTGTCGAACGCATCGAACGATGCAGGCTTGGCAGGCGCACAACCGTCAAAGTACTTGCCGCTCATGTTGAGCGAACGCGAGATGAGGTTGCCCCAGCTGTTGGCTAGGTCGGCGTTGTAGACCTGCTCCATGCGCTCGAAGCTGATGGCGCCGTCGGTGCCGGGCACCACGTCGGTCATAAAGTAATAGCGATAGCCCTCGACGCCCAGCATGTCGATAACATCCTGCGGAGCGATGGCGTTGCCGCGGCTCTTGGACATCTTCTCGGCCTTGCCGGTCTCGGCATTGCGCACGGTCAGGAAGCCGTGGGCAAAGACGTGCTCGGGCAGGGCCTCGCCGATGGCCATGAGCATGGCAGGCCAAATGACGCAGTGGAAGCGAATGATGTCCTTGCCCACGATGTGGAACTGCGCGGGCCAGCGATAGGCCAGCTCGGCACGAGCCTCGTCGGTGTCGACACCGTAGCCGACGGCCGTCATATAGTTGAGCAGCGCATCGAACCACACGTAGGTCACGTGGCCCTCGTCGAACGGGACCTGAATACCCCAGTCAAAGCTCGTACGGCTTACGGAAAGGTCGTTGAGGCCGCCCTCGACAAAGCTGCGCACCTCGTTCATGCGGAACGCGGGCTCGACAAAGTCGGGGTGCTCGTCATAGAGCTTGAGCAGCTTGTCCTGGAAGGCGGAAAGCTTAAAGAAGTAGGACTCCTCCTGCACGCGCTCGAGCGGACGGTGGCAATCGGGGCACAGGTGCTGGCCGACGCTGCCGTACTCTTCGTCACCCTTCTGGACCTGCGTATCGGTAAAGTAGGTCTCGTCGGGCACGCAGTACCAGCCGTCATAGCTGCCCTTGTACAGGTAGCCGGACTCCTTCATACGCTCCCACAGGTACTGCACGGCGTGATGCTGGCGCGGCTCGGTGGTGCGGATGAAGTCGTCGTTGGAGATCTCGAGCTTGCTCCACAGCTCCTTGAAGTGCGGGGCCTGGCTGTCGGTCCACTCCTGAGGCGTCATGCCGTGCTTGGCCGCGGCCTCGGCGACCTTCTCGCCGTGCTCGTCCATGCCGGTCAGGAATTTGACGTTAAAGCCAGCGGAGCGGCGATAGCGAGCCTGGACGTCAGCGATGATGGTGGAATAAGCCGTGCCCAGGTGCGGATCGGCGTTGACGTAGTAGATGGGCGTCGTGATAAAGAACGAAGGCTTGCTTTGATCCATGGGGTTTGTCCTCCAGAAAAACGTTGCATACAAGGGATGATTCTAGCGCAAGGGCTGGATATCCTCCATCTATTGCATATCAAGCACCATGGCATAGACATCGCGCTTGCGGCGCGAATACTTCTGAGACAGGCGCTTGGCCACCGCAGAGGCGGGCTCCCCCTCCCCGAGCGCGGCACGGATGTCCTCGCGCAGGGCCTCGTCGGGGTCTACCGCTGCGGCTCCAACCGGCGCGATACCGGCCTCCTCGTCCTCACTCGGCGGCGCAATGACCAGCGCAATCTCGCCCTTTACCTCGCCACGGGCACGCAGCTCCTCGGTTAGCTGGGCGGCGGATCCACGCAAGACTTCCTCGTGCAGTTTGGTGAGCTCGCGGCAGACGGCGACATCGCGCTGGGGAAAGACCTCGGCCACGGCCTCGAGCGTCGCGACGATGCGATGTGGAGACTCGTAGAAGATGAGCGCGCCGGGGACGACGGCAAGGCGCTGCAGTCGGCGCACGCGGTCGCCGTGTTTGCGACCCAAAAAGCCTTCGAAGAAGAAATGTTCGCAGGGAATACCGGACGATACGAGTGCCGTGACGCAAGCAGAGGGGCCGGGAATAACCTCGACAGGCACATCGGCCTCACGTGCCGCCTCGACCAGCGCCTGGCCGGGATCGGACACGCTCGGCATACCGGCATCCGAGGCAAAGGCGAGGGTCTCCCCCGCCAGCAGGCGGTCGACCAGGCCGGCTGCGCGATTTGCGATCACGTTCTCGTCGCAACGAACGAGCGGCTTGGAGATGCCTAGGTGCATCAGCAACTTTGAGGTCACACGCGTGTCCTCGCAGCAGACGGCGTCGGCAGCGGCAAATGCCTCGCCGACGCGCGGAGACAGGTCGCCCAGGTTACCGATGGGCGTACCGACCACATAAAGTTTGCCCGTGCGGGCGCTGCTTTGCGTCATATCAACCTATTCAATCATGCCGCGCTCGAGCGTGCCGAGCGCCGCGCGGGCGTCCCATGCTGCAATACGCTTCTCGGTCTTCCACGTTTGGAAGAACCAACCGGCAGCCGGCGCGAACGAAGCCAGCTGGTTGGCGATAAACACGCGCTCGTAGGCATTGCGACCCTCGGGTGTAACCGACGAGTTGGCAAAAATCGCCGCGCCCGACCATTCACCCACCAAAACGGGGAACCCAGTTGCGACCGCCTCTTTGAGCTCACGCTTGTTACGCGAAATCGCCGTCGTCAGACCGCGGGGGCTCGTGATGTCGAGCGCATACTCGTCGCGGTAATGGTACAGGTGAAGGTCCATGTAGACGTTCTTGTACTTGGCACCGCGCATAAAGTGCTTCCACTCGCCAGGGTGTCCCGAAGAGGAAAAGACGACGATCTTGTCCTCGGGCATATACGAACGAACGAGTTCGTACGCGTCACGATAGAAGTTACGCAGGTAGTGCGCCGGAATACCGTCCGTCATGGTAAAGAGGCTCTTGCGCACGCTCATCTGCGGCGTATCCAACAGCTCGATGCCCAACAGGCTCTCGGCCTCACCATAGCGATCGGCCAAGCGCTCGAGCACATCGAGCGCAACGTGACGGCCATTGGTGGACGAATGCCACTCAGCGACGACTTCCGGCGTCGTGGGCGAATCGTTGGAATCGCCCTGACCGCCGGGTACAGTCGCCAGATCGAGCAGTACGCGGATGTTGTACTTGGCGGCCCACTCAATAGCACGGTCGATATAATCGACGACCGAGATGTAGGAAGCGTCGGACTCCTGCGAGCCAAAGGCATACCACGGCACCGGCAGGCGTACGGCGTTGAGACCGATCTGCGCCATACGACGAAAATCGTCCTCGCTCACAAACGTCTCGTAATGGCGACGCATGCGCTCGTTATAGGCAGCGGTGCCCATGGCCTCCTGCAGCTCGGCTGCATTGGATGCACCGGTCGCCGCATACAGCGACGGGGTCACCCAGGGCTCGGGAATAAACCAGCCAGAGAGATTAACGCCGAGAATCCTCTCCATCACGGCCCCCTTCGAATCGCGCAGGTCGAACCTGCATCGTATTGCATAGGAAAAGTATCGTTTTGAGTATACCCGCGCGTGCGGACAGGCGACCGAACGGTCTACAAAGTGGCGCAAAAGTGGGAGGAATGTCCGGGCAGACGGGGGCCACATGCCACATAAAAGAAAAGGACCCCTTTGCAGAGGTCCTAGTCAATTCAAGATGGCGGGGAAGGGAATCGCGCCCGCGCTCCGCGCGTGCGGACCGCTGCGGCGCTTCCGCGCCTTGCGAGCTCCGCTGGCAAACGCTCACGCGTTTACTCAGCTCCGCGCCCTCACGGGGTTCGATTCAGCGTGGGGGCCACATAAAAGAAAAGGACCCCTTTTCAGAGGTCCTAGTCAATTCAAGGTGGCGGGGAAGGGAATCGAACCCCTGACACAAGGATTTTCAGTCCTCTGCTCTACCAACTGAGCTACCCAGCCATTTGAGGTGTGCCTTGTTTCAAGGCTTGATTAGTATAACCAAGGACGCGCTTCGGTCAACCGAGAATTTTAAAAAAGTTTTTGGTCACGGTGTCGGCCACAAGTCCGATCCTATAGAACGGCACGTCAGAGGCATCAACCCGCTGCAAGAAGTTTTTCACTCAGGGCCGCACGGGCAAACTCACTTGGCGTCATCCCCTCGGCAGCCGCGCGTCGACGAATAGCTTCCTTCATTCCCAGAGAAATCTTGACCGATAGCGTTGCCGTTCCCTCGCCTGAGAGTGGGGGCCGTCCATGCACGATTCCACCAACGGTGTGTTCGCCATCCGGAAACTCTCCGCGCTCGTACGACTCACACCACGCGTCAATCATTTCATCCGTAACAACCTGACCATTAGCGGTCGTATATGTCTTGCCCATCATCGACCCCTTTGCCGAGCTCGCTCGATCTCTTGCCAGAATTTCTTCTGAACTGGAGACAAGGCATGAATAATGAGCCGCCCACGGATAAGCTCGACCGCAACGAGCTCCACGCTTCGTCCGTCTGGAAGCCATCCAATCGCAAGCCATCTCGGCGGCTCGTCCTTCGACTCGCGACGAATGCACTCAGTAACCGCAGGCCAAGCGCTAAGCACCTGTTTTTCCGTCAGGTGCTTTTTAGCGTTGGGATGGCTCTCGACATCCATGCATCTTCTCCTCAATCTTACCCAATTTCGTATGACGAAAGTCCGCCGTCGCCAATTCTTATGCCGGCACGCGTTGGAGAGCAGGGGGCGAAACAATGATTGAAGGGCACTCGAGTGCCGCCCAGGCGCCGGGGCAGGAACACATACGCCAGGGACGTACGTTTTCGTAGCATACGAGGACATTGCCATTGCAATCGATAAAGGCGATGTCGATGGGATAGGCCATAAAGCAGGTGTGAACCGAGGAACAGCGCGGAAACGCCATGACAAGCGGCAGTCCGCTGGCGGCAATCGGCCGCCGTCCCAGCATGCCGCGCAGACGCACGGTAAACGACTCCGCCACCATAAACTCGGCCGGCGTCCAGCCCAACATGTTGAGCGCCCGCGCGTAGGCGATATAGGACGAGACCGCGGTCACATGACCACCCCCGGACGCCATGGGTCGACCGTCACCGCGCGTTCATGCGTGAGCACGGCCGGCGCCCCCAGGGAAACGCCGGCGATGCTCAGCGAACTCGGCCACGGCTCGTAGTGCATGGTGCAGGTATAGGTCCTAAACGTGCCAGAAAGAGAGAGCAGACCACCATCCGATGACGCCGTGCCTTGCTCGCTCGAGACCTCGACCTGTAGGCCATATCCCTCCATGGCATCCTGAATCTGAGCTTGAACGGTCGCGGAAGTATCAATGGAGCTCTCGTCACCCTCCCCGCCCGGCGCCACGGCGTGCGCCAGCACGATGTCGGGCACCACGCGGTCGAAGCGCGCGACCGCGCCGGCAAAGATCATGACGTTGCACGCGATGAGAGCCAGCACGAGCAGGACAGGCGTGACCACGGCCATCTCGACCGTCGCCTGGGCACGCTCCTCGCGCAAGCCCGTGCGAATGCCCATTACGACCCACCGCCAAAAGCCCCCGCCAGCGTGGCGACATCGACCGTGAGCGGGATGGAGCCGCCGCCGGGCAGTGGGATCTCCGCAAGCGTGAACACCGCGCCGCTGATGGTGCGCTCGACGTGATATTCCAAGGCCTCGCAAAGTGCCTTTGGGTCAGTCACGCCCAAGGGGATTTTTCGCAGAGTATCTTGAGTTTTGGAGATGCCCGCGATATCGGACCCCGGACTTTTGATGACATTGGCGGTATCGGTCAGCACCGGTTTTCGCAGACGCAAATCGCACGGTTCGAGCCCCAGCGCCGCCACGGAGGACGAGACGGTGTCACCGAGCCAGGACGCAATGGAGCCCAACGCGCCGCTACCCCCTCCCAAGCCACCGATCAGCTCTCCCATAAGCTCGTCGGCCGCACCCTGGATGTCTCCGTACCCCACAAGCAGGCGGCCCCAAACATCCATAACGCCGTCGAGCACGCCGGCAACGCCGCCCGAACGCTCCTCCAGCGTCGAGAAAAACCGCGCGAGGACGTTATTTTGTGCCGTCGCATCATCGGGCGCGAGCACTGCAGCAGAAATTGCACCACGATCGCCAAGCTCAACTGCCGTGTTAAACGAGGAGCTGAGCTCGTCGGGACTGGAGATGGCGCCCGAGACCGCAAAGGCAACCACGCCGTTGCGGCCGGGCGGCGCGATGCGCGGGCGCTCACCGGAAAGTTCTTTGATGGCGGTATCGAACGCATTGCCCGCACGGTCGGCTTCGTCCTCGGTCTGACACTCGAGCTCGAGCTCCTTGTTGCGACAGTCGACGTAGTCCTCCAGGGCGTCTTTAAACTTGTCAAAGTGATACTCGAAGCCGTTTTCGATAGAGGTTGAAGGCGCCGCAACAGCACCAAGCGACAAAACGCCAAAATGGCATTTGCTGCATTTATCCTGCCCATCGTAATCGGCAACCGAGGCAAATCCGCTCGGCGTCCCTTTCTTATAGTTAGGGCAGGTCGTCCCGTAATGCAGATACGCCTTGTCATCGTTCACGCTAGTCGGCCACACCGCATCGGTATAGAGTTCCGTCGCCCGAACTTCATCAGAGTTGCGTGGCAGCAGCGGAATATAGGAGGAAACCCTGTCTCCGTTCTCGGTTATATATGCCCGATCGACCTCCGCGCTCGCATAGGTATAAAACGCCTTACGCGCCGCAGACTCTGCCTTCATCTCGACACTCGAGCCTTGGGGTTTCTCGTTTGTCAGACGCCAATGGTAGTAGTCCTTCGCGCGATCAAGGGCAACTTGAGGCTCCCACGTAACGCTCGATGAGTAATGCGGATTTTGAACACCGAAGAGATCCGTTAGGCTTTTCGCACGCTCCCACATACAAGAACAGCTGCCAACCGAACCTTTATCCGATCCACCGCAATCCGCTAGCCAGGCGCGCTCTTTGGCCTTCGCCGTCTCCTCCGATGCTTTTTGTAGCTCCTCGGCCGCGCGCTCCAGATCTTCCGACGCATCTTTAATGGCATCGGTCGAGATTTCGGATCCTTCGAGCGCAACAAAATCCGACTCGGATGTCCTGGGCACGGCAAGCGCCGTACCGGTATAGGTCACGCCGTCGGTATCCTGCGCCGATACTGCCTGCATGGCGCGTGCGGCAACCAGGTACGGCAAGGCGGTCTCGATCTTTTGCAGGCCCTTTGCCGCACTTTTGGCAAACTTGTTACGCGTTTTAATAATTTGGGTTCCCGTATCGATGATATCGCTGCCGACAACCTCGGCGCCCGGAATGAGAATGGCAACCAAGCCGGTGCCGATCGTGGCAAACCCCGCCAGGCCCAAACTCAAAATGCTCGCATCCACCACCGTGGCGGCTGTGTGATAGGACGACACCACGTTGGCGCCCGCCAGTGCACCGCTATCGGCCGCCACCTGGGTGTCTCCGGCGCGCGACATGCTCCATATCGCCGCGGCCGACGAAAACAGCAGCGCAAGCACCACCAGAATAACAACCGCAGAGGAGAGCGTGGTATAGGCGCCGTCTTCGATAAACAAGTCGATACCGGCACGGCCCATAAAGCCGCCCCGCTTGCGGCGAGCGCCTGGTCGACGGCAGGCCGCAAACCCTTGCGTCACCCGCAGCAGGCAGCGCCTAATCCCATGCAGCAATCCATGAATCATAATCTCCCTCCAGCCATTCGGGACGCGATCGATACGAGACATCGACCTTGAGCTCGACATAGCCGCCCTCACCAGCACTGCCCATGGCCTGCACAAATGCACCGATCACGGGCAGCGGCTTAACCTCGCCGGCAACAGACACGGACGAAACGCCACCGGCACCGGCCCGCCCCAACTCGATATCCCACGACAGCGGCCCGCCGGCATGAAAAATCGAGACGTTGGGCACCGCGGCAAGTCTGCGGCGAGTGAACTCCTTAAGGTCATCGTCGTCCTCCACCGTCGTCGTGGTCATAAGCCGCGCGGTCTCGGCGGCGGCAGACTCCACGACCGCGCGCGTATAGAGCAGGCACACCGGCTGCAACGCAAGCAAGATAAGCGTCAAAAACGTCGGCAGCAAAAAGGCGGCCTCGACCGTAGACTGCGCCCGATCCTCGCACGTGATATCAATACAGAGCGATGTCCTTGGCACCCGTCGCGGCATCGATAACCGACGATGGGGCGACGCCATGAGACGCTGCCCGCTCGACCAGTGCCGCCAAGCGTCCATCGGTGCCAGCGCGCCAAAGCCCCGCAATCGCCAGCACAATCGACAACAGCGCCACGGTGACGATGGCGTATTCGACGGTCGACTGAGCAGATTCCTCACGCAGGACATCATGCATTTCACGACCCCTCCTTTGACTCCGTTGTTTGCGGAACCAGACGCACGGCACGCAGGCGGCACGAGGCATCGCCGGCATCCGCGGCAACCGTCACCATGTCGACCCAGCCTCGCCCATCGCGCACGATGGCGCCCCATACGTTGCCCTTAATATCGAGATAGCCGCTCAGGGCGAGCTGGGCCGTGGGCACCTCGCGGTAGGCGCGCAACAGGTCTGCCGCCGCCTCGGTCATCGGCCGGTCCTCGGACCATGCGAGTCGAACCGCGATCGCGTTGTCTGCAGACGGCTCCGTCGCGCTGGCCGCCCGCTCGTCGAGTGCCCGCAAAAAGGTCCGAGCCGTGACGGCGGCATTCTGACCGCCCATATCTCCCGCGCCTTCCGCTTGTGACACCGCCGCCGAGCCCGATCCCAAATCGGCAGTAGCGCCTGGACGCTGCTGTCGCGCAACGCCCAGCCCCCAAAGCGTCACCGCTATTGCCACGAGCAAACAGACGAGCACCAGCGGCGAACCAACAGGCCGCCTGCCTCCTACAGGCTGTTGATGCCGTCTTTGATCGCGTTCCATAGCTCTTCGACTTTGCTCTTAAACGCGACGATGGCGATAATCGCGATCACTACGAGCACGCCGACCAAGATGGCGTATTCGGTAGTGCCCTGCGCGCTCTCCTCCCGCAACAGCGCCTTGGCACGCTGGCGAGCGCGGATTGCCCGGCAAAAAGCCCAGCTCCAAGCCTTGCCCGCAATGTCGGTCATCGTGTTCATATATTCCTCCCTACATCATCCCGCCTGCTCCCAGCAGCGGGCCCAATATGGACAGAAGCAACGCCGGCAAGATAAGCGTGCCGGTGGGAATCAGCAACTTGACCGGTGCGCGCTCGATCTCGCGCTCGACCGCGGCGCGATGGGCCGCACGGATCTCGCGACTTTGAGCAGCCAGCGTCTCGGCCAGCGGAGCGCCAAGGGCAAGCGCCTGCCCCACCGTGATGGCAAAGGTCTCGAGCGCCCTCACGTCTAAATCACGCGCGGCAGCCAACAGCTCGGCCTCGCGCGTCCCCACGCCCACCTGCCACGCCATGCAAGCTCGTTCAAGACGGACGGCCAGCACCGACCGACGATTGGCACAGAAAATCTCGAGCGCCGCGTCAAACGAAAGGCCGGCAGAAAGCCCCAGGCGCACCATGTCGATCATCTCGGACACCTCACCGAGCGACACCCGCGCCGGGCCGCTCGCCCCAATCGCGCCCTTCATTCGCGCGGTCAGGGCATCGATCACCGAGCCGCCCGCAGCAATGACCAGTACCGCCTCACGCTTGCACGTCTCTGCAATCTTGCGAGCATCCGCACGCTCCAAACCTGTCGCGACAAATACGCTCAGGGCACACAGACAGGCTGCGACCCCGACCAGGGCGCTCATAACTCCACCCGCATAATGCGCCGGATAACTACCAGGGCGACGACGTTGAGGGCAAGTCCCAGCACCACGGCGCCCGCACCAGCCGGCGTCGCGAGACCGCGGCGAAAGTCTGCCGAAAGCAAAGCCAGTACCGCGCACATGCCCGCCGGCATCGCCGCGACCATGTGTGCCGACATACGCGCCTGCGACGTCTTAACGTCCAGACGGCGTTTGAGCTCAATGCGCTCACCCACCATGCTCGACGCCTCGGACAGCAAGCCGGCAAGCGGAGCCCCGGTACGCTGCGACACTTTGAGCGCCAAGGCGACAAGCGAAAGGCCGGGGGCATCGATGCGAACGAGTAGGTCATCGAGTGCGTCGGTCGCCGAGATACCGCAATCGATTGCCGCCGCCACCCGCAAAAACTCGGTATGTACCGGCTCTTGCGCATGGGCGCCCACAAAGCGCATGCCCTGTGCCAGCGAATGCCCCGAGGCAAGCGACATGGATAACGCTGTGAATGCCTCGGGCATGGCCTCTTCCACATCATGCTGTTCGCGTCGGCGATCGAAGGTGTCACGCGCGGCGCCCACGCCAAACGGCACCACCAGCCCCAAAACAAAGCCGATGGGCGACAACGACGCGACGGCCAGCAAAACGCTGCAGATACCGCTCGACAGCAGCAGAAATGCCAGACGAGCCGCGTTGTCCTCAAGAGCAAGCCCAAGGCGATCTGCGGGAATCAGCGACGCCCACGAGCGGGCAATCTTTGTCAGCAGGTCGTTTTCCGTCAACTCACGCGGCAGCTTCTCCGCCATCGATTCGAGCGTCTGGCGCGCCAGCTCCGCCGGCGGCATCCGCGGCACACGAGGCTCTGCCCCACACGCCGTCGCGACAGAAAGCCCCGCCAAACCCCCTACGACGAGGGGCATAGCGATCTCCATTCGTCCACCTCCTCTTGCGTGAGCATTCCCGACCGCAAGCCCTCCGCAATAAACGGCGGCTCGCGGTCGAGCGTCCAGGTGCGTTCGGCGGCATCGAACGTCACGTAGCGTTCGAGCTCAACACCGCCCGACGCGCCGCGGTGAACCCCCGAATATGAGGCCACAAAGCGCCTGCCATCTGCATGACGCTCGGACATCACGATGCCATCGAGCGCCATGGCGATCTGCTCTTCGATAAGCTCACTCGGCAAATCGATGCCGTAGCGCGCAAGCAGCGTCAGGCGAACCACGGTCTCCTGCTCGGTTCCCGCATGGAGCGTGGTGAGCGAGCCGTCGTGGCCCGTGTTCATGGCCTGCAGCATGTCGCAGCACTCGGCACCGCGCACCTCGCCCACGACGATGCGGTCGGGGCGCATACGCAGAGCATTGGTCACCAGGTCGCGAATCGTCACCGCACCCTCGCCCTCGATTGACGCCTCACGCGCCTCCAGACGAACGACGTGTGGGTGATGTGCAAACTTGAGCTCGGCGGAATCCTCGATCGTCACGATGCGCTCGCCGGTGGAAATCTCGCACGACAGCGCGTTGAGCAGCGTGGTCTTGCCCGACCCCGTGCCTCCCGCAACCGCCAAGTCCTGCCGCAACGACACCGCGCACGACAGCAGCTGCGCATACCAAAGCGGCAGTGACCCCAACCCCACAAGCTCGTCCAACGAACAGATACGGTCCGAGAACTTACGGATGGTGAGGATTGGCCCGTCGATCGCCACGGGTGGAATCACCGCGTTGACGCGATAACCCGTCTTGAGGCGGGCGTTGACGATGGGGCTACGCTCGTCGATACGACGGCCGAGCGGCGAGATGATGCGGTCGATGAGCACACGGATCTGCTCATCGTCCTCAAACGCGTGCTCGATGGGATACAAAACACCACTGCGCTCAAAAAAGGCAGAGCGACATCCGTTGATCATGATTTCGGTAACGGTGTCGTCCTCGATGAGCGGCTGCAGCGGTCCCAGGCCCACCACGTCATCTAGGATCTCGTCAATGATGGTCTCACGCTCAGGCGTCGCCAAGTCGGTCGGCTCTTCCACGTTGAGCGCCGCTTCCACCGCCGGACGTAGCTCAGAGCGGGCAAGGGCCGGGTCGACGTAGGCACTGATGCGCGCAACCTCGTCGTAGCCCATGCGGTCCATCACCGCACGCTTGGTGCGGCGTTTAACGGCACGGTGACGTCCCGCATCAACGGGGGCAGCCGCGGCGGCCGCGCCGGCGGCTTTAATCCTCGCCTGCAGACTCATCGCGAATCACCCTCACGCGACCAGGGAAGACGAATGCGCGGGCGCTCGGTGCGGGTCGCACGGTCGGCGACCATATCGCTCCAGGGGCCAACGGCGCAGCCCAGCTCCACGAGCATCTCGCGCGTGGCCTCGCGCACGCTGGTCGCAAAAGCGCTCGTCTGACCCACTACCTCGTCGGCGCGACCGAATGCCATGAGCGCGGCCAAGTCCTGACCGCCATCGGCAATGCGGATCTTGGAGCTCAGTGCACAGGCAATCTCAAAGCGCATGGCGACGTCCTCGTCGGCACCGCGCGCACCAAACCGGTTGAACACGGCGCTCATGCGCGTGCGCGGCACGCCCACGCGGCTCACCAGCTCAATGACGCGTGAAGCGGATGTCGCGGACGATACCGCCGCATCGCCTACGACCAGGCAACGGTCGCTCGCCGCCACCGCGGCGGCCACGGTATCACCCCAAAAGACCGAGGTGTCGACAAAGACCACGTCGGATTCGCGACGCAAAACATCGAGCAATAGCTCCACCGGACGTGCCATGAGCTCGGCTTTCTCGGGGGCCGCGACAGGTCCCCAGAGCGTGACGCCCGGGGCGACGCGCATCGATGCGGCCACGATATCCGGCTCGGCAAGTGCGCCCGCCGCCGACGGCTCGATAAGCGTCGCCATATCGTGCGGGGCATCGACACCCAGCAGATCGTATAGGTTTCCAAACATGAGGTCCAAGTCGAGCACGGCGGCACGCAAACCCAACAGCGACGCCGCATGCGCCATAGTGGCAACGATCGTCGACTTGCCGCAACCGCCCGAACCCGAAACAGCGCAGACGACCGGTGCCCGACGCGACGGAATCGAAGCGTCCGCCGACAGCGCGGGGGCTGACGGTGCAGGAACCGACGACCCGGACGCGGGCGATAACATCCCCGTCTCCCCCGCCGCGGTCACGCGCTGAGCCCAAGCCGGCATGGCAGGCTGCCCGGGCTGCGGTTCCGAAGCCAAAGACGCAGCAGCACACGGCTCGCCAGCCCCGGCAAAACCCTCGACCTCGTCGAGCTCATCGGCCAGATTTACGCCGTGCACGTATCCCATATCTTCAGCCAGAACGTCATCGCCATACGGTACCGGCCCTCCAGCGTCATCGTATGCAAGGGGGTCCCGGGGGCACCGACCATGCTCGGCTTCCGCTTTCCCATATTCATCAACACGCGGGCCTCTTGTAGCGCGAGGCGCCCCGGGTTCCCTATCAACAAAAGCATCGGGCTCAATCGTCATGCGCCGATCGGAATCAACCGTTCCCTCACCCGCGCGCCCGTTGCCGCACAAACTGTGCGCAGCGATGACCTCGGTCGCCCCCGCGCGAAACAGCCCTTCGATATCCGACGGGTCGAGCGTCTCGATCAACACGACGACGCGACTCACGCGGCCCTCGGCCGTCAGGCGCGCAACGGTCTTCCGCACGTCTTCGGTATCGAACAGAGACGCCGCGATGATGGCGGCACCGCGACGCGACGGAAACGCCCGCGCCATGGATACCAGCCCGTCCAGGTCGCCCACGCGAAGCACCTGCGCGCCCACATCGCGACCCTCGACTTCCTGCTGTAGCAGCCCGTAATCGCCGCATGCGCAGCACGCAAGCCAGATCGCCTTCATCACTCGTCGCCTCCGCTCTTTTTGCCGCGCACCGTGGCGGGAATCGTCAAGCTGACCGTTCCCTTTCCCGAGGCTCCCAGCAATTCCTTGACATCTTCGGGGTCTGCCGCCAGCGTCACCCACTCGATCTTGCCTTCACGCGTGGTGCCGGCATCTTCGCTGGTATCGATCACGTACGCGCCGCACAAACGATCGGTTACGCCATCTTTTTGCACGTACACGTCCACATAGCTGCCCACGCCCGTAGCGCCGCCGACCGAGTGCTCGGCATCGACCGCCACCGAAACGGCGACCTTACCCTTAGGCACTTCGAGCTTGTGGCTCTCGGCCTTGGTGTAGACGTTGCAAATCACGGCGTTTTTGGGAATGCGCGAGGTCGTCACGTCGCCGCGCACCTGACGCAGCTCGGTCGCCGCATCACGCGGCAACAGACTCGCCAGCCATTCCTGAGTTATGACATTGGTCTCGTCGAGGGTCTCGCCCGCATCGATATCGCGCGCCGCGACGCACACCTCAACGCGGTCGCCGCCGTATTTTGCCAAAGTCTCGGCCTGGGCCTGCTCGGCTTGCGAGCGGATCGACGAGCCGTAGACCATACAGAGCGCCGCGGCAAGCACGCCCGCGACCAGACTGATGGCGATGCGCTTGCTCTTGTTCACGGCCGCTCCTCTCATGGCGGTGCCGGGCAAATGCCCGTACCATCATTGTCTGGGCGACCAGGGCGCAAAGCGGCGCAATCGCGATCTTGGTTTTACGTGTCAAACCAATTGCTGACCAAAAGCTGACCAGCCCGTCAAGCTCGTGGCAAGGTTTTGGTCAGCACGTCGGCAAAACGCATATTTAGAGGCGATTTGGCAGCAAAAAGCCGCCTCCCGAACAGTTAGGAGACGGCTGCCATAGGAAAAATCAATTACAGATGAACATCGGGGTCGAGCATTTGGGCACTCACGCGCATGGATGACGCCAGGTTTTGGAACGTCTCCAGACGCAGACCGTCGATCTGTCCCGCGTCCTCGGCCTCGCGAACGGCGCAACCCGGCTCGTGAGTGTGCGTGCAATCGCCAAACCGGCACGCACGCGACGCCTCGACGATCTCGGGGAAGGCACGCGCCAGACCCCGCTCATGTCCCACGAGCGGCAGGCTGCGCAGGCCCGGGGCATCGGCGATCACGCCGGCGTCGCCCGGCAGCGCCACCATCACGCGCGCAACCGTGGTGTGGCGACCTTGGTCATCACGCTCGCGCACGCCACCAGTGGCCAGAGCATCGTGGCCCAGCAGCGCATTGAGCAGCGTCGACTTGCCGGCACCCGACTCGCCCAAGATCATGGCACAGCTCCCGGCGGGCACGCAGGCGCGCACTTCGTCTAAGCCGAGGCCCTCGGCAGAAGACGTCACGATCACGCGCACGTCCTGACCCACCAGACGGCGCACGCGGTCCAGATCGCGCTCGAGCTCATCGGCATCGCAGCGGTCGGCCTTGGTGAGCACCACCACCGGCTCGGCATCGCAATCGAGCGCCAACACCAGTGAGCGCGCCACGCGATCGAGCAGCACTTCGCCGGCGCCGAGCGCCTGCACGATCAGCACGCTGTCAACGTTGGAGCAGAGCACCTGGCGCTCACCGCGGGCACGGCCACGCCAACGCTCAAAGCTCGTACGGCGTGGCAGTACGCGCTCGATCACGCCCATGTCGTGCCCGGGAGCGCGGCGCACCGCCACACGGTCGCCCACGGCAGGCAGCAGGACCTCGTCCTCGCCGCGCGACTTGGCAAACCCCACGGCATGCTCGGCACGAAACGTGTCATCAGCAGTCGCCACCAGCGGAAACCCGCGGTCCAGGCGCACCACGGCACCGAGCTGCATCTGCTCGGGCTCCTCGGCCTGTGCGCAAAAGTCGTCAAATGCAGCCTGCTGAGCCGCATCGACCGGCAGGTCATCGAACGCCGGAACATCCTGCAGCGCGTCAAGCCCCGGTACACTCGCCAGCAACTCCTCAGCAGATGCAGGGGCTTCGGTCGCGAGCTTCCGACGACGATCACGCTTAGCCCGCGCCCCCGTCGCCTTTTTCTTCGCCTTAGCCTTAGCCTTGCCCACAAGCGCCTCCCAGCACCAAAAATCACAACTGAGCAGGTATTTTCCCACAAAAAGAGCCGGTCGAGCAAATGCTCGACCGGCTCACACACTTTCCCTCAGCTAATGGTCCCGAAAGGTTATCCGAAGGCCCGCCCGCCGGGAGGGGTTTCTTCTGAGCGATCCCGCAGCGCGAAGCGCGAGGACCAGCGAAGAAGAAACCCCGCAGGCGGTCGGGCCGGTGGGAAGGATGGCCTTTCGACCTACTCCTTCTCCACAGCGCGCATGATCGCCTTGTAGATCTCCATCAGCGGGATAATCAGGAAGGCCAGGCCCAGCGCGGCAAGAACACCCTTGAGCTCAAGCGTCACAGGTCCAAAGAACATCTCGGCAAGCGTCGGCTGCACGGTTACGATCACCGTCAGCACCAGCGCCAGCGCGGCCGAGGCCCACAGCCACTTGTTCTGCTTCTTCATGGTGAACAGCGATGCACGACGGCTGCGCATATTGAAGCAGTGGAAAATCTCGACCATGTTGAGCGTGATGAACGCCATCATCACGCCTTCCTCGTCGGCATTGCCGGCGATCATATCGGCGATGTGGATGTAGCCCATGTCAAAGTACACGCCCACAAAGAAGCTCGCCAGCACCAGCACGGTGATGATTAGGCCCTGGACCACGCAGTCCAGACCCATATGTCCGGCAAAGACGCCGTCCTTGGCGTTGCGCGGCTTGCGCTTCATGATGTCGCCCTCGGCATCCTCCATGCCCAGCGCGAGCGCGGGGAAGCAGTCGGTGACCAGGTTCACCCACAGCAGCTGCACCGGCTGGAAGATGGTAAAGCCGATGAGCGTGGCGATAAACACCGAGAACACCTCGGCAAGGTTGGCCGAAAGCAGGAACTGAATGACCTTGCGGATGTTGTCGTAGATGCGACGGCCCTCTTCGCAGGCACCGATGATGGTGGCAAAGTTATCGTCGGCAAGCACCATGTCGGCGACGTTCTTGGTAACGTCGGTGCCGGTGATGCCCATACCCACGCCGATGTCGGCGCGCTTGATGGACGGGGCGTCGTTGACGCCATCGCCTGTCATGGCCACGATCTGGTCGCGCGACTTCCAAGCCTCGACGATACGGGTCTTGTGCTCGGGCTGGACACGGGCGTACACGCCGTAGTCTTCGATGTGCGCGTCGAGCTCCTCGTCGCTCATGCGATCGAGGTCGGCACCGGTGATGGCATGGCTGCGATCGGTGACGATCCCCAGCTGCTTGGCAATGGCCACGGCGGTGTCGATGTGGTCGCCCGTGATCATGACGGTGCGGATACCGGCGTCGTGCGCCTCGCGGATAGCGTCGGCCACCTCGGGACGGACCGGGTCGATCATACCTGACAGGCCGCAGAAGACCAGGTCATGCTCGAGCGCAGCGGGGCTGCAGTCGGCGGGAACCTCGGTGTAGGTGCGGCTCGCCAGCGCCAGCACGCGCAGGGCCTCGTCGGCCATGGCCTTGTTAGCTGCCACGAGCTCGTCGCGACGCTCCTCGGTCAGCGGCACAACCTTATCGCCCTCGTAGATATGGGTGCACAGGCCGATCACCACGTCGGGCGCGCCCTTGGTGTACTGCTCGTACTCGCCGTCCAGGGTCTCGACGACCACGGACATCATCTTGCGGCCCGAGTCAAACGGGGCCTCGCCCACGCGCGGGTGCTCGGCAGTCAGGCCAGTAAGACCAGCTTTGCCGGCATCATTGACGAGCGCACACTCGGTCGGCTCGCCCACGGCCTCGCCCAGCTCCTCGTCCCACTGAGCATCGGAGCACAGCGCCATGCCGGCCAGGAACTTCTCCTTGGGCGCAGCGAGCTCGTGCTTGACGACGGTCATCTTGTTTTGAGTAAGGGTACCGGTCTTGTCGGAGCAGATGGTCTGCGTGCAGCCGAGGGTCTCGACAGCAGAGAGCTTGCGGATGATCGCCTGGCGCTTGGCCATCTTGGTCACGCCGAGCGAAAGGACGATGGTCACGACGGCGACCAGGCCCTCGGGGATGGCGGCGACGGCGAGCGAAACGGCGACCATAAAGGTGTCGAGCAGAGCGGTCGGGTCGGTGAGGACGTTGCCCACGCCGTGACGCAGGATGTCGACGCCAAAGATGACGACGCAGATAACAATCACCATGATGGTGAGGATGCGACTGAGCTCGGCAAGCTTAACCTGCAGCGGGGTGAGCTCTTCCTTGGCCTCGGCCAGAGCGCCGGCGATCTTGCCCATCTCGGTGTTCATACCGGTGCCGACCACGACGGCGCGGCCACGGCCGTACACCACGGTGGAGCCCATGTAGCACATGTTCTTGCGGTCGCCGAGCGGCACGTCGTCGATACCTGCGGCGAGCTCAATCACGTTGGCATGCTTCTCTACGGGCACGGACTCGCCGGTCAGGGCGGCCTCCTCGATCTTCATCGTGGCGCTCTCGAGCACGCGGCAGTCGGCCGGGACGGAGTCGCCCGCCTCGAGCATAATCACGTCGCCGGGCACGAGCTCAGCACTCGGCAGGTGCACGAGCTTGCCGTCACGCAAAACCTTGGACTGCGCCGCGCTCATCTCCTGCAGGGCCTCGAGGGCCTCCTCGCTCTTGGCCTCCTGAACCACGCCCAGCACCGAGTTGACGATAACGACGAACATGATGATGGCGACGTCGGCAAAATCGGGCTCGCCCTTGACCATGCCTGTAAGCGCGCTGATGACGGCAGCCACGATCAGCATGATGACCATAGGGTCGGCCATCTGTTCAAAGAAACGCTTCCACAGCGGCGTCTTCTCGGCTTCCTCAAGCTTGTTAGGGCCTGTCTTGGCAAGGCGCGACGACGCCTCGCCGTTGCTCAGGCCGAGGTCCTCATCGACACCCTGGTCGCTGAGCACCTCCGCCGCGGCGGACAGGTATTCCTTTTGCATATAGAGTCCCCTCCTGGGATTCGGGCCACTCAGCAGATTGATGCCCGATCATAATTCCCAGGAGAAGGGCAAGGGCTCATCAAGGCTGCCGTGCTGAGCGGCAGTTGATAGTGGAGCTATGGTACCCCAAAGCGGCGCGTCTAGCCAAAACATTCCATTTGGAAATATGCTCTATGCGCAACAGTGCAGACCATGTGATGCTCAACATTGATAAAACGTTTTTTCTTCGGCACATCGTCAAACTGAAATATCGCCCAGATAGCAGCGGTTAGAGCGGTTGGTAAAGATTTTTCATATACCGTTTTTCTCGCAAAAAATGAACTTCCATTTCGGCATACGGTCGATTTTTTGGGGTATTCGGTCGGCATTTCGTTATAATCAACACGGTTTTATTTCTTATGGTTTATCTATCAGCGCAAGACGATGTCAGATGGAGGTCTGAATGTACAAGCGCACTAAGATTGTATGCACCATGGGTCCCGCCTGCGATAGCGACGAGACCATCCGCGAGATGATCAAGGCGGGCATGAACGTCGCCCGTTTTAACTTCTCGCACGGCTCCTACGACGAGCACCACGGTCGCATCGAGCGCGTCCGCCGTATTTCCAAGGAGCTCGGTCTGCCCGTCGGCATCCTGCTCGACACCAAGGGCCCCGAGGTCCGCACCGGCCTTCTGGTCGACGGCAAGAAGGTTGCCGTCAAGACCGGCGACAAGATTGTCGTCACCGCTCAGCCCACGTCCGAGGATTTCCACGGCACCGCTGAGCACATCTCCCTCGACTACCTGGCTCTGCCCTCCGAGGTCGAGAAGGGCTCCCTCATCCTGATCGATGACGGCCTGGTTGCCCTCGAGGTCGAGTCCGTCAGCGGCCAGGACATGACCTGCGTCGTTAAGAACGACGGCCTGATTGGCGAGCGCAAGGGCGTCAACATGCCCAACGTCAACATCTCGCTGCCCGCCATCACCGAGCGCGATCGTCAGGACATCCTCTTTGGCCTGACCGAGAACATCGACTACATCGCCGCTTCCTTCATCCGTGACGGCGAGTCCGTCCGCGGCATCCGCGAGCTTTGCCGCGAGAACGGCGGCGAGCACGTGACGATCTTCCCGAAGATCGAGTGCGCCCTGGGCGTCGAGAACTTCGACGAGATCCTCGAGGCTTCCGACGGCATCATGGTCGCCCGTGGCGACCTGGGCATCGAGATCAAGCCCGAGCTCGTTCCGCACATCCAGAAGGAGATCATCGCCAAGTGCAACGCGGCCTACAAGCCCGTTATCACCGCTACGCAGATGCTCGACTCCATGCAGCAGAACCCGCGCCCGACGCGCGCCGAGGTTGCCGACGTTGCTAACGCCATCTACGACGGCACCGACGCCGTCATGCTCTCTGGCGAGTCCGCTGCCGGTAAGTACCCGGTCGAGGCCGTTAAGATGCAGGCCAGCATTGCTCTCGAGACCGAGAAGTACCTCCCGGCCCACGCTCCGCTCGAGGTTCCGGCCGACGCTCACGGCACCCGCGTTGTCAACAACGTTGTGGGTATGTCCGCTGTGAACATGGCTACCACCGTTGGCGCCAAGTGCATCACCGTGCCGACGACCACCGGTCGTACCGCTCGCCTGATCTCGCACTTCCGTCCCAACATGCCGATCTGCGCGTTCTCCCGTCACGAGTGGGCCGTCCAGCAGATGATCATGTACTGGGGCGTTATCCCGCACCAGGCAGAGATTACCCAGGGCACCGTCAACGGCACGATCGTCAAGGCGATCGAGACCGCCAAGGAGCTCGGCTACGTCGAGACTGGCGATTTGACCGTCGCTACCGCCGGCGATCCCCGCATGAGCGTCCAGCTCGAGGACAAGGTCTCCTCGACCAACGTCGCTTACGTCGCTCAGGTGCGCTAAGTCGTACTTGCAAGCAGATTTGCATTGCAAAGGGCCCGGAAGGCTTTGCCTTCCGGGCCCTTTTTCTGTGCGCAAATGCCTCTTACACGACATGACACGCAACCAGCTACTTATGGCATGCTACGAAATGTGCAGCTCGTTTGCCGTGTTTACACCCTGCAGCGGGAGCTATTGGTCGATTGGGATGAGCTGTTCGCCGCCAAGCCAACCAGCTAGCAGCTGGCGATCAGAGGAACCGCGGGCGCGTCAGGAGCGGCGACGCGCTCGGCGAAGCCGGTTTCGGTCAGTTCGATGACCTCGGTAAACGTCGCGTCGAAGAACTCCTCGGTTAGCAGGCGATACGGCGGATGATCGGGCTCGCCGGGGTTTTCGCGTACAATCTCGTGTATGACACCGATGGTCTTGAGCACATACTCCTTATGGATGGGATACTGCCCAAAACGCGTCGCAGCGGTATACAGGCGATCGGTCGCACGCGGGATGGAAACAATGCCCAGCGTCTTACCAAACCAGTCAAAGTCGCCTTGCTTTTTAATGCGAAACTCCTCGCACGGCTTGCCGCCGTGTGCTTCCAGATACTGGTTCACGCGCGTGTTCCATACCGTGTCGGCCACCAGATGCGACCAGACGCCCAGCGTTAAATCGAGCAGCGACTGCGCCACATCTTCGGACGCAAGCGAGAACTCACAGGCGCCGGGACCGGCAACCGGCTCGGCATCCTTGTAGCGCTGGGGATAGTGCACGCGGTTCAGTCGCTCGCGTTCCTCGATAATCGAGGTCGCCGCGGCCGGCGCACCGGTGGGCGAACTTTTAAGCAACGGTGCCACATAGGTATCCCAGAACTCATGCTCACGAGGCTTAGGGATGGGCTCAGGCTTGGCAAAGTGTGTAATGCGGTACGGGATAGGATCGGCGATGCCAGGGACCATATAGCCCACGAAGATATCCGGAACCACGCAGCCAAACAAAAAGGCATTGCGGTCGCGCACGCTATTGGCAAGCGCACCGGTGCGCTCCAGCAAACGCTCCGTCTGAGCGATATGAATGTTCCAGCTTGGCATAGCCACCCCCATAAAAACCTGGATAACTATACCATCACGGCAAAGCCGCGCGGGCGGCTACGCACGCTCTACGCAGCAACTAGTCCGTAGCACCGCTTTCGGTTCCATACGACGGCGAAGGTGCCTCGACCACATGGTGATATCGATCGATATAGACTGCACGGGCTCCTAGGCGTCGCACCAAATCCTGGTGATGCGTGCTCATCAAGACCGTCTTACCGGCAGCGACGTAGGCCAGCAAAAAGTTGACCACGATGTCGCACGAGTCCTCGTCAAGTCCGTTAGTAGGCTCGTCGAGGACCAAGATATCCGGGTTCATCGACACGACGGCAGCCAGCGCCACGCGCTTCTTCTGCCCGCCCGAAAGCTGATAGGGCGAGGCATCGACCAGATCGGCAACTTGAAACAGCCCCATGGCATCGCGCGCGCGGCGCTCGAGCTCGCCCGCCGGCAACCCCATTTGAGCCGGACCAAAAGCGACTTCCTCGCCCACCGTGGCGCAGAACAGCTGAGCATCGGCGTTCTGGAACACAAAGCCCACGCGCTGATGAAAACGCTGAGCGGCCGCGGAATCCTTTAGAAACGCCGCATCGACCGTATGCCCGTCAAACAGGTATGCTCCTGCGTCGGCGAGCTCAAGGCCGTTGATAAGGCGCATGATCGTCGTCTTGCCGCAACCGTTGGGACCAAGCAGAGCAACGAGCTCCCCACGGTCCACCTGCAGCGAAACGCCGTCGACCACCGTATGCCCCGCATAGGAGAACACCACGTCGCGCAGCTCGATGAGCGGCGCGACCTCGGCGCCCGCACCGTTCGTGCCCGCCGCACTATTCATATCGATCGTCAAAACGTCGCCCTTCCCTATTTGCATCCCCCAGCCGGAACCAGCAGCGCCTACAGCACGGCGCACAACACTGCCAGCAGCGCCACGCCGGCCGCATAGATCGCATCGCGCCAGCCAAACCCGGCGCGTGCAGGCGCCGGATACACGCCGGCAAAGCCGCGGCAAAGCATGGCCTCGTCCATCGCGCGGCTGCATTCCATCGCCTTGATAAACGTCATGCCCATGATACCCGCCAGCGAGTCGGTGCGCGAAAAACCCGCAGGCGCGGAACCGACGCTGCGCAGCATGACCGATTCGCACAGATCGTGCGCCGTGCGTCCCAGCACCTCGATATGCTTGAGCGCCATATCGAAAGTAAAGATGACCTCATCGGGCAGGTGCAGCATTTTGAGCGCCGCCGACATGCGGCTCCAGGTAAGCGTCCACGAAACGCCCAGCACCAGCGACACATTAATGAAGGTCTTGAGCGCAATCTTGAGCATGGCGCCCGTGGCAGACGCGCCCAGCAGCAGGGCAGGCATCGCCAGAACCACCGCGAGCCCCGCAGCGCCAAGCGCCGGTACGAAGGTTGCCCGCAGCCCGCGTGCGGGGCGCACGGCAACGAGCACCAACGCGATCGCCGCCATCAGCATCAGGTACAGCGGGCTTTGCGTCAGACACACGCACAGGACGCAAACGAACATCCCTACCAGGCGCACCGGAGCCGAAACGCAAGAAAGGGCGCGGTCGACCATCGACCCGCCCTCGTGCGCGCCTCCACCCAGGCGAACCCGTTCAAGCAGGCTCGCCAGGTGCAGGACATTCTTTTGCATCACGCGATGGCGAGCGCCCGCGGGCTCGTATCGCTCCTCGGCCGCAAGCCAACTAGGCAGCTCGGCTATTGCCATGAGCACCGCTTTCCTTGACCGTCAGCGAGACCAGACGGAATGCGATGGTGAGCACCGCCACGCCAATTACGCCCGAAAGAATATACATCGCGGCCTGGCCGGCAAAGCCAAGGCCCTGCTCCTCGGAATAGGCCTGCAGATAATCGCCCGTGGGCAGGGCATCGGCAAAGGTCGGGGTATCGAGGCCGACCGAAACCTGCAGGCTGTCGTCACCAGCCTCCTGAACGGCGGTCGCGGCGCCCTCAGCGTCCCACTCGCCCCAGGCGTCACCCGTGGCCAGCAGGCCCAGCGGCGTGGCCACGACAAGCACGGCGACCAGAATGAGCGTGGGAATCAGGGAAGTCTTCTTGGCAATACCATCGGCGACAAGCTGGCCATCGGCGGCCTCGGGGCCGACGATAACGCCCGGCGCCGTCTTCTTGATAAAGCCGTAGATCGCGGCCGTCGCCACGCCCTCGACCACACCGGCAACCAGCATATGCGGGATCAACATGGCCGGAATAGCCACGGACAGCGGGAAGGGGCAGTACAGCGGCGCGCCCGAAGCGTTGGTAAAGAGCATCGGCTGAATACCAAACTCGATCGCCGCGCACAGGGCCGCCAGACACAGACCGACCCAACCGCTCACGATGGCAGAAACCGAGGTGCCCCAGCTCTTGTCGTGCAGACGGCTGTTGAGCGCACGGAACACGATAGCAGCGGTAAACGGCAGCACAAAGGCCATGTTAAAGCAGTTGGCGGCAAAGGACAGAACGCCGCCGTCGCCAAACAGCAGCGCCTGCAGCGCCAGCGCGACCGAGACAGCGATAGCCGCGGCCTCGGGGCCCAGCAACAGCGCGATGAGTGCGCCGCCGACGGCGTGGCCCGTGGTGCCGCCGGGCAGCGGAACGTTAAACATCATGAGCAAAAAGGAGAACGCAGCGCAAATACCCAGAAAGGCCATATGCTCGCGATCGAGCGTGGCGCGTACTTTCTTGATGCAGTGCACCCATACGGGCACCATCGCCACCGCCATAACGGCATCGGTCTGCGGGGACAGGTAGTTGTCTGGAATGTGCATATACGCCTCCCGGTATCGGCGCACGGAATTGCAGCGCCGCTTGAATCACCTTGCCAGTGTTACGTAATGTCATATTCGTAACACGCCGCAAGCTATGATAGCAAAACGGCGCGCCGCCACAAAAGCAGCACGCCGTTATGTAATGCACGTGTCATATATGCAGGGTCAACGGTGCCTTATTCCGAACACCGCGGTCGCGCAGGGCTCCGCAGCAACCGCCATCAGGCCCTACGCTCCCGGCGCAAGCCCTAGCCGCGGACCTCGCCGTTTACGCCCTTGCACACCTTGGTGACAATCTTCTGGTGCGCCTTCTCGACCTCTTCGCTGGTGAGCGTGTGGTCGTCGGAGCGATACGTAAGCGCAAAGGCCATGGACTTCTTGCCCGCTCCGATGCGGATGGGATCGCGGTAGACGTCGAACAGGCGCACGCCCTCGAGCAGCTTGCCGCCGGCGCTGGTAATACGGCGCTCAAGATCCTCGCAGGTCACAGTGTTATCGACCACGATAGCAAGGTCGTGCTCAACGGCCGGATACTGCGAGAACTCGCGGTAGTTCTCCTGGTTGCGAGCGCCCTTGATCAGCTTGTCCAGGTCGAGCTCAAATGCCACGACGACTTCATCGATGCCGCAGGCCTCGCGTGCCTCGGGATGGATCTCGCCGACCCAGCCCAGCACGGTACCGCCCGAGAGCACCTCGGCCGCACGACCCGGCTGCAGGAAGGCATAGCCCTCGCCCTCGACGGGACGGAAGCGAACCTTCTCGATGCGCAGCTGGGCAAGCAGCTCCTCGACAATGCCCTTGCCAAAGAAGAAACGCAGCTTACGGTACTTCATGTTCCAGGACTGCTCGCTCCACTGACCCGAGAGCACGCCCGCCACGGACTTGGTCTCCTTGGGCAGGCTGGCGTTCTCGCGGCCGTGGAACAGGCTGCCGACCTCGTACAGGTGCACGTTGGGCGTGCCGTGGGCCTCGTTGTAGGCCACGGACTGCAGCAGGCCCGGCAGCAGCGAGCGACGCATCTCGGTCTGCTCGGCTACCAGCGGGTTCATGAGCACCACGGGGCAGCCGCGGCCCTCGGTGGACATGCCGATCTTCTCCAGGTCGCCCGGGGCGGCAAAGCCAAAGGTCGTGGTCTCGTTGAGGCCGCAGGCGCGCAGGATCTCACCGACCTTACGGGTGAGCTTCTGCTCGCGGGTCAGGCCGCCGATGTGGTTCTTGGCAGCCGGGATGGTCGCCGTCACGCGACCCATGCCCCACAGGCGCAGGACCTCCTCGATCAGGTCGATCTCGCGCGGCAGATCGGGGCGGAAGCTCGGCGGCGTGACCATAAAGTCCTCGCCGTCGCGCTCGACGGTGCAGCCCAGGCGGGTGAGCGAGCGCTCGATAAAGTCGGGCTCGATGTCGGCACCGCAGATGGCGCGCACGCGGGCCAGGCGCAGCTTAATGCTGTCGATGGTCTTGGGCGCGGGGAACACGTCGACATAGCCGGGAGCAACCTCGCCGCCGGCGATCTCCTCGATGAGCGCGCACGTGACGTTGGCGACGTCCACGCAGCCGGTCTCGTCGACCTGGCGCTCAAAGCGAATGGAGGCGTCGGAGATCAGCGACAGGTCGCGGCTGGTGTGCGAGGTGCGACCGGCGTTGAAGCAGGCGCTCTCGACCATCACGTCGACGGTGTCGTCCTCGATCTCGGAATCCATGCCGCCCATAACGCCGGCCAGCGCCACGGGGCGCTCGCCGTCGGTGATAAGGCCCATGCCGGCGTCGAGCGTACGCTCCTCGCCGTCGAGCGTCGTGAACTTCTCGTCCTGCTGGGCAGCGCGGACCACCACGCGACGACGGCCCTCGCGCTCGGCAAAGGTGTCTAGGTCAAAGGCGTGCAGCGGCTGACCGGTGAGCATCATCACGTAGTTGGTGATGTCGACGATGTTGTTGTGCGGGCGCACGCCCAGGGCGTTGAGGCGCTTGACCATCCAGTCGGGCGACGGACCGACCTTCACGTTGCGCACGATGCGGGCGACGTAGCGGTCGCACAGGCCCTCGTCGGCGATCTCGACGGAAAGCTCGTCATCGGTCGCGCGGCCGGTCTCGGCCTTGATGGTGGGCAGCTCAACGTGGAAATCGCGGTCGAAGATGGCGCCGGTCTCGCGGGCCATGCCGATCATGGACAGGCAGTCGGGGCGGTTGGGCGTGATCTCGCAGTCGAGCACGGTATCGCTCGAGCCCACGTACTCGGCAAACGGCATGCCGCAGGGCGTATCCTCGGGCAGGATCATAATGCCGGAGTGGTCGCCGCCCAGGCCGAGCTCGCGTGCAGAGCAGTTCATGCCCATGGACACGACGCCGCGAAGCTTGCTCTTCTTGATCTTGACGTCGCCGGGCAGCACGGCGCCGATCATGGCCGTGACGATGTGGTCGCCGGCCTCAAAGTTCTGCGCGCCGCAGACGATCTGCAGTGGAGCGGGGTTGCCGTCGGCGTCGAGGTTCTTGTCACCCACGTCGACCGAGCACACATACATGTGGTCGCTATCGGGGTGAGGGGTCTTGGTGAGTACCTTGGCGGTCACCACGTGGTCGAAGGACTCGCCCACGGTGTCGATCGCCTCGACCTCGGTGCCGGTACGGATATATTCGTCCGAAAGAGTCTTGGGATCCTCCGGAATATCGATCATGGTCTTGAGCCAGTCGTAAGAAACGCGCATCTAACTGGTCTCCTTTCATCTGTAACGCCTGCAATAAACAGACGGAAAACTCCAGCTACGGAGACGGGTTTCCGAGGTGCCGCAGATTGCCTTGAAAGAGGAGGGCCGCGTACTTAGGTACGCAACCGACGATTGAAAGGCAAGGTGCGGTGGCTCGGGAAGCCGCCGGGACAGGTCAACTTAAAATTGGTTCAGGAAGCGCATATCGCCAGTCATGAGCGTTCGCAGGTCCGGCAGGTCGTAGCGCAGGGCCGCGACGCGCTCGGCGCCAATGCCAAAGGCGAAGCCGGTGTACTTCTCGGGGTCGATGCCGCAGTTGATCAGGACGTTGGGGTCGACCATGCCGCAGCCCAGGATCTCGATCCAGCCGCTGTGCTTGCAGAAGTTGCAGCCCTTGCCGCCGCACACGTGGCAGCTCACGTCCACCTCGCAGGAAGGCTCGGTGAAGGGGAAGAAGTGCGGGCGGTAACGCGTCTTGCGATCCTCGCCAAACATGCACTTAACAAAGTAGTCGAGCGTACCCTTAAGATCGCCAAAGGTGATGCCCTCGTCGACGACCAGGCCCTCGATCTGGTTGAACTGCGGCAGGTGGCAGGCATCGGCCGTGTCAGGACGGTAGACGGTGCCCGGGCAGATCATGTAGATGGGCGGCTTTTGCGACTCCATGGTGTGGATCTGCACGCCCGAGGTCTGGGTGCGCAGCAGCACGTCGGACTCGCCGTGGGCGTGGGCCTCGGGGTGCGCGACGCTGCCGGGGTTGTTGTCGACCACGTAGAACGTGTCGCGGGCCGAGCGGCTCGGGTGATCCATGGGGGCGTTGAGCGCGGTGAAGTTGTAGTAGGAGGTGTCGACCATGGGGCCGGACTCGACGGTGTAGCCGATACCGCAGAAGATGTCCTCGGCCTCCTCGATGATCTGCTTGATCAGGTGCTGGTGGCCGATCTGCGGACGGATGCCCGGCAGCGTGATGTCGACGGCTTCGTGCTCGAGTGCGTGCTTGAGGGCGGCAGCCTTCATCTCGGTGGTGCGCTCGTCGAGCATGCCCTCGATCAGCTGGCGCATCTCGTTGGCGCGCTTGCCCATCATGGGACGATCCTCGGGGGCGAGCTTGCCCATCATGCGCATCAGGCCGGTGATGCGGCCCTTGCGACCGAGCAGCTCAACGCGCGCAGCCTCGAGTTTGGCGGCATCGTCGGCGCCTGCGACGAGCTCCTTGGCCTCTTCCTCGAGTTTGACCAGATCATCAATCAGACTCATGTCTTCCCTTTCGTCTCTCGCGCATCCACTTGCCACGGCGGCTGGAGCCACCCGGTGCTGCGGATGTGCGGCCCGGTTCGGTAACAAAAAACCGTCCTCGGGCATGTGTATTGCCCAAGGACGGTTGAATTCCGCGGTACCACCTTGTTTGACCCGGCGGATGTCTGGCCCGCCGTGCCCACTCTGCGCCCCTTATCGCGAGGCTCACGGCTTCCCTACTGGGGCTTCGCCGCCGCTGGCCGCGCGCCCGTTGAGGTCGCTGCTCGGGAGTGAACGCTTGGCCCTTGTCACCGCAGGAAGGCTTGCAGCCCATGACCTTCCCTCTCTTGCCGGCGACGCGGCGGGCAAAACCCTCTCCGTCAACGCATTGGGCTATAGGATAACACATTCCGCGAGCATATCGCCGCGTTCCGTTTTGTTCGCACTGGGTACAAGGCGGGTAGCTGTGCAAACTGGCCGCGCGCCCACCCGAAGCGCTCGGCTCACGAGATCAAGGATATGGTATGGGAAAGAAACTCGATAAGAAGGCCGAGCCTGCAGCGGGCAAGACATCCAAAGGCATGAAGGTCGATAAGGCCGTCAAAAAATTCCGCAAGCTCGAGGGCAAGCTGTGGACCCGCGAGTACCTGCTCAAGATTGCCGAGTTTGACGGCGCGACCATCGCCCCCGCCAACGGCGCCGCCGCCCGCGCCGACGCCATGAGTACCCTTGCAGGCGAGCATCACAAGCTGCTGACCAGCAAAAAGTCTGTCGAGCTTGTGCGCTCGCTGGCACGCGAGACCGTCGCCGGCGGCAAGATCGACGACCCGCAGCTGCTCGACGAGATCCGCGTGCTCGGCCGCGACCAGCGCGAGGCAAGCGCCATTCCCACCGAGGAGGCCGAGGCCTGGACCAGGCTCACCTGCGAGGCCGACGCCGTGTGGCACAAGGCCAAGACGGCCAATGACTGGGCAAGCTTTGAGCCCTATGTGGATAGAATCGTCGCCCAGCTTAAGCATCAGGCCGAGCTCATGGACCCCAAGCGCGACCCATACGATGTTTGGCTCGACCAGTACGAGCGCGGCCTTTCCACCGAGAGCTTCGACGCGTTTTGCGATGAGGTCAAGGCCACGGTCGTGCCGCTCGTGCACGCCATCGGCGAGCGCGGCCAGCAGCCCGCTGCAGACTTTTTGCACGCCCGCGTGCCCGAGGCCGCCCAGCGCGCCATGAGCTTCGACCTTATGAAGCTTGTCGGCCTGGACCTGGACGACACCACGCTTGCCTTTACCGAGCACCCGTTTAGCGAGGGCTTTTCTGTGGGTGACGCGCGCATCGCCACGCACATCTACGAGGACGACTGCATCTCCAACGTCTACAGCATCATCCACGAGGCGGGACATGCCGCCTACGAACTGGGCGTCAACCCCGCTTATGCGCGCACGTGCCTGGAGGGCGGCACCTCCATGGGTATCCACGAGAGCCAGAGCCGCTTTTTCGAGAACACCGTGGGCCGCAGCCGCGCCTTTATGGGACCGCTGCTGCAGGTGCTGCGCCGCCACGCGCCCGAGGTCTACGGCGACGTTGACGAGGACACGCTCTACCGAGCCGTAAACATCGTGCAGCCGTCGTTGATCCGCACCGAGGCCGACGAACTCACCTACCCGCTGCATATTATGGTGCGCTACCAGATCGAGCGCATGCTGTTTGCCAGCGAGGCCACGGCCAAGGATATCCCTGCGCTTTGGAACCGCTTTATGGACGAGTACCTGGGCATTCCCGTTCCCGACGACACGCACGGCTGTCTGCAGGATACGCACTGGAGCGGTGGCTCGTTTGGCTACTTCCCCACCTATGCGCTGGGCAGCGCCTACGACGCCATGTTCGTGCCGGCCATGTGCCGCGACGGCGTCGACCTTACCGGTGCCTGCGCGAGCGGCGATCTGGCACCCGTCCGCGCGTGGCTGGGCGAGCACATTTGGCAGTGGGGCCGCGCCAAGGACGCGCCGGAACTCATCAAGGGTGCCTGCGGCATGGACTTTGACGCCCGCTACTACTGCAGCTACCTGCAGGACAAGTTCACTACGCTCTACGAGCTGTAAAGCCTAGGCAACACGCCAACGCGAAGGGGCGCCGCGGGATCTATCCCGCGGCGCCCTCTTTTCCACCTAGTCATTGGGGACGTTCTTAAATGACTACTCTTTGAACGCCAACCATGTTGACGCCGATGTCTTGGCAACGTCAGCGAAAACGGCCCCAAGCGAGCAAGGTGACGTGAAATGAAAGGACGCTGACCTTCTGGTCGCGCCCTTGAAATTGAACGTCAGATTGCCGCTTGGGGCCGTTTGCAGCGTCGAGCAGTTACGCGGTTTGGTAAAACCGCGTAACTACAGAGCCTCCAGTGCGTTGGCGATGCGCTTCATGGCTGCGTCGGCAGCTGCTTGGTCGGGGGCTTCGGCCAGCACGCGAATCACCGACTCGGTTCCGCTCTTGCGCACGAGCACGCGGCCCTCGCCCGCCAGCGCGGCCTCGGCCTCGGCGATCGCGTTCTGCACGCCCATGTTCTCGAGCGCGGCGTCCTTATCCGCCACGCGCACGGCAACCTGCGCCTGCGGCAGCAGCTTGCACGGAGCCGTGAGCTGCGAGAGCGTCTCGCGCTCGGCGCGAATCACTTCCATCACGCGCAGCGAAGTCATAATGCCGTCGCCTGTGCGCTCGATATCGCCAAAGATCGTGTGGCCCGTCTGCTCGCCACCCAGGCTGTAGCCGCCCTCGCGCATCTTGGCGTACACGTGACGGTCGCCCACGCCACTGGTCACGGCGCTCAGACCGGCAAGCTCCAGCGACTTGACCAGGCCAAAGTTGCTGGCAATCGTCGGCACCACGGTACCGCCCGAAAGGCGACCGTGCTTGTTCAGGTACACACCGCACACGTACAGGATCTGGTCGCCGTCGACCACGCGGCCGCGCTCGTCCACGGCCAGGCAGCGGTCGGCATCGCCGTCGTAGGCAAAACCCACGTCCAGGCCCTGCTCCACCACGTGGCGCTGCAGGCGCTCCATATGCGTGGAGCCGCAGTCGACGTTGATGTTAAAACCATCGGGCGCGGCGTTGATCACGCGCACGTCGGCGCCCAGCGCGTCGAATACCGGCTTGGCAACCGAGGACGCCGAGCCGTTGGCGCAGTCGAGACCAATCTTAACGCCCTGCAGCGAAAAGTTCGCACTTGCAATGAGCGAGGCAATATAGCGGTTGCGGCCCTGCATGTAGTCCACCGTGGCACCGATGTGGTTGCCCGTGGCCAGCGGCACCTCGCTCTTGCCATCGATATAGTCCTCGATGAGCTCCAGCACGTCCTCGTCCATCTTAAAGCCGTCGCTGTTGACGAGCTTAATGCCGTTATCGCAAAACGGGTTGTGGCTCGCGCTGATCATGATGCCGCAATCGAAGCAGCCCTCCACGGTCTGATGCGCCACGCCCGGCGTTGGGATCACATGCAGCATATATGCGTCCGCACCGCTCGCGACCAGGCCGCTCACCAGCGCCGCCTCGAACATGTAGCTCGAACGACGCGTGTCCTTGCCCACGATCACGCGTGCCTTGCGCTCGCGGTTGGCACCGTAATACCAACCCACAAAACGGCCGATCTTGTACGCATGCTCTACGGTCAGCCCAACATTGGCCTCGCCGCGAAATCCGTCGGTGCCAAAGTACTTCATAAGAGGTCCTCTCTATAGACAAAGGCGCGCCGCCAAAGCAACGCGCCGCCAGCCTATTATCCTTTAAAGCAACCGTAGGGGCTACACCGTGAGGAACATCATCACGATGATCATGGCAAAGCCGATAAGATCGGTCGGCAAAAACACCGTGCCCAGCATAACGGCGCTGGTGATGGTCGCCGAAACCGGCTCCACAGTTCCGATGAGGCTCGCACGCACCGAGCCGATGTCCTTAACGCCCTGCATATAGAGCATGTAAGCGAAAAACGAGCCGATAACCACGAACACCGCAAGCGCCTCAATGCCGGCAGCGTCGAGCGCCGGCATATGCGCCCAGGGCTGCACGAAGACACACGAGACCACGCCCGCCGTGAGCATTGCCGAGCCCGTGACGATGGGGCTGCCGTATTCGGGCAGGATCTTGGCGGGAATCACCGCCATACACGTGGCGCTGACCGCACACATAAGACCTGCTGCCAGGCCAAGCGGCGAGATATTCAGGCTGGTGGGGTCGCCGCCGGTGGCGATTAAAAAGGTTCCACCCAAAGCCAGGCCAATGCCGATGACTTCGCGAGTGCGCGGCATGCGGCGATCGGTCACGCAGGTGTAGCCCATGATGATAACGAGCTGCAGGCACTGGAGCACCGTCGCGGTTCCGGCGTTCGTCAGGCGCACGGCCGAAAGATAGCAAAACTGGTTGAACAGCAGGCCAAAGGCGGTGAAGAGCAGCAGCTGCTTGCGATCGGCGGGTGTGGTCCAGAGCTTAATCAGGCGCTCGCGGTCGCGCGTAACAACCACGGCCATAAAGAGTAGACCGGCGAGAATCTGGCGCACGCTCATAAGCCACAAGGTGTCGACGTGATAGGTATCGAACAGAAAGCTCGCGCTGGTGCCCGAGAAGCCCCAAAACGAACCGCCCACCAGCGTTGCCAGGACGCCCGTGATCATCTTGCGCGTCGAAGCGCTGTTCAGGCGGTCGCGCCATGCACGGCGGGTGCTGCGGCTGAGCTCATCGGTGCCCTCGGGCACGACAAAATCGGACGCCGCCGTCATCGGCACCGAAGCCTTTTCGCGTGCGTGCTGCGCTGCGCGCTCCTGTTCCATTCCACTCCCCCGAAATCAATTGGCAACAAAGCGCTCAAACTGTAGCACGAATATCGGCATGAAAAAGCAGACGATTCGGAACATCTATAGGCGTCCAAATTGCAGGGACGAAAGGCACAGACGCGCTATGCCGAGCGGTTGGAATCGTCGAGGACGTCGGGGTCGGCTTCCGCACTATCCTGGGCACGATCGTCATCGCCTGGGTCCTTGGCGTCGTCCCGGCCCTCCTGCTCGCGGCGGCGCTTTTCGCGAATCTGCTCCACGGCAGCACGCAAGGCGGCCTCGTCCTCGGCACGCGCCACATCTTGCGTGGCCTTAACCATATGGCGAATTTCGAGCACCAGCAGCACAATCAACGGCACCACGATAAGCGGAAAGAACAGCAGCGGATTGGTGAGCAGCGACACCACCACGCCCAGGCCTGCCGAGACAAAGACCACGCGGCCAACCACGTCGGCGGCGGGCACGGGCGCGGCGTCCTCGACTGGATTGGCGTCACCCTTGGTGTGGTAGACCGGCGAGCCGTCGGACGCGGCCTCCACGGATACGATGCGGTGCGTGTTGAGCGAACCCTCCAGCGCGTCATCGGACGAATGGAAGGTGATGATGTCGCCCACCTGGTAGACCTGGCTGTTGTCGGTATCGACGACGATAAACGAATGCACGGGAATCGCCGGCTCCATCGAGCCGGTCAACGTACGCATAAAGCCGTAGTCCATGATGGTGGGAATCTCGCCAGCGGGCGTGAACACCGTGCGCAGCAGCACCACAAAGGCGACGAGAATCACCACGGTCGCCAGCACGTTGATCACGCGGAGCACGTGCTTCATCACTTGTCGTCGTCCTTTGCGGAAGTCTCGGGGTCGGCAGCGACCTCGGCCTCGGTGGCATCCGCCGCAGAAGCGCCATCCTCGTCAGGCGCGGCGGCCACGCTCTCGCCAGCCTCGCCGCGCAGGCGGGCCAGCAGATAGCGCGACAGGCTGTTGCCCTCGGCGCGGCGCTCGGCACGCTCGCGATTGCGCTCGGCCTGCTCCAGTTCTTGCGCCAGTGCATCCAGGCGCTGCTGCATCTCCGCGCGAGCGGCTTCGACCTCGCGTTCGCAAGCGGCGCGGACGGCGGCGACCTCCTGCTCGATGCGCTCCCCGGCCTCGAGCTCGGCTGCGGCGATACGCGCGTCGGCGTCGGCACGGGCCTCCTCGGCGGCACGCGTGGCGGCGTCGCGCTCGGCGGCAGAGGCGGCGACCTTTTCGTTGGCATCCACCGCAGCCTGCTCAACGGCAGAGTCGGCGGCGGCGCGGGCAGCATCGATCGCGGCATCGGCGGCCTGCTGGGCGGCGGAGACCTTCGCCTCGGACGCGGCAACGGTGTCGGCGAGCGCCTGCTCCGCTGCGGCTGCCGCGGCGTCGGCCGCCTCCTGCGCGGCGCGAGCATCACGCTCGGCCGTCAGCTGCACTTCCTCAATGCGCAGCTCGGCGGCATCCAGCTTGGCATGCAGTGCAGCCGCTTCCTTGGCAGAGGCCTCACGCACGGCGGCGAGCTCGGCCGCAGCAGTGTCCTTGGTGGCCTGCAGCTCGGCAGCGTCGGCAGCCGTCTTGGCGGCCAGGGCCGCAGTAGCATCGTGCTTAACCTGCGCGACCTGAGCGGCAGCGGCCTGCTCGGCGGCAGCAACCTTGGCGTCCGCGTCGGCACGAGCGGCCGCGACCTCGGCATCGGCCTCGGCACGCATCTGCGCCAGCTGCGCCGCCCCGGTCTCACGCGCCTCGACAGCGGCGGCCTCGGCAGCCTTCTTGCCCGCCTCGACATCCTCCAGCGAACCTTGCAGCTCCTCAACATCAGCCTCGGCCATCTGTGCACGCTGCGTCAACGCCAGCTCGCGCGTCTTTGCCTCGTCCAACTCGTCGGCCAGGTCGTCGCGCTCGTCGGTCAGCGCATGGGCCTGAACCTTCCAAGACTTGACCTGCCCCTGCAGCTCCTCGATCTGCTCGCGCGCCTCGGCCAGCGCCTGCTCGGCATCGAGCTGGGCCTGCGTGACCTCCTCCACAAACACGCGGCGGACCTCGACGTCGGGCAGGTCGGGGCTATCGACCTGCACCTCCTTAATCTCCTTAATAAACTTGGGCGCCACCGGCGCGTGTTGCACGCTCTCGAGCTCCTGCAGGTTGCGCTCGTCATCGGTCAGGCTCTTAAAGACGGTGTAGTTGTTAATGAGGTTGGTGTACATCTGCACCATGTACTCGTCATCGAACGCCAGCGACTGCTGCTGCACGTCGATGTTGTAGCCCACCTTGTCGTAGCGCTCCATAAACTGCCACAGCTGGTAGCACTTGCGGTAGTTGGGGTCCTTCATGATGAGGTTGGTGCGCTGGATGGGGCTGCGAACCGCGCTGCAGCCGTTCATGATCTGGCAGAACGACGCGCCGCGCAGCGCCATGACCAGGCGGCGCACGCGGTCGATGCGCATAAAGACGTCCATGTTGTCGGCGTCGTTCTCGGCAAAGCTCTGGCGGTTCTTGACCGTCATCTCGACGTTGTACTCAATCTCCTCGTACGCATCGTCGATCTTGCTGTGCATCTTAAAGCGGTTGCGGATCTCGTTGCCCGTCGACCAAAAGATCACGTCGGTACGCTTGTCCACAAACGTCAGCAGGCGCTGAATCAGGTGGTAGATAAAGCGGTTCTCGTACAGGTCGTACGTCTCGACGGTATTGACGTTGAGGATGCGCGTGGGGTGGACGCCGCCATCGTCGCTCGGCGCCAAGAACTGCGTGTTCTGGCTCAGATGGCGAACACTGTCGGCGCTGATCTTTTTGGCAAGCGAGACCGGCACCACCTCTTCCTCGGTGGTGATAAAGCGGCGCGGCTTTTCGATAATGGTGTTGATGGCGTCGAGCGAGTCCTCGATCATGCTGATCCATTCCTCGTCCACCACCTTGACGAGCTCCTCGCGCTGCTGCTCGATCGTGGTGCCCGAGGCCTGCGCCATCTCAAACAGATAGCGAAAGTAGCGGCTGTCCTCCTGGATGGGCTCCATCTGCTCGGAGAAGCTGGTATAGAGGTCCTGAATGGTCTCGGACATGGGTTACTCCATAGGTTGGATCGATCGGAAAGGGGCGGGGCGACATCACGCCGCCCCGCATCTACGCCATTAGTAGAAGTTCTGGATCCGCTGCAGGTACATGACGGAATCGGGCAGGCCGCCCTCGCCAAAGGTCTTCTCGATGTACTCAATTAGTCCCTTCATCTCGTCGCGCACAAAGCTCACGTTCATGGACTCAAACTTCTTGAGCACCTTGCGGGCGATGATGTAGTCCATGCCGCCCAGCTCGGTGCCGCCGCACGCCACGTACACGGGGATAAAGTCGTACATCTGCTTGATGATACGGTTGCCAAACGCCAGCTTAAAGCGGGTCTGCAGGTACTGGTCCAGCTTGTGCATTTTCTCGAGCAGCTCGTCATCGATCACGTACTCGACCTTGGCCTTCTGGAACAGATACTGCAGGTGGTCGGCCGTCACGTGCACGCGCTCGTGCGGCTCGCACTCAAACGCGTCGGCGCGCTCGTTGAGCTCGATGGGGATCGCGCGGTCGTACACCTTGTCCGTGATGGTAAAGGTGGAGTCGTCGTTGTTGGCCGTGCCAATAAACCACAGGCTGTCGGGGATGGTAAGCTTGCCGTCGTGCAGCGCCTTGGGATCGGCGGCCCACTGGGTGGGAACCAGGTCGAGCACCCACTCGTCGTGGCTGGGCATCTCGAGCACCGACAGGATCTCGGCAAAGTAGTACTCCACGCGGGCGAGGTTCATCTCGTCGAGCACGATCATGGACGGGTCCTGGCGCAGGCCCGCCTCGTACACGGCGCGGAGGAACTCGGTCTCGTTAAAGCGCTTGGAAAACTCGTTAAAGTAGCCGAGCACCTCGGTGCGGTCACGGAAGCTCGGCTGCACCGACACGATGGTCGCGGGGTTGTCCAAATAGCGGCTAAAGCTGTAGGGCAGCGAGGTCTTACCGGTACCCGAGATACCCTCCAGGATCAGTAGCTTGGAGGCGGCCATGCCGGCCACAAAGCGGCGGATGACCTCGGGCGTGTAGTAGAGCTTCATCTGGCTGCAGGCGAACGCGCGGAAGCTGTCGACAAAGTCCTCCAGCGAGATGGCATCGTCGTAAACCGGCGATTCCCAGTCGCGGTACTTAAGGTCCACAAGGGACAGCTTAGGGAAGCGGTTGGCCTGGGCGATCTCTTTTTCCTCGGCAAGGGTCTTGGCCTCGACGGTGGCCTTGGCCATGGCGGCCGCGGCGTCCTTGACGCCCTCGCCATCGAGCGCGAGCGATGCGTTGCCCGACACCACGGCGGCCGTGACGCCCTCGCCCGGTGCCGCGCCTGCGACCGTGCCCGCGCCCGCAGCGGCGCCCACCACGTTGCCCACCGTGGGCAGGTGGTCGTCGGCCAGGGCCGAGGCGCCCACGTACGGAATCTGCTTGGTGCCGCCCATGGCATTGACCTTGAGCGCCAGCAGCTTGTTCTTCTCGTCCATAAGGTCGAGCACCTGCTTGTTGAGGCGGCCGATCTCGCGATAGAGCGCCTTGTTGGACGTGTCGTCGCGATGCAGGCGGCGGTTGATGCGGTAGCGGTGCACCAGGATGGCCACGATCAGCACGGGGACCGCGATGAGCATGGCAAACAGAATGACCGCGCCGATCTTGCCCACCAGGTCAAACGTGGTGAAGTAGGTCATAAAGATGTTGAAGTACTCAACCCAGCCAAACACCAGCAGGTTAAGGATGGAGCTCACGACGGCAACGACGTTGTAGACGACCTTTGCCAGCAGCTCCCAGGCAAATCCCAGAAACTCACTCACCGTCGGTGCCCTCCTGCTTGTTTGCGTTCATCGCCGCCTCGGCCTCGGCCTTCAGGCGGCGGGCTTCCTCGAGCTTGGCCTCGGCCTGGGCGAGCTGCTCGGCGGCGTTATCGGCGGTGACGGCGGTGTCGCCCTTGCCCTCGGCGTCCACGATGGCGGCCGCGGCGGCCAGGCGGTCCTCCTCGGCCATAGCGCGCTTAAGATTCATGCCCACCACGATGAGGTGATACACCTGGTAGATAAAGAACAGCAGCATGGGCAGGACAATCACGATGAGGAAGCCCATGGAGCTGGACAGGAAGTCCATGACCTTGCCCATCTGCGGCAACGCGAACAGGTACTTACCAACGATGTCGCCGTCGCTGATGATGTGCGTATCGGCCACGTCGTTGTTGTCGCCCTTGGTGGTAAAGCTGCGCATGCCGTTGACCTCGTCGATCGCGGCGATGCGGTGCGTGTTGAGCGCGTACTCGTTGTCGATGATGGTGTGGAACGTCACGATGTCGCCCACCTCGAGCTTTGAGGTGTCACACTTTTTGATGACGATGAGGTCGCCCTTGTTAAACGTGGGCGCCATGGAGTCGGACTGCACGGCGAGCGGGGTAAAGCCGGCGATGTCGGACACGCTGCCGTCCTCGTGTGTGGCGAGCGTGGTAAACGCATACAGGGCCGCCACCAGGATGATGATCCACATGACGACGCTCAGCGCGATGGATGCGACTTTTTTAACAGATTGCATGATGTCCCTTACTACCGTGTCTGACTAGGTCGTGCGCGGCCCGGTGGCCGCCGTGCGTATCTACTGTTCCTCGATGCCCTCAAAGCGCATCGAAACCGAATAGTTAGCCCCCTTTAGCATATTAGTGCAATTTGGGTCCGTTCCCTCGAGCCATATGCGAACGGTTACCGGCTTATCCGTTTCCTTTATCAGGTCGAACATGTCGCTGGCCGAAGTTGCCGCACCCGAATCGAGCCCAAAGACGGTGGCCGTGCCGGACGAGCCCCCGCCCCCATTGGGGTTGTAGACCCAGGTCTGGCCGTCGGCGGTAAAGCTCATGCGCATGGCGCTGGCCATGCCCTGCGTATCGGAGCTAAACCGCGTGCCGGACACGCCGCCGTCGCCATCCTGCCCGGTCAGGCGAACGCGCAGGTCCGTGCTGCTCATAAAGTGCAGCGTAAACTCCAGGTAGGCGCCGGTGACGGGATTGGCGGTGGAGCCGTCCTCGAAGGTAAAGGTCTGGTAGTCGCTCGTGGTGACGGGTTTGAGCTTGGATGCGTCGATGTCCACGCCCTTTTCGCTGGCGATGCGCGCCGAGATCTGGTCGAAGCCCAGACTGTGGACGTACTCTTCGAACGTAGCATGCTCGTCCAGGTCAAAGCGCAGCGAACCGTCGGCGTTGGCGTCGATCATGAGCATGCGGGTTTTGGCGCTATCGGCGATGGAAAACCAGGCAAAGGTTGCCATGGCTATCGCCACCAGGGCAAACAGGACCAGCACCACGGTGGTGGTGAGCTTGCGGCACAGGTCGGTGTCGGCGGGGGCTTGCGCGCCGGCGGGCTTGCCGGTGGCGGGCGTGCAGTTGGCGGCGGGTTGCTTACGCGTCATGGCTACTCACCGTCCAGGGTCGCAAAGAGCGCCAGGTGCAGGGTGCCCGGGTCTTGATGCAGGTAGTCGGCGCTATCGGGGTCGGTGCCCTCGATGTAGTAATAGATGTCGAGGCGATAGGTCTGGCCCAGCGCCAGCGTGGCAAGCGTGTTTTGCGGGCGCGTGGCCGTCTCACTCGTGTCCAGCGTAAAGGCGGCCGGGTCCTGCGTCACGTTGGCACTGCAAGCGAGCTGGCCGTTTTGCCAGCCCAGCAGCATGCCATCGGCGTAGCCCGCCAGGCCCGCAGGCGCGGTCGCGGGATGCTCGCCGCGATGGCCGCCATCGGAGCTATCGAGCTCAAAGATGTTGGTGGCAAGCACCTGGTTGCCGCTCGAGACTTTAATGCCCACGCGGGCCGCGCGCAGCAGCTCGGCGTCAGCACCCTGCGGAACCAGCGATTCGGCCAGATACAGGCTCACCCTGCCCTTAACCTTGCTGGCGCCCGTGCCCGTGATGGTGGGACGCAGGTCAATCCAGCCGTGATAGTAGGCAGAGCCGTTGTCTTTTGCCTGCTCAAACACCGTGGCATCGCCGGCTGAGTTGTTTTGCGCGCAGGCAGCAAAGCCGTTGAGGTCAAAGGTCGAGACCGGGTAGAGCGTCACGGCGCCGTTCGCGGTGGAGGCCAGAGATGCATCGCCTTGCTGCGACCAGCTGCCGGCGTCGGCGTCGCCCAGCTCCAGCACCAGCTTGGACGTGTCGCTGTGCACGCTCACCGAGCTGGTGTTGACCTTCATGTTGTTGGTAAACCAGGCGTAGGTCGCGACGCCCAAAGTGGCGGCGAGCGCCACCATAACGAGCGCGATGTAGGCACGCGCGCGACGGGCGTGACGGCGGGCGGCGGCGGGCTCGAGGTGTGAGCACTCGGCGGCTGCGCCGGAGGGGCCCGCGGGACTCGTGCTCTCGGTTTTGACCTTGAGGTTATCTGCTGGCATGTGCTTCTTGTCTTCCATGTCGCTTCGCCCCCCTTATGCCTTGGCCGCGGCAAAGGCAAGCTGCAGCACCACATCGCGGGCCTGGGCCTCGTCGATGCAATTGGCGTCGCAGCCTTCCATGTACACAACATAGCGAACGCTTGCCACCTCGTTGGCGGCCAGTGTGCAGATGGGCGTGGCGCCCGCGCGCGCCGTGGGCGTGTCGCTGGTGCCGTCCATGCTGTAGGCACTTATGGCGCGCGCAGGGTCGGCGGTGTAGGTCCAGCCCGAGGCGCCCGCCGCCACGACCACGCCGTCTTGCGCGGTGGTGCGCCTGCTGGTGGCACCCGCGGTGCTGCCCAGGTCGTCGCAGGTAAAGATGTGCGCTTGCGTGCCCGATGAGGTCGTGATGACCAGACCCAGGCGCAACGCGGCCAACAGCTGCGGGTCGCTCGTCACGCTCATCTGGCCCTGATACAGGTACACGTTGAGCGCGCTATCGCTACCCTTGAGGTACAGCGTGCCCGAGAGAGCGTAGTCGTCCAGCTGCGCGGTGCAGTCGGCGTAGTCGGTCGTGATGCCCGCGGCGTTTTGGAACGTGCTACGCCAAAAGCGGGAAAGGTCTGCCGTCGAGATGGGATAGAGCGTTTTGTCGGCGGCGGCAAGCGTTGCCGTTGTGCCCCATGGTCCGTTGGCCGAAAGTCCAATCTGCAGGTCGGAGCCCTCGTCGCTTACCGTGTGTGCCACGGGCGTCACGTTGGTGTAACGCGAGTTGCTAAACCAGGCGTAGGTAGCGGCACTCAGGGCGGCCACCAGCACCAACATCCATGCTGCCGCGGCAACCATGCGACGGCGCGAGCCTAGGATGTCTTTGATGTTCGACGCACTCATGTCCAGCCCCCTTACGAACGCTTGCCGGCAAAGCGCAGCGCCAGCGATTGCAGGCTGGTGGCGGCAAGGTTGTTGGTGCAGTCGGGGTCGCAACCTTCCAGCCACACGTACACATCCACGCGCACGGGCGTGCTACGGTTGGCGCCCTTGGCGGCGGCGGGCAGGCTGCAGATCTTGGTCGTGGCCTGCTTGAGGCCCACCACACCGGTGTCTTCGTTATAGTTGCAGAAGTTTGCGCTGGTCAGCTGGTCAAAATGAACCGTTGTTCCATCGGAGCGGGTGCTGTCGAGCACCAGGTGATTCTGCTCGCTCTCGCCGGCATCCTTGCCGTCGAGCGTGTTGTAACGCGCTTGGGGATTGTGCTCGCCCGAGACCTCAAAGATGTACTGGCCCGTAACGGTGTCGCCCTGCCCTGGAGCATAGGCAACCAGCCCCACGCGCAGGGCGGTGGAGATGGGATTTGCCGGATCTTGCTCGGTAAAGTCGATGCCCGACAGGTACACGTCGGTTGCGGCCGAGTTGGTAGCCAGGTACAGGGAAGTCTTGTAGTAATCGGAATGCTCGGCGGCGCCAAACATGCTGGCAAACAGCGAGTCCTGCGTGGTTCCGCCGGTAAAGCCCGTTACCTTTTGAAAGCCGTTAAGCACGTTGTCGGTCGAGACGGGATCGAGCAGGCCCACAAAGCTCAGGCCGGCGTTGGTTTTGTATTCGCCGTCGTACTCGTTGGAGATGAGGAAGGTCACGCCCGTGCCCGCGGCCATCTTGACGTCGGTGATGTGGCGGTTGGCGTTGTAGATGTACCAGGCATACGTTACGGCTCCGGCAGCAGCAAGGGCCACCAGTAACGTGGCGAGCATGCGATTGAACTGTTTTCGCAGCGAGCGCGCGTCCGACATGCCCCTCCCCCATTTGCCGCGTTGTAAACTGCCTGGGCACGATTTGCCCATAATGGAATTATTTTACGCGAACGTGCAGTTCATCGGGGGTACAAACGCGACTTTCCGCGTGCTGTTCGCGCTGCAGCGGGCTCCGACGGGGCCACAATTCACCAGTTTTTTAAAATAGTTCTTGCCACCGGGTGGGAGCTCCGTTATATTATTCCCTGCGCACTCGCGCACCCTTGATCGGGCGTTTAGCTCAGGGGGAGAGCGCTTCCCTGACACGGAAGAGGTCAGAAGTTCAAATCTTCTAACGCCCACCAAATGTTCGCAGCTCAGAGGCTTCGCCTCTGAGCTGTTTTGTTTTACGCCGCCAAGCCAAGAGGGCGTCACGGCACCCAAAACCGCTTCGACAACGCCAGCAACCACCCCAACCAAGCCCAAAGCCGCCCAAACAACCCCAGCGGGCGCCCCGATCAGGCCCGAATGGGCCTCGCAGCCATATCCGGGTGACCCCCGCAAATCGAGGGTGAATGGTTTCCCGCGAAGTGAACGCGCCAAAACGGACCCCCGAAGCATCGACACTTTTTGCGGCTCATTTCCTGCGGTTTTGTCGGTAGAATCCTGCGGTTTTGGCGCCAAAAAGTGTGGATGTTTCGAGGGTTCAAAAACACTCGTTCACTTCGCGGGAAACCATTCACCTTCAATACGGCAGCACCCACTCCGCCGCCAAAGGCCCACTTACCAATGCTGACGTGCCTCAATAACGGTCTGCCAGAGCTTAAACCGCTTTGTCTCGACGCGCGCCCGTGCCAAATATCGCGCTTCCTCAGTCATGGGCTTGTAAAATATGGGCCGCTTTCGACGATGCAGCTTGCGCCGGACGCGTTCGCACAGGCGAACGAGCTTTTCGTAGTCGCTCGCCTGGTCAGTCGTCACCGTAAAGTACGCAACCCCATTGAGCATCTGCAGCTCGTTGCGGCGCTCGGCATCCTTGTGGATTTTCTCGCTTCCATCATGGATGGCGTCGCTGTCGTAATCAATCAGTGCGGTCAGCACTTCGGGCAGCAAGCCAGCCCTTACTTTAGCCAGGCCCACCTCGGCTTTCGCCGTAAGCGTGATGTCGGGCGTGCGCTCCAACACGCGCAGCTTGCGGTTGCGCCCATCGTTGTAACCGTCGCGAATGAAGTACTTCTTGTTCAGCTCGGCCTTGCCTAGCGCAAGCCCGCCGTAATGCGCAGGCAGCGACATAAACATGCAAAGCCCCGACTCCCTTGGAGACCGTGAGCCCTCTTCCACGTACGGAAGCAACGCCTTCGCCTTGGCGGCGCCTCTCACCTTTGACGCCCGGTCAAGGTACGCCGCAATGAGCTCCTTGGTCGTGAGCTTTCCATCGCGCATGCCCGCATCCCTGCTGGTCACCCCACCGGGAGCAAGGTTATCCAGCCGGTAGTCCGATGTCATGGCATAGCCGGCATAAATAGCCTCCGCCGCATCGCCATCGTGCGCGGCCTGCAAAAACGCCAGCTCGGGAGAGCACACGTACGCATCCAGGTCGCCCATCCAGTGGCCCAGCGAGATAAACGAACCCGCGGGGAGCTCGTTGGTGCACAGATGCGTCTTAACGTGCTTGGTCCGCCGGCGGTCGGCGCGCGTCGGCACCATCAGATCCAGCACGTCAATCCCCAGGTCATAGCGATCGATAACCTCCTGCGCCTCCTGGTCACAGAGCGCGCAGGCGCCCGCGATCGACACGACCTCGGGTTCCGAATCCCCAAAGCGTGGGTTCGGGATGTGCGCCAAGAGCGCCAACGCAGCGTTATGTGAAACGATAAAGTACCTCATGGCGCGAAGATAGCACGCGAGTCGGCGGCTGCAAGCGACCCTGGCGAGTTTTCGGCAGACGACCAGCAGTTTTTTGCCACGGCGCAACCAAAGTGCTCATTCGTCGACGTCTAAACGCAAATCCGTCAAGCTTTTGGCAAGGTTGCCGCTCAACTGACCAAAAGCTGACCATTTACTTGCCCATTTGCTTGACGGCGCGCCCTCGCCAAAATGCTCCGCGACCTCTCGAGCGTTCAGAACGCTCACTCGGCGACCACACACCCGCCGCTGGGGTATCCTTGGAGCACATGCACCGCAAGCCGCACAAAGGAGCCGCCATGCGCACCGAGCTCGATGTTCCCTTTTCGCACAAAGACAAGGCCAAGGCCCTGGGCGCCAAGTGGGACCGGGCCAAGAAGATCTGGTACGTGCCCGATGGCGTCAACCCCGAGCCCTTTGCCGCGTGGCTGCCCGGCGTGGATCGCTCCGACCCCAGCGCGCCCTACATCTACCTGGTGCTGGGCAAGCGCGAGTGTTGGAAGTGCCACGAGCAGACAACGGTCGCAGCCTTTGGCATTCCGTATCGGGCGGCCGAGGACTCGGGCAGCAAGGCTGCGCCCAGCGCCGCGCCCGCCATGGACGACGCGGGCCACATCGCGATCGACACCGCCCGCGCCAACGCCATAGCCATCGTCCCCGCGCTGGGCTGCGTGCCGGCCGAGATTCGCGACTACCTGCGCGAGCGCTGCGGCTACAAGCCCACAACGTCGCGCACCACCAAGACCGTATCGCTCTCCAGCACCTGTACCGGCTGCGGCGCGCTGCAAGGCAGCCATTACCTGTTCGAGGAGCCCACGTCGCCGTTTGCGCTCACGGCCATCAACAAGCTACCCGCGCTGGAGTTCGTGCGCGTAGAAGTCGCCGGCGTCTTTGGCATCCCCGCCAGCCAGAGCAACTACGACCAAGCGCTCTTCACCTGGGCACGCGACCACCACACCCAGTTCCACAAAACCCTGTGCGAGGGGATTTACCTGTAGGGCAAAACTCGAAAATCGAGTCCAGTTTTCCTCGGAAATCGAGTATGGAAATCCTCGGAAATCGAGTATGATTATCCTCGAAAATCGAGTGTGGAAATCCTCGGAAATCGAGTATGCGCAGGTAGAGAGGTTTATCAAATCATGATTTCTTATGGTTCGGAACAACCCAAATCCTACCGTCCTCGCCTTTTGGACGAACGGCTGCAAACCCTGCTCCAGATTTTTGGAGCGGTCGAGATTCGGGGCACCAAATGGTGCGGCAAATCATGGACCGCGCTCGCATTCGGTGAGAGCGTTGTTCATCTTGACGACCCAAACGTAAAGTCGCTGGTCGAAGCCGATCCTTCGCTCGCCCTTCAGGGCAATAAGCCGCATGTCATCGATGAGTGGCAGGAGACCCCCGCGACGTGGGACGCCACGCGACGCGCCGTAGATGCATCCGGCGGCGAGAAGGGCCTCTTTATCCTCACTGGGTCGTCAACACCGGCAAAAGACTCTGTCACCCACAGCGGCGCCGGTCGCATAGCGCGTCTCGATATGAGCACCATGACACTTTGGGAGCGCGGGCTTTCGACGGGGTCCGTTTCGCTGAAAAATCTATTCGAAGGATCATTCGAACCTTCCGCCTATACAGGATCGCTGCCCATGTTGGCCGACGCAATTTGTTGCGGAGGATGGCCGGCGCTCGTCGGGGCTAGCCCCCAAATGGCGGCAGAGGTCGTTAACCAGTATCTCGATGCCATGTACGAAGTCAGCGTTCCGCAAAAAGGTGGCGTTGGATCTACGGCACGACACATCGTGTCCTCGCTTGCACGCAACGTTGCGACCTCTGCCACGCTCAACACCATCGCGGCAGATGCCTCGTTGGGCGACAGTGACGCCCAGCCGGCAACTTCGACCGTGGCGTTTTACCTCGATATGCTGGAGAGCATGTATGCGATCGTCAATCTGCCCGGTTGGGATGCACCCGTCCGCGCAAAGTCCCGCCTGCGCACCAAGCCAAAGCGCTATTTTGCCGACCCTTCCATTCCCGCGGCCGCGCTTGGCATGAATCCCCAGAGGCTCCTTGCGGACGGCCAGACTTTTGGCCTGCTCTTTGAGTCTCTGTGCATTCACGACCTGAGCGTCTACACCGCGTGCCTGCCCGGCTCGCATCCGGGCTCGCTCCACTACTATGGCGACTCCGACGGGCTTGAGGTCGATGCCATCATCGAGCTCAACGATGGCCGCTGGGCAGCGATAGAAATCAAGCTCGGCGAATCCAAGGTAAGCGACGGAATCCGCAATATCGAGCGCCTGCGCCGCAAGGTCGCTCTGAACCCCGCCGCACGCAACCCTCAACCGGAGTTCTGCGCCGTCATCACCGCAACCTCGCCCTTCTGCCGCTACGACGCCGAGCACGACGTCTACGTGTTCCCCATTGGGACGTTGCGGGCGTAGGACGGGCGATTCGAAGATACCGAAGGCCTGCCTCGAGGCGCGTTTGCAACGTCAAGTTCAAAGGGTTTGACCGCCGAGCAACCAGCTTGAAAGCTACAGTCCCAAGATGTGCTCCAGATAGCCTTTATTGAACCAGAAGGATTGTCTGGTCATCCAGCGGCCGTCGGGCAGCTCGTAGGCGTTTTTCGCAATGTTGCCAATTTCGGCTCCGTCGGCGAACTTGTAGGCTGCCTTTGATGTATGCGGGCGAACGTGAACGATCGGGTTGTCCGCCATGCCGGGCAGATTGTTGGTCACCTTGAGCTTTCCGCTCGCATCCCTGTACGGATTGAGCTTAACGCCCTCACGAATGACCTTTCGCGTCTCGTCCCAGCAAGCTTTTGCGGGACCTTCGATTTCGTTTGCCGGCATTGCCCAGAATAGACAGCGGTCGAGGCGCCACTCCCCCTCGTGGTCCTCACGGAACACGACAAAGAAGAAACGGTTGGTCTCAAGGCGCGCACGGAAGGAAGACGTTTCCCAATCCTCGTTGATTAGCTGCTTGAACTCAAACGGAGGGAAAGACATTGCCTGCTCGATGTGCCCCCTCTTATTAACGCGACAAGCACGGACGCTAATCCCTGCTTTAACGAACTCCTCGGCGGCATTGTTTTTAATACCGAGCATGCGGTAAACGAGCGTTGTCCATTGCGCCTTGTTGCCCGTATACTCCAACCCGTACTGCTCCGCAATCTGGCGATCGGTCTCACCATAGTGACGCTCGATAAGCCCGGTTACGTAGCTTTCGAAATCAGCGGGTTCGTCGCCAGCCTGAACGATGCTCTCGCCAACGCGCGGGGCACCGAGCACGTAGGTATGAAGCACGTAGTCCATATATGAGCGCTTGAGTGAAAAGGCGCGACGCTTTGCGCGGCGGCGTTCGATCTCACCCGTATCGGTATTGACGTACTCGTAATACTGGTCAACCCACATCTTCGCTTCGGTTTTGCCCTTCGTGCAGGCGCCTAAGTAGGTAGTCATGCCCTCCGAAAGTTCATCCGCGCGACCATCTTGAATATACGAAATGATCTTCTCGTAGTCGGCGCGAATAATCTTCATGTCCTCTTCGGGCAGACGGACCATGACTGCACGCTCAATGCGCTGGTCGTATTTGTCGATTGAGTTGTCGCGGCCGTAGTAAATCAGCAGGATATTGCTGAGCTTGGTCTTGAGATGCGAGTTGTCATAGTCAAGCGAAACCGGACGATCGTAAGGAATCATCGTCAGAACGAGGCGCTCGCCGGCGGATTTACGACCGTTCTTGAGCACGTCGAAGCACGTTGCCTTGAGTTCAACGCCTGCCTCGGGAAAATCGGGCCGATCATCGCTGTTGGCCTTGTAGCCAAAGTAGCGTTCCTCGATAAGGGTTCCCATGCCGCCCTTGTACTTCTTGGACCCGAAGTCCTTGGGAGCACTCTCCCCCTCCGGCGCAATGCCAAGCTCCAGAATGTCGCGAAACGTCATGCCATCGAGATTGGCAGCATAGCGCTCGATGCTTGAGGGGTCAGAAAAATCAGTATCGTCAAGCATGCGCTTGAAATCGAGGTGCTTCTTGGACATGGCAAATCCTCTCGAAATAAGACATGATCTAATACGTATGCTACTGTAAATTCGGGTTATACTGTGAAGATCCCCTAAGGGATCTTCCATTTACAACCCGATTTCTGTACCCTTGGTCTTTGCATTTGCAGCGATTTGGGGGAGTGAGTATGTCAGAGGTCAAAATCGCCGAGCTTTTTGCTGGCGTCGGCGGATTTCGTTTAGGCCTCGAAGGCTACGCTGACCCTCGTTATCCAGATTTCTACATGAAGCCTGCCGGCCCTTTTCGCACTATTTGGGCAAACCAGTGGGAACCGCCCGGAACCAAGGCTCGTCAGTTCGCGGCACGTTGCTATATGGACCGCTTTGGCGAGGATTCCGTAGTCAACGAAGATATCAATAAAGTCTTGGAGCAGGCTGAGGCCAGCGAGATTGAAATCCCCGACGTTGACATGGTCGTCGGCGGCTTCCCTTGCCAGGATTACTCTGTCGCTCGCCCGCTTAATCAGGCACATGGCATCGAGGGCAAGAAGGGTGTCCTTTGGTGGGACATCTATCACTTCCTCGAAATGAAGAAGCCGCGCTTCGGTCTCTTCGAGAACGTCGACCGCCTGCTCAAGTCGCCCGCGTCTCAGCGCGGTCGCGACTTCGCCATCATTCTGAGCTGCCTCGCAGACCTCGATTACACCGTTGAATGGCGCGTGGTCAACTCTGCGGAATACGGTTTCCCCCAGCGTCGCAAGCGCGTTTATATCTTCTGCGAGAAGAACGCCGGCGAGGTCAATCTTGTTGACCGCATGCACAACGGCGTCATGGCAAAGGCCTTCCCTGCCATCTATCCTGACGAAATGGCCGAGCTCGATGTCCTATCCGATCCTTACGAGAACTCGACTCGTTTTGGCGTTGGCCAGAAGACCTCTCAGTTCAAGAATGCCGGCGTCATGCAGGGCTGTCATGTTTTGACCTGCGACTTTGCCGAGGATTATCACGGTGAGCGCCATGTGCTTGGCGATGTGCTTGTGGACGAGGCGAATGTTCCGGAGCAGTTCTACATCTCTGACGGAAAGCTTCCCGACTGGCGCTACCTCAAGGGCAGCAAACGCGAAGAGCGCACCAATAAGAAGACGGGCTTTACGTACACGTATTCCGAGGGAGCCATGAGCTTCCCAGATGCTACCGACAAGCCAAGCCGCACGATTCTCACGGGCGAAGGCGGCACGGGAGCCAGCCGTTTTAAGCATGTCATCGAGTGCCCCGACGGTCGTTTCCGCCGTCTTGTCCCCGACGAGCTCGATCAGCTCCAAGGATTCCCGAAGGGCTGGACCGACACCGGCATGACCGATGGCCATCGAGCCTTCTGCATGGGCAATGCCCTGGTCACGGGTGTCCCTCATCGCATCGGCGAGGCCATGGTTGAGGTGTACGGACTGTAGCCAAGCCACTTTTGGCATAAACAAACGAGGGCCAGTTCTTGATTGAACTGGCCCTCGTCTTTATTTACGCTACTGCGATTATTTTGACCGACTATTCAGTCGCTACGCCAACCAAATTGAGCGTAACATTAAAAGTTGGATTTGCTTTCTGGGCATCATCCAAATCGGACACATTTACACAATCTGAATCCGTGCCCTCCATCCAGATGACGACCTTTATATGAGTGCCGTTATAGCCAACATTCGTGGTGATGGCCTTACCGTTTTGCCCAGCCGGCTTATCATATAGAGTGCCGTTTTTTGCGGCTGCCCAGTTACCATTCTGCTGATCAACAAGATTGTCGGCATACAAGTGCATGTAACTTGCTTCTTGGGTCGTATCCCCCGCCGAAGCAACGCAGCTCCAGCCCATGGTGGCATTAACATCGTTGCCAGTTTCGGTAGAAGATGGCTGAGTCGGAGCATAGACGAACTTAAGGTCATCGTCGACAACAATACCGACCCTCAAGGATCCCTTAATCTTATTGAACCAGTTTTCCGAAGCCCCCGCTGAAGGCGTAACAACTAAGGGGTTGTCAGGATTCAAATAGACATCGGCACGTCCGGTTTCCTTAACCGTATAGACGGTGTAGTTTCCCACCGCAAATGCGTAATACGAGTTGCCACCTTGACTGTAGAGACCCTTTTCATTGGTATTGGCTTCTTTATAAGAGCTGACCATCGTATTGCTCCAGGTGGCGGGCACAAACCATGACTTCGCGTTATCCGTTGAAGAGGGGCTGATTTGATTTCCAACAGTAGATGCCGTCGTCAGCGCTTCGCGGTTGTCCTCATGATTGGGCGTATCTCCGGAGACAATCTGGAGAACCATTCCGTTTGTCTGAGCGCTAATACTACCTGTAGTTGCTTTGACCGTAGAGTTGGTGACAAACCACGCATACGTAGCCGATCCGAGTGCAACAGCAGCCATTACAACCGAAATGGCTGCAATCCTGAGTTGTTTTTTCATTTCGCATATATTCATCTTTCACCTACCTTCTTTTCAAAAAAGGGCGGAGCCGAAAGACCCCGCCCCAAAGTCAGCAGATATGCCATCCCGCTTGGTTAGTTGTTTCCGTTGGGAGTAGCAGCGAACTCAACGGTGACCTTATTGGTCTTGGTCAGATTCGCAAGATTATTGGTGTAGACGGCCACGTCCGAACCCTCATAATAAAGATAAACGTTTACAACGTGGTCCTGGCCAGGCAAAACCTCGCCAAAATTCGGGACCTTCTTATCGGTCTCGGAACTAAGCTTAACTTCGTACTTAGTAGAATTAGCCTCTTGGCCGTACACAACCCACTTGTTAGTGTCGGCACCGTCAACAACCAAGACGCGCAATGCCTTAGCCAAGGCAGAGCCATTATTGGCCTCATCCTCGGCATCATACTTACCGTTAGCAACACCAGCAACCTGCAGGTCTCTCATCTTCTGGCCCTTAGTGCTCACGTTGAAGGGGACATGAACGGCATAACCATCAGTTACAGCCTCCGCAGGGGTGCCGTTCGTGCCAATCTTGCTCAGGGCATCTTTCAGGCCACCATCGGTGGTCGTCTTGCCGTTTCCCGTGTAAAACTGACCAGGATGTGCATTGCCGTCCGAATCAACCTGCTCGCCGAAAGTCGCAGGGAAAAGAGCCTTGTCTTCCACGTCCGTCTCGACGGCACTTTCGTTAGCGGCGCTTGCGCCAGTGGTGCCTTTCGCAATCGTCATGTAAGCAGCGTTCGACTGAGCGCTGATGCTGCTCGTCGTCGCCTTGACGCTGTTGTTCGTCACAAACCATGCGAAGGTGGCGGAGCCGAGGGCTACGGCTGCCACGAGCACCATGGCGATGGCGGCGCCCATCTGCTTCTTTAATGCCTTGGTATCCATACGGACCCCTTTCTTTCCCCATTCGTCCCAGATGACCCTCGAGAAGCCCGGAAGGGGAGCCCGCGCTTTCGTGTTGGATGTTGCTTGCCCATCCTTAAAAACATGGGTTTGAGAATACCATAATTCTTACGATTTCCTTATGAGTTTTCGCGACCTGATAATCCAATTGATTCAACGGTCTACCTTGGGTTATGTAAACGCCGTTCGCCCTTTTTTAACGCGCGTTTTCGCGATGCCATAAGTCCGCCTTAAGACTTGCGGTCACAGTTGCGCGCCAGCGTACGCGCTCTCCCCCACCGCGCTTCGCCCCGGGCCCTCCCCCTCGCTATACTGATGTAGCACGTGTAATTTCTGCCTGCTTGACAGGCTATTTGCTAGGAGGATCCCATGGCTGCTGCCGCTCAACCTAAAGGAAGCGTTTCGTCCGGCTCCATTAAACCGGTGACGCGCAAGGCGGTTCGCTGCCAGCGCGAAGTCGCCTGGCTGGTCACGCAAGCGGCCGGCAAGCTCGTCGCCACCACCGACGCCGTCAACGCGCCCACGCCCAGCTTTGTGCTGGCGGCGGCATTGTCGTACACCCGCGAGCAGGAGCAGGCCGCCCAGGACGGCGGGCACGCGATTGACTACGACACCGTCATGGCGCCCGACCTCGCGAGCTTCTGCCAGGCTGCAGGGCTGCCCGCAGCGCCCAACGCGCTTTCGAACGCGGGCTACATGTTCACCCTCTCGGGCGCGGACCTGATCCGCGACGTTTACGCCTATTGCGGCGACCTGGGTGAGCGCATGGGCAACGTGACCGAGGTCAAACCGGGCTATGCGATCAAGCTCGCCCTGCGGGTGTTCTTGCTGGGCGAAACCTCAGCAGCTTCCACCGCCGGCGACAAAACCTCGGCATAGCAAAAGCGCCGGGTCGGATAATCACTCCGGCCCGGCGCTTGTTCGTTCTACTTGTCCTCGTCCCCTGCGGGCGAGTTCTTTTGGTTGCGGCGGTTACTCCAGGTCACGTTGTGATCCTTGTAGTAATCGGGCGCCTCGTTGCCGCTCGCGCTGATGGGGTCGTTACCGGTCAGGGTGTCGGCAATATCCTGCACGAACTTAATGAACAGGCTCGTGTCGTCGGTTTCGGACGAATCGAAATCGAAGCCGAACTCCACCGCGCCGCCAATGATCTTGTCCACGCACTCCGGGTCGTCGCCGTCCAGCCAAATGACCACGGTGTACTTGTCCACGTCGCCCACGCGGAAGTTGTTGTGGCTGATGGTGGTCACCACGTCTTTGGACGCAAACGGCTCGGTGTTGGGCTCGGGGTTGCCGTCGGCCGCGGTCGCCGCGTAGGTGGTGGGCTCGCCGTTGCGATACACCCTCACGCGCGCCGCCTTCTCCACGCCCTTGCTGGCGCTGACCACCTTGAGCTTGGCGCTGTAGCCCAGGTCGGTCTTGCCGGCGTTGCGGATATAGAAGGTGTACGCCACGTAGTTCTTGCCGTTGTGACTGCCGTCGATGTCATCCAGGTTGTCGGGCAGGTCCTCGGCAGCGATATTGGTGCCGTTGTCCACGGCGTCGGCCGCCAGGCGCGCGGTGGCGTTTTTAAAGTCGCCGTTGTCGGCTATGGCCACGCCGCGGCGGAACAGCTCCAGGCGGTTGAGGTTGATGGTGAAGTTACCCATGTTTTCCTGCATAAACGACAGCGCGAACAGCACGCCAAAGGCAAGCGCCAGCACCACGAGGGCCTTTTGCAGCTTGTCCATGCGCAGCAGCGCCGCGCCGATGCGCTCCATGCGGCGCTTGGGCATGTACATGGACACGACCGCGTCGGGGTCGATGTCTTCGAGGTCCTGGTCGGCCAGCGCCTGCTCCAGCTCCTCGATGCGCACCACGCCGCGCAGGTTGCGCTTGGGCTTGGGCTTGCGTTTGGGTTTGCCGAAGCGCTTGCGCGGGGCGGGATCGGTGCTGGGGGTGTCCTCGGGCTGACCCTTGGTCAAATCCTCAGCCATGCCCTCGGCCAAATCCACGGCAGCTTGATCTTTGTTGTTGTTACGCTTGAACAGAGCCATGGCGATCAGAGCTTATACTTGGCGCGAATGTAACCGACGTATTCTTTGACGAGCTCGCGCTCCATGTCGTCGGCATAGCGGAACTGCAGGCCGCAAACGTTGCGGTACAGGCTGCCCTTGGGCGCGCGGCGCACCCAACACACGATGCCCAGCTGCTCGGGCAGCTCGTGGCGCTCGCCCTGCAGGCGGATCACGGGCATTTGCACGGCCAGGGCCTCGCCCACGTCGGGGAAATCGTTGAGGTAGATGGCCAGGCCGCCGGCCGAGACGTCGATGGTCATGGCGTCCTCGGGCTCGGAGGCGGCCGCGTTGTCGCGCTGGTAGGTCAGGCGCATGGCGACCTTAAAACGCTCGTCGCGGCGCTTAACGAAGCTGCGCTGCTCGGCGACTTTGCGCATTTTCCAGTAGGTGCGGATGCCCTTTTTCTCGACTGCCTCGGGATAGCCGGCGAGCACGAACGTCTCCTCGCCTACTTTGTATTGCAGCAGCAGCTTTTGGTTTTCGTCCATGAGCAGCGGCTTGCCGGCGAGCATGGGCGCGCTCATAAGGAAGTACGCCTCGTCCAGGTTCTCTTTGTACGTGGCGAGCATGTTGAAGTCGGTTTTTTGGCCCATGGGCACGTCGAATGCCACCTGAAGCTTAGTCCCCGGCGTTATCTGTTGCTCTGCCATGTATTCTCCCCTAGTCGCGGGCGCCGATATCATCGTCGTGCGCGATGCACATTGGGCTATTGTAACTGCTTTGGTACAGGTTGCAGCGCAGGGCGCGCGAAATGGCGGGATGAGGGGCGTGGGCGCTAGTGAAGCTGCTCCGCGCACAGCATCAATCTGACAGCGATACATGTCCCCAACAAACCGTCTGTCTGTCTATCTCTCAGTTGTCTCTCGTAATTATCTCTCGTCTTTCAGTTATCTCTCAGCTTAGAGATGAGTGAGAGATGAGAGATAAAAATGTCGTTATCGGCTCAATCAAATCACGTTCGCACAGGTAAACGCATGTATATGGGAACTTTGACTCGATCCCCCTGCCACCTTGCAGCATTGTTATCTCTCATGTTTATCTCTCATCTTTCTGTTATCTCTCGTATTAGTGACGAGTGACAGATGAGAGATGCACATGTGATGGATGAGCGCGGATAATCGGACGGCTGAGAAATGAGAGTGGATTTTTGGACGGTTTTGGGGCGTTTTAAGGCTGATTCCGTCCGAAAATCCACTCTCATGCTGTAGGCGTCCGGATTTCCACGCTCGTGCGATCCGGACGGCCAGGACGTATCGACTTCCCGCCAGCATTACCGCCAGTTCGTCGCAGGGCGGGCGCTCCATATGGGTATACTCTCGGAGATTCGACTCGATTCGCCCCCGTTGGGGCGTCAAAGGAGACTGCATATGCCCACCACCTCAACCGACCCGCGCGCCGCTGCCGCCGCGCTGCTGGTGCCCGGCACCACCTGCCATGGCTTTGCCGTCGAGCGCTGCGAGACCGTGCCCGAGCTCGACTCGGACGCCTACGTGCTGCGCCACACCGCCTCGGGCGCGCGCCTGCTGTACCTGGCGTGCGACGACGAGAACAAGGCCTTTGCCATTGGCTTTAAGACGCCGCCGGCCGATTCCACCGGCGTGTTCCATATTCTTGAGCACTCGGTGCTGTGCGGATCGGCCAAGTTCCCTGTCAAGGAGCCGTTTGTCGATCTGATCAAGAGCTCCATGCAGACGTTCCTCAACGCCATGACCTACCCCGACAAGACCATCTACCCCGTTGCCACCACCAACGAGCAGGATCTGTACAACCTGATGGACGTGTACCTGGACGCGGTGTTCAACCCGGCCATCTACACCAAGCCGACCATTTTTGAGCAGGAGGGCTGGCACTACGAGCTGGACCTGCCGGAGGGCTCCGAGGGCAAGGGCGACGGCAGCTCCGCAAGCCTGCGCGAGGGCACGCTGCGCTACAACGGCGTGGTGTTCAACGAGATGAAGGGTGCGCTATCCGATCCCATGAGCGTGCTGGACGACGCCGTCAACGCCGCGCTCTATCCCGATACCGCCTATGCGCACGAGAGCGGCGGCGACCCGCGCGCGATTCCCGCGCTCACCTACGAGCAGTTCCTGGACACGCACGCGCGCCACTACAATCCTTCCAACTCTTATATAACGCTCTACGGCGATATGGATGTGGACCGCGCGCTGGCGTTTTTGGACGAGCGCTATCTGTCGCAGTCGAGTGCCGCGAGCCGCCGCATGGACGCCGCCGTTGCCGCTGGCGAGGATCCGTCTGTGCTGGCGCCCAACCCGCTGGATGTGCAGGCGCCTGTGACCTGCGAGTATGAGCGCGTCGAGATGGCCACCACGCCCGAGAATGCCCTGGTAGGCCTGGGCCTTGTGCTGGGAAACGCGCTCGACCGCAAGCGCACGATCGCGGCGGATATCCTGTTCGAGGCGCTGCTGGGTTCCAACGAAGCGCCGGTTAAGAAGGCCATTCTGGCCGCCGGCCTGGGCGGCAACGTGGTGAGCTACACCGCGGCCGAGTGCCTGCAGCCCTATGAGCTCATCATGCTGCAAAACGCGCAACCCGGCATGGCGCGCGAGCTGCGCCGCGTGTTCCAGGACGCCTGCCGCGACCTGTGCGAGCACGGCGTTCCGCGCGAGCGCCTGGAGGCCATCATCAGCAGCAACGAGTACGACCTGCGCCAGCGCGACTACGGTATCGCCGACGGCGTGGCCATTGCGTGCGACGCGCTGAGCACCTGGCTCTACGATGACGACGCCGCGACACTGGCGCTCAAGTACGGCCCGGTGTACGAGGAGCTTCGTGGCGAGCTGGACGGCAGCTACTTTGAGGACCTGCTGCACGAGCTCGTGCTGGAGAACGACCACATGGCGCTCGTCGAGCTGGTGCCGGTGGACGCCGCCGAGGGCGCGGAGAGCGCCGAGGCTGCGGAGCTTGCCGCCAAGCGCGATGCCATGACCGATGCCGAGCTGGCCGACGTGGTCGAGCGCACGGCCGCGCTGCGTGCCGCGCAGGAGGCCGAGGACACGACCGAGGCCAAGGCCACGCTGCCGCGCCTGCGTGTATCCGACATTGGCGAGGCGCGCCCCGAGCCGCCGCTCGTTGTGGACACGACCGCGCCCATCCCCTGTCTGCGCCACGACATCCCCACCAACCGCCTGGCCTACGCCATGCAGTATTTCGACCTGAGCTGCGTCGCGTTTGAGGACCTGCCCTACGTAACACTGCTCTGCCGCCTGCTCAAGCAGCTGCCCACGCGCGAGCATTCGGCCGAGGAGCTCGACAACTTGCTCGCCGGCAAGCTGGGCTTTTTGAGCTTTACGACCGAGGTCATGACGCAGCCCGACGTGGACGGCGTACGCCCCTACCTGCTGGTGAGCGCCGGCGCCCTGTCCGAGAAAATCGATGCGCTGGCAAGCCTTCCGCGCGAGGTGTGGTCGAGCACACTGCTGCTCGATGCTGACGCCGACCGTGTGCGCGACGTACTCACGCAGATTCGCATTGGGCTCGAGCAGGGCTTTATCAACAACGGCCACTCGGCGGCGCTCGGCCGCGCGATGAGTTACAGCTCGCCTTCGGCCGTGGTGCGCGAGCAGCTCTCGGGCGTGGACTTCTACCTGTTCCTGCGCGATCTGCTCGAGCACTTTGACGAGCGTCTGGACGGACTGCGCGCCAAGCTTGCCGAGCTGGCGGCCCGCATCTTTGTGGCCGATGGCTGCATGGCGAGCTTCACCGGCAGCGACGAGGACTTTGACGCGTACTGGGCCGCCGCGGGCGACCTGGGGCTGGGCGCGGGCGACGGTAACGATGCTGGCCGCGACGCGCTCGTGGTGCCGGCGCCGTGCGACCGCCACGAGGCCTTTGTCATCCCCAGCGACATTTGCTTTGCAGCGCGCGCCTGCGACCCGCGCCGTCTAGGCATTGACGTGACGGGCGCTTGGGCGGTGGCCGCCAACGCGCTCTCCTACGACTACCTGTGGAACGAGATCCGCGTGAAGGGCGGTGCGTACGGCTGTGGGTTCCGCGCGGCCGGCGAGCGCCAGACGGCGTTCTACACCTACCGCGACCCGGCGATCGACCCCTCGATTGAGCGCGTGGCGCGCGCAGGCGCATGGCTCGGCAGCTTTGAGCCCGACGAGGCCGCCTTTGAGGGCTTTATTGTGAGCTGCGTAAGTGGCATGGACGCGCCGGTGAAGCCGTACGCGCTCACCAAGCGCCGCAACACGACCTACCTGGCCGGGCTCGATCCGCACGCGCGCGAGGAGCGTCGCGCCCAGATGCTCGCCGCCACGCCCGGTGAGCTGCGCTCGCTCGGCGCCGATGTAACGCGCATCGCAGCCGAGTCGCCAACCTGCGTCTTTGGCGGCCGAGACGTCATCGCCAAGAGCAACGCCAACTTCAACGTAGTCGACCTGCTGGGCTAACCACAAAGGTAGATTTTTAGGACATGCCTAAAAATCTACCTTTTTTCTGCGGCTTGGACGGGGCGGCGCAGCCCACTGCGGCGGTTTGTCTCGATCTGTAACATCTAGACGGCAATATCGGCTCCAGATGTTACAGATCGAGACGTTCCCGAACGGCACCAGCTCTTTGTCTCGATCTGTAACAGCTAGGCCCATTTATGCCGAGTTACTGTTACAGATCGAGACAAACCGCCGCAGACACCCGCCCTTCAGCAAAAACCACCCAAAGGTGTCTGTCCCCTTTGGGTGGTTTGCGGGCGAGTTGCTACTTAAGAAACGGGTTCAGCCTGGCCGCCAGCGGATCGAGCTTGTACATGGTTGCAAAGCGCTCACGACCATAATCGGAGTCATTGCTCCAGCTACCCTGGTCGACGTCGTACTCTGCATCCAGACGAATCCACTCCTCCGGCTTGTTCTTCTCGTGCTTGCTGCAGAAGTAGCGCTGGTACTCGACCTCGTGCTCAAACTCAAACTCGGCATCCGAACCGCGGCCGGCATACTCGTCGACCGACGTCAGGTTGCCGTGCTCGTCGTAATAGAACTCCGCATAGCCGCCGCGCTCGGAATCGATCCTGTCGAGCTTTCCGTCGCTGTACGAATAATCCACCGCGGTATACGAGTTCAGCGACCCGTAATCGTTGCCGTGCGAGTCATATACCACAGGCGAGATACGCGAAATGTTGCCGTCCTTGTCGTACTCGTAGCCCGCGGTGATCGTCCACATGGTGCCCACGGTGTCGCCCTGACAGTCCAGCGTAAAGGACGTCACGCGATTCTTGTCGTATCCGTACGAATACACGACCGTCCGAGGATTGGCCGGGCTGGTATCGGTGTTGGTCACCATGTTGCCGCCCTCGTAAACATACATGCTCGCACTCTTGCCGTAGCCCGCATTGGTCGTCTTGTTGACCAAGTTTCCATCCGAGTCATACGTGAACACCGTGGAGGTCGACGCGTCGCCAATGGCGGCATCGCAATCGATGCGCGTCAGGTTGCCGTCGGAGTCGTACGTGAACATGTTTTCCTCCTCGTACTCGCCCGAGAGGAGTTCCGCGATCTCCGAAATACGATGCGCCTCGTCGTGCTCAACGGCGTAGCTCATGCCGCCGCCTTGCTTGAGGCTGCTCGTATACCCCGTGACGTAGCCGTTTTCGTCGCGCTCAATCTCGTACGTGCTGCCGTGCACACCGTCCTCGTCGGTACCTTCGTAGTACACCGGCAACCACAGCTCCTCGAGCTGCGTGTCCTTGATGCCGCTGACCTTCGTGTCCTGTGGCAGCGCCAACGTTGCGAGCTTCTTTTTACCCGAAAGGTCGACGCTTTTGAGGCCTTCGGCGTTTTTGAGGTCGAGCTTCTCGATGTTGTCGCAGCCGTCCAGGTTAACGGCAGTGACGTTGCTCGCCGAGTCGAGGTCGACCGTCTTAAGGTCGCCGCAGCCCGAGAGGTCCAGGTTGACAAGCTTGTCCCCGCCAGATTCCACATTGACGACATGCGGAAACGCCTTTCCCAGGCCCTGCGTCGACGCGACACCGTCCAGCTCGACCGACGTCACCGCCTTGGCCTCGTCGCGTGAGATGCGGCCGTCACCGTTAGTGTCGTACTTGGTCGAGACAAGCGCACGCATGCCGCTGTCCGGAAAGGTTTTCTCATCGATTGGGGTGGTCGCAATCTGGGTGAAGTAGAACAGCGCGCCACCGCCGATGCCCGCCGCCACGACAAGCACCGCGGCGAGGGCGATGAGGGGCTTCTTGGAACGCTTGCGCCGCACGGGCACGCATTGCTGCGTGGCAGGCTGGGGTTGCTGCGTGGCCGCGACCTGGTCGGGTGCTACGGGTGCGCCGCATACGGGGCAAAAGAGGGCGTCGTCGACAAGCGGCGTGCCACACGAGCGACAAAACATGGCGGGCTCCTTTCGGTTCATTCCTTCCACCATGAAGGTAAACCCAAAAACGCAGCCCTTGTTGCGCAACAATCAGCCCAAACAACCGCAAAGGGGCGCAGCTCACAGGTGCCTTTGTGTTGGTTCGAACACTTGTTCTATACGTACACATGTTCTATAGTAAGGGTGCTTGCATCGGACTTAAATTGCAACTAGGATATAGTTGCAGAATGTGAGGCGGGATGACTCGAACCGATAAACTCATCGCCCAACTGCTTAGCTGCCCTTCAACGTATCGGTATATCGATTTTTAAAAGTCATGGCTTCATACGGCTTTGAAATGGACAGCAAAGGCAAGACATCCGGATCACGCGTTCGCTTTTACAGGCCATCAGATAGCAGGATGTTCGTGATGCACGCGCCACATCCATCTGACGAATTGACAGCGGGGACCATTCGAAACATCGTTCGATTTCTGCAACCTTGATTATCAACTTCATCCGAACACTCCCCACATTCATCCGTACATGTACGG
>CALKKS010000003.1 GCA_937995345.1 uncultured Collinsella sp. | reverse complement strand
GGGAAGAGGTGGGGCATGCCCCGCCTCTTACACCACATCTCTGCGCGCTACCACCCTGTGGGCAAAAAATGCCAAATATGAGTACTGTAACTATTTTAGTAACAGCAAAATCAAGCCTTTGAGGCCCTAGCTGAGTGCCTGGGAGCGATAAAAGCCTGTTTTAAACGGCTTTAGCCATACTAAAACACCTAGATAATGAACGGATGTACATTATCTAGGTGTTCATTTGTCGCAAAATAATGCTACTAGCATTGCAACAGTACTCATATTTGGTGTTTTTTGCCCACCGGGGTCAGCGGAAGTCAAATATGAAGCGCGAATTTTCCAAAACGATCGATTCGGCGCTCTCCACGACGCAGTTTTTAAGTTCGGCGATGTGCCGAGAGACGCTTTTCAGCGATGTGATGAGCTGCTGTGCGCTTGCATCTGCTTGCGGCCGGGCTGGTGCATCAGTCTCGAGCAGCAGGCGGTCGAGTGGAATCTGTCGGGCGTATTCGCGACCGCGCTTGGTGGCGAGCATCCGCTCATTCACGGAAAAATAGCAGCCTGCGTTTCGCGCGCGGACGAACTCGTCCGAGGTACCGCTAAACCAGTGGAAGATGATAGCGGGGGAGTCGGGGCTTGGGGTGAGCAATTCATGTGACCCGAGGACGTCCAGCACGGTTCCTGCCGAACGAACGGCGTGAATTGATATCACGCGCCCGGCAAGAGGGTGCTGCACGAGTGCATCGCACAGCCGGTCAAATGCCTGTACTTGTAGCGGCTCGCTTCCGGCAAAACTAGCGGAAAAGTCGAGCCCGACCTCGCCGATCAAGCGTTCTTGTGCAGCGACTTCGCAAAGCAGATTGATTTCAGCGTTGCCACATCGTCCGTCGGCGAGCCACCAGGGATGGAGGCCGATGCCGGCAAAGATATTTGAACGGTTGCAAGCGCGCTTCTTGGCGCGTGCAAAGTCGCGCGGATCGACGCCGCAGTCAAATAGAACCAGGTCCAGCGTCGTTGCCTCATCGGCAACGGCGTTCGGGTGAGACATTAAATCGAGATGACAGTGCGCATCAAACAGCTGCAGCTCCATCGTGGCGTACCCTGTTAGTCCAAGCGCTGGCCGTCGGCGCGCACGCGTTCGCACCCGCGCCCGCTGATCTGGCGGATAACCTCGCCAGCGATCATCTGGCCCATGATGGGCGGCATAAAGCTCGCGGTTCCCAGCTCGGTGCGCTCGTGGATGTTGGAGGGGTCGCGGGGCTGGGTCTTAACCGATTCCTCGCAGCTAAACAGTACATGTAGGCTCTTGATTCCGCGCTTCTTGCATTCTTTGCGCATAATGCGGCTCATGGGGTCACGTACCGTATCGAAGATGTCGGCAAAGCGGAGGCACTCGGGATGGAGCTTGTTGGCCCCGCCCATGGAGCTAACCAAACGAATGCCGTGGTCCTGAGCATATTTGGCAATGGTAAGCTTTGCCGAAATGGTGTCGATGGCATCGACGACGTAGTCGAGCTTGCCGCCCGTCTGCTCCAAAACGCTCGCAAAGAACTCATCGATGTTGTCGCTCAGCAGGTATTCGGTGCGTTTGATAACGGTGGCGGCGGGATTGATATCACCAATCATGGCTTCCATCACGTCAACCTTGCGCTTGCCGATGGTGCTGTGAAAGGCGATGGCCTGGCGATTGATATTGCTGGGCGCGATGATGTCCTTGTCCAGAATGACGAAATGGCCAATGCCGCCACGGGCAAGTGCCACGCAGCAGTTGGAGCCCACACCTCCGCAGCCGAGTACCAGCACCGTGGCATCGGCGAGCTTGTCGAGTGCCTCGCGGCCCATGATGATTTCGAGCTTGGTATCGCGCGTCTCGACGAGTGCAGCAGTTTCGGCCATAGATATCCTCCGATGGGGAAGCGATTCATGTTTTAACTATCGCCATTATAGGTATTATCGCGATTCCATTTGAGCCCTCGGCGTTTGTTGAAATGAGGCAGGGATTCGCATAAGATTGAAGCAGATGGCACCCGTTGCCGCGGGTTAGCCAACTCCGAAACACGTTTGTAGCGTGAGAAGTGGCCGTCTTCGCATTATGCGGGGGCGGCTATTTCATTCGACCTCCAATGTGGATGCCGAGCTCCACAGCCGCGATTACAAGCAATAACAACGTCAGGACATCGTCAATACTCATAGTCCATCTCCTTCTTGGGTAGAGGGAGCTGGCCCATCTGCTTCAGCTTCCATTGTAGCTAAATACGAACGAATGTTCTATAGATGCTACGGAATTAGACAATTAGACAAGCATCTAAATATCGAGTATAGTGTGCGCGTCATGAGGGGTGCTGAGAGGAGGTCTTATGCCGGGAGAGGGTTTTAAGGCGCTGGCCGATCCTACGCGGCGGCGCATTTTGGAACTGCTGCGCGAGGGCAATTGCACGGCGGGGGAGCTTGCCAAGCATTTCGATATCAGTAAGCCGTCGCTGAGCCATCACTTGGCGACGCTTAAAAACGCCGGGTTGGTGACCGACGAGCGCCATGGCCAAAACATCGTATACAGCTTAAACACCACCGTCATGCAGGATTTAATTGGCTGGTTTATGGGTTTTACAAACAATGAAGGTGATAAGGATGAATAACGAAAACAAGGGCATTCACCCCACAGGGGTATCGTCGCGCGTGTGGATTGCGCTGGTCGCTCTGTGCGTCGCCAATGTCGTAGCGCACCTCATGGTGATGCCGAGCTTGCCTGCGCAGATTCCCACGCACTGGGGCGCGAACGGCGCTGTCGACGGTTGGGGTCCTAGCTGGATGGCCTCCGCGCTCGGCGTGCTGCCTCTGGCGCTTCTCGCAATGTTCTGCGTGGTGCCGCGCGTCGATCCCAAAGGTGAGGCATATCGAACCTCGGGTAAGTTCTATCAGGGCTTCGTAATTGCCTTCACCTTGTTCATGTGCGCCATAAGCTGGCTGGGAGAGCTTACGGTCTGGGGCGTGGTGCCGGCGGTCGGTTCGGTCAACGTGCTGATTTCCGGTGCTGTCGGTTTGCTGTTCATCGGCGTAGGCAACTACTTGCCGCGTGTGAAGCAGAACTATACGCTCGGTATCAAGACGCCCTGGGCGCTTGCCGATCCCGAGAACTGGCGCCGTACGCAGCGCTTTGGCGGTGCCTGCTTTATGGTGCTGGGTGTTGGCCTGATTGTGATGGGCGTGGCGGGCAGCGTGCTTTCGAGTGAAGTCGTCGCCGCGGTGATTGCGGCTCTGGCGTTTGGTTCGGCCGGAGCTGCCTACGCCTATTCGTATCTGCTGTGGCGTAAATCGCAGCGAGCCGTTCGCTAAGGTTGCGGAAAACTAGCGTACGCAGTTCATAGTATGTTCCGGGGGACTTTTCCCAGGTAGTATTAGGGGGTGTGGGCAACCATGCCCCTTTTTCGTTAAGTTTCAGAGCTGGTTTTCTCATTTCGTTTCCACTAAAGCGAATCAAGAATAGGGAAACAGCAGGTAGAAAGGATAGGACAGACATATGGCGGAGTTTATCTACCAGATGTATCAGGCTCGCAAGGCCCATGGCGACAAGGTAATCCTTGACGACGTGACCCTAAGCTTCTACCCCGGTGCCAAGATCGGCGTCGTGGGTCCCAACGGCATGGGCAAGTCGACCCTGCTCAAGATCATGGCCGGCATTGAGGAGGTCTCCAACGGCGATGCCAGGCTCACCCCCGGCTACACCGTGGGTATCCTGCAGCAGGAGCCGCCGCTCGACGACGACAAGACTGTCATCGAGAACGTGCGCATGGCGTTTGGCGATATGATCGCCAAGGTCGATCGCTTCAATAAGATCGGCGAGGAGATGTGCGACCCGGATTGCGACATGGACGCCCTTATGGCCGAGATGGGCAAGCTCCAGGACGAGATCGATGCCGCCGACGGTTGGGATATCGATTCCAAGCTCGGCCAGGCCATGGACGCCCTGCAGCTGCCCGATTCCGACATGCCGGTCAACGTGCTCTCTGGCGGCGAGCGCCGTCGCGTGGCCCTGTGCAAGCTGCTGCTTGAGGCTCCCGACCTGCTGCTGCTCGACGAGCCCACGAACCACCTGGACGCCGAGTCGATCCTGTGGCTCGAGCACTTCCTGCACAACTACCAGGGCGCGGTGCTTGCCGTCACACACGATCGCTACTTCCTGGATAACGTTGCCGAGTGGATCTGCGAGGTCGACCGCGGTCACCTTTATCCCTACAAGGGCAATTACTCCACGTATCTGGAGACCAAGGCCGCGCGTATCGAGGCCCAGGGCAACCGTGACGCCAAGCTCGCCAAGCGCATGGAGGCCGAGCTCGAGTGGGTACGCAGCTCGCCCAAGGCTCGCCAGGCCAAGAACAAGGCCCGTCTGGCTCGCTACGAGGAGATGGAGGCCGAGGCCCGCGCAAGCCAGAAGCTCGACTGGACCGACATCCGCATCCCTGTGGGCCCGCGTCTGGGCAACAAGGTGCTCGAGGCCCATCACCTGCACAAGGAGTTCGATGGCCGCGTGCTCATCGATGACCTTTCGTTCACCCTGCCGCGCAACGGCATTGTGGGCGTTATCGGCCCCAACGGTGTCGGTAAGACCACGCTGTTCAAGACGATTGTGGGTCTGGAGCCGCTGACTTCGGGCGAGCTCGAGGTGGGCGAGACCGTCAAGATTTCTTACGTCGACCAGAACCGTTCCGGCATCGACCCCGATAAGAACCTATGGGAGGTCGTCTCGGACGGCCTGGACCACATGATGGTCGGCGAGACCGAGGTTCCGAGCCGTGCTTATGTGGCGAGCTTTGGCTTTAAGGGCCAGGACCAGCAGAAACGCGCCGGCGTACTCTCCGGTGGCGAGCGCAACCGTCTGAACTTGGCGCTTACGCTCAAGCAGGGCGGCAACCTGCTGCTCCTCGACGAGCCCACGAACGACCTCGACGTCGAGACACTGTCCTCGCTCGAGGCGGCGCTGCTCGAGTTCCCGGGCTGCTCGGTGGTCATTAGCCACGACCGTATGTTCCTGGACCGCGTCGCCACGCACATTCTGGCGTGGGAGGGCACCGACGAGAATCCGGGCAACTGGTATTGGTTCGAGGGTAACTTTGAGGCCTATCAGGCCAACCGCATCGAGCGCCTGGGCGAGGACGCAGCCCAGCCGCATCGCATCCACAGGAAACTGACGCGAGATTAGCCGAGCTCAGGTGACCTAACGAGAAAGGGACGATAACCTTGAGGGTTATCGTCCCTTTTTGCTATTCGGCGGATTCCTCGACCTTGTCGATGGTCCAGGTGGCGCCGAGACCGCCGGTGGTGTTGCGGCGGATGCGCACGGTGACTTCGCGGCGTTCGCCGGCCTGCGTGTAGCGCAGCGGGAAGCTCGCGCGGTTGCGTGCGGCGTCGATGGTGCCGCGCTCGCGGGCGATCCAGTAGTACTCGCCGACGATGCCGAGTGTGTCGGCGCCGTAGGGGAGATAGGTCGACAGCTGGTGCAACAGCGGGCTGGGGCAGAAGACTTCGGTTGCGAAGTCGACGGGGAAGTCCTCGGGAATGGCCGGTGGCGCGGGCACAGGGATTAGTGCCGCAGCGGGGGCCGGAGTCGGTGCAGGTGCGGGAGCCTGGTCGCAAACGGGTGCGGACACGGGTTTGGTGGTGGGTGCGGTCTCAGTCGTTGCTTCCGGTTCAGCCGTGGAATCTGCCGGTTCCACGGTAACGGGCGCGTCTGCAGTTACGGTTTCAGCTTCAACCTGCGTCGCATTCTCGTTCTCTACGCTCGGTTTTGCCTCGATGGGCGTGGAAGCCATGGTGGTGATGCCGGCGTTGGCGTTCTCGGGGTCATAGACCACCGTGAGCGAAATGGCGGGCTGGGGCGCTTCGGGCTCCGGCGCCGACTCGGTAACGCCTTGATCGGTGGACTCGTCGGGCTGATCGTTCTCGGCAGCGTCGCCAAAGATGTCGCTGTTTTGGAACGCAGGTGTCTCGGGCTGGCCGGCGGGCTCTTCGGTCGCCGAATCGGGGGCCTCGTCGGCTTCCACGATGGCCTCCTGCTCGGGCGTGGCTTCGGAATTAGCCGTGGCGGCAATCTCGGTTTCGATTTCTACCGTTGCCTCAATAACGACTTCAGCCTCCGCCTCAGGTTCCACTGCTGCCTCGACCTCAACGGTGGGCTCGGGTTCGGGGCGTTTGACGTGCTTGGGGCGCACAGCCTTCAAGTCCTTCTCGCCGCGCTTTTTCTTTTTGTAGGACTGCTTGGTGCCCTTGGTGGCCTTGGGCTTGTCCTCGCCCTTGGCAAGCGCTGCGTCCCATGCCTCGTTGGCGATGACCGTGGCATACAGGCGACCGCCCTTAAAGACAGTCAGCTTAATGCAGTCGTCGAGTTCCTCGAGCAACTCGCGCGTGGACTCGAAGCCCAAGTCATAAGCAGTCATGCCGCCAGCGGCGAGAGCCTCTTCGACCTGCGTCATAAACGTTTGCTTGCCGCATCCAATCGCATCGCGCAGCAGGCGATACAGATAGATGTGGTTGCCCAGCGAAAGCGTGGGCCTAACTATTGTCTTGCTCATGGCAAATCTCCTCTTTACACACCAAAGCATCTTACCATCGCATGGGGCTTGCCACCTCGGCGCCCAAAGCAAACGGGCGCGACCGTTGCCGGTTCGCGCCCGTTATACGGGTTGGTTCTCTTTGAGAGGCAAACGTGCTTAGTTGCCCGATGCCGTGCCTTGGCTCGAGCTGTCAGATGCCGTGCCGGACGCGGTTCCACTCGAGCTGTTGGTGTTGCCGTTGTCGGTAGATCCCGTACTCGATGTATTGCCGTTCGTCTGGTCGCCCGTGCTCGGTTGAGAGCCGTCAGTCGTTTGGCTTGAGTCGGTCGTGCCGGATTGCGTGCCGCTGTTGGCCGTAGAGGAATCGACGCCCTGCGATTGATCAGGGGTGTTCGAGGACGAGTCGGCGGATGCGGGGGTGCCCTGCGGGTCGTCCTGCTGGCTTTGCGATTGACCAGTGCTATCCGCATCGCTCTCGGTCGTGCGCGACGAAAGGATTGGCTCGGGACGCTCACCCAGACCCTCGCCGGCAGTGGTGATAAGGATAGCGCCGGTGCAGGCGATGACCGCGACGATGGCGATGGCGATCGAGAAAACGATGACCTTCTTTTGCGTCTGGCTGCGCTCTGCCGCCGCCTTGGCGCGCAGGCTGTTGGGGGCGACGCGCGCCGTGGTCGCGCGCCCCGCAATCTGGCGCATCTCCTGTGTAGTCGCGGCGCCGCCCAGGTGCTCCTCGGCATCAAACTCAACGGGCTCATAGGCGCCGGCAGGGTAGTCGTCGGCGGCGTGCGCACCTTTGAGGGCTTCGGCGCTGGCAGAGATAAAGTGGCGGTAGACCTGCGAGGACACAACGGTGATGACCGAGCTCACGGCGGCACCAATTACTGAACCAGCGATGCCGATCTTGGAAGCAAGCGCGACGCTCGTGGCGGCAGCTGCGGCGCCGGCGATGATCTGGGGAATGGAAATGTCGTCGAACAGGCCCTTTTTGGGCGCGATGGCCATGGTCTGTCCGATGGAATGGTTTTCGTGCACGCCGTTGTTGAGCGCGGCCGGTGTCATGACGCGCGTGCGCGGCGCGTCGGTGTACTTGGTTGTCATACGGGGTCCTCCCGGTGTAAATCTGCTTCGTTTCATGCAGCCATCAGGGTACCCACCAGATGTGAATCGTACGTGACATTTAACAGATACCATCAACTCATCAAGGGGGCTCGCTGTCTTTGGTGTAATAGCTTGATGCTAAACTGGATTTATGATTGCGAGGTGGTTTACGTGATGTACCCGTATATGACATTCGAAGATGGTACCGAGGTCATTCACTCTGACTTGATTATCGATGGCGATACCGAAAAGGTTATCGTGCATTTTGAACGACCGACGGCAGAGGGTTTCGACTCCGCTCGCTGTGAGTTGCCTTCATACAGTTGGACTATGTGGGAGGGGCGTTTCACCGACGAGGAGAAGCGAGGTTTTGAGACTTTTCTGAGCAATAACGCCCATCTGCTGTATCGCTACGCCGCAAACGGAGGAGCTAAAGTTGCCTAGCCTGTTTCTTATTGGCGGCTATCGGGTCTTCTTTTGGTCCAACGAAGCGGGCGAGCCAATCCATGTTCATGTTTGCAAGGGTGCACCTTCAGATAATTCGGCCAAAATCTGGCTGACTCGCAGGGGTGGTTGCATTGTTGCTAATAACAAAGCGAAGATTCCCCGGAGCACGCTTGACGACCTCTGTGAAATTATCGCCGCTCAGCATGAATTGATTTGCTCTAAATGGAAGGCATTTTTCCTTGTGGACGAGATCTCGTTCTACTGCTAAACGCCATTCCGGCCTCTCTTTTTCAATCTTAATCATGAGCCTGCCCCATCAGCGCTGATTGAACTTGACAGTACAATGGGAGCGGACTTTATTGCCGCCGCTTGTTGCGGCTAAACGGATGTGTTGGAGCTCGCATGAACGCTTTTCTAAACGGTCAAGTTGAGAACGACGGCTTTTTGCGTGTGGCGGCGGCGTCGCCGCGGATTCGCGTGGCCGATGTCGAGGGCAATGCCGAGGTGGCGTTGGCGGCTGTTCGCGATGCTGCCGAGCGCGGCGTTCGTGCGCTGGTACTGCCCGAACTTAACCTGTGCGGCTATACCGCGGCTGATCTGTTCCATAACCGCACATTACTGCATGCGTGCGAGGCCGCACTGGCACATATTCTCGATGAAACCCGCGGGCTGCCGATTGTCTTTACCGTCGGTCTTCCCGTTGCGGTTGCCGAGAATATCTACAACTGCGCCGCCGTGTGCTGCGCGGGCGAGCTTTTGGGCCTCACGGCCAAGAAGTATTTGCCCAACTATGGCGAGTTCTATGAGCGCCGTTGGTTTGCTCCGGCACCTACCGATCCCGTTTGGCTTGAATTTGCCGGTCAGGGTCCGGTCCCGCTGGGTTCGGGGCTTGTCTACCGCTGCTGCGATGAGGACGCCGAGGATTTGGTACTCGGTATTGAGGTCTGTGAGGACCTGTGGGTGCCGGCGCCCCCTTCGACCGAGATGGCGCTTGCCGGTGCCACGGTGATTCTCAACCCGTCGGCCTCGGACGAGATTATCGGCAAGGCAGATTACCGACGCAGCCTCATATCCAACCAGAGCGCGCGCCTGTACTGTGCCTATGCGTATGCAGATGCGAGCGAGGGCGAGTCCACGACCGACATGGTCTTTGCGGGTGAGAACCTCGTCTACGAAAACGGCTCCAAGCTCGCCGCGACCAAGCTGCTTACCTGCGACATGGCCATCGCCGATGTCGATCTTGACCGTCTGGTTGCCGAGCGCCGTCGCTCGACGACGTGGACGCGCACGGACGATGCGCCGGAGGCCACGACTGTTGAATTTTCTTTTGAGGGCGTGCTGGCCAAAGAGCCTGTCCTGCGCGACGCCTGCGGCATCGACCGTGTCTTCCCCCGCGCACCCTTTGTTCCGGCCGACCATGGTGACCTGGCCGAGCGTTGCGAGACCATCCTCGACCTGCAGACCGCCGGCCTCAAGACCCGTCTTGCCCATACGGGTACCAAGGCGGCTGTCATCGGTCTTTCAGGCGGCCTGGACTCCACGCTGGCACTGCTTGTGACCGTGCGTGCCTTCGATGCGCTGGGGCTGCCGCGCACGGGTATCACGGCGGTTTCCATGCCCGGCTTTGGCACGACGCATCGCACTAAGTCGAATGCCGAGTCGCTCGCTCGCGACCTAGGCGTGAGCTTCCGGGAAGTCTCGATCCATGCAGCCGTGGAGCAGCATTTTAAGGACATCGAGCACGATCCGACCGTCCAGGACGTGACTTACGAGAACAGCCAGGCCCGCGAGCGTACGCAGATTCTGATGGATCTGGCCAACCAGGCTGGTGGTTTTGTCATCGGTACGGGCGATCTGTCGGAGCTGGCGCTCGGCTGGGCTACCTATAACGGCGACCACATGAGCATGTACGCCGTCAATGCGAGCGTGCCCAAGACGCTTGTGCGTCATCTGGTGCGCTATGCGGCTGATGTCTTTGGCGGGCGTATTGCCGAGGTCTTGCTCGACATCCTCGATACGCCGGTGTCCCCCGAGCTTCTGCCGCCCACGGGCGACGGCGAGATTGCGCAGAAGACTGAGGATTTGGTGGGCCCGTACGAGTTGCACGACTACTTCCTCTACTACCTGCTGCGTTTTGGCTTTGAGCCGGGCAAGATCTACCGCATGGCGCTCAAGAGTTTCGAGGGCGTCTACGACGCCAAGACCGTCCACACGTGGCTGCGTACGTTCTATCGGCGCTTCTTTGCCCAGCAGTTTAAGCGCAGCTGCCTGCCCGATGGTCCCAAGGTGGGCTCGGTGACGCTTAGCCCGCGCGGCGATTGGCGTATGCCGAGTGACGCCAGCTCGCGTCTATGGCTTGCGCAGATCGACGCGCTCAATGCAATTGGCTAAGGTTGGCTAAATTGAACCAATGCGGGGTTTGTAAGCGTTACACTTTTGCAATCTGATGGCCCGTATCGCGCGGCGCTCTTGTCGGAGCGCCGCGTTTTTTATATCGAAAGGTGGCACCATGCAGGCATCGCAGCGTCTCGACCGCTTTGGCGCGGAGGTCTTCGCCTCGCTCAACAACAAGCTTCTCGCGCTGAAGGCCCAGGGCAAGACCATTTACAACATGAGCGTGGGCACGCCCGACTTTAAGCCGTACGACCACGTGGTCGAGGCGCTCACGCAAGCAGCCCAAGATCCCGAGATGTGGAAGTATGCCCTGCGCGACCTGCCCGAACTCAAACAAGCCGTGTGCGATTACTATGAGCGTCGCTTTGGCGTTTCGGGCATTACACCGTCCATGGTGCAGTCGTGCAACGGCACGCAGGAGGGCGTGGGCCATTTGGGCCTGGCCCTGCTCGATCCGGGTGACACCATCCTGGTTCCCGATCCGTGCTACCCGGTCTTTGAGGCGGGTGCCAAGATTGCCGATGCCAAGCTCGAGTACTATCCGCTGGTTGCCGAGCATAATTACCTGCCCTATGTGGCGGGCATCGATCCCGAGGTGGCCGATCGCGCCAAGTATATGATCGTGTCGCTGCCCGCCAACCCGGTGGGCTCGGTGGGCACGCCCGAGGTCTACAAGGAGATCATCGCCTTCGCCCGCGAGCACGATCTGCTCATCGTCCATGACAACGCATACTCCGACATCGTGTTCGACGGCGAGCCGGGCGGAAGCTTTTTGCAGTACCCTGGCGCGCTCGAGGTGGGCGTGGAGTTCTTCTCGCTCTCCAAGTCGTTTAACGTCACCGGTGCACGTATCGGCTTTTTGGTCGGCCGCGAGGATGTGGTCTCTGCCTTTGCCAAGCTGCGCGGCCAGATCGACTTTGGCATGTTCTTCCCGATCCAGAAGGCTGCTATTGCCTGCCTGAACGGTCCGCGCGATGAGGTTGAGGCGCAGCGTCTGAAGTACCAGGAGCGCCGCGATGCCCTGTGCGATGGTCTTGAGAACCTGGGCTGGGAGCGTCCCAACGCGCATGGCTCTATGTTTGTGTGGGCCAAGCTTCCCGGTGGTCGCACCGATTCCATGGCGTTTTGCGAGGAGCTTATGGAGAAGGCCGGCGTTGTGGTGACGCCGGGCGCGAGCTTTGGTCCTTCGGGCGAGGGACACGTGCGCATGGCGCTGGTCCTGCCGCCCGATCAGATTGCTTTGGCTGTCGAGGCCATTCGCGAGGCGGGCCTGTATTAGAAAGCTATTTCGCCTCGTCAATAGCTCGAAACCGATTTCGTGCAGTTATTTTACGAATTCTGCAAACAATTTCGGTAAACGGTCGATTTTTGGCTGCGAATAGGAGCATAATCAAAGTCCCGATTGGATGTATTGGGATTACGGCAAGCCGCTCGGGTCGTTCCCGGGCGGCTTGCTTGTGGAGAGAGATGGGAGTTTCTAATGGTTAACGAGAAGAAGGTCGCTATTGTCGGCTGCGGTTTCGTCGGCTCGTCTTCGGCGTTTGCGCTGATGCAGAGTGGTCTGTTCTCCGAGATGGTCCTCATCGACGTGGACAAGAACCGCGCCGAGGGTGAGGCTCTGGATATCGCGCACGGCATGACGTTCGCCGAGCCGATGAAGATCTACGCCGGCGATTATTCCGATGTCGCCGACGCCGCCATGATCGTCGTCACCGCTGGCGCTGCCCAGAAGCCCGGTGAGACCCGCCTGGACCTGGTCAACAAGAACGTCAACATCTTTAAGTCCATTATCCCCGAGATTAAGAAGTCCGGCTTCGACGGCATTCTGCTCATCGTCTCCAACCCGGTCGATGTTCTGACCTACGCCGCCATCAAGATGTCCGGCCTGCCCGAGGGCCACGTCATCGGTTCCGGCACCGTGCTCGACACTGGCCGCCTGCAGCAGATGCTCGGCGCTCACGTCGAGGTCGACCCGCGCGATGTCCAAGCCTACGTCATGGGCGAGCACGGCGACTCCGAGTTCGTCGCTTGGTCCAGCGCCCAGGTTGCCGGCGTGCCGCTGAGCACCTTCTGCGAGCTTCACGGCCATCTGGAGCACGAGGCTGCCGAGAAGCGTATCGCCGAGGACGTCAAGAACTCCGCCTACACCATCATCGAGAAGAAGCACGCCACCTACTACGGCGTCGCCATGGCCGTTAAGCGTATCTGCACTGCTGTCATGCGTGACGAGCAGACCGTTCTGCCCGTTTCCTCGCTCATGGTGGGCGAGTATGGCCTGTCCGATCTGGCCATCTCCATGCCGACGGTCGTCGGCCGCGATGGCGTTGTCTGCCGCGTCCCCGTGCCGCTGAACGAGTCCGAGCAGGGCGAGCTCACCGCTTCTGCCAAGGCTCTCAAGGACATCATCGACAGCGTCGATTTCTCCTGCTAAATCCAGCCCGTTCGTCAGCAAGCTACAATGAAGGCGTCCAGGCCCCACGGCCCGGGCGCCTTTTTTGGTGCATTGGGGTCAGGTTTGTTTGCACCAAAAAGGGCGCGATTGGTGCAATCAAACCTGACCCCAATGCACCATTGTTGATGGGAGGGCCATGTCGGATTCGCCTAACTTTTTGACCTATGCCCAGACGGCGTTCGATTCGTTTGAGGAGCGGTCGTTCTGCGCGGTGGACAGCCTGGTGTTTGCATGGCTGTCGTATTTGCGCTTGCCGGGGGATATGCCGGAGCTTGCCGGCTGGCAGGGGCTGGACGTGCGTGAATTGCTGCGTGCCGAGTGCTACCAGGACATGATTGGTGACCTGTGGGACCCGGGGGAGAGTCGCGCCTTGCTGGAGGCTGTTGCGGCAAGTCCTCGATACCGCGGCGTGCGCGTTTGCGGTTATCGTGACGTGAACGATGCGTCGATGACGGAGCAGTTTGCAGCCATGACGTTTCGATTTCCGGCAGGATTTAGCTACCTTTCCTTCCGCGGGACCGACAGCACGATCGTGGGCTGGAAAGAGGACTTTAACATGGCGTTCCGGTGTCCCGTGCCCTCTCAGAAATCTGCGGCACGTTATGTGGACGAGGCGGCAGCCGCAATAGACGGGCCGCTCTTGTGCGGAGGCCATTCCAAGGGCGGAAACTTGGCGGTGTATGGTGCGGCGATGTGCTCTGACGCTGCTGGCGACCGGATCGAGAGGGCCTTCTCGCATGATGGCCCCGGCTTTGTCGAGGAGTTCCTGAGTGGCGAAGCTTTTGCGGGCCTGTCCGGTCGCATCGATAAAACCCTGCCCCAGTCGTCGATTTTTGGCATGATGTTCGAGACGCAGGAGGACTATGCCATCGTCGAGAGCACGGAGTTCAGTCTGCTGCAACATAATCCCTTCAGCTGGGTCATTGACGGCTGCGACTTTGTGTATTGCGAGCGCCTGTCTGCCGGCGCCCGATACGTCGATAGCTCCATTCGCGAGATGCTGCTTGCAGTGTCACCTAGCGAGCGCGAGCGTTTTGTAGATGCGTTGTTCTCCGTGTTTGAGGCTACGGGTGCTGAGCGGTTTGCGGATATCGCTGGGAATCTGCGCGAGAGCCTGCCCGTGATGCTCCAGACTGCGCAAGGTTTCGACGAGGATACACGACGCTTTGTCTCGCAGACCATCGTGGCAATCCTTAAATGCGCGCTGCTGCCCAAACGACCCCAGATCGACATGTCCGCTGCCGGTAAGAGTCTGGCAGAACAGCTCGAGGCTTGGCAGTCCGAGCTCCTGCGCTAGCCATTGGTGCAAAGCAACCTGTCCCCGATGCACCAATCTTCGATGCGCTCGGGGAGGGCTCGACCGCTATACTGGTTCGTGCTTAAATCGATCTAGAACGGAATGCCGTATATGAAAATCAATCACGCGATTCTGCATATCCTGGACTTTGACTCTGCCGTCAACGTCATGAGCCAGCGCGAGCTCGATATCGAGAGTCGTACCGTGCGCAACTTTGTGACCACGCATCTGCGCCGCGCACGTACCTCGGCCGACAATAAACGCGCCACGTTTGCCGAGAACTCTGCGTTTGGCGGCGAGCTCAAGGGCTATTTCTTTGGCGAGCGCGAGTTCGTGGACCTGTCGCAGCAGATTGCAGAGTTTATCTCCTCCGAGCTCACCAAAGCCGAGAAAGCCGAGTCCACCGACGTGCTCGTGGCCGATTTTGACGACGATGAGGATGCCCGCTGGTTTGCCGTGATGCTGCTGGGCTCCAAGCAGGCTTTTATGCACGAAGTGGGCCGCGAGGAGGGGGAGGTGCGCAACGACATCGCGCGCCACTACGCTATTCTGCCGAACCCCTCGCAGAAGGTGCCGAGCTATGCCATCGTGCGCGCGAGCACCATGGAGATCGGCTACGTAGACAAGAAGCGCAAGATTGCCGGCGAAGACCGCATGCTCATTCCCGATGGCCTGCTGCAGTGCGACACGGGCGTATCGGGCAAGGAGGTCATCGACACCGTGACGCGTGTGGTCGAGGAAGTCGCCGAGGAGCACGGCGCCAACACGGCCGTGGCGCTCGCCAAGGTTAAGGCCGCTGTGGCCGAGAAGGTCGAGGATGACGAGGAGCTTCCGCCTTGGGATATCGTCGATGAGGTCTTTGAGGACGAACCGGTCATCAAGGAAAGTGTGCGCGCGGCACTGACCGAGGAGAAGGTTCCCGAGCGCGTTCCCGTGGAGCGCAAGCAGGTCGAGCGCGCGGCGGTGCGCAATCATAAGATTCGTACCGATACGGGTATCGAGATCAGCTTCCCGGCCGAGATGGGTTCGAACTCCGAGTACATCGAGTTTGTCAACGAGCCCAACGGCCTCATCTCCATCGAGCTCAAGAATATCGGCAGCATCGAGAATCGATAAGTTGCGTTACGCCTGCAGCGAGAAAGCGAAGGCCGAAGCTCCTTGGGGCCTCGGCCTTCTTGTTTAGGGCTGAATTGCCCCACAGGTTGAGCATACGTCAGCGAAAACGACCCAGAGCGAGCAAGGTGACGTGAAAGAGGAGGGCATTGACCTTCTGGTCATGCCCGACGATTGAACGTCAGATTGCCGCTCTGGGTCGTTTGCAGCGTCGGCTAGTTACGCGGTTTGGTAAAACCGCGTAACCCTACAGCTGGCGCAGGCCTTCCTCGAGACCGGTCTTGCTGTCGGTCTGGGCGTCGCGCATTTTGATGACGCGGGCGGGAACGCCGGCCACGACGGCGCCGGCGGGGACGTCCTCGACGCACACGGCGCCGGCGGCAACGACAGCGCCCTTGCCCACACGCACGCCTTCCAGGACCACGGCGTTAGCGCCGATCATGACATCGTCCTCGATGATGACGGGCGTGGCGCTGGCGGGCTCCACGACGCCTGCCAGCACGGTGCCGGCGCCGATGTGGCAGTTCTTGCCCACGGTGGCGCGGCCGCCCAGCACGGCGCCCATATCGATCATGGAACCTTCGCCAATGACGGAGCCGATGTTGATGATGGCGCCCATCATGATGACGGCGCGGTCGCCGATCTCGACGCGGTCGCGGATAATCGCGCCCGGTTCGATGCGGGCGTTGATGCCCTTAAGGTCGAGCATGGGGACGGCGGAGTTGCGGCAATCGTTCTCGACGTCGTAGTAGTCGATGGAGTCGGCGTTGGCGTCGAGGATGGCCTTGAGCTCATCCCAGTCGCCAAAGACGGTCTTGCCACGACGACCGCCATAGACGTGCGCATCGCCCCAGGCAACCTTCATGCCGGGCTTCTCGCGCACATACAGCTTGACGGGCGTCTTCTTGGGCGCGGTGGCGATGTAGTTGATAATCTCCTGGGCATCCATCTCGGCTGCGTTGCTCATATACTGTTTCTCCTTTACGTGGGCTTGGTTAATGATTGGTTAGGCAAACATGACCTGGTCGAAGGTGTAGAAGCCGGGGTCGCGGGCAACGAGCTTCTGAGCGGCGGCCAGGGCGCCGTTGACGAAGATCTGGCGGCTCGTGGCGCGATGGCTAAGCGTGACCTCCTCATCCTGGCCAAAGAAGCTCACCTCGTGCACGCCGGCGACAGTGCCGCCGCGCAGTGAGTGCATGCCGATTTCCTTGGAATCGCGAGCGCCGCACATGCCCTCGCGACCGTAGACAGGATGATAGCCAGCCTCGGGCTCGGCCTCGACCACGGCGTCAAGCAGCAGCTTGGCGGTGCCGCTGGGGGCGTCGACCTTTTGGTTGTGGTGCGTCTCGACGATCTCGCAGTCAAAGCCGGGCAGCTCGCGCGTGGCCTGGGCCACCAGGTGACGCAGGGCGGCGATGCCGATGGAGTAATTGCCCGAGTGCATGACGCGGGCGTTTTGGCCCAGCTCGCGCAGGCGGTCCATCTGCTCAGGCGAATAGCCCGTGGTGCCGGAAACGAGTGCAGCGCCCGTGCGCTCGACACAGGCGACAACGGCGTCAAAGGTCACGACGTTCGAGAAGTCGATGATCACATCGGCCGCCGGGGCGCTCTCGAGCTCGGTCAGATCAAAGCCGATCTGGGCGACGATATCAAAGACGGGCTGACCGGCGGCATCGACAATGCCCTCGGCGGTGGTGCGGATGAGCGAGCCCATGCGGCCCGTTCCCATAATGACGGTCTTAATCAAGCAGACCAGCTCCCTTCAGAGCATCGGTAAGTGTGGCGCGCGTGTCGTCTGCCATGGGGCACAGCGGCATGCGGTAGTTTGCCTCGATCATGCCCATCTGGGCGAGTGCTTCCTTGACGGGGATGGGGTTGACCTCGCTAAAGAGGGCGTTGATGAGCGGCTGGCCGGCAATCTGGATGTCGCGGGCGCGCTCCACGTCGCCGTCCAGGTAGGCGCGGCACATGTCGTGCACGAGTTGCGGCTGAACATCGGCCCACACGCTGATGGTGCCCGAGGCGCCCAGGCTCATGAGCGGCACGGTAAGCGCATCCTCGCCCGAATACATGCGGAAGTCGTCGGACAGCAGGTGCGCGATCTTTGCGGCATAGGCGACGTTACCCGAGGCCTCTTTGATGCCCATGATGTTGGGGTGCGCCGCCAAGCGCTCGACATTGTGCTCGCTGATGCCGCAGCCGCAGCGGCCGGGGATGTTGTACAGGATGCAGGGGATGTCCACGGCGTCGGCCACGGTCTTAAAGTGCCGGTAGATGCCCTCTTCGTTGGACTTGTTGTAGTAGGGGGTAATGAGCAGCAGGCCGTCGGCGCCCAGTCCCTGATAGGTGAGCGACTTGGTGAGCATGGTCTGCGTGGAGTTGGAGCCCGAGCCGGCAATGACGGGGACGCGTCCTGCAACCTGCTTGACCACCGCGGCGACAACGGAGTTGTCCTCGTCGTCGGTCATCGTGGCGCTCTCGCCGGTGGTGCCCAGGGTGAGGATGGCATCGGTGCCATTTTGCAGGTGGAAATCGATAAGGCGCTCGAGCGCGTCAAAGTCGACACTGCCGTCCTTTTTAAACGGCGTGACAAGGGCGACGATTGAACCCTCGAGATTGCGGATGTCCATGTTCTTCTCCTTCGCTTCCGCGATCTGGATGCGCTTGTTCCACTGAGCGGCGACGGCCAGGCGCTCGTCCTGGGCGCGACGGCGGGCGCTTTCGGCACGCGATTTGGCCAGCAGCTCACGGCCGCACGGCAGCACGTCGAGCGTGGCAAAGTAGTCGCCCGGGCGCTCGGCGCGACGAATGAGATCTGCCGAGCCGTCGGGGCGCAGCAAGACCTCGGCGGAGCGCAGACGGCCGTTGTAGTTGTAGCCCATGGAGTAGCCATGCGCGCCGGTATCGTGGATCACGAGCACATCACCCATGTCGATCTGCGGCAGCTCGCGGTCGATAGCGAACTTATCGTTGTTCTCGCATAAGTTGCCCGTGATGTCATACGTGTTCGTGACCGGTGCTGCAGTCTTGTCGGCGCCACCCGGCTGTCCCATCACCGTAATGTGGTGGTAGGCACCATACATAGCGGGACGAATGAGGTCGACGGCGCTTGCATCGACACCGATATAGTCCTTGTAGATCTGCTTTTCATGGATGGCCTTAGTGACCAGGCATCCGTAGGGGCCCATCATAAAGCGACCCATCTCGGTGCAGATCGCCACATCGCCCATGCCGGCGGGGACCAGAATCTCGTCGTAGGCTGCGTGTACGCCTTCGCCGATGGCGTGGATGTCGTTAGCCTGATGCTCGGGCAGGTAGGGGATACCCACACCGCCGGACAGATTGATAAAGGCGACATGTGCGCCCGTTTCACGCTCCAGGCGCACGGCAAGTTCAAAGAGGATGCGTGCGAGCTTGGGATAGTAGTCGTTAGTGACGGTGTTACTGGCAAGGAATGCGTGGATGCCAAAATTCTCGGCGCCCTTGGTCTTGAGCATGCGGAAAGCCTCGAAGAGCTGCTCGGTGGTCATGCCGTACTTGGAGTCGCCCGGGTTGTCCATGATGCCATTGGAGAGCTGGAACAGGCCACCCGGATTAAAGCGACAGCTGACCGTCTTGGGGATGGGCCCCGCAACGCGCTCAAAGAACTCAATGTGGCTGATGTCATCAAAGTTGACGATGGCGCCCAGTTTATCTGCAAGGGCAAAGTCCGCCGCCGGCGTGTCGTTGGACGAGAACATGATGTCGTGGCCGGTGATACCCAGCGAGCGGGCGATCATGAGCTCGGTATAGCTCGAGCAATCGCAGCCGCAGCCGTATTCGTTGAGAATGGAGATGAGCGCCGGGTTGGGATTGGCCTTGACGGCAAAGTATTCCTTAAAGCCCGGGTTCCATGCGAAGGCGTCGCGCACTTCTTGCATGTTGCGGCGGATGCCCGCCTCGTCGTATAGATGAAACGGCGTGGGGAACTGCTCGACGATATGCTCGAGCGTTTCCTTGTCCACAAACGGCTGCTTGGCCGCATATGCCTCGTTGGGGGTCAATGCCATGTCCCGTAAACCTCGCTATCCAGACGGCGCCATCTGCGCATCGAATCCGCATAACGTGGACCCAATGTCCGGATAGCGCTCCCGCATTGCTGCAGACAGTCCTGCGGGTGTTTCCCGCAGGCCCACCAGGCTGTTCGTGCCCGAAAAGCCCAGTTCGGCGGGTTTCGCCTCCCCGCAGGGTCAAAGTCTGCCGACTCGCCCGCGGCTCTTCGTGCCCGCGCCTCTATCAAGTGGTAACGACCCTACCACGTTGCACTTTACCAAACAAGAGTATTCGTATATAACGTTTAAAAAATGCAGGGATATGCTAGAAACAAGGGTGCCACAATCCTGCGTCACAATATTGTGTGAATGGATATGCCCCCCATGAAAGGATCCTTTATGACCGAGCTCCAAGAACTTCGTCGCTATCGGCGCGACCTGCATCGCATTCCGGAGCTCGATTTCGATCTTCCACAGACGATTGCCTATATCGAGGACATATTGGCGCCGCTCGCCTGCGAGGTGACCCATCCGTGCCCCAGCTGCGTCTGCGCATTCTTTGACGCTGGCGTTGGTGCTGCGCATGCCACGGCGATTCGCGCCGACATGGATGCACTGCCCATTGCGGAGGCAACGGGCGCGGCCTTCGCCTCGTCTCATCCCGGTAAGATGCATGCGTGCGGTCACGACGGTCACATGGCCACGGTGCTTGCCGCCGCGACGTATGTCGATCGCACGATTCGTGAGCAGCCGGGTGCCATCAAGCGCAACGTGCTCTTTGTGTTTCAGCCGGCCGAGGAAACGACCGGTGGCGCCAAGACGGTGTGTGAGAGCGGCGTATTCGAGCGCTACGGGGCGGATCGCATCTTTGGCTTCCACGTATGGCCCGATTTGCCCGCCGGCACGTTGGCGAGCTGTCCCGGTCCGCTGCTGGCGCGCTCAAGCGAGACGCACATTCATATCCATGGCGCGAGCATCCATATCGCCAAGACCTATGGTGTGCCGGTTGAGGAATCGCACGATGCCGCGTTAGCGGCAGCGAAGTTTTTGGTTGCCGAGCGCGAGCTGATGGACGAGCTGGGCACCGACGAGCCCTGTATCGGCAAATTTGGCCTGCTGCAGGCTGGTACCGTTTGCAATGCGGTGGCGGGGGAGGCCCATGTGGCCGGCAGTCTGCGTGTGTTTACGGACGACATGTTCGACCGCGCGCGCGAGGGCGTGCGCCGTGTACTCGACGAGGCATGCGCTGCAACGGGCTGCACGTACGATCTCGACTTTGCCGAGGGCTATCCGCCGGTCGATAACGACCCCGAGTTGTTTGCCCACATTGCGCCTGCTCTGCCCGAGTTACAGCTCGTGGATGAGCCGCTGCTGATTGCCGAGGACTTCGCCTTCTATCAGCGCTATCTGCCAGGCGTGTTCTTCTTGCTGGGCACGGGTGTGCCAGAGGGGCAAGAAAACCCGATCGACGCCGATGGCTGCTCCGCCTATGCCACGAGTGCCCTGCATACTGATACCATGCTCTTTGACGAGGGAATCCTACTCAAGGGCTTCGACGTCTACAAACGATTGCTTAACTTGGAGTGACGATGAAGCGCCGACAGTCTTCCGTATATAGTCCGGGTGGATGCGGGTGTGGCTTGCTGCTGCTTCCGGTTATTGCTGTGAGCATTGGCGTGATGTTTGCGCTTGCCGGGTTGGCCGCGGCGGCGCTCGTGCTGCTGATTGTGGCCATTGGCGTGACGGTCTGGCTGTGCCGTTCTCGCGAGCAACGTCGTGCCGATGGTAAGACCAATGTCGGATGGACCATCTTTTTAGTCGTCGCCTACCTATTGAGCATCAGCTATTTAGTTTTCTTTATCCTGTTGCTTGTGAGTACCTTTACCGGGGAATCCGTCACGTTGGGTTGATGCGCTGCCAGCAGACGGTCGCGCAAAGTGCGTTTGCTCGGCGTTCGGATAACTGCATTGGCCGTTTATCGCAACTTTAGCTCACAGCTAATGAATTCAAGTTCAATCCTTCCTACGATGTGCTGTGTGCCGGCGCGGTAGCCGGATCGTAGGAAGGATGCATTATGAAAAAGCTCGAAAACGAAGTGCTGCTGAGCCGTCGCGCTGCACTGGGCGCATTCGCCACTGTTGCCTTGGGGACTGCCAGTCTTCTTGCCGGTTGCGGTAGCGATAAGGCAACCGTCACCGAGGATGCCGGCGATGGCGACAAGAAGGAAGAGACGAAGAAGGAAGAGCAGCCTACGACTGACCTGGCTGTTGGCACGACGGTGACCACGACTGCTGGCCTTTCCGTCGTCGTTGATTCCGTCCAGCCCGGTCTCACAAATTATGACGGTTCGACCATGACGGGTATTCACGTCACGTACGTCAACAATGGCGATGAGGGCGCAGATTACAATATCTACGACTGGAAGGGCGAGGACGCCAACGGCGCTCAACAGAATCAGGGTTACTACAGCGAGGGCTCCGATGAGCTGCAGTCTGGTACCCTTGCCGCCGGTGGCTCCGTGGCGGGCAATATCTACTTTGATGGTGACATCAAGAAGGCTCTCTATTTTGCCAACGTGTTTGATAAGTCCGCGACTGCGAGCTGGGTGCTCGCCTAGCTTGTTGCCGTTGTTGACCGCATGGGGAGGTGAAGCCGCATGCCCGATAAAAAGCTGACGGACGAGTTGCTCAACGAGCTCCTTGATGCGCCGAGTATCGATGGCTATATCAAGGAACACGACTTTGCCGCCCCGTCGCTTTCTGATTACTTAAAGCAGTTGCTGCAAGAGAAGGGGCTCGAGCGTTCGCGCGTGGTGCGTATGGCCGACCTCAACGAGACCTTTGGCTATCAGATCTTTACCGGTTCGCGCAATCCGAGCCGCAATAAGGTGCTGCAGATTGCCTTTGCAATGGCGCTATCGATGAAGGAGACCAACCGCGCCCTGACGGCTGCCGGAGTGAGCGTCCTCAACTGCAAGGACCGTCGCGATGCAATCATTATCTTTTGCATCGACCGTGGCTGTAGCCTCCAAAAGGTCAATGAAGAACTGTATCGCTTTGGCGAGGAAACGGTGAGTTAGTGGCCGATGGCTGAGCCGGTGGTGTCACCAGAACAACCATGCAAACGAACGGGGCGCGGACACCATGGGGTGTCCGCGCCCTGCGTTATGATGGACGCTATGGATACTCAGAGCCCAACATATTCCGATGATGAGCTGACTGCTTCACTCGTCGAGCATTTGGCGTCGCTCGACCGCGTTGACAGCTATCGTGTGGAGCGCGTGCTCAAGCTCTCGGATGTCGAGACGACCGAACTCGTCTATTTTGAGGGCTCTGGTGGCGGGTCTCTCGGCCCCTTTGTCCGCAAGCGCATCGATGCTTCGGTGCAGATTGGCGGAGCATATGAGCGCCTGTTTGCGGCCCAGCGCGCCGGTCGTCGTTTTGAGCACTTGCCCCGAATCGTCGATTGCCGCCGTGTGGGCGACGAGCTCGACGTGGTGATGGAGTATGTCGAAGGCGAGACACTCGAGGCGTTGGTGGGACGCTTGGGGGCGACGCCCGATTATGCCCGCGGGCTGTATCCCGTTTTGTGTGAAGCGGTAGGCGAGCTACATGCTGGTTTTGCAGCTGCGGGGGAGCCGGGGGTGCCGGTAATCCACCGCGACCTTAAACCCTCGAACATCATCGTATCGGGCGTGAGGTATGCGGCCGATGCTGGCATGACCTTCTCGTCGCTGGTGATTATTGACCTGGGAATCGCGCGCGTTTGGCGCGATGGCGCCGACGCCGACACCGTCAAGTTTGGCACGCGTTCCTATGCGCCGCCCGAGCAGTTTGGGTTTGGGCAGACGAGCGTCCGCAGCGATATTTACGCGCTTGGCGCACTGCTGTTCTTTTGTCTGACGGGAACTGACCCCAAACCGGGACGGGACATACGTGAGCAATGCGAGACGCACGGTATGCCAACTCCGCTTGCCGATGCGGTTTGCATGGCGATGGCGCTCGATCCGGCTAAGCGCTTTGCGAGTGCAAAGGCACTGGGGCATGCTGCGCGCGCGGCGTATGAGCTATGTCTCCCTGCACCGTCGCCCGCGACCCTTTCTGCTGCCAGTGTGCCCCGGGTCGCGGCATCACAGGTGCAGCGGGTGCAGCAGCCGGTTGCCCTCACGCTTCCGTCTTCTGCAAGCCGGCGTTCGATCGTCTCTCCTGTGATGTCCAAATGTGCGCGTCTGCTCTCGCGTATCCCCGAGCCCGTGGGGCGCATATGGAATGGATGCGTCTATGCGACAACATTGTTGCTGCTGATGGGCAGCCATTTTGCTGTATTTACGCCGACGGGCGAAAACAGAAGCTATCCAACGTGGTTTTTGGCACTTGAGTATTTCTTTATGGTCGATGGCCTGGTGCTGCTCATTACATTCGGAATGCTCGACCGGCGTAGGCTTCGACGTCGTTTTCCCGTACTCGATCGGTATCGGGGGAGTGCTTTTGCCGAACTATGGTTCAAGGCGCTCGGGTTTATGTTTGCCGTCATGTGTGTCGTCGTTGTTATCGGCAACGCGACGGGCGTCGTCTCCTAGATATACGAAAAAGGGCCCCGTTTGGAGCCCTTTGCAGTTGAGGCTTGCGAGCCTAAATGCGGTTCATCTGGGAAGCGACCTTGTTGTACCAGTCCTGCCACGTGGGCGGGCAGTACTTCTTGGCGGCTGCCGGGGTAAGCGTGGAGCCATAGTTGGCGCCCAGGTAGGCAACGTGGGCGGAGACAGCCTCGCTCCAGCTGCCAAAGCTGCGCCAGCCACCGCCGCGGGCACTCCAGCCCCAGGCGTTATAGGAGCCGGCGCAATAGAGGCCCTTGCTGCTCTCGATGCAGGCGATGGCGGGGGACCAACGGGGATCGACACCGGTATTCCAGGCGGCGACGGCAAAGTTATAGCCCTGGCCTGCCATGGGGGAACCGGCGAGGTAGTTGTCGATGCGGCTCGTCCACTCGTTAATGAACGAGTCGTAATCGGAATTGCCGCTGTTGGAGTTGTTCACCGTGGTGTCGATGGTGGTGTTGGAGTTGGTGGCCTGACTGTTGGAGTTATTGCCACTCACGCCGGTGCCCGAGAGCTTCTCGGCGGCAGCGGCTTTGTCGGCCTCGAGCTTAGCCAGTTCGGCGGCATTTTCCTGCTCAGCCTTTGCCTGCGCCTCACTGCGGAGCTGCTGGGCCTGCGTCAGCGCGTCCTCGGCATTCTTTTGCTCGCCCTCGAGCTGAGATTTGGCCTGCTCGAGCTCGGTTTTGTTCTGCTCGAGCTCGGTCTGCATCTTGTTGAGCTCCTCGATCTCGTCGACGCTCGAGCTCGTAATCTGGTTGGTGTATTTGCAGGTGGTGATAAAGTCGCCCAAGCTCTGCGTGTTCACCAGGAAGCTCACGATGGGGCTGGTGCCCTTCTGGTACTTATACAGATCGCGCATGGCGGAGCTTGCCTTGGCCTGCTGCTCGGGTAGCTCGGCCTCAATCTTATCGATGTTCGCTTCATTGGAGTCGATCTGCTTTTGCAGATCCTCGAGCTTGGTTCGGGCGTCGTTGTAGGCGCTCGTAGCGTCCTCGATTTTTTTCTGGGCGGCGGAAAGCTGATCCTGCGTTGCCTGCGAGGCGGCATAGGCCGCGACGGGGGAGAGCATCGGCGTGGCCGTCAGCGCGACGGCGAGCGCGGCGCTCGTGATGATACGAGCCGGCTTCGACGCGATGAGCGCTGCGGTGCGATGATTCGAATGCTGCATCCAGTCCCTCTGCAATCAATCGTAGGTTATTGGTCGAGCTGTATTCTACTACTGCTTTCGACCTCAACTTGAACCTTAAAGGTTCTAAAGGGTCAAGTTGAACTTGAGGCTTTGGCCTTGACCTGCGGGAATGGTGAATTGTTGAGAAACCATAGAGTTCAACTTTAACGTTACGGCACCCTGTTGCAACGGGATTCTTGGCTGTAAAAGCTATCTCAACGTGGGGTTTTGCAACTACAGGGTTCCTTCGCGACGAGCCTGCTCCACCTCTTTGAGTGCCTCGGCGGGAGTGAAGGAACAGGTGCCATCGCCGAGCTTGACCACCTGTATGTCGTCACCGATATGGACTTCTCCGCCCTGCAACACGACGCCAAAAATGCCCTCGTGGGGGAAGATGCAGTCGCCGGCGAGATAGTAGATGGCACAGCGGGTGTGGCAGACTTTGCCGATCTGGCTGATTTCGACGAGTACTTCGCTGCCGAGCTTGAGCTGCGTTCCCAGGGGGAGCGAGAGCAGGTTGATGCCCTGGGTTGTGAAGTTCTCACCAAAGTCGCCCTCGTTCACATCGAGCCCGCGCGCCTGCGCCGTCTGGATAGACTCTGCAGCTAAAAAGGAAACCTGGCGGTGCCAATGCCCGGCGTGCGCATCGGAGGCGAGGCCAAACTGCTCGATGACGGTGTCGTGCCCGTCGGCGACGGGTGACTTGCGCGTGCCTTTGCGCTCTGATGTGTTGATTGAGACGATGCGGGCAGACCCGTTGTAAGCATCGTTTGCGGTGCGTAGAGGAGTTGCCGCCTGGGCACGATCTGCAAGTTCGCGCTTTGCGGCGTCAATGATGGGGTTGTTGATCGGATGAGCCTGGGGCACGGTGCACCTTTCGACGGGGCGGGCAACATGTTGAATCCTACAACAACGGTGGGTTCATTGCCCCGTTGTCGTACACCGGTGATTGCCGCCTTCGCGCTGGATAATTACGCCGATTGCCATAGATACGGTGGAGCTTTGGGTGCCGGTGGCTCGGCACGCTAGAATAAATCAGTTGCACAAAGACCGCCCGTCGTGTGGGCAGTTCATGATAGGAAGTTTCCATGGCATTGCAGTTTACAGAGCGCGAGTTTATTCCCGTGCTGCTCGGCGGCGACATCAACGCGTATTCGGTGGCGCGCGCTTTCTACGAGGAGTATCAGGTCAAGAGCCTGGTCTTTGGCAAGTATCAGACGGGCCCTGCGTATCGCAGCCAGATTATCGACTACACGCCTAACGTGGATATCGACACCATGCCCGTGATGCTTAAGACCGTCAACGGTATCGCTCGGGCACATGCCGACAAGACGATCGTCCTGATGGGCTGCGGCGATAACTATGTTGCCCTGGTGGCCCAGGCCAAGGATGCCAACGAGCTGGCGGATAACATCGTTGCGCCTTACGCGCCCTATAGCATGCTTGAGCAGTGCCAGAAGAAGGAGATCTTCTACGAGCTGTGCGAGAAGCACGGCGTGCCCTATCCGCATACGTTTACCTTTACTGCGCAGATGCTCAACACGCAAGGAGAGGCGCCTGCCGAGGTGCTCGACCAGATTGACTTCCCCTACCCGATGATCCTGAAGCCTTCCGACGGCATCATGTGGTGGCAGCATGAGTTCGAGGGTCAGAAGAAGGCTTATGAGATTGCCGACCGCGCCGAGCTGGAGCAGGTTATCCGCGATTCCTATGCCAGTGGCTACACCGATGACCTGATTTTGCAGGATCGCGTGCCCGGCAACGACGAGTACATGCGTGTGCTTACCAGCTATTCTGATCGCAACGGCAAGGTTCGCATGATGTGCCTGGGCCACGTACTGCTCGAGGAGCATCAGCCCCATGGCGTTGGCAACCATGCCTGTATCATCACCGAACCCAACGACGAGCTCATGGGCGGCGTGCGCAAGCTGCTCGAGGACCTGAACTTTGTGGGTTATTCCAACTTTGACGTGAAGTATGACGAGCGCGACGGCTCGTTTAAGTTCTTCGATTTCAACACGCGCCAAGGTCGCAGCAACTATTACGTCACTAACAGCGGCTTTAACGTTGCCAAGTATGTGGTGGACGAGTATGTGTTCAACCGCCCGTTTGAGCCGGAGTTTGTGACGGCGCAGGACGAGGCCCTGTGGATGGTCGTCCCCATGGGCGTCGTCGACAAGTACGTCAAAGATCCCGAGTTGCGCGCTAAGGTGCATCGCCTGGATAAGGAAGGCAAGGGCGCCGACCCCTCGTTTATGAAGGGCGACTTTGTCTTTAACCGCTGGCTGCGCATGTGGCACACCAAGCTGCGCCACTTTAAACTGTTCAAGACGTATTACAAGTAGATGAGTACGGCGCCCGTCCGGTTTGCATCGGGCGGGCGCGGGTATGATACGCGCAATTGCGCAAGCGTCACCAAGGAGGCGGCGATGGAAAAGCTGGGAGTTATCGGCGGCATGGGCGCCGAGGCCACGTCGTATTACTACGACCAGGTAGTGCGTCATACGGCTGCTGCCTGCGATCAGGATCATATCGACATGGTGGTGCTCTCCAAGTCGACCATGCCCGACCGCACGCTGGCCATTAAGACCGGCGAGCACGCCAAGCTGCTGGCGACCATGAAAGAGTGTGCCCAGGCACTCGAGTCGCTGGGCTGTGCGCACATTGCCATTCCCTGCAACACGTCACACTACTTCTACGACCAGATCCAGTCTTTTACGAAGGTGCCGATTATCCACATGCCGCGTGAGTCGGTGCGCTATGCCCTTGCGGGTGCGGTGATGGGGGAGTGCGAGTTCGACCCCAACCTGAGTATGCCGGCCGAGCCGGTGCACAAGATTGGCATCATGGGAACCGACGGAACCGTGGGCGCGGGCGTCTACGGCCGCGAATGCGAGGCTGCGGGTGTTGAGGTCGTCTATCCCAGCGAGAAACGTCAGAACGATGTGATGTCGCTTATCTACGATGATGTGAAGGCCGGACGTGAGCCCGATATGGATAAGTTCGACCGCGTGATGTGGGAGTTCGCCCGTAGCGGCTGCGACCGTGTCATTCTGGCCTGCACCGAGCTATCGGTGCTGCAGAAGTATCGAGAGATGCCCGAGATCACCCTCGATGCCATGGATGTCCTGGTGCGCGAATCCATCATCCGCAGCGGCGTCCCCTACCGCCTCTAGCTTCCGACCTGTCAAAAAGGGACAGGTTAATTTTGGTAGGTTTTATCTGGTGAAACAGTAAAGGTCTCGGCTCGTTTGGTGCGAGTCGAGACCTTTTGCGTTGGGCGGTTGCTGTCGGTGGTGAACTAGAACAGGAAGCCGATGGCGATGAGGGCGATGCTGACGATGAGCACGGCGATGTCCAGGCCCTTGATGGGGTAGCGCTTGTACGAGCTGGCGCGCGTGCGCAGATAGAAGCCGCGCTGTTCTGCCGCCAAGGCCGTGGCATCGGTCTTGCCCACGCTCGAGATGAGCAGCGGCACACACAGTGGCAGCATGAGCTTAAGCTTCTTGATAGGGTTCTTGGTGTCGTACTCGACGCCGCGCGCGGTCTGCGCTTCCATGATGGCGTTCATCTCCTGACCAAACACCGGCACAAAGCGCAGCGCCGTGGTAAAGGTGAAGGCATAGCGATACGGCACGTGCAACACCTCGACGCAGGCGTTGGCAAGGTCGTTGAGCTTGGTCACCATGAGCATGAGGATGAGCGGTAACGCCACACCCAGCAGGCGCAGACAGGCCTTCGATCCTGTGATGAGGCCCGTGTCGGTGATAAAGCCCCACACAACGTTGCCATCGCGCATAAAGGCCAGCTGGAGCACCAGCATGATAAGCGCGAGCGGAATCAGCAACTTGAGCAGCGAGAACAGACGGTCGACGACACCGGCATAGGCACCCAGCGCAAGGGTGAGTGTCAAAAAGCCCAGCAGCGCCACGTAGGTGTCGGACAGGAAGATGCCGACGATGATGGCGGCGGCGAGGCCCAGTTTGACGACGGGGTTCAGGCGATGCAGCAGCGTATCGCCCGGCATGTAGTCGATGACGTTAACCACGGCGGACCATCTCCTCGGTAATGCGAACGATATCGGTGACCTCGCTCACCTGTGCAAAGGCGGGAGAGACGGAGGATGCCAGACGACGAGAAAGCTCTATGACCTGGGGTGGCTCAACGTAGGCTTGCTGCATGAGCTCGATGTTCGAGAACAGCTCGTGCGTGCGGCCGCGCTCGAGGATGCGGCCGTCGGCCATCACCACGATGCGCTCGGCAAAGTCGGATACGACTTCCATGTCGTGGCAGACCATGATGATGGCGCAGCCGCGCTCGGCCATGGTGCGCACGGTTTCCATGACGGTCATGCACTCACGGTAGTCAAGGCCGCTCGTGGGCTCGTCGAGCACCACGATTTTGGGCTCTACGACCACGACGGAGGCGAGTGCCACCATCTGGCGCTGACCGCGCGAGAGCGAGAAGGGCGCCTCGTCGGCCGGCAAGCCAAAGCGGTCGATGACGAGCTGGGCGCGACGCAGCGCCTCGGCACGGTCGATGCCGGCAAGCTCCAGGCCAAAGGCGACCTCGTCGAGCACGGTGTCCTTGCAGATCTGGCGGTCGGGGTTTTGGAAGAGGGTTGCGACTTCGCGGGCGATGCGGCTCGTGGGAACGGCTGCGGTATCCAGTCCCGTGACGCGCACGCTGCCCGAGGCGGGCTTAAGCAGGCCTGTGAGCAGCTTGGTGAGCGTGGTCTTGCCGGCGCCGTTTTGGCCGACGATGCCCACGAGCTCGCCGGGATAGAGGGTCAGGTTGAGGTCGTGGACGGCGGCGCCGCCATTGGGATAGGCAAACTCAACGTGATCGAAGGCGAGCACGGGCTCGGCATCCTTGGCGTGTGGGCACAACGACGGTGCGTGCGGTGAGCCGGCGGGTGCCTGAATGTCGCTGCTTGCGTGTGCGGGGTCGACGATGCCCGTAATCAGGCGCTCGGCCTCATCAACATCCAAACAGGGAGTGCCGCTGGCCAGGCCATCGGCCTCGAGGCTGTTGAAAATGCGCGTGACACGCGGGCAATCGACGCCGATGGCGCGGAGCTCATCGGTATGCGCGAAGACCTCGTGCGGCTCGCCTTGTAGCGCGATTTCGCCATGATTGAGCACGAGCACGCGGTTGCAATACTCCGAAAGTAGGGCGACTTTTTGCTCAACGACGACGATGGTGATGCCGAGCGCACGGTTTGCCTCGCGTAGGGTCTCGAAGACCAGCGTGGAGCTGGCGGGGTCGAGCGCCGCGGTGGGTTCGTCGAGTACGAGCACGCGCGGACGCATGGCGAGGATGGCGGCGATGGCAACCTTTTGCTTTTGGCCGCCCGAAAGCGTGGCGATCTCGCGGTCGCGCAGGTCGCTGATGCCGACGGTCTCGAGCGTCTCGCTCACACGTTGCTCGATCTGGTCGTGGGGAACGCCAAAGTTCTCCAGGCCAAAAAGCATCTCGTCCTCGACGACCGAGGCGACCATTTGCGTGTCGATGTCCTGCAACACGCTGCCGACGATCTGCGACACATCGGTGAGCGAAACTTCGCAGGTGTCGTTGCCGTCGACAGTGACGGAGCCAAAGAACGTGCCGGTGTAATGGTGGGGTACGGCTCCCGACAGGCAGGCGGCGAGTGTGGACTTGCCGGCGCCCGAAGGCCCGATAATGCCGATAAAATCTCCCCTGTTCACGCCGAGCGAGATATGCTTAAGCACCTGCTCGGTCTGCGTGCCATAGGAGAACGAGACATCGTCGACGTTGATGATCGTTTCCATGGATACCTTTCATAGTCATTGGGAGCGTTCTTACATGACTAGCCGTTTAAGAACGCCCCCAAGAGCTAGTTGTCTGGGACAGTCTTTGATGGTGGGACCGCTTTGGTGCGGTCCGTTCATCATATCAGGCTACTTGCCGAGTACCTTGCACAGCGGGAAGAAGAGGGCCTGGACCACGACGGCGTTAAAGACGGCGGTGCCGAGTACGATGGGTACCTTGGCAAGTGCCGTAGGCAGCGCGGCACCCATGATGACGGTGCCCAGGGCTGCGAAGAGAGCGCCCGAAACCAGGGTGGTGAGCAGCCCGGCGATAAAGGGGTTAATCTTGTCGCCGCCGATGTTGGACTTGACGAGGGCGACCATGGTCAGTGCGCCGGCAAGCTCGGTGACAAAGTTGAGGCCGGGGATAGACGTGGTGATCTGTATGACGGCTGCCGACAGGATGCCAAAGATGGCGGCCTGGGCAAAGCTTGCCTGCGTCAGTGCGATGGCCAGGGCGTAGGCGGCGATGATGAACTGAGGTTTAATGCCCGTTACCGCCAGAGCGTTGCCGACGGTCATGTTGAGGATAAAGCCAGCGGCAAGCAGGATAGCGAGCAAGACAAGCGAGCTGACATCGAGGATGCCCTTGTTAGAGGCGGCGTTGGCCGAGATGGTGCGGGCTTGGGCGTTGGTGGCCATGATGTTCTCCTTAAGGTGAGATTTGAGATAAGAGTGTCCTGGACCTCCACGAAAGGGGCTAAATCGGAAAGGGGATCAATTTTGAATAATGGAGCACGGAGACGGCTTTACGAGGGGCCCCAGGTTGGCGCGAAAGAGGAGCGAAGCGTACTTGGGTACGCGAGCGACGAATGAACGCCAAGATGGGGTGGCTCGTAAAGCCGAGTGGGTTAGTTGAGCTTCAGGGCCTTCTGGATGGGCAGGTAGAGGGCACCGACCAGGATGGCGTTAAAGACGGCGGTCATGGCGACGACGGGCAGCATGGCAGCGGCGAGCTCGCCCACCACGCCGAGCATGGCCATCTTGATGACCATGAAGATGGCGCCCGAGACAAAGGTGGTCACGAAGGTTGCGACGATGGCGACGGCGGGCTTAACCTGGCCGTCCTTGGCAGCAGCGTTGACAATGACGGCCATGAGCATGGCGGCGATGCCCTCGGCGGCAAAATCGACGAACGGCGAGGTGGTGGTGATCTGGATCACGGCGGCCGAGATCAGGCCGATAACGAGCGCCTGACCGATGTTGGGGCGCACGACCAGGATGGTGAGGCAGAAGGCCGAGATAATGAACTCGGGGCTGATCATGCCGCCCGAGATGCCGGAGATGGCCTTGCCGACGGTGAAGTTGAGGATGAAGCCGGCGGCAAGCAGGATGGCGAGCAAGACGAGGGCGCGGACGTCGAGTTTGCCACGGTCGGCGGTCTGGACGGTGCGGGGCTGGGCGGCGGTGGTGTTCTGAGACATGGTGAAAATCCTTTCGGAGGGGAAGTGCAAGAGAAGAAAGCGGAGGCGCGTGATGCGAATGCGATCGGGCTCGAGATAGAAAAAGGCCCCCGGTCGAAACCGGAGGCCTTTCAATCACCTAGAGCGTAAAAACAGGCGTGAGGGACTCACTGTCGACCGATCGTATTCGCATCACGCCACCACCAGTTGTTCAGAGACTTCATCGTGTTCTTCATGTCGGTGGCTCCTTTCGTGATGCCGTGGCGCGGTCGCACCTTGTTGCTGTTGCGCTGCACTATAACACAGCAAAGTGTTTGCAGGAAATCTTTTTTCGAAAAGATTTCAACGGTGTTTCCCACCGGTCGAAGGGACGGGCTGGGCGACCGGCGCCATCCCGCCCGCGCCTTAGGGCTTCAGGGTCTTAGGCCTTCTTGCGACGATAGAGCACGAAGCCGCAGACACCGATGATGACGACGGCACCAACAGCCATGGCGGCCATGTTGTTGCCGTCAGACTTCTCCTCGGTTGCCTCTTCCTTAACCTCGGGCTCGGCAACGTTCTCATCGGAGAGGGCCTCGTCGGCGTAGGTGATGGACTCGACCAGGCGGTCGTTGTCGGCATCGTAGTCACTCGGGACGAACTTCTCGGAGAAGTCGCCCTTCTTGAGGTAATCGCGCATCTCCTCGAGCATGGCCTTGCACTTGACGTAGGTGTTCTTGGTCGCGGCCTTGCCAGCCTTGTTGGCCAGGGCGGTGCGGGCCTCGGTGCCCTCGGCAGCCTGCATGGCCTCGTCGACGGTCAGGTTCTGCTCGATGAGCTCCTTCTGCAGAGCGTCGAGATAGGCGCGGACGCCGGTGGCGCAGTTGTCGCGGTTCTCCTCGGCGAGCGTGTTGATGTCCATGAGGACGTAATTGATGGAGTTCTTGGGCTCCTCGTTGTCCACGACGTCTTCCTCTTCACAGTGATCGAAGGAGACATCCTGATCGCTGAAGTAAGGGCTGACCTCGGTGAGCAGTGCGGAGTAGAAGGGAATAGCGACGGAGAACTCGGCGTTGGAGAGCATCTCCCACTGGATGGTCGCGATCTCGGGGTCCATGCCCTGACGGATCTGGAAGGTGTGGATCTCGGTGTTGCGGTTGGAGCCGATGGCATAGGCACCGTCAGTGTTGGCGTTGAGGCCGGCGACATTCTCGCCACGAGTGGCAAAGCTGCGGATCATCTCAAAGGTGTTCCAGTCGGACTTGCCGGGCGTAAAGAACAGCGGCTGCATCTCGTGGACCAGGGCGCCGGTCGTGGCACGAGCATCTTCGCGCTCGTCCTTAACGATCTCGTAGTCGGTGCCCTCGGCAAGCGGAGCCATGAAATAATCGCGGCCCTGGATATAGCGAGACCAAGAATGCATGGCCTTATCGCTAATTTCCTCACCGTAGGTCTGGGCAACGTCGAACTGGCCGTCCTCGAAGTACTTGGCAAAGCCCTTTTCTTCGGGCATAGTCTGAATGTCCTTGGAGTGGAGGCAGTTCTCGGTGTCGTCGAGGTTGACCTTGTAGTTAAGGTTGCCGATGTTGGGGTTGACCGAGGCGATGTCGTCGGTGAGCTTCATGGCAATCCACTGATGGCCAGAAAGTCCGGCGAACAGCCAGGTCTCGTTGTTGTCGGCGATGATGACCTGGTCGTTGGTGCAGATGCCCTGCTCGTCGACCAGGCTACCGAGGAGCTCGACGCCCTCGCGGGCCGTGGCGCTCTCGCCCAGGATGACGCTGGCGTAATTGTACTCACCGATGCCGGTCTCCTCGGTAATGGGGTCGGCCTCCTCAGCCTTCTCGTTGTAGGAGGTGCTCAGCGTGGCAGAGCAGGAGACGCCCTTCTCGTTGATGCCAGCCTCGGAATAAGCGTCATAGCGATCTTCCCACTGAGAGGGGTTGTCGCGAACGAAGGTGTAGCGGTAGGTCGCGCCCTTGGACTTGTACTCAAAGCCGGATTCGAGCGAGCTATACTCGCTGCCGTCCTTGTGCGCAGGCTCAATGCCAAAGTGCTTGATATAGCGCGGGCTAAAGTCCTCTGCGCGGCCGTAGTACGTGTTGCCGTCCGCCGTGAGTTTGCTGCCCATGTAGATCTGGGTGCAAGCGAGCGCCGAGGTCGGCATGGCCATAATGGCCGCAGCTCCGAATGCGAGGCCGCAGCCAAGCTTCTTGAGCGTGTTGACGGGATGAGTAAACCTCATAATCCCTCCCAACTGTTGAGACCCCGCAAAGCTATGTGGAATCTCAGCTAATAAATACATCTATTAGCCTATAGGAAGTCTAGAGAGTATTCATCTATTTCGATGAAATACTCGATGAGCGTCCTAAAATATGCGATGAACGGATAATAATACTCATTATGTAGCTTTACTTAAATAAAGGCACCCTGCAATTACTCTACCTGAATAAAGCACCTTGCACGGGGCGCAAAGAAAAATCCCCCGCTGTTTGGCAAATGCATAAACAACGGGGGAGACGATGAATGGATGAATATCATACCAATGTGGAATTACTTCTTCCGGCGGTGGATAACGTTAATCGCATAGCCGATGAGCATGGCCAAAACGATGACGATAAAGCCGAGCAGGGGATTGTCGTTCATGGGGTCCTCCTATTTTCCGAGTGGGGAGAATTCGTCGACGATGAGGTCGAGGCATTGCGGAAGTGCACGGGCACCAAAGACGCCGGAGTTGCTGGAGATGATCTCGCCATCGAACTGCATACCCAGCGACGGCGTGCAGGTAATCTTAGCTTCCTTGGTCTGGATGATCTTGAACTGCGGGCGACCGAGTACCTTGCCGGCGGGGTCGAGTGCGGCGGTGATCACCGTGGGCAGTAGCTGCACGGTTTTTACGGGCTCGATGACCGCGATGTCGACCATGCCGTCGTTCATGCGACAGTCGGGGAACAGGTTGATGTCGTTTTGAATGACCGAGGTGTTGCCGGCCATGCAGCAGATGCCGTCGAGCTCCTCGACAATGCCGTCGTGCTCAATCGTAAAATGCGCTACCGTGGGATTGGGCGTGGCAAGCGCAGACAGGAAGTAGGCGATCTCGCCGATGTCGTTTTTGGTGGGGGCGGCCTTCATCATGATCTCGGCGTCGTAGCCCGAGCCGGCAATGATGATAAAACCGTGGCGCTTCTCGTTGCCGTTCTCGTCGAGCCAAAAGAGCTCACCCATATCCGCCTTGACGGTACGGCCGACGCGGCAGGCCTTGGCGAGCGCCGCCGCCTCGGGGGCATTGCCGATGTTGTTGAAGAACAGACAAGCCGTGCCAGAGGGAAAGACGAGCGTGGGAACGCCGCATCCGCGCATCTGGTCGAGCACGTTGGAAACGGTGCCGTCGCCGCCCGAGATAACCACGCGATCGAACTCGCGCACGTCTGCCACGGCGTCCTCGGGCTCCATGCCGTCGCCGATAAAGCGCATCACGACTTCGTCGCCGCCCTGCGAGAGGGCGTGCGTGAATGCGAAGATTTCATCTGAGCTGGGGCCCGATGCCGGGTTGTGGATGATAAGGCAGCGCATACTTACGTTCCCGTTCTGTGACTAACCGAGTATAGTTGTAAGGCAATGCCGATATCCTACCCGTGTTTTTCGGGCCTAACCTTATTCGATGGGTTGATATGTACATTTCCACACATCAGGCTCTGCTCGACTTTTGCCAGCGCGCTCGTGAGTTCGACGCGATTGCCGTCGATACCGAGTTTTTGCGCGAGCGCACGTTCCACCCGCGCCTGTGCTTGGTCCAGATTGCCACCCCTGCCGAGAGCGTCGCGGTCGATCCTCTGGTGATCGACGACCTGTCGCCGCTCGCCGAGCTTATGGCCGATGAGAGCGTAACCAAGGTGTTCCACGCCTGCTCGCAGGATATGGAGGTCATGCTCCATACTGTGGGCGTGCTGCCGCGTCCTATTTTTGATACGCAGGTGGCCGCCGCCTTTTTGGGCGAGCGCCAGCAGATTTCCTACGGCGCGCTCGTGCAGACGTTTTGCGGCGTATCGCTGCCCAAGACCGAGTCACTGACCGACTGGTCGCGCCGTCCGTTGACCGACAAGCAGATTGAGTACGCGATCGATGACGTCAAGTACTTAATCGTGGCCTATACCGAGATGATGAGTCGCCTGCGCGAGCTGGGCCGGGTGGACTGGGTACTCGACGAGTTGCGCCCACTGGCCGACGAGTCGCACTACCGCGCCGACCGCCATGAGGCATTCCGCAAGGTCAAGCGCATCAACTCGTGCAGCCGCCATCAGCTGGGCATCGCGCGCGAGCTTGCCGCTTGGCGCGAGGACCGCGCCGAGCGCCGCAACATCCCGCGCAAGTGGGTCATGTCCGACGATACGCTGCTGGCGCTCGTCAAGCGCAATCCCGTGCGCGTCGAGGAGTTCCGCAGTATCCGCGGTACCGACCAGCTGGGGGAGCGCGACGTGGACGGCGCGCTCATGGCCATCAAGCGCGGCGCGAGCTGCCCGCACGATCGCCTGCCGCTCATGGTGCGCGGGCATCGCCAGATCTCGCCGGAGCTGGAGAGCGTGACGGACCTGATGTATGCGCTCATTCGCCTGGTTGCCGAGCGCTCGGGCGTGGCAACCTCAGTCATTGCCTCGCGCGATGACTTGGCCGACTACATTGAGCATCCTGAGCAAAGCCCCTTGCGCGAAGGCTGGCGCTTTGAGCTCGTGGGCTCGCGCCTGGACGATTTGCTTTCGGGCAATATGGGGTTGACGGTCAAAGACGGCAAAATCGAGCTGCTATAGTTACGCGGTTTTGCCAGGCGCTGCAAACGTTCTAGAGCGGTAATGCCGAAACATCGATGCTGACTTGCTGGTCAGCTGAATGGGTAGAATGCCTCCAACGTGTAACTCGATTCGGAGGAATTCGCATGCCCTATTACTATGGTTACGGCTTTGGTATCGACCCGCTGTACCTGCTGGTTGTTCTTGTCTGTACGGTGCTTGGTCTTGCCGCGCAGAGCTATATCAACTCGACGTACAAGACGTGGTCTAAGGTACGATCGGACGGCGACACGGGCGCTACGGTCGCTCGCCGCATGCTCGACGCCAACGACTGCAACGCCGTGGGCATCAAGGGCGTTGCCGGCGAGCTCACCGACCATTACAACCCTCAGGATAACAATCTGTATCTCTCGGATGCCAACCGTTCGGGCGGGTCGGTCGCAAGCGTCGCCGTCGCCTGCCACGAGGCGGGCCATGCCGCTCAGCGCCAAAGTGGCTATGCCATGATGAAGGTGCGCACCGCCCTCGTGCCGGTCGTCAACTTTACTCAGAATACCTGGACGATCGTGCTGCTCATGGGCCTGTTCATGAACATCGCGGGGCTCACGACCCTCGCGCTGATCTTCTTCTCGTTTAGCGTGCTGTTCCAGCTGGTTACGCTGCCGGTCGAGATCGATGCCAGCCGCCGCGCTGTGGCGTATATCGAGCAGTCGGGTATGAGCTCCAAGCAGGTCAACGGTGCCAAGAAGGTGCTGACGGCAGCCGCGCTTACCTATGTGGCAGCCGCGCTCACCTCGATCATTCAGCTGCTCTACCTTATGGCTCGTTACAACAGAAACTCCAACCGATAAGAACTTGGACTGACAGGCGCCGCGGAGATTTGTGTCCCCGCGGCGCTGTACTATGTGTTGGACTTGAATTTGCGCAGGGCCGGAGCCCTTGTGCACGATGACGAAAGGGGGCTGCGTGGCAGGCTGGAATCTAACCGGCAATGCCGTTTCCGCCGAGTTCGACGGATCGGACGAGCAGGAGCGCAAAGAGCTCAGCGTGAGTCAGGCGGTGGAGATCGCTGCCGGTGCGCTCGATGCCATTCCGCAGCTGAGCGTTTTGGGCGAGGTCACGGGTTTCCGCGGTCCCAATGCCCGAAGTGGCCACTGCTACTTCCAAATCAAGGACGACTCGGCGGCCGTCGACTGCATCATCTGGAAGGGCGCCTACCTTAAGCGTACCTTCGACTTGCGCGACGGCATGCAGGTGAGCTTTAAGGGCAGCTTCAATCTCTACAAGCCCACGGGTCGCATGAGCTTCGTCGCCCGCTCGTTCTCGCTGGCGGGGGAGGGCTTGCTGCGTCAGCAGGTGGCTCAGTTGGCCGAAAAGCTACGCCGCGAGGGCCTGATGGACGAGGCGCGCAAACGTCGCATTCCGGTGTTTTGCTCGCGCGTGGCGGTCGTCACCTCGCTTTCGGGCGCCGTAATCGACGACGTCAAGCGTACGCTGCGCCGTCGCAACCCGCTCGTCGAGCTTGTCTGCGTGGGTGCAAAGGTCCAGGGCGAGGGTGCGCCGGCGGAGCTTATTGAAGGCTTGCGCCGCGCCGCCGCCATTACGCCGGCGCCCGATTGCATTTTGCTGGTGCGCGGCGGCGGTTCCTTTGAGGACCTCATGACCTTTAACGACGAAGGGCTTGCCCGTGCGGTGGCGGCCTGTCCCGTGCCCGTGGTGACGGGCATTGGGCATGAGCCCGATACCTCGATCTGCGACATGGTAAGCGACCGTCGCGCCTCCACGCCCACGGCGGCGGCCGAATCGGTGGCGCCGGCTATGACGGAGTTGGCCGATGTGCTCGAGGCGCGCCATCAGCGTCTGGGCACCGCGATGGCTTCGATGATTGGGTCGGCCCAGGTCGACCTGGAGATGCTCGACCAGCGCGGTCGTCGTGCCTGGGACACCTATACGGCTCGTCTGGGCGACGCGCTCGATGCGGCCGCGTGCCGCCCGTGCCTCAACGATCCAACGTTTATGGTCGAGCGTCGCGAGTCTGAGCTTGCCCTGACGGCCGATCGTCTGTCTGGCGCCATAACGCGCTCGGTTGGGGCCTTCCGCTCCAACTTCGAGCGTCTGCCCGAGCGCTTGGTCGCAAGCACCTCGGGGCTCGATGGCAAGCGCCATGCGCTCATGCTCGCAAGCTCCCGTCTAGAGCATCAGGGGCGCACGATGCTCAGCAGGCCGGCGTCCGACCTGGGCCGAGCGGCGGCTTCGCTCGATGCCCTGTCGCCGCTCAAGGTGCTTGCCCGCGGTTACTCCATCGCGTACAGCGATGACGGCGTGGCTACGAGCGCCAAGACCTTTAAGCCGGGCGAAGCCATTCGCGTGCGCATGGCGGACGGCAACGTGTCGGCAACGGTCGATACGGTCGAGTAGGCCGCGTTTCACAGTGATATACCCTTAGGAAAGGAAACAGATATGGCAGAGAAGACCCCGGTTGAGCAGCTTACGTACAAGCAGGCTTCTCAGGAGTTGGAGCTCATTATCCGCAGTCTTGAGTCGGGCGATATGGAGCTCGAAGAGTCGCTCGAGAGCTACACCCGCGGCGTCGAGCTCCTCAAGAGTCTGCGCACCCGCCTGTCCGATGCCGAGCAGAAGGTCTCGGTGCTCCTTAAGGACGTCGACGGCAACGACGTGCTCGCCGACGGCGAAGCCGCTAACACGGACGACAACCTCTCGTTCTAGCCATTCCGACCAAATATAATTACCTTGGTCTGTAAGAAAGGAACCAACCATGTGCGATTGCATCTTCTGCAAAATTGCCAACCACGAGATCCCCTCGACCGTTGTCTATGAGGACGATCAGGTCATCGCGTTCGACGACCTCAACCCCCAGGCGCCGGTCCACACGCTCGTGATCCCTAAGAAGCACTACAGCGACATCGCCGACAACGTGCCTGCCGAGACCATGGGCGCCATGGCTCACGCCATCCAAGAGGTCGCCAAGGCCAAGGGTCTGGAGGACGGTTTCCGCGTCATCTCCAACAAGGGCGTTAACGCAGGCCAGACCGTCATGCACTTCCACATGCATGTCCTCGGCGGCAAAAACCTGGGCGAGAACCTCATCTGAGGGCGCGTAGCCCGTCGACTTGGCTGCCTTTGGAGTAATCTATGCAGCTTTCTCAACTCGAATACCTTCAAGCGGTAGCGAACTATGGCGGCGTGCGCAAGGCAGCTCGCGCCGTTCATGTGAGCCCGCAGGCCGTTTCGTCGGCAATCAAAAAGTTGGAATCTGAGTATCAGATTGTTTTGCTCGACCGATCGGCGGGGGAGGCTGTTTTGTCTCCGGCGGGCAGAGAATTTGCGCGTCGTGCACGCGTGATCTTGGCACAAGTCGACGATCTCAAAAAGTACGCTCAATCGAGGGATGACGGCGTTTCGCCCGATGGCCACTTTCGTCTTTACGCTCCCTGCCTTCATGGGCGGGGGCGCCTTTTTGCCGAAAACTGGTATGACTCGTTTGAACGCTCGCACCCTCAGATCCATCTTGATGTGTGGCATCAGCCAACGGCAACATGCTTTGAATCACTTGTGCTTGGCATTTCGGATGCGGCCATCTCATTTGAGGAACCAAGGGACAGTGTCCTTTCTTCGAAATACTTGGGTGAAAAGGAGCTCAAGGTTCTTTCGTGCCCAGCGGGTCATCAATCTGTTGACGCTATGACCGTTCGTGAGTTACTGGGCGGCAGGCTCGCTGTCCCCATTAATTTGTCGCCCTGTCTCAATGCAATCAATCAATGCCCCGAAGCTCAGTTGGTTAATTTCCGTTTCCGCGATGTCGAATACGGAAACAGGGCGCAGACTGAGTTTCTTCAAGCCGGGGGATTGATATTGAGTTTGTCTGGGTCCTCTCTCGCATCGGATGGGTCAGAAGTGAGTGAGTGCTCCATTGAAGGTTCGCGTGATGTAACCTTGCCTATCTACTTTTGCTATCGGCAAAATTCCTGGACTGATCGACACCAGACGGTTTTTCTGCACCTATTGCGTCATCTTGCTTCGTGAGATTAATTGGCTTCGAGACGTCAAATGATTATTGACGCCTTGTAACACATAGCTGACAGCTTTGCCCTCATGCTTTTCCAAGATTCCGATTTAGATTGCTGGCTCTTGGAGGGCGGAGCATGAAAAACCGTACGGTTTTGCTTTATATGACGTTCGTTTTTCTGTCGAACTTCAGCACCATCTTGTATTTTCTAACTGTCTACCTTGAGTTCGTCGGGCTTTCGATGGTAGCGATTTCTGGCATGATGATTGCATATCAAGTGAGCAAGTTCGTCCTTGAAGTTCCCACTGGCTATATTGCTGATAGGTTTGGACGAAAGACAAGCGGTCTCGTTGGCATTGTGGGGATGCTTGGGTACTACGCCGCCCTGCTTCTCGTCCGTTCTCCTCTGCTTTTAATCGGTGCGTTTGCTCTTAAAGGTTTTGCCGTCGCGTGCGTGAGCGGATCCATCGAAGCGATTTATATTGACAGCGTCTCCCAGGAACAGCTCGTGAGACTTAATGTGGTTGAGCGATTCGTCTTCTATGCGTCTTATGCCCTTTCTGCTTGTGTGGGCGGTTTCATTTCGTCCGTCGGTGCATACCTCATTGGTCTTTCGGCAGATATCATCGCAATGCTGTTGACGTTGGTTGTTGTTGTCTGCATTCCTGAGATGCGAAGAGGGGGCACTGCGGCGACACCTGAGCGTGGAATGAGCCCGAAGATGATCGGTGCCGCTATTGCCTGTAATGGCATTCTTCGTTCAGCGTTCATCATGGACTGTTCTCAGGCATTTGCCTTCGTCGCCCTGGAAGACTTTTTCTCACTGCTGCTTGCGGGTCGCGGAATGAATGCCGTCGCTTCGGGTGTGACCATTGCGGTCCAGCTCTTTGTCTCCGCCTCCATAGGGTTCATTGTGCCCAGCGTGATTGCTCGTGTCGACAGGGGCCGTTTTGCGCGCATTTGCGGCATCGTGCGCCTTTTCCTGACTGCTCTGTTTTTGATTCCCTTTACTCCGGTCTATTTGCTGCCCGTGTTCTATGTGCTGCAGACGGTTGCGTACTCGTTATTTGCTCCAATTAAATACTCAATTTTTCAAAATGCTGCCGATTCTTCGATGCGCTGTTCACTGATTTCGGTTCAAAGTCAGATGGTGGCGGTGGGTGCTATCCTTTTCTATCTGTTCAATGCTGCGTTGAGCAGCATCGCGGGCATTCGAGTCATATTGCTTGTTGCGCTCGGGATTTCTTCCCTGGTGTATATCCCCGCGCTCTTTCGTCTTACAAGTCAAAGATCGTGAGTATTTGGGCACCGATAACTTATATATCAACGCAATAAACCCGAGCGCGAGGGCGTTTGGGTTTATTATTGAAGCGTATGTAATCTGGCGGCGCCACACCGCCTGTTAGTAGGGAGACACATGAACGTTCTGGTCGTCAACGCAGGATCTTCGACCCTTAAGTATCAGGTCATCGATACCAAGTCCCACAAGGTGTCCGCAAAGGGCTCCTGCGAGCGCGTCTGCTTTACCGGCGGTACCTTCACCCACGCTGCCAACGGCTCCAAGAAGGTGACCGAGAACATCGAGTTCCCCGACCACAAGGTCGCCATCGAGGTCGTCCTGAAGGACCTCGAGGCCAACGGCGTCAAGATCGAGGGCATCGGCCACCGTATCGTTCAGGGCGGTTGGTACTTCGGTGATTCCTCCCTCGTCGACGAGGACGTCCTCGCCAAGATCCGCGAGGTCGCTCCGCTCGCCCCGCTGCACAACAACCCCGAGGCCAACGTTATCGAGTACTGCCTCGAGCAGTATCCCGACCTGCCCAACGTCACGGTCTACGACACTGCTTTCCACTTCAATATGCCCGAGGTCGCCAAGACCTACGCCCTGCCCAAGGACGTCTGCGACAAGCTGCACATCCGTAAGTACGGCGCCCACGGCACCAGCTACCGCTACATCTCCAAGAAGGTTGCCGAGATGACCAACGGCGAGGCCCGCAAGGTTGTCGTGTGCCACATCGGCTCCGGCGCTTCCCTGTGCGCTATCGAGGACGGCAAGTGCATGGACACCACCATGGGCTTGACCCCGCTCGACGGCGTCATGATGGGCACCCGCTGCGGTTCCATCGACCCGGCTACCGTGTGCTACCTGCAGCGCGAGGGTGGCTACACCTTCGACGAGGTCGACGAGATGATGAACAAGAAGTCCGGCCTCATGGCTGTGACCGGTGGCAAGACCAACGACTGCCGCAACGTCGAGGAGCTCGCCGCTGCTGGCGATCCTGAGGCTCAGCTCGCCTTCGATATGTTCGTCTACAAGATTGCTGCCAAGGCCGCCGAGATGGCAACCTCCATGTGCGGTATGGACACGCTCGTCTTTACTGCCGGTATTGGCGAGCACGCTCCGGCTGTCCGCGCCGGTGTGGCCGACCGTCTGGCCTTTATGGGTGTCAAGATGGATCACGCTCGCAACGCTCTGCGTGGCGATGGCGCCTGGTGCCTGTCCGCCAAGGATTCCAAGGTCAAGATTTTCGTCATCCCCACGGACGAGGAGTTCATGATCGCTTCCGACGTCGAGCGCATCGTCAACGGCAAGTAATTGATGCAAGGGGAGGGGACTGGATGGCCTTGTGCCGTTCAGCCCCCTTTTATGCGCTTTGGGCGAAGAGTTTAATAGATTTTTATTGAATTCTGATAACTTCTTATTAAGGATACGGCCGCCTTATGGGTTTGCCGACCGTACTGTAATCACGAAGGAGTCTCATGAACGTACTTGTTGTCAACGCCGGTAGCTCAAGCCTTAAATATCAGCTTTTGGATACCGATACCCGCGAGGTTTTCGCCAAGGGTAACTGCGAGCGTATCGGCTCGGAGATGGGCATCTTTGGCCACTCCGAGAACGGTGGTGCCAAGCAGACCGAGGAGATTCCTTTTCCCGATCATCGCTGCGCCATTGCGCGCGTGCTCGAGGAGCTCGAGAAGACCGACTTTACGATCGATGGCATCGGCCACCGTATCGTTCAGGGTGGCTGGCACTTCGATGATTCCGCGGTCGTCGACGATGAGGTCATGGCTAAGATCCTTGAGGTGGCCCCGCTCGCCCCGCTGCACAATTACGGCGAGGCCGCGGCAATCGAATATTGCCGCGAGAAGTATCCGGAGCTGCCCAACGTGGCCGTCTTCGACACCTCGTTCCACATGACCATGCCCGAGGTCGCCTACACCTACGCCCTGCCCAAGGACGTGTGCGACAAGTACCACGTGCGCAAGTACGGTGCCCACGGCACGAGCCACCGCTACGAGTGGATGATGGCCAAAGAGATCCTGGGTTCGCGTTGCCACCGCCTGCTCTCGTGCCATTTGGGCAACGGCGCCTCGCTTGCCGCCATCGAGGACGGTGTGTGCCGCGACACCACGATGGGCCTCACGCCGCTTGACGGTCTGATGATGGGTACCCGCTGCGGCTCCATCGACCCGGCTACCGTGTGCTACCTGCAGCGCGAGGGTGGCTACAGCTACCAGGAAGTCGATGACATGATGAACAAGCAGTCCGGTCTGCTTGCCATCTCGGGCATCTCCAACGACGCCCGTGACATCCGTACGCGCGCCTCCGAGGGCGACGAGCGCTGCCTGCTCGCCTTCGACATGTTTGCCTACAAGGCCATGCAGCAGGCAGGTTCCATGATTGCCTCCATGGCGGGCGTGGACACCATTACCTTTACCGCCGGCATCGGCGAGAACGATTGGTCGATCCGCAAGGCCTTCTGCGACTGCTTTGAGTGGCTGGGCGTGCGCATCGACAACAACAAGAACCGCGAGGCCGTGGGCAACGGCCCGCAGGTCATCAGCGCCGCCGGTTCCGCCGTCACGGTCATGGTCATCCCCACCGACGAGGAATACATGATCGCTCACGACGTCGAACGCCTGACCAAGAACAACTAATGTATTCGTCTGTAATTGACAAAAAGGCCTCCAGAGCAACAGCTCCGGAGGCCTTTTTACGAGCAGGCGGAAATTCCAGTCCCAAAGTGATCATCGCCGGCAACGCCTGCGCTCCCAGCAACGGCACCCGATCATTCAGATTCTCAGCCCCAGCTCGTAGCCAAGCCGCCGTCCACTTCAGATGCCCTGATTGCAACGTAGCGGCAGGGACCCTACAGGGTAAAGCTCTGAAAACATTCCGCAGGACTCATGAAACCCCCGCCGCACGAAGTGCGCAGCGGGGGTTTCATGCATGTCCGAGGACGTTTTCAGAGCTTTACCCTGTAGGGTCCCGAGGGGATAAGTCCGCTACTCAGCCATCTGAGCCTGGACGGCGGTGATGGCCACGACACCCACGATGTCGTCGGCGGAGCAGCCGCGCGAAAGGTCGTTGACCGGCTTGGCGATGCCCTGCAGGATGGGGCCGTAGGCGTCGGCGCCGGCGAAGCGCTGGACTAGCTTGTAGCCGATGTTGCCTGCCTCGAGGTCGGGGAACACGAGCACGTTGGCCTTACCGGCAACGGAGGAGCCGGGAGCCTTGAGCTGGGCGACGGTGGGGACGATAGCGGCATCGAGCTGCAGGTCGCCGTCGATGGCGAGCTCGGGAGCCTTCTCCTTGCAGAACTTCACGGCCTCCTGGACCTTCTTGGCGACCTCGCCACCGGCGGAGCCCATGGTGGAGTAGGAGAGCATGGCCACGTGCGGCTCAACATTGCCCATGAAGGTGGACCAGGAGTGGGCCGAGGCGATGGCGATCTCGGAGAGCTCGTCAGAGGACGGGTTGATGTTGAGGCCGCAGTCGGCGAAGATCAGCGTGCCGTCGGTGCCGAACTGCGGGGTGTCGGTGCACATCACGAAGAAGGCCGAGACCAGCTTGGTGCCCGGGGCGGTCTTGAGGATCTGCAGAGCGGGGCGCAGGGTGTCGGCGGTGGAGTGGCAGGCGCCAGAGACCAGGCCGTCGGCATCGCCCATCTTGACCATCATGGTGCCAAAGTAGGTGGCGTCCATCACCTGGGCGCGAGCCTGCTCGATGGTAACGCCCTTCTTGGCGCGGAGCTCGGCAAACTTCTGTGCGTACTCCTCGTGCTTCTCGGCATTGCGCGGGTCGATAACGGTGGCGCCGGGAACGTTGATCTCGTTGGGATCGCCCAGGATTACGATGTTGGCCAGGCCTTCCTCGATGATCTTGTTGGCCGCGACGATGGTACGCGGATCCTCGCCCTCGGGCAGGACGATGGTCTTAAGGTCGGCCTTGGCGGCAGACTTCATACGGTTTAGGAAATCGCTCATGATACTCCTTACAAGCGTTTCGCTAAGCTCCAGGCCCTCGGCTGTACACGAATAAACCCGCTGCTAGCGGGTTTACCTTTCAATTATGTACGCCGCGGTGCTTGAGCTTTCCTTGTGTGGCAAGCTCATTATAGGACGCATTAGCGCTATAATCGCTCTGATAAATATGTCTCGACGTATGTTCGAGAAAAAGCCCAGTTAAAAAGCGTGTGGCTTTTGACAAGGAGTATCGATGCAGATTACCTCAGGCCTGCCTGAAGGCTTTAATGCCGGTGCGTACGACATGATCGTTGTCGGCGCCGGTTATGCCGGTGCCGTTTGCGCCCGCCGTCTTGCCGAAACCATCGGCTATCGTGTTGCCGTTTTGGAGCGCCGTAGCCACATTGCGGGCAATGCCTTCGACTGCACTGACGAGGCGGGAATCCTGGTCCACGAGTACGGTCCGCACATCTATCACACTTTTAACGAGCGCGTCCATAACTTCCTGTCGCGCTTTACCAAGTGGACGGACTACCAGCACAAGGTGCTCGCTAACATCAACGGTACCCTTATGCCCGTGCCCTTTAACCATGCGAGCCTTAAGCTTGCCTTTGGCGATGAGCGCGGCGAGGAGCTGTATCAGAAGCTCGTGGAGACCTTTGGCAAGGACGTCAAAGTGCCCATTATGGAGCTGCGCAAGAAGAACGACCCGGATCTTGCCGAGGTCGCCGATTATGTCTATGAGAACGTCTTTTTGCATTACACCATGAAGCAGTGGGGCCAGACGCCCGACCAGATTGACCCCTCGATCACCGGCCGCGTTCCCGTCTTTGTGGGCGATGACGATCGCTACTTCCCGCAGGCTCCTTTCCAGGGTATGCCGCAGGACGGCTATACCGCGCTGTTCGAGCATATGCTCGATCACGATCTGATCGATGTATTCTGTGGCGTAGACGCCCGTGACCTCTTTGAAATCGACGAGACCACCGTCAAGATCGACGGCAAGGTCTATGGTGGCGAGATCGTCTACACCGGCCCGCTCGATGAGCTATTCAACCTCGACCTGGGCGCGCTGCCGTACCGTACGCTCGATATGAAGTTCGAGACGCTCGATATGGACCGGTTCCAGCCCGTGGGCACCGTCAACTACACCACGAGCGAGGACTATACGCGCATCACCGAGTTCAAGAACATGACTGGTCAGGTCCTGCCTGGCAAGACCACCATCATGAAGGAGTACTCCAAGGCCTATACGCCCGGCTCGGGCGAGACGCCGTACTACGCCATCCTGGAGCCCGAGAACCGCGAGCTCTACGAGCGCTATCTTGAGCGCGTCCAGAACCTGACGAACTTCCACCCGGTTGGTCGTCTGGCCGAGTATCGTTACTACGATATGGACGCCGTGACCAATTCTGCCCTCGATCTTTCGGATGAGATTATCGCCTGCCATGCATAAAGTCATAACATTCGGTATTCCCTCATATAACGCCGCCAAGGATATGGACCATTGCATCACCTCCATCTTGGAGGGGAGCAATTACGCCACCGATATCGAGATTATCGTGGTGGACGACGGCTCCAAGGACGAGACGGCCGCCAAGGCCGACGAGTGGGAGGCCCGTTATCCCGGAATCATCCGCGCGGTGCACCAGGAGAATGGTGGACACGGCATTGCTGTGCTTTCGGGCCTGCGTGAGGCACAGGGCACCTATTACAAGGTCGTTGACTCGGACGACTGGCTCGACGGTGCGGCGCTCTCGACCATGCTGTCGATTTTGCGTGGCTTTGAGGAGCGCGACCAGCGCGTCGACCTGTTTATCTCGAACTACGTGTACGAGAAGGTTTACGAGGGCACGCATACCGCTATTGGCTACAAGTTTGCCCTGCCGCGCAAAAAGATTTTCTCTTGGGACCAGATCGGGCACTTCCGTCCCGATCAGAACCTGCTTATGCACAGCCTGTGCTATCGCACCGACGTACTGCGCGAGTCCAATCTGCCTATGCCGGCACACACGTTCTACGTGGATAATATCTACGCATACGTGCCGCTGCCGCGCTGCAAGACCATGTACTACGCCGACATCGACCTCTATCGCTACTTTATCGGTCGTGAGGGCCAGAGCGTCAATGAGGCCACGATGGTCAAGCGCCTGGGTCAGCAGTTCCGCGTAACGCGCATCATGATGGAGTCGTTCCACCTGTACAGCGACGTTGAGTCTTCGCGCCTGCGCTCGTACATGATGGGCTATTTCACCATGATGATGGCGATTTGCTCGGTGCTCACCAAGCTTTCCGAGGAAGATTGTGCCGATGAGCGCCTGAAGACGCTGTGGAAGGACCTGAAGGAGTACGACGAGCGCATGTATCGTCGCGCTCGCTACGGCGTGGTCGGATTCTTTACCAACCTGCATGGACGGGCCGGAGACAAAACCACACTCGGCCTATACCGTCTTGCCTCAAAGATCTTCAAATTCAACTAGCTGCTGAGTAATCGCTGCTGATAGGTTGACTGGGCCCCTTGGCCTTTAGTTTGCTACTGCGAACAGTCCTGCTCGCACGGAAAGCACATTAAGTGCTTTCCGGCTCGTGCGGAACTTGTATCAAACTAAAGGCCAAGGGGCCTTTGCTATAAGAATCGATTGTCAGACAGTTTGAATTTGAAGATCTTCGACGCGCGGTACACAGGGGCCTGGCTGAAAAGAATTTGGTTGGTAGGTTGCCCGGTGGGGCTTGGTTATGTTTGTCGCGAGTTCCGCACGAGCCGAAGAGCACTTAATGTGCTCTTCGTGCGAGCCAGGACTGTAGAGCAGCAAAGATAGCCAAGACCCACCGGGCAACCGGTCAGGTTAGGTTACTTCGCGGCGCCGGGGATGCCGTGGGAGGTTTTGGCGGTTTTGGCTCCGTTTACGATGGCGGTCTGTAGGGCCCTTACGGCGAGCATGCCCAACAGGTCTAGGGGAACGGTGGCGCTTGTCTGAGCGTCTAGTTTGCCGCTGGCGAGGGTGTAGATGGTGTCGCCGTCGTTCGTGGTGTGCGTGGGGCGGATGGCGTGCGCATAGGCGTCTGCGGCCATCTGGGAAACCTTGGTTGCCTGAGCCTTGGTGAGCTCAACGTTGGTGACGATGCAGCTGATGGTGGTGTTGGTGCGGTCGAGCGGCATCTGCATAGAGCCGGCGGCGGCAAAGGCTGCGAGCTCCATGTCGACGATCTGGTCGCTATCTGCTGCAGCGCGCATACCAGCGACCCATTCGCCGGTGAAGGGGTCGACGACGTTGCCGCAGGCGTTGACCGAGACCACGGCACCCACCTTAACAGGGCCGAGTGCCACGGCGGCAGCGCCTAGGCCGGCCTTCATGCAGGTGGCGGGGCCCATGAGCTTGCCTACGGTGGCACCGGTGCCGGCACCTACATTGCCCTGCTCGAGCGTGGTGGGGGCGTTGTCGAGCGCCTCGCGCACGGCGGAGATGCCAGCTTCAATGTCGGGGCGTACGGTGGGGTCGCCAAAGGCAAGGTCGAAGATGCAGCTGGAGCACACGATGGGCACCTGCGTGGGGCCGACGGGGAGGCCGATGCCGCAGCTCTCGAGCTCGCGGGCGACGCCGCTTGCGGCCTCCAGACCAAAGGCCGATCCGCCCGAGAGGCAGACGGCGTGGACCTTGTCCACGGTGTTCTCGGGACGCAGCAGGTCGGTCTCGCGCGATGCCGGGGCGCCACCGCGAACGTCAACACCGCCGGTGGCGCCCTCGGGTGCCACGATTACGGTGCAACCGGTGCCGGCCTCCTCGTCCGTATAGTTGCCAAAGCAAAAGCCATCGACATCGCAGACGTCAATGGCCTCAAGCAGTGTATCCATGTTTAACTCCTATCGGTTTTCCGCCGCGCCTTGTGCCCGGTCGGGATCCGTACGGTACGCCAAAATTGTAGGCGCTGGGGAATACCCAGCGCCAGATGCAATTACGAGAGTTTTTGAATCGCGCGTGCGACGCGAGCGATGGGCAAGCCCACCACGTTGTAGAAGTCGCCCGAAATATCATGCACGAGCATGCGCCCGCCGACGCCCTGGATGCCGTAGGCGCCGGCTTTGTCCATGGGCTCGCCTGAGGCGACGTAGCGCTCAATCTGCTCGTCGGTGAGCTCATAGAACGTCACGTCGGTCACATCGACAAATGACAGGCTCTCGGCGGCGTGCGGGGCTGTGACGTCTCCGGCTCTGACGATACAGACGCCGGTTGCGACCTGGTGCGTGCGCCCCGAGAGCTCGTGGAGCATGGTGCGGGCTTCGTCCTCGTTTGCCGGCTTACCCAAAATCTTGCCATCGAAGGTGACGATGGTGTCGGCCGCGATGGTCAGCTCACTGGGATCGGCGTGCTCGGTGGCAACGGCGGCAGCCTTAGCGCGAGCTAAGCGCTCGACAAGCGTGAGCGGGGCCTCGCCGTCAAAAGGGGTCTCGTCGATATCGGCGGGGATGACGCGAATGTTGTAGCCCGCTTCACGCATGAGCTCAATGCGGCGTGGTGATTGCGAAGCCAAAATCATAGCTGAATGCCCTCGGCAACCTTCTCGACAGCCTTGTCGCCGGCGAGCGTACGCAGCAGCTCAAGCGCAAAGGGGAGCGACTGGGCCATGCCGCTGGCGGTGATGATGTTGCCGTCGTGTGTGACCTTGTCGCCGGTATAGACGCCCTCGGGGAAGCTCTTCTCAAAGCCGGGGAAGCACGTGGCGTGGCGTCCCTCGAGCAGGTCAAGCTCGCCCAGGATAAACGGGGCGGCGCAGATGGCGGCAACATGTTTGGTCGCGGCGAACTCGCAGACTACGTCGCAGACGCGCTGGTCGGCGCGCAGGTTGGTGGCACCGGGCAGACCGCCGGGCAGCACGACGCAGTCATACTCGTCAAAGTTAATCTCGTCAAAGAGTGCGTCGCAGGTTACGGGAATCTGCAGCGAGCTTACGACCTCGCGCGTGGGCATGATCGAGACAAGCGTGGCGCGCACGCCGCCGCGACGCATGACGTCGACCATGGTCAAACATTCAATCGTTTCAAAGCCATCGGCGGCGAGAACGGCAACGCTGGGCATAAGGGTTCCTTTCATAGGGCGGCATACAATTAGCCGTCTTATACCCCGAAGACCCCCGCTTGCCACGCACCATTCCCCAATGATTTTGATCCCCGCCCCAGAAAATCATGCAGGGTGGATGGGTGTTGCGCACTAGGAGGGGCTTGCGGCGCGGCGATAAAATCTCAGCATCCGTCATGTTTCACTGAATGAGGAGCTGATGTGCGATGATAGGCCTTAGTGTATTCGATCTTCTCGTTTTGCTCGTTGTATTTGGTGGTGTCGCGGCTGTCGCCTTTGCTGCTATCTTGAACAAGGAATCGTCGAACAAGCCTCAGCCTCCGCAGTCCAATCCGTACCAGCAAATGCCTCCCGTGCAGCAGGTCCCGCCGGCACAGCAGGCGTCGACCGCGATCGATGATGCTCAGCCAGTTGAGCCCGCTTATTTTTGCGCACAGTGTGGCTCAAAGTTGGAAGCAAATGCCTCCTTCTGCCAAAACTGCGGAGCCCCCGTCAACCACCAGTAATGAAATAGGCCGGGGGTTCAGCAATCATTCACCACTCGATGATTGCTGAACCCCCGGCCCCTAAAACAGATTAGTTTAGTTGCGCTTGAGGTGGACGACGGTTTCGCAGTGGAAGGTTTGCGGGAATAGGTCGACCGGCGTGATCTTGACGGGGGAGAAGGTGCCCTCCTCGACAAAGCGTTTGAGGTCGCGGGCCAAAGTTGCCGGATCGCAGCTCACGTAGGCGACATCGCGGGCGCTCGTGCTCGCGATGAGGTCTATCGCCTCGGGCGCCAATCCTGCGCGCGGCGGATCGACTACCAGGACATCGGCGTCCTGATCGGGGAACTCGCGCACCGCGTCGCCGCCGATGACATCGACGTTATCGAGCTTGTTGATCTCCAGGTTGCGACGCAGATCGCGCACGGCCGGGCCATAGGCCTCGACGGCGGCAACAAAGTCGCAGCGGCGGGCGAGCGGCAGGGTAAAGGTGCCGGCACCGCAGTACAGGTCCACGGCCAGCTCATCTTCCTGCGGGTCGAGGGCGTTCATAACGAGCTCAATCAAAATCTCGGCGCCCTTGGTATTGACCTGGAAAAACGACGGGGCAGATAAGCGCATCTGGTCTTCGGCGATATTCTCGGTCCACGAGCCCTCGCCGGCGAGCATCTCGACTTTGGAGACACGGCGGGCCTTCTTTTCGCCCTTGCTCATCACACGCACGATGCTCGTGGGATGAGCGGCGTCCGCCAGCACGCGGGAGACCTGCGAGCGCGGAAAAGAGCCTGTGGGCGTCCAGAGTGCGACCTCGAGTGCCTTGGTGCGGCGCGATGCGCGAATGCCCACGCGTTCGAGGCCCAGGTCATGGCTGCCGCTTAGATAGTTGAGCGCGCCGACGACCGATTTGAGCGCCTTCGGGAAACGTTTATCGAACAGCGGGCACGCATCGACGGTCACGATTTTGCTGGGGTCGACACCGTGCATGCCAAGGCGCACGCGACCGTTGACGACGGTCGGTTCGAGCTCGATTTTATTGCGGTAGCCCCAGTCGTCCTTGGTGTGGCGGATGGGCTGTACCAACTCATCGACCTGCTCAGGAGCGAACTTGCCGATGCGCTCGAGCGCGGAGCGCAGGTTTTGCTCCTTGGCGGCGAGCTGTGCCGTGCGTGAGAGATTGCCCCACGAGCAGCCGCCGCAGATGCCAACGAAGGGGCAGGGGGGCTGGATGCGATCGGGGCTTGGCTCCAGAACCTCGGTGGTGCGGGCGCGCATGAACGACTTGCCGTCCTGTACGACCTCGGCCTCGACGGTGTCGCCTGCCACGGCGCCCTGCACAAAGACGGCCTTGCCGTTGTCGGCGTGCGCCAGCCCGTCGGCGCCGTAGGTCATCGATTCTATAGTGAGCTTCATATCCCTGCCTGTCATTCGCGTTGTTGTCCGCACCATGGTAGCAGGGAAAAGCGCCCCGCATCTGAGGCTTTCCTCAAATGCGGGGTGCTTCTACAAACCGCTTCTACAAACGGCTATTTCGTCTTGCCGGTAATGAGCGTCTTAAGACCCAGGCCGATCAAGCCCAGGCCCATGCGCACGCGACCGGGGCGATGGCGCTCGATGGCCTTGGACTTGCCGGCGGGCTTATCGCGACGGGCGCTCGTCTCGGACGCGGGCTTGGTGATCTGCGGCTCGGGCTGAGGTGCAGGTGCAGGCTCGGGCTCAATGACGGTCGCCTGGACCTTTTGAACCTCGGGTGTTGCCGGCTGCGACTTAGGAGCAGGGGCGGGCTCGGGCGCTTTCTCCACGGCGGGCTCTGCGGCAGCCTCGGGTTCATTCGCCGGGGGAGCGGCAACCGCTTCCGGTTTGGCAACTGCCCTATGTTCAACCTCGGCCTGAATAGCCTTCTCGGCCACACATTCCTTCTCCTGTGCGCGCTGCTGCGCGGCGGCCTCGGCGTTGCGATAGGCGCGCTCCAGCAGGGCTTCCTGCGAGTTGAAGGGTTTCTCACCCTCTGCGCGCTCCACGGGGACCCAGGTGCCGTCGCTCGTGAGGCTGCGGGCCTTCACGTTGTCGCGCAACTGCATACCCATGTACTCGTGCACCAGGGCGCGGCAGGTGGGGTCGAGCACAGGGAAGGCGATCTCCACGCGGTGCTCGGTGTTGCGCGTCATCATGTCGGCCGAGCTCAGATAGATCATGTCCGAGTCCACGCCAAAGGCGTAAACGCGCGCATGCTCCAAAAAGCGTCCGACGATAGAACGGACATGTACGTTCTCGGTCTTGCCCGGAACGCCCGGCTTGAGGCACGAGATGCCGCGGATGATCATGTCAACGCGGACTCCTGCGCACGATGCCTCGGCAATCTTGTCGATGACCTCGCGGTCGGTGAGTGAGTTGAGCTTAAAGAACACACGGGCGGGCTCGCCAGCGAGGGCGCGCTGGATCTCGCGATCCAGGCCGCGCATGATGAGCGGCTTCAGGCCCACGGGCGCCACGCCCAGGAAGCGGTAATCGCCGCGCAGGTTGCCCAGCGACAGGTTGCGGAAGAACAAGTTGGCGTCCTCGCCGATGCCGGGATGGGCGGTCATGAGCATAAAGTCGCTGTAGAGCTTGGCCGTCTTCTCGTTAAAGTTGCCGGTGCCCAACAGCGTCAGGCGTGTAAGCGCCATGCCCTCGCGATAGGTGAGCTGGCAGATCTTGGAGTGGCACTTAAAGCCTTCGGAGCCGTAGATAACGGTGCAGCCTGCCTCTTCCAGACGCTCGGCCCACTCGATGTTGTTCTGCTCGTCGAAGCGGGCGCGGAGCTCCATGAGCACCGTGACCTCTTTGCCGTTCTCGGCGGCATCGATCAGCGACTCGCACAGGCGGCTCTGCTTGGCCACGCGGTAGAGCGTGATGCGCAGTGAGATACACTCGGGGTCGTAGGCGGCCTCGTGCACCAGATCCAGGAAGGGGTTCATGGCCTCATAGGGATAAAAGAGCAGCTTGTCGTGCTGAAGTACCTGCTCGCGGATGGAGCGGGTCATATCGATGGTGGGGTTGGGCTGCGGCTTAAACGGCGTAAAGAGCAGCTCGTTGCGCAGGTGCTCGGGAATCTTGCCCTCAATGCCAAAGACATAGCCCAAGCTGAGCGGGATATCGCAGGTAAAGACCGAGCGACGCGAGAGCTCGAGCGCCTTGCGGATAGTCTTGAGCGTTGCTTTTTCGAGTGAGCCCGAGACGGCGAGCACTACCGGCTGCAGGCGCAGGCGCTTCTTGAGGATGCGCTTCATATGCTGGCGGTAGTCCTCTTCCTCCTCGACGCCCTCGCCGTCCGGATCGATGTCGGCGTTGCGGGTGACGCGGATGAGCGCGCGGTCGAGCGGCTTATAGGAGCCAAAGCAGCTGTCCAGACAGGCAAGGATGACGTCCTCGAGCAGAATGTAGGAGTAGGTGCCGGTGGGTGAGGGGATCTCGACCACGCGGTTCATCGAGGCAGGAATCTCGATCAGGCCCAGCAGACTTTCTTCGTCGGTGACGCCGTCCAGACCGCAGGCCAGGTAGAGTGCACCGTTGCGCAGGTTAGGGAAGGGGTGGCGCGGGTCGATCACCAGCGGTGAGATGACCGGCGACACGTAGGCCTGGAAGTAACGGGTGACAAAGGTGCGCTCCTCGGGCGTAAGCGAATCGACACGCGCGCGGTGAACGCCCAGGGCGTCGAGCTTGCCCTCGATGTTCTTAAAGATGGACTCCCAACGGGTAAGGAGCCCGGGCAGCTCTGCCATGACAGCATCGACCTGTTCGGAGGCGGTCATATTGCTCTTGTTGTCGACAGGCTGCTTTTTGAGTTCGGCAAGGTCGGACAGGCCACCCACGCGCACCATGAGGAACTCATCGAGGTTTGACTCGAAGATCGAGACGAACTTAAGGCGCTCGAACAGCGGCACGGACTCATCAAAAGCCTCGTCGAGCACACGGTTGTCAAAGCGTAGCCAGCTGAGCTCTCGGTTCTGCGTGTACGAGAAGTCGCGCGGCGGCTTGCGCAGCTTTGCGGCGGCTTGCTTTTTTTCGATTTTGCTCGGCATATGCATCTGTCCGTTCAGTCCCCGCAGGGGACGGTAGCCTAACACTATTCACTATTGTCTCAATTTAGTCGACTTGCGGCACGGACGTATTGTGCGAACGGTATCTTTACCTACTTCTTACGCTGCCAAGGCATGCAACAAACTACCCGAATTGCTTTGAAAACAATCTATATCCATACTCAACTGGTGAGGATATATGAATAAGAATGATTGCGAGCTGAATATAATCGAATCCAAATTGAATCATGGACAAACAACATATATATGCAGAAAACAGTTTTAGCTATGCAATTCCTGAACATGAAAATATTTGTGCAAACTGGCTTAATTCCTTAGAAAAAAGAACGATTACCTTTGAAAACTTGCTTTAGAGAACCGAAGTGCATCATGGGGGAATCATATGCGATATACCGTTCATCGCACTTTGCTGACCGTTCGGGGGCGAGGTGGAATTGCGAGTGGTTTTTGGATATAACTAGAGCTGTCAGCAAGCAGCGTCCCATATGGAGGGGCGCTGATACATTCGGCCAGTAAGGCCCGAAAGAAAGGTAGGAGGCCATGACGAAAGGTCTGCACGTGCCTTCCGAGATCGGCAAGCTCAGGAAGGTCTGCCTGCACCGTCCCGGCGACGAGCTCCTCAACCTGCCGCCCGACGAGCTCGAGCGACTCCTGTTCGACGACGTCCCGTTCCTGGAGGTCGCACAGCAGGAGCACGACACCTTCGCCCAGATCCTGAGGGACCAGGGCGTGGAGGTCCTCTACCTGGAGAACCTCGTCGCCGAGGTGTTCGACCAGGTCCCCGGCGCCCGCGCCGAGTTCACCGACCAGTACATCGCCGAGGCCGGCATCCGCGGCCAGCACATGCCGCAGATCGTCCGCGAGAAGCTGGACTCCATCGAGGACAACCTCGAGTTCGTCAAGAAGACCATGGCCGGCATGACCAAGGCCGAGATCGACATGCCCCTCACGGCGTCCACGACCCTCGACTCCCTGGTCAACTCCGAGTCCGAGTCCGACCTGATCATCGACCCGATGCCCAACCTCTACTTCACCCGCGACCCGTTCGCGGTCGTCGGCGAGGGCGTCAACCTCAACCGCATGTACTCGGTCACCCGCAACCGCGAGACCCTGTACGGCAAGTACGTCTTCAAGTACCACCCCGACTACAAGGACGTCTCCCTGTACTTCCGCCGCGACTGCCAGTTCCACACCGAGGGCGGCGACGTGCTGAACATCAACGAGAAGACCCTCGCCGTCGGCATCTCCCAGCGCACCCAGGCCGCGGCCATCGACGTCATGGCCCAGAACATCTTCTGGAACTCCGACTCCAAGGTCGAGCGCATCCTGGCCTTCGACATCCCGGTCTCGCGCGCCTTCATGCACCTCGACACGGTCTTCACCCAGATCGACGTCGATAAGTTCACGATCCACCCCGCCATCATGGGCACCCTGCGCGTCTACGAGCTGACCGCCGGCAAGAACCCGGGCGACGTGAACATCCGCCTGATCGAGGACACCCTCGAGCACGTCCTGGAGGACGCCACCGGCGTCGACCAGGTCAAGCTGATCCCCTGCGGCGGCGGCGACCCGATCGCGGCCTCCCGCGAGCAGTGGAACGACGGCTCCAACACCCTGTGCGTCGAGCCCGGCAAGATCTGCGTCTACGCCCGCAACACCGTCACCAACGACGTGCTGTACAAGGAGGGCCTGGACCTTCTCGTCGTGCCCTCCGCCGAGCTCTCCCGCGGCCGCGGCGGCCCGCGCTGCATGAGCATGCCCTTCTGGCGCGAGGACCTCTAAGGCCTTCAAGGGCCCGTACAGGTCATAATACATACATCTAGCTGCCATTAGATGTCTCTCATTGGGGCGGTGCGGGTTTTCGCACCGCCCCAATCTTGTATGAGGAACGTTAACACGATTGGATGACTGCTTTTGTAAGGAGCTTGGCCATGGACATCAAGACGATTGGCATTGAGGAATGGCTCAACGTTTGGGAGAAGAGCGCCACGTGGGACATCGCCCAGTCGACGATCTCGTCGCTCACCATGGGCGAGCTACGTGCGCTCGACGAGCAGGACGGTGCCACGTTCTACGAGCGCCTGGACTGCGAGAAGATGAACTACGGCTGGATCGAGGGTTCGCCGGAGTTTAAGGCCGAGGTCGCCAAACTGTATCGCCGCGAGGTCAATCCCGACCACATCCTGCAGACCAACGGCTGCACGGGCGCGAACCTCAACGCCATCATGGCCGTGGTCGAGCCCGGCGACCATGTGATTGCCGAGTGGCCCACCTATGCGCCGCTCTACGAGATTCCGCGCACGCTGGGCGCCGAGGTCGAGTACTGGGAGCTTCGCGAGGAGCTCGGCTGGAAGCCCGATATCGAGGAGCTCAAGCGTCTGGTGCGTCCTAATACCAAGCTCATCTGCATCAACAACGCATCGAACCCCATCGGAACGGTGCTCGATGCCGATACGCTCGGCCAGATTGCCGAGATCGCCCGCTCGGTTGGCGCCTATGTGCTGTGCGACGAGGTGTACCTGCCGCTTGAGAACACCGAGGACTTTATGTCGATGGCCGATGTGTACGAGAAGGCCATCGTCACCAACTCGGTGTCCAAGACCTATTCGACGCCTGCGGCCCGCGTGGGCTGGGTCGTGGCAGATGAAGAGGTATCCAACCGTATCCGCACTTATCGCGATTACACCATGATCTGCGGCGGCGTTTTCAACGACGCTCTGGCAACCTATGTGCTCGAGCACAAGGACAAGATTCTCGAACGCAACCGTAAGATTGTGTTTGACAACCGTGATATCGCGCAGGCTTGGATCGATACGCAGCACCGCGTTTCCTGGACGGCGCCGCAGGGCGTGTCCACCTCGTTTATCCAGCTGGATATTCCCGAGGACGATGAGGGGTTCTGCAAGCGCCTGCTGGCCGAGAGGGGAGTGCTGTTGGTTCCCGGCAGCCGCTTTGAGCTTCCCTGCGGCGCGCGCCTGGGTTACTGCGCGAGCGAGGACGTTCTTCGCGAGGGCCTGAGGCTTCTGGGCGAGGCGCTGGCGGAGTTTGATCGCTAGGATTCCGACGGCTCTCAAAGCCGCTCAAATCTGTCTACGATTATCGATAACAGACCCGTTTCCCATGAGGGGGGCGGGTCTGTTTTTCTATACCGAGAAGTCAAGTTGTTACAAATAGGACGTCAAGGTGAGACGGTATCCGCTGGGCCTTATACTGAACTTCCGGTGAACGGTATCAAGCGTCTGGTAAACGGTTGGTTGCTTATCAGAAATGAATAGGACAAACTTTTTTCTGAATAAAAATGAAAATGGTTGAGACGCGGTATGAATCGCTAATTCTATTCATAGCTTTATTAGAAATATGCAATTTGAGGGTGGTTTAATAAAGTTAAGTTCCATTTGCTATTTGGTTTGAAAAAGCATTTAAGCACGTAAATAAACTTTATTAAATCAAAGTGTGCCATGCGTGAAGTATATGTGTATGCCGTTCACCCCCTATAAAAAACCGTTCGGGGGCAAGGTGGAAGTATGGGCTGATTTTGGATATAAATATGTCGTCAGCAATAACGCCTCACACGGAGGGGCGCTAACGAATCGGCCCTGACAAGGGCCCGAAAGAAAGGTAGGAGGCCATGACGAAAGGTCTGCACGTGCCTTCCGAGATCGGCAAGCTCAGGAAGGTCTGCCTGCACCGTCCCGGCGACGAGCTCCTCAACCTGCCGCCCGACGAGCTCGAGCGACTCCTGTTCGACGACGTCCCGTTCCTGGAGGTCGCACAGCAGGAGCACGACACCTTCGCCCAGATCCTGAGGGACCAGGGCGTGGAGGTCCTCTACCTGGAGAACCTCGTCGCCGAGGTGTTCGACCAGGTCCCCGGCGCCCGCGCCGAGTTCACCGACCAGTACATCGCCGAGGCCGGCATCCGCGGCCAGCACATGCCGCAGATCGTCCGCGAGAAGCTGGACTCCATCGAGGACAACCTCGAGTTCGTCAAGAAGACCATGGCCGGCATGACCAAGGCCGAGATCGACATGCCCCTCACGGCGTCCACGACCCTCGACTCCCTGGTCAACTCCGAGTCCGAGTCCGACCTGATCATCGACCCGATGCCCAACCTCTACTTCACCCGCGACCCGTTCGCGGTCGTCGGCGAGGGCGTCAACCTCAACCGCATGTACTCGGTCACCCGCAACCGCGAGACCCTGTACGGCAAGTACGTCTTCAAGTACCACCCCGACTACAAGGACGTCTCCCTGTACTTCCGCCGCGACTGCCAGTTCCACACCGAGGGCGGCGACGTGCTGAACATCAACGAGAAGACCCTCGCCGTCGGCATCTCCCAGCGCACCCAGGCCGCGGCCATCGACGTCATGGCCCAGAACATCTTCTGGAACTCCGACTCCAAGGTCGAGCGCATCCTGGCCTTCGACATCCCGGTCTCGCGCGCCTTCATGCACCTCGACACGGTCTTCACCCAGATCGACGTCGATAAGTTCACGATCCACCCCGCCATCATGGGCACCCTGCGCGTCTACGAGCTGACCGCCGGCAAGAACCCGGGCGACGTGAACATCCGCCTGATCGAGGACACCCTCGAGCACGTCCTGGAGGACGCCACCGGCGTCGACCAGGTCAAGCTGATCCCCTGCGGCGGCGGCGACCCGATCGCGGCCTCCCGCGAGCAGTGGAACGACGGCTCCAACACCCTGTGCGTCGAGCCCGGCAAGATCTGCGTCTACGCCCGCAACACCGTCACCAACGACGTGCTGTACAAGGAGGGCCTGGACCTTCTCGTCGTGCCCTCCGCCGAGCTCTCCCGCGGCCGCGGCGGCCCGCGCTGCATGAGCATGCCCTTCTGGCGCGAGGACCTCTAAGTCTTTCCGTTTCCGGTGCGGTCCCCCTACAACCGCACCGGTTTCGCCCGTCAAACGGGCATCACTAATACTTACGTAATTCATTTCTTCGAAAGGAAACGAACCATGGGTGTTAACCTCTCCGGCCGTAGCTTCCTCAAGCTCCTCGACCTCACCACCGAGGAGATCGAGTACCTGCTCAAGCTCTCCAAGAACTTCAAGGACATGAAGCGCGCTGGCGTTCCGCACCGCTATCTCGAGGGCAAGAACATCGTCCTGCTCTTCCAGAAGACCTCCACTCGTACCCGCTGCGCCTTCGAGGTCGGCGGCATGGATCTGGGCATGGGCGTCACCTACCTCGACCCGGGTTCGTCGCAGATGGGCAAGAAGGAGTCCATCGAGGACACCGCTCGCGTTCTCGGCCGCATGTATGACGGCATCGAGTTCCGTGGCTTTGCCCAGGACGACGTCGAGGAGCTCGCCGCTAAGTCCGGCGTGCCCGTGTGGAATGGCCTGACCACTGAGTGGCACCCCACCCAGATGCTCGCCGACATCCTGACCGTCCAGGAGAACTTCAACTACGACATCAAGGGCAAGACCCTCGTCTTCATGGGCGACTGCAAGAACAACGTCGCTCGCTCCCTCATGGTTGTCTGCTCCAAGCTCGGCATGAACTTCGTGGCCTGCGGCCCCGAGGAGTGCATGCCCGCTGACGACGTTATCGAGGCCTGCAAGCCCATCGCCGAGGCCAACGGCTGCACCATCAAGCTGACCACCGACGTCAAGGACGGCGTCACCGGTGCCGACGTTCTCTACACCGACGTTTGGGTCTCCATGGGCGAGCCCGACGAGGTCTGGGCCGAGCGCATCGCTCAGCTCACCCCGTATCGTGTTACCTCCGAGGTCATGGCTATGGCCAACCCGGGTGCCATCTTCCTGCACTGCCTGCCCAGCTTCCACGACACCAACACCACCATTGGCGCCGAGAAGTGCGAGCAGTTCGGCATCACCGAGCAGGAGGTCACCGACGAGGTCTTCGAGAGTCCCGCTTCCAAGGTCTTCGACGAGGCCGAGAACCGCATGCACACCATCAAGGCTGTCATGTACGCCACGCTCAAGTAAGAGCATCTAGCATCTCGCTCGGGGTGTATTGCTGCACATCCCGAGCGGTTTTATCTGGTAATAATCTCGCATCAAGCGGCAGGCACGGCACGGAAGAGCCGCTTCGGGCGAGATCAGTAAATGATTTATGAAGGGGGGATGAGAACTATGACTGAGACCGCTAAGAAAAAGCGCGGTATGCCTTCATCGTTCACCATTCTTCTTGCTCTGCTGGCAATTGTCGCAGTGATTACCGTTATCGTCTCCGGCACGTCCGGTGGCGAGGTTACTGCAGCCCGCCTGAGCGATTTCTGCACCGCCCCGGTTAAGGGCTTTGCTGACGCTCTGCCCGTCTGCCTCTTTGTTATGATCCTGGGCGGCTTCCTCGGCATGATGACCGAGACCGGCGCCCTGGACAACGGCATCGCCGTTCTGGTACAGAAGCTTAAGGGCAACGAGATTATGCTCATTCCTGTCCTTATGTTCATCTTCTCCCTCGGTGGTACCACCTATGGTATGTGCGAGGAGACCGTTCCCTTCTATGCCCTGCTCGCCGCTACCATGATGGCCGCCGGCTTCGACCCCATGGTCGGCGCCGCTACCGTCCTGCTCGGCGCTGGCTGCGGCTGCCTCGGCTCCACGGTTAACCCGTTCGCCGTCGGCGCTGCCGTCGACGCTCTGACCGGCGTTGGCATTGAGGTCAACCAGTCCATCATCATCGGCCTCGGTGCCGTCCTGTGGATTGTCACCACCGCTATGTCGATCGTCTTCGTGATGAGCTATGCCAAGAAGGTCAAGGCTGACAAGGGTTCCACCATCCTGTCGATGCAGGAGCTTAAGGACGCCGAAGAGGCTCACGGCAAGGCTGCTTCCGAGGTTCACAAGGAGGTCAAGCTCACCGGTCGTCAGAAGGGTGTTCTGATCGCCTTCGCCTTCACCTTCGTCGTCATGATCGTCGGCTTCATCCCGCTGGCCGACCTCAACGAGGGCGTCGCCAACTTCTTCGACGCTGGCGCTGTCTACGACGCCGACGGTAACGCCGTCGTCCAGGGCTGGTCTGCCCTGATCACCGGCCTACCCATTGGCCAGTGGTACTTCGACGAGGCTTCCACCTGGTTCTTCCTCATGGCTATCCTGATCGGTATCATCGGTGGCCTGTCCGAGAAGCAGATCGTTAACACCTTCATCACCGGCGCTGCCGACATGATGTCCGTTGTTCTCGTCATCGCCCTCGCCCGTGGTATCTCCGTCCTCATGGCTAGCACCGGCCTCGATGTCTACGTCCTCGACGCTGCCGCCAACGCTCTGGCTGGCCTGTCCGGCGTGATCTTCGCTCCCATGAGCTTCCTGGTCTACTTCGGCCTGTCCTTCCTGATCCCCTCGACCTCCGGTATGGCTACCGTCTCCATGCCCATCATGGGACCGCTGGCTGTTAAGCTCGGCTTCTCGCCCGAGGTCATGGTCATGATCTTCTCCGCCGCCATCGGTGTCGTGAACCTGTTCACCCCGACCTCCGGCGCCATCATGGGCGGTCTCGCCCTGGCCAAGATCGAGTGGACGACCTGGCTCAAGTTTGCTCTTAAGCTCATCGTCGCGCTCTCCGTCGTCTGCGCCGTTATCCTGACCATCGCCTGCGTGATGCTCTAAGTACCCAACGGGTACCCCACGGAAACCTTGACGATCCTGTAAAGGATCATCTGGTCATCGTCTGTCCGGTGGGGTCAACCCACCGGTAGACTCCTACCTTTAGCCCCCTCCCGTTCCGTGCGCGGGAGGGGGCGACTTGCGTTCCGGCGTTTTACCAAACGCCGGAACCGGTCGACGCTGCACGGGCACCAGAGCGACAACTTGTCATTCAAAGAGGCCGGCATGACCAAAAGGTCTATACCGGCCTCTTTTCATGCCAATTTGTTCGCTCTGGTGCCCGTTCGCTGTCCGTCCTCTACCTGTAACGTTTCCATTGTTGGTGCAAAGGGGTCAGGCTTGCGCTATGTTGGTGCAAAGTAACCTGTCCCCAATGCACCAAATTCGTCCGGCGAGGTGATTGGCGGATGTTTGGTTGGTGCCTGTTGGTTGCCTGGGTGTTGGTGGGGGCTGGCTCCGTTATAATCGCGTAGGAACTTTATTTACGAAACGGGACGGGAGCCATATATGCGCCAGGGTTTCGACAACGCGAAGTATATCGAGCTGCAGGCCGCTCATATTAAGGAGCGCATCTCGCAGTTTGGCGGCAAGCTGTATTTGGAGTTTGGCGGCAAGCTGTTTGACGACTATCACGCGAGCCGCGTGCTGCCGGGTTTTGAGCCGGATAGCAAGTTCCGCATGCTCAAGAGCATCGCCGACGACGTTGAGGTCATCATCGCGATCAACGCGAACCACATCGAGAAGAACAAGGCCCGTGGCGACCTGGGCATTACCTATGACGAGGACGTACTGCGTCTGGTCGACCTGTTCCGCGGTAACGGCTTTGCCGTCGCGGCCGTGGTCATCACCCAGTATGCCGGCCAGCCCGCTGCCGACGTTTTCCGTAATCGCCTGAATGCGCTCGGTATTCCCGCCAAGCTGCACTATCCCATCGAGGGCTATCCGCACGACGTCGATCTGATCGTGTCCGATGACGGCTATGGCAAGAACGAGTTCGTCGAGACCACCCGTCCGCTCGTCGTGGTCACCGCCCCCGGCCCCGGCTCGGGCAAGCTTGCCACCTGCCTGTCGCAGCTCTATCACGAGCACAAGCACGGCACTGCCGCCGGCTACGCCAAGTTCGAGACCTTCCCGGTCTGGAACCTGCCCCTCACACATCCGGTCAACATCGCCTACGAGGCTGCTACGGCCGACCTCGACGACGCCAACATCATCGACTCGTTCCATCTTGAGGCTTACAACAAGACCACGGTCAACTACAACCGCGACGTCGAGGCCTTCCCGGTGGTCCGTGCCCTGATGGAGAAGATCTTGGGCGAGAGCCCTTATCAGAGCCCCACGGATATGGGCGTCAACATGGTCGGCTTTGCCATTACCGACGACGAGGCCTGCCGCGACGCCTCCAAGATGGAGATCGTCCGTCGTTACTTTGCCGCGGTCGAGGCCGTGCGCCGCACCGGTGTGGGCGATGAGCAGGTTGATCGTCTCAAGCTCATTATGAAGAAGGCCGGTATCGACAAGAACTACTCGCCGGCACGCTCGGCCGCCCTTACCAGGGAGCAGCTGACGGGTGGCCCCGTAGGCGCTATGGTCATGCCCGACGGCTCCGTGGTGACCGGTAAGACTTCCACGCGCCTGGGCGCCGCGAGCTCGCTCATCATGAATGCACTTAAGCATGTCTCGGGCGTTGACCTTGAGCTCGAGGTCATTAGCGATGAGGCGATCGAGCCTATCAGCAAGCTCAAGACGCATTTCCTGGGCAGCAAAAACCCGCGTCTGCACACCGACGAGACACTTATGGCGCTCTCGATCACCTCGGCAACGAGCGAGACGGCGGCCCGCGTCCTTTCGGGCCTGGAGCAGCTGCGCGGCTGCGATGCCTTCTTTAGCGTGATCATCTCGCCGACGGACGAGACGGTGTTGCGCAAGCTGGGCATCAACGTGTGCTGCGAGCCCAAGTTCGAGCGCCGTGGTTTCTTCCACCGCTAAGTCTGGATAACTTGGTCCGAAAGGGGCGCATCGGGTATACATTCGGTGTGCCCCTTTTATCAACAAAGCTACCGTTTAACCTAAAATTAGCTCGTTTACCTGCCTATAAGCGATTTGGGCGGTATACAATAACCCTAACTGTTTCATCCTTTTGCGGGGATGCCGTATGATGGATGTTGCCGGCCATCATGGGGTGTGCCGGTCGCGCGCGGTGCAAGTGATGCCCGTGCTCGGTTTGAGGAGGCTGCCATGGCTGGCAAGGGTCGTGCGAGTGTCAACGATATGAAGCGTGTCGAGGTGCAGGTGCTGATGGAGATCGCACAGCAGTCCGAAGACAACGGCGGATTTTATGGCTTTTCGCGCAAGACGCTTGCCGAGCGTGTGGGGGTGTCTCCGTATCGCGCCCGCGCGGCAATTGAGCGCTTGGAATCCGAAGACATCATTGAGGTCGTCTCGCGCTACAGCGACGACGGCGGCCAGCTTGCAAATGGTATTTGTCTCACGGAGCGTGGCGAGTGGTATCTAGAGGGCATCCGTGCCGGTATGCTCGTGCAGGACTTGATCAAGGACGAACTCGCCGATCGATAACAACGCGCATTCATAGTGGAAACGACGCCGCCTGGGCAACCGGACGGCGTTTTGTTTCGAGATGGAGAAATGCGATTGCGCGTAAGAAAAATTGCGTGCGGCGCGCGTCGCGAGTATTACAATGAAGACCCGTAAGATGTGTATGGACAACTTCTACGGGAAGCGCAGGTAACTCAATATGACCAAGCATGTGTTCGTGACCGGCGGCGTGGTTTCGTCTCTGGGCAAGGGTATTACCGCGGCCTCGCTGGGCCGTCTACTCAAGTCGCGTGGCTACAAAGTAACGATGCAAAAGGCCGACCCGTATCTGAACGTCGACCCCGGCACCATGAGCCCGTTCCAGCATGGCGAGGTCTTTGTGACCGAGGACGGCTACGAGTCCGATCTGGACCTGGGCCACTACGAGCGCTTTATTGACGAGAACCTGACCCGCGATTCCAACTTTACGACTGGTGCCATCTATAAGAGCCTGATCGCCCGTGAACGTCGCGGTGACTTTTTGGGCGGCACCGTGCAGGTGATTCCGCACGTCACGAACGCCATTAAGGATAAGTTCCGTCGTATTGAGGAACAGACCGGCTCCGACGTGGTCATCACTGAGCTGGGTGGCACCATCGGCGACATCGAGTCGCAGCCGTTTGTCGAGGCCATTCGCCAGTATCGCAAGGAGGCTGGCCCCGAGAACGTCTGCTACATCCACGTGTCGCTCGTTCCCTATATCGCCGCCGCCCACGAGGTCAAGACCAAGCCGACGCAGCACTCCGTCAAGGAGCTCCGCAGCTTTGGTATCCAGCCCGATATTATCGTTTTGCGCTCCGACCACCATATCGACGATGCCATCCGCGGCAAGATCGCAAGCTTCTGCGACGTCGACACCGACTGTGTCTTTACCAACGAGGACTGCGCGAGCATCTACGATGTTCCGCAGCTGCTCGCCGAGCAGGACTTTGACCTGCGCATTTGCGAGCGTCTGGGTCTGGACCCGCGTGAGCGCGACATGAGTGCGTGGAACGAATTCCTGCGCAAGCAGAACCATGCCAACCAGCACGCCGACAAGGTGAAGATCGCCGTCGTGGGCAAGTATACGCAGCTGCCCGATGCCTACCTGTCGGTTATCGAGGCCCTGCACCACGCGGGCGTGTTCTACGATCGCCACGTTGACGTGCAGCTGGTCGATGGCGAGAGCCTCGACGAGCAGAACGTCTCCGAGGTCCTGGGTGACGCCTCGGGCATCTTGGTCCCTGGCGGCTTTGGCAAGCGCGCCCTGGAGGGAAAGATCCTTGCGGCCGAGTTCGCCCGCGAGCACAAGATTCCGTATCTGGGCATTTGCCTGGGTATGCAGGTGGCCGTGTGCGAATTTGCCCGCAACGTCGTCGGCCTTGCCGGCGCCAGCTCTTCCGAGTTCGATCCGGATGGCCCGTATAGTGTCATCGACCTGATGAGCTCGCAGGAGGACGTGACCGAGAAGGGCGGCACCATGCGCCTGGGCGCCTATCCGTGCAAGCTTGCTGCCGATTCCCTCGCGCGCGAGGCCTATGGCGAGGATCTCGTCTACGAGCGTCACCGTCACCGCTTTGAGTTTAACAACGCCTTCCGCGACCAGCTCGAGGACGCCGGTCTGGTTATCTCTGGCCTCTCGCCCGACGAGCGCCTGGTCGAGATGGTCGAGCTGCCGCGCGACGTGCATCCGTGGTATGTGGCAACCCAGGCTCACCCCGAGTTCAAGAGCCGTCCGACCAACCCACAGCCGCTGTTCCGAGAGTTCGTGCGTGCCTCGATCGGTCAGCACGAGGGTGTCGATCGCCTGCAGGTGACGCCCATGAACCTCGCTACGGACTAAGGGTGCCGGCGAACCAAGAGCATAGCGAAGCTACTCCCTCGTCGCTCGCTGTGGCGGCGGGGGAGTATCTCGATTACCTTGCGGTCGAGCGGGGTTTGGCACGCAATACGATTGCGGCCTACCGTCGTGACCTGACGACGTACTGCGCCTATCTGGAGCGGGCTGACATTGCGTCTTTTGAAGATGTGAGCCGTCGGGTCGTGGAGGGCTTTGTTGCCGATCGCCGCGATGGAGGCTATTCCGACGCCTCGGTGGAGCGCGCGCTTGCTGCCGTGAAGGGTCTGCATGCCTTTTTGGTGCGCGATGGGGCCGTGGCCCAAAACCCGACGGCGGCGTTGCGCCTGCCCAAAAAGGCAGATCGCCTGCCGGAATACCTTTCGGTGGAGGATGTCTCGGCACTGCTCAATCAAGACTTTCCCGAGGGCGAGATGGGGCTGCGCGATCATGCCATCTTGGAAGTGCTTTACGGTTGCGGCTTGCGCGTGAGTGAACTGGTTGGGCTCGATGTGGGCGATATCCATATCGATGACGGGTTTGTCCTGGTGCGCGGTAAGGGCTCCAAGGAGCGTCTGGCCCCGTTGGTGGGAAGCGCGGCGCGTGCCCTGACACGCTATATAGGTGACGGTCGCACGCTCCTGGCCGCCCATGCTCACGGGACGGAGACCTTGGCGGTCTTTTTAAATAAGAACGGACGTCGCCTGTCGCGCCAGGCCGTGCATGCGATATGCGAGCGGTATGGGCGTCAGGTGGGGCTGGTGGGGCTCCATCCCCATACCTTGCGCCACTCCTTTGCCACCCACATGCTCGCGGGCGGTGCCGACCTGCGTGTGCTGCAGGAGATTTTGGGCCATGCCGATATTTCGACCACGCAGGTCTACACGCATGTCGACCGCACGCAACTGACCGAGGTCTATCTGGCGGCGCATCCGCTGGCACATCGCTAGTACGTCGCTGACCTGTATATTTTTAACTATAAGGGGGACGGGCCCAGATTGCCGTGACGTGTTTTTGCACGCGCACGGCAATCTGGGCCCGTCCCATTTTTCGCCACTTATCGCCTCGGTGGTGGGTCGCGTGTGTCGCGGGTGGGGGAGTTTGGGGGCGATGTGAACGGCATGTAAAGGGACGTAAAAATCGCCTCAAGGTCAACTTGAAGGTTGAGGTTCACGGGCGGGGTGCTACAGGTGGCATCCCGCCTTTACTCTAAACACAACATATTGTGTTTTCGAACATATGCTCGGGGGTGTTTTACAACATATTGGGGGTGGAGTGGTGGGGCGG
>CALKKS010000002.1 GCA_937995345.1 uncultured Collinsella sp. | reverse complement strand
AGCACGCGGCTGTTAACCGCGCTGTTGTAGGTTCGAGTCCTACCCGGGGAGCCAGGTTGTAAAACCCGTCGCATATGCGGCGGGTTTTTTCATGCCGCGATCGCCTGTGGCGAACGTTACCGTATCAACATTTCGTGTCGAGGATGTAATCGTGAACCCCGCCGCCTTAACATGGCGCGGTCGTTGTAAAATGTTGGGATGATTGCTCCCACGACATGGTGCCGCGAGCACCAGAAAAGGAGATTCTTGTGTCTGAGACCATTAACGGCAGTCTGAGCGTCTCGAACGACGTTATTGCCGATATTGCCGGTTATGCCGCGATGACGTGCTACGGCGTCGTCGGTATGGCCGAACAGCTCCAGGGCGCCGAGAGCGTGCGCCTGCTTGCCGGCCAGCGCCTTCGCAAGGGCGTGCTTGTCTCCGCCGACGAGAACGGCCTTACGGTCGATCTTCACGTCGTGCTCGAGAACGGCGTCAACATGAAGTCCGTCTGCCACAATCTTTCGAGCTCCGTTGCCTTCACCCTGCAGGAGATCGCCCAGATCGATCCCGCCAGCCTTAAGATCGGCATCCATATCGACGCGCTCAAGAGCCGTCTGAACTAGCATCCGAAAACGGAGATTCAAATACCCATGATTGCAAAGACCATTCGCACCTGTTTTCCGATCGCTGCGGCTGCCGTTTCCGACAAGGCCGAGGAGATCAACAAGCTCAACGTCTTCCCCGTGCCCGACGGTGACACCGGCACCAACATGTCGCTCACGCTCGCCTCGGTGACCAAGGAACTCTCCGCTCTTCCCGCCGACGCCGACATGGAGGCCATCGCCGGCGCCATCACCCACGGCTCCCTGATGGGCGCCCGCGGCAACTCCGGTGTCATCACCTCGCAGATCCTGCGCGGTGTGGCCGAGGGTCTCGTTTCTGCCGATGAGCCCATTACGTCCGCCAACATTGCCTATGCGTTCCGCCGAGCCGTCAAGGTCGCCTTCCAGGCCGTCCGTAAGCCTATCGAGGGCACGATCCTCACGGTGCTGCGCGATGTCTCGACCAAGGCCGACGAGTGCGAGAAGAAGAAGTTCTCGGCCGAGGACGCGCTCGACGCTATCGTCGTCGAGGCCTATCAGTCTGTCGCCCGCACGCCCGACCTGCTGCCTGTCCTCAAGGAGAACGGCGTAGTCGACTCTGGAGCCTTCGGCTTTGCTATTTTCCTTGAGAACTTTGTTGCCGCCGCGCTTGGCCGCAGCACCGTTGTCGAGGATTTCTCCGCCACGTTTGATTCCGCCGGCTCTGCCCGCGACGTGGCCCTTGGTCGTGTTGAGATCGAGGCCAACGACGACTGGGAGGGCTCGGAGTTCCGTTACTGTAACGAGTTCCTCTTTAAGGCTGACGCTCCCTTTGACGAGGATGAGTGCCTCAAGTTCCTGGGTTCCATGGGCGACTGCGAGCTGCTCGTGGGTGCTTACCCCGATTACAAGATTCACGTGCACTCCAACACCCCCAACCTGGTGCTCGAGCACATGCTGCAGCTTGGTCAGATCTATGAGGTCTTTATCCATAACATGGAGATGGAGGCCCACGACCGTACCGCCAAGATCCACGAGGATCAGGAGAAGGCCGCCGAGCCCGCCAAGGCGCTGGGCTTTGTCGCCGTTGCCGCCGGTTCCGGCGAGGCCGACATCCTCAAGTCCCTCGGCGTCGATGTGATCGTGTCGGGCGGTCAGACCATGAACCCCTCGACCGCCGACCTGTTGGGCGCCGTCGACCAGGTCAACGCGACCTCGGTCATCATCCTGCCCAACAACGGCAACATCCGCATGGCTGCCGAGGCCGCTGCCTCCGCCTGCACCGACAAGAAGGTCGCCGTCGTTCCCACCAAGACCGTCCCGCAGGCCTTCTCCGCGCTGTTCGCGGTCCTGCCCGATTCCGAGCTCGAGGACGCCGTTGCCGCCATGGTCGACGCCATCAGCGAGGTCCGCGATGGCGAGGTCACTCGCGCCGTGCGCGATTCCAGCGCCTCCGACGGCTCGCCGATTCACTCCGGTGACGTCATGGGTATCATCGCCGGCTCCATCGACGTGGTCGGCTCCGACGTGAAGCAGGTCACGCTCGACTGCATCAACCGCATGCAGGAGGAAGAGGAGGGCGACGCGCTGACGATTCTGGCCGGCGAGGAGCTATCCGATGAGGCCTTCCAGGAGATCGTCGACGCTATCGAGGAGGCCCAGCCCGATCTGGAGGTCGACGCCCATCGTGGTGAGCAGCCGCTCTATCCCGTGATCTTCTCGATCGAGTAGGCTCTGCCTATGTCCGAGCTGTGCTCCGTGCCGCGCGTCTCGGAGCGTTTTGCCCAGAGCAATGCGCTCGACGAGGATATCGCGCGACTCAAATATGTTTCGGGTAAACGTGAGGAGGCCCTTCGCCGTCTGGGAATTCGGACGGTGGGGGACCTCCTTCTCCATATTCCTCATCGATACCTGGACTTTACGCGCTCCTGGTCCATCGAGATGGCGCCCATCGGTACCGTGTGCACCATCATCGCCACGGTCGACCGTATCGTCCATAAGCAGCCGCGTCCGCGCATGCAGGTGACCGAGGTCTCACTCGTTGACGAGACGGGCGTGCTGCAGGTCGCCTTTTTCCGCCAGCCCTGGATTGCCCAGCAGCTTAAGCAGGGCGACCGCCTGGCCGTGATGGGTAAGGTCGAGTTTGCCTACGGCTTTAAGCAGATGGCCTCGCCGCACTTTGAAAAGCTTGAGGAAGGGCGTGCCGCGGGCACTATCCTGCCGGTCCATTACGTGAGTGATGGCGTGAGTCAGGCATGGATGCGCCGTATCGTGAGTGGTGCGCTCGAAGTGGCTGCCAATCCGTTCGATCCCATTCCCGCGCCGCTGCGCGCAAAGCGGAAGCTCATGAGCAATGCCCGTGCGCTGCGCTCGATCCACTTTCCCTCGAGCGTGGCCGAGCGCGACATCGCACGCCGGCGTCTTGCCTACGAGGAGTGTCTCTGCTTGCAGCTCGCGCTGCGTCTGCGCAACGATGGCGGTATGGTCGACGTAGTGCCTTATGCGCATGCCGCGGGAGAGCATTTTGCTGCGCTCAAGGAGGCCCTGCCGTTTTCGCTGAGCGATGAGCAGGAGGCGGCATTTCAAGACATCCTGCATGACATGTGCGATGGCGGTCGCGTGATGAATCGTCTGCTGCTGGGCGACGTCGGTACCGGTAAGACCGCCGTTGCCGCCTGCGCGTTGGCGGTTGCGGCCGATAGCGGCACTCAGGCCTGCGTCATGGCGCCCACGGGCGTGTTGGCGCGTCAATATGCCGATAAGACCGGCCCCTTGCTCTCGCAGGCTGGCATGACCTGGGCGCTCCTGACGGGTGCCACGCCGGCGGCCGAGCGTGAACAGATTCATGCCCGGCTCCAGTCTGGCGAGCTCGATGTGCTCTTTGGCACCCACGCGGTGCTTTCGGACAACGTCACCTTCAAGCATCTGTCGCTTGTGGTGATCGACGAGCAGCACCGCTTTGGCGTGGGCCAGCGTAACGCTCTGCGCGCAAAAGGCCCGGGTGCCGACTTGCTGGTCATGACTGCCACGCCGATCCCGCGCACGCTGGCGCTTTCGGTGTACGGCGACCTAGATACGAGCATCATCCGCCATCGTCCCGTTCCGGGTGCCGGCGTGACGACGCGCGTCCTCACCGAGTCGAGTCGTGACCTGGCCTATGGCGCCATTCGCGAGGCGCACGAAAAGGGGCAACAAGTCTACGTGATCTGTCCGCTCGTGGAGCCGAGCGATTCGGCCGATGAGCTCGAAGACGTACCCGGCATCGCTCGCGACGACGAAGGCCGCGTGACCGTGCCTGTGCCGTTGCATGACACGGCGACCGAGCTCGATCGCCTTCGTCTGGCATTACCGGGGCTTACCATCGAGCGTCTTCATGGTCGCATGCCTGCGGGGGAGAAGGACCGGGTCATCGATGCCTTTAAGCGTGGCGAGATCGATGTGCTCGTCTCGACCACGGTGGTCGAGGTGGGCGTCGACGTGCCCAACGCCACCGTCATGGTCATCGAGAATGGCGAGCGCTTTGGGTTGGCGGCCTTGCACCAGCTGCGCGGGCGCGTGGGCCGCGGCAGCGTGTCGGGTACGTGCCTGGTCATGACGCACTCCAAGGGCAACGGCGGCGCGTCAGCGGCACAAGAACGCCTCCAGTCGCTCGAGAAGACCTCGGACGGCTTTACGCTCGCCCAGATGGACCTGCGTCTGCGCCACGAGGGCGAGATTCTTGGCTACCGCCAGCATGGCGGCGTGACCTTGCGCTTTGTTGACCTCGATGCCGACGAGGACTTGATCGAGTGGGCCCATTTGGACGCGGTCGAGCTCTTGCGGTATGCTTGCAACCTTGACTCCGTGGCGACGCGCCCCTTGCGCGATGCGGTCGCCATGCGGTATCGACACATCTTTAAGGAGGTCAGCGGAGGATGAGAATCATCGGCGGCGAATGGCGCGGTCGTAAGATCGAGGAGCCCCGTGGTCGCGATGTCACCCGCCCCACGACCGATCGCGTGCGCGAGGCGTGCGCATCTATGGTCATGTCGGCATTCGACTTCGATCTGGACGAGGTCCGCGTGCTGGATGCCTTTGGCGGCTCCGGTGCCTTGGGCATTGAGATGCTCTCGCGTGGTGCCCGCTCGCTCACCACGTTCGAGATCGATCGCAACGCTGCTCGTCTGATTACCAAGAATATCGAGTCGCTGTGCCGCGACCGTGCGCGTTGGCGTGTGGTGGGCGGCGACGTGCTGGCAAGCGCTTCGCGCGGCCGCGTGCCGGGCGGTCCCTTTGACCTGGTCCTGCTCGACCCGCCCTATGCTTTTGGCGCCGAGCCGGTCGAGGAGCTACTGCAAAAACTAGCTCAGCATGGCTTGCTGGTACCGGGTGCCTACGCGCTGTTTGAGCACGCTGCCGCCGATGCGGGTGCGCATCCGGCAGGCTTTGAGATCGTGCGCGAGAAGCGTTACGGCATTACCTCGGTCGACCTGCTTCGTTGGGTTGGCAACGGCGAGGATGATGACAACGATAGCGACGCACCCACGGAGGATGCCCATGAGTGACACCATTAACCGCGTAATCGTCCCGGGCACCTTCGATCCCATCACGTTTGGCCACATCGACGTGATTCGCCGTGCCCGCCGCATCTTCCCCAGCGTGATCGTGGCCGTTGCCGAGTCGCAGGGAAAAAACGGCGTCGGCACCACCTTTATGCTCGATGAGCGCGTGGCGCTGGCCCGTGAGGCGCTCGGTGATATTGACGGCGTCGAGGTTCTGCCCTTCACCGGCCTCTTGGTCGATTTTGCCCGCGAACAGGGAGCGGGAGCCGTGGTCAAGGGTCTGCGTGCTATGACCGACTTTGAGTACGAGCTGCAGCAGGCCGACCTCAACTACCGCCTGGATAACGAGCTGGAGTCCATCTTTGTCATGAGTGCGCCGCAGTACGGCTATATCTCGAGCTCGGTGGTTCGCCAGATTGCCTCGCTCGGTAGCGACGTCTCTAATTTTGTTCCGCCCAATGTGGTCAAGGCGCTCAAACATCGCTTTTCGTGACGTTTTTTAATGCCTGGTGGCATGTGGTAAACTAACACGATGATATGTTACCTATGAAAGGAGACCGGATGCCGGGCGAGAATTTTCCTGGCGACAGGATCGTGAGTCTTGTCGACGAGCTCGAGGGGCTCATCGAAGAGGCTAAGACGCCGTTCGGCAAGAACGCCCAGATGAAGGTTATCGATGCCGACGTCTTCTTTAACATCCTCGACGAGATCCGCATGAGCTATCCCGAGGAATGGCAGAAGTCCCGCCGTATCCTCAAGGAGCGCGAGGAGCTTATGGCTTCCGCCGCCGCTCAGGCCGATTCCATCATCGCCGATGCTCAGCAGCAGGCCCTCACCATTGCCGGTGAGCAGGAGATCGTCCGCTTAGCACAGCAGCAGGCCGACGATATTCGCGACCGTGCCCAGCAGTATGAGCGCGAGACGCGCTATGCCGCCGAGGACTACGCCGAGCAGGTCTTTACGCACCTTGAGGAGAACCTCAAGAGCCTGACCGGCACGGTGACCCGTTGCCGTCAGCAGCTCAACGAGGGTGCCGCCCAGCAGAATGGTCAGTGGTAATGGCTGAGTTCTCGAGCGTTACCGTCGATCTTTCCGAGCAGCTCGAGTTTCCCGGAGACTCGTATCCGCTGACCGGCAAGGTCGATGTCGCCACCTATACGGTGGGCGAGAAGGAGTATCAGCTGCAGGACGGCATTGACTACGATGTAGTCTTTACCAACGCCGGCACCGGTGTTCTGCTTACGGGCATGGTCCGCGCGCGCGCAACCGGTGAGTGCGACCGTTGCCTGGAGCCCGCTTCGTTTGATATTGCCGGTGAGATCGAGGAATTCTATCTCTTTAACGAGCCCGAGGACCCCGAGGCCTACGAAGATGGCTACGAGCTGCTGGGCGAGGATCGCATCGTCGATCTGGGTGAGCCCATCAACGACGCCGTCGTCATGGATACGCCGTTCGTTGTCCTGTGCAAGCCTGATTGTCGCGGCTTATGCCCCACTTGCGGCATCAATCTCAACGTCGAGCAATGCGATTGCGCCGCTCAAGCAGAGGCCGAATGGGCCGCTGCCACGGAAAATCCATTTGCAGCATTGAAGAATCTCAAGCTTGACGAGTAAAACTGTGGTAGTATCGCTACTTGCGCGTAATCGCCACACTGGATAGTTCATAAGGAAGGTCACTATGCCCGTACCTAAACAAAAGCAGGGTCGTATCCGCACTCACACCCGCCGTTCCGCCAACATGAAGATCTCGGCTGCGGCTCAGTCCACGTGCCCCCGTTGCGGTGCTGTCAAGCTCCCGCACCACGTGTGCCCCAGCTGCGGTTTCTACAAGGACCGCGAGGTTATCGTTACCGAGTAACGGTATACTCTGGATGCGATGCCGTTCCAACTGGAACAACAATGGCCGGCTCAATGAGTCGGCCATTTTTGTATAAGGAGTATGTATATGAGTAACGTTCGCGTTTGTGTAGACGTTGTGGGTGGAGACGAGAAGCCTCAGGTTGTCCTCGACGGTATCGAGGCGGCGCTTGCGGCGGATCCCGATATCGAGGTCTTGGCCGTCGGTCCCGCAGAGATCGTGAACCCCTTTGCCGCGGCTCACGCTCGCGTCGAGGCCTTGGAGGCGCCCGATGTCATCGCCATGGATGACGATCCCATTCGAGCCGTGATGACCAAGCGCAAGTCCTCGATCGTGCTTGCCTGCCGCGCTATCAAGAAGGGTAACGCGGACGCCTTCTTCTCTGCCGGCTCCACCGGCGCCATGACTGCTGCCGCTACCGCCTACGTGACGCCATTTAGGTATCAGGCCGAGGGCAAGAAACAGCCGGTGCGTCCGTGTCTCACCAATGCACTGCCCAACCGCGCCGGCGGCCTGACGGTCCTGTGCGACATGGGTGCCAACCCCGATGTCACGGTGGACGATATGGTGCGTTTTGCCCAGATGGGGACTGCCTATGCGCGCGTCGTCTTGGGCATTGAGCATCCCCGCGTGGGCCTGCTTGCCAACGGCACCGAGGACGAGAAGGGCTCCAACTTTACCAAGTCGTGCTTCCCGGCCATGAAGGCCGCTGTTCCCGGTTTTGTGGGCAACTGCGAGGGCACCGATCTTACGTCGGGCAATTTTGACGTCGTGGTCGCCGACGGCATGTCGGGCAACATCGCACTCAAGGCCACCGAGGGCGCTGCCAAGTTTTTGCTGCAGGAGCTCAAGGGTGCCTTTATGTCTTCGCTCGGCACCAAGATTGCCGCGCTGCTCATCAAAAAGCAGATGCGCGAGATCAAGGCAAAGCTCTCGGGCGATGCTAAGGGCGGCGCCATTCTGCTGGGTCTGCGTGGCGTGGTCCTGATCGGCCACGGTGCCACCTCGGTCGAGGCCGTCAAAAACGGTACGCTCGCCGCGGCGGAGGCCGTGCGCGCCGGACTGGTCGAGAACGTCGCCAACTCTATGGACGGGATCGTTTTGTAGGAGCGAGTTAGAGCGCCGTTATGTGCCTCGCGGCCTGCGTCGTGGGGTAGAATCAAAACCGTGTCTTGGCGCTGTGCTTGCGGCGCCAGCGCGTTGATGTTCACGCAATACGAGAGGAAGCGCTATGGACCGCTCCGAAATCTTCGATAAGATCGCCGAAGTCGCCGCCGATGTGCTGGGTGTCGATGTCGCCGACATTAGCGACGAGACCACCTTTGACGATCTCGATGCCGATTCGCTCGAGCGTCTGCAGCTGGTGACGGCCATCGAGGACGAGTTCGACCTCGAGATCGATGACGAGACCCTGCTGTCGCTCAACTCTGTCGCCGACGCTGTCGACGCTATTGAAAACGCCAGGGAGGCCTAAGTCTTGGCTTTATCTCAACGACTCGCGCGCGCCCAGGAAATCCTGGGCCACGAGTTCAATAATAAGGTGCTGCTGCGCGCGGCGCTCACGCACCCCTCTGCCGTGGAAGGTCAGCCCGTCTCGGCGAGCTATGAGCGTCTTGAGTTTTTGGGCGATTCCATTTTGGGTGCCGTGGTTGCCTGCTCGCTCTTTGAGTCCTATCCCGAGTTTGACGAGGGCAAGCTTACGCGCCTAAAGGTGTCGCTCGTCTCGGGTGCCACGCTGTCCGAGGTATCCCATGAGCTGGGCATCGACGACATCATCATCTTTGGTGCCTCCGAGACCGGTACCGGCGCGCGCGGCCTGCACTCGGCGCTCGAGAACGTCTATGAGTCGCTCGTGGGCGCGCTGTATCTGGATGCTGGCTGGGATGCGGCTGCGGAGTTCATCCACCGTACGCTTAAGCCTCATCTGGCCTCCGAGCGTGCCGAGCATCCTGCGAACCCCAAGTCGTTTTTGCAGGAGTGCGTGCAAGCCGATGGCCACGAGCCTCCGGCGTACAAGCTCGTTGGCTCTGAAGGCCCGGCGCACGCACCGACCTTTACCGCCGTGGTGCTCATCGACGGTATTCGCCAGGGCCGCGGCACCGGTTCCTCCAAGAAGGAGGCCGAGGGAGCCGCTGCGCTCGAGGCGCTCGACCGCATGGGTTACACCACTAACGGCGTGATTCTCAACAAGAAGCCTGTTTAAGCGAGGAACCGTGTATCTCAAGTCCCTCACGCTCAAAGGGTTCAAGTCGTTTGCCGACCGCGCCCATATGACGTTTGAGCCGGGCCTAACCGTCATCGTCGGTCCCAACGGCTCGGGAAAATCGAACATATCCGACTCGATTCTGTGGGTCCTGGGCGAGCAGAGCGCCAAGCAGCTGCGCGGCCAGGCCATGGAGGACGTCATCTTCTCGGGCTCGTCGGCGCGCAAGCCGGTGGGTGTGGCCGAGGTCACGCTGGTGCTCGATAATTCGGACCATATGCTGCCTGTCGACTTTGACGAGGTGGCTATCACCCGCCGCATGTATCGCTCGGGCGAAAGCGAGTACCTCATCAACTCGAGCCCGTGCCGCCTGATGGACATCCAGGACATCCTGCACGATTCGGGACTGGGCAAGGATACGCATTCCATCATCAGCCAGGGCAAGCTCGATGCCATTTTGCAGAGCCGCCCCGAGGAGCGCCGTGCCCTCATTGAGGAGGCCGCCGGCATCTCCAAGCACAAGCGTCGTAAGGAACGTGCGCTCAAAAAGATTAAATCGATGGACGAGCACCTGACCCGTGCCCGCGACATCAATAAGGAGATCGCCCGTCAGCTGCGGCCGCTGGAGCGTCAGGTCGATCGCGCGCGCAAGTACAAAGAGCTGTCCTCGCGCGCGAACGAGCTTACGCAGATGCTGGCCGTCGACGAGCTTCGTTCGCTGCAGTCGCAGTGGAACGACCTGGAAAGCCGCTCCAAGGAGGGCGCTGCCGAGCTTGAGCTTGCGCAATACCGCTTAGGTGAAAAGGAGCGCGAGCTCGAGAAGCTCCAAGTTATGCTCGAGGAAAAGGGCCTATTTGTGGGCGACTTGGGCGAGCAGCGCCGCCATATGCAAGATGTGGTCGGTCGCATTAACTCCGATATGCGCCTGCTCGAGGAAAAGGGCCACAACATGGTGTCGCGCCTGTCCGACATGCGCGGCCAGATCTCGAGCTCCGAGCATCAGCGTCGTCGCGTGGTCGAGGAGCTCGAGGATGCGCGTGCCCAGCTCGAGGAAGTGACCGGCGCGCATATGCAGGCCCAGGACGACGTTGACGCCGCCGGCCCTGCCGCCGCCGCGCTCCACGAGCGTCGCGTGGCGCTCGACAATCAGATTTCGCAGCTTACGCGTGGGCAGCGCGATGTGCAGTGTGTGGCCGATAACGCCGCGCTCGAGCTCGCCAAGGTGAAGGACTCTCTGAGCAACGCCGAGGTCGAGGACAATATGTATGCCTCGCGCCTGGAGCAGATCGATGAACAGCTCGAGGAGGTCACAGCATCGCTTGATAGCCGCCGCGACCGTGCTGAGGAGCTTGAGAGCGCCCTTGAGGCGGCTCGTCAGGCCCAGAGCGATGCGCGCGAGGCCACCGAGACGGCACGCGCTGCCCTCAAGGACCTGCGTGCCCGCGAGAGCGAGGCGCGCAACAAGCTGTCCGAGGTTCGCTCGGAGCTTGCCAGCCAAAAGAAGCTCGATGCCCGCATGGCAGACAGCTCGCCGCTCGTGAGCCGTCTGGTGGGCGCGCTGGGCGACGATGTCTCGGGTCGTCTGGGCGACGTGCTCGAAGCCCCTCGCGAGCTCGAGGGCCTGGTTGAGCAGCTGCTTGCCGGCGATATCGATGCCCTGCTGTTCGATAACGCTGCCGCACTCGAGCGCGCCGGTCGCGCTGCCCTGGACCAGAAGAAGGCCTCAGGCGAGGCGCTGCTGGTGGCGCGCAGCGTGAGCGGCTCTGCGGCCGCCGAGGGTGCTGCCGGTACCCGTCTTGTTGATCGCCTGTCCGTGCGTGCGGGCTACGGTCTGGTCGTCGAGGCATTGCTCGGCGGCTATTACGTGGTCGATGACCTTTCTGCCGCGCTGTCCGCGCCCGTCGTTGACGGTGTGACCTACGTGACGCCCGATGGCGCCCGCGTTGCCTGCGGCGGCCTGGTTCGCGTGGGGCTTGATGCCGGCGAGGCTTCGGGCGCCCTGGAGCGCAAGCGTCGTATCCGCGAGCTGGAAGGCCTGGAGCCCGATCTTGCTGCCGTGTTTGAGCATGTTTCGGATCAGGTCGTCGAGGCCAACACTGCCGTTGAGGAGGCCCGTGCTGCCGAGGGCGATGCTGCCGGCGAGATCGCCCGTCTTGAGGGCGAGCGTCGCTCGCTGCTGTCCGAGATCGGCCGCCTGGAGCAGAGTGCCAACAATGCCGAGGTCGAGCGCGTGCGCATCTCCAAGCGTCGCGAGCAGGCCGCAGAGGCCGTTCGCGCTGCGCGTCCGCGCGTGGACGAACTTACTCGTTCGCGTGACGAGGCCCGTGCGCAGGCGAGCGACTTGGGCTTACAGATTGCCGAGGCCAACGACGAACTCGATCGCGTGCGCCGTGACGATTCCGAGGCCGCCGGTAAGCTCGCCGACGCTAAGGTGCGCCTGGCTCAGACGAGCGAGCGCCTTCGTTCGCTGAAGGGCCGCGTGCCCGATCTTGAGCATCGCCTGGAGGGTATCGACCGTCGTATCCGCGGGACGCGTCAGGCCTCGCGCTCGCTCGAGCTGCTGCGCCTTCGTGTCGATCCCATGCACGAGCGCTATTCTGCCCTGTTGGAGCGCGCCTCGGACTGGGCTGCGCGCCTGCGCGATCAGGCAACGCTTGAGGAGGCGGACTCGGCTTCACTTAAGAAGACCATCGAGGACGCCAAGAGCGAGGTCGCCCGCGCCAAAGAGAGGGTCGATGTTGCCGCCGCGACGCAAAATGAGTTCAAGGTGGCGCGCGGCAAGCTCGAGGTGCAGGTCGAGGCAGCCATCAAGGCCATCACCGCCGACGGTACCACGGTGCTCGAGGAAGCGCTCATGCTGCCGGCACCCACCGATCGCGACGCCGCCGAGCGCGAGCTTAACCAACTCGTGCGCCAGATCAACAACCTGGGTCCTGTGAACCAGGTCGCCATGGAGGAGTACGAGCAGCTCAAGCGCCGTGCCGATTACATCGAGGAGCAGCTGGCCGATCTTGAGAGCGCGCGCAAGGCGCTCACCAAGATCACCGTGGCGATCGACCGTAAGATGCGCAAGGCGTTCCTGGTGACGTTTGAGAAGGTTGATGCGAATTTCCGCGAGATTTTCGCCATGCTCTTCCCGGGCGGTCAAGCCCATCTTGAGATGACCGATCCCGAGCATCCGGCCGAGACGGGCATTGAGGTCGTGGCGCAGCCGCGCGGCAAGCGCATCACCAAGATGATGCTCATGTCGGGTGGCGAGAAGAGCCTGACGGCGCTCGCCCTGCTCTTTGCCGTGTACCGTACGCGCACAGTGCCGTTCTATGTGCTGGACGAGGTCGAGGCTGCGCTCGACGACGCCAACCTGTCCAAGCTCATCGGCGCCCTCGATGTGCTGCGTTCCGATACGCAGCTCTTGGTAATCTCGCATCAGCGCCGTACTATGGAGGATGCTGACGTTCTCTACGGCGTCTCGATGCAAGCCGACGGCGTCAGTCGCGTCGTCTCGCAAAAACTCGATCGCGAAACCGGAAAGGTCGTGAATGCATAATGGGATTTTTTGACGCACTTTCGCGCGGACTTGAGCGCAGCCGCGAGGCCCTCAACGAGGTCTTCTACTTTGGCGGCGAGGTCGACGAGGATTTTTGGGAGGATCTTGAGGACACCCTCGTCATGGGTGACATGGGTGCCGAGGTCGCCATTCAGGTCTCCGATGACCTGCGCGACGCCGCGGCCAAGAAGAACCTCAAGACCGCCCCGCAGCTTCGCCGCGCCCTGGCCGAGCAGCTCGAGGGCCATTTTGTGCCTGTTGAGCGCGATCCGTTTTCTGATACGCCGAGCTGCGTGCTGTTTGTCGGCATCAACGGCGCCGGCAAGACCACCACGGTCGGCAAGATTGCGAGCGCCATGGCCGCCCGCGGCAAGAACGTGGTGATCGGTTCGGCCGACACCTTCCGCGCCGCCGCCATCGAGCAGCTCGATGTGTGGGGCCAGCGTGCCGGCGTACCGGTTATCAAGCGTGACCGCGGCTCCGATCCGGCGAGCGTGTGCTATGACGTGCTCGACGAGGCCGATAAGCGCGGCAGCGACCTGGTGCTCATCGATACCGCCGGCCGTCTGCACACGAGCCCCGAGCTCATGCGCGAGCTCGCCAAGGTGGTCAATGTGACCCGTAAGCGCGCCGCCAATATGGCCGCCGGTCCCATGCCGGTCTCGGTCGTGCTCGTGATTGATGCCGCCACTGGTCAGAACGGTTTGAACCAGGCGCTCGAGTTTAACGAGGCGCTGGGCCTGGACGGTATTATCATGACTAAGCTCGACGGCACGGCTAAGGGCGGTATCGCCATGGCCGTGGCCGAGAAGCTCAAGCTCCCGATCCTGCGCATCGGCGTGGGCGAGCAGGTCGATGACCTGCAGGAGTTTAACGCCAAAGATTTCTGCCGCGCCCTGGTGGGCGAGTCCAACTAAGGAGTGACCAGTGTTTGATTCTCTGAGCGATCGCCTCAACGACACATTTGACCGCCTGCGCGGCAAGGGTAAGCTGACCGAGGCCGATATTACTTCGGCTATGCGCGATATTCGCATGGCGCTGCTCGAGGCCGACGTTAACTTTAAGGTCGTCAAGGAGTTCGTTGCCAAGACCAAGGAGCGCTGCATGACCGCCGAGGTCATGGAGTCGCTGTCGCCGGCGCAAAACGTTGTCAAGATCGTGCTCGACGAGCTCACCGAGATGCTCGGCTCCACCGAGAGCAAGCTCGTTTTTAGCAACCGCATTCCCAATGTCATCATGCTCGTGGGCCTGCAGGGCTCCGGTAAGACCACGGCAGCCGTAAAGCTGGCCTACCTGCTCAAGAAGCAGGGTCGCTCGCCGTTGCTCGCCGCGTGCGACGTCTACCGTCCCGCCGCTGCCGACCAGCTGGCCACGCTCGGTGGCGAGATCGGCGTGCCGGTCTTCCGCGGTGATGGTGAGCACCCGGTCGATATCGCCAAGGGCGCCATCCAGGAGGCCGTCGACCACCTGCGCGACGTGGTGATCGTCGATACCGCCGGTCGTCTTCAGATCGACGAGCAGATGATGCAAGAGGCCGTCGATATCAAGAAGGCCGTCAAGCCCGACCAGGTGCTGATGGTCGTCGACGCCATGACCGGCCAGGACATCGTCAACGTGGTCTCGACGTTTTCCGAGCGTACCGACTTTGATGGCGTGATTATCTCCAAGCTCGACGGTGACGCCCGTGGCGGTGGCGCACTTTCCGTGCGTCAGGTGACCGGCAAGCCCATCAAGTTTGTGAGCATGGGCGAGAAGCCCGACTCGCTGGAGCCGTTTTACCCGGACCGCATGGCCAAGCGCATCTTGGGCATGGGCGATGTCGTCGGTATTATCGAGAAGGCTCAGGAGGCCGCCGATGCCGAGCAGCTCGAGGCTGCCGAGCGTATGCTGCGCGAGGGCTTCACCATGAACGACATGCTCGACCAGATGAAGGCCGTCAAAAAGATGGGCGGCATGAAGGGTATCCTGGGTATGCTTCCCGGCGGCCAGCGCGCGCTCAACCAGATGGGCGGCAACCTGGACGAGGGCATCTTCGATAAGAACGAGGCCATCATCATGTCGATGACCAAGGAGGAGCGCCTGCGTCCCTCCATCATCAACGGCCAGCGCCGCGCACGCATTGCCAAGGGAGCCGGCGTAACCCCCACCGAGGTCAACAGCCTTATGAAGCAGTGGGGTGAGATGAATAAGATGATGGGCCGCATGCGCACGATGGCCAATCAGGCACAGGCCGGCGGCAAAAAGGGCAAAAAGGGAAAGAAGGGCAAGAAGATGCGCATGCCCAATATCCCTGGCCTGGACGCTATGGGTCTGGGCGGCATGGGCGGCCTGGGTACGGGCGGTCCCAAGTCCGATATGGAGCTGCTGCGCCAGATGGAAGCGCAGATGCGTAATAAGAAATAGAGCTGTAATTCCAGCTTGATATGGCAAAGGCCACTCGGAAGCTACCGGGTGGCCTTTGTTGTTGGCTTTGATTGTTGGATTGCGTTCAGCATCGCGCCCCGAGCTCGCGGTGCTGTGCCGTTAGTGGCAGCCGCAGCCCTCGTGGCCCTCGTGCTCGTGATGGCCGTGGCAGCTGCAGGACTCGCCATGTTCGTGGGCGTGGTCGTGGTCATGACCGTGGCAGCCGCACGTGGCTTCGCCGTTCTGTGCGAGCGTGCCGGCGATAAGGGCCTCGACGCAAGCGTCGCAGCTGCCCTGGGCACCTGCGTATACCGTGATGCCGGCTTGGGCAAGCGCGTTGATAGCGCCTCCGCCGATGCCGCCGCAGATGAGCGTGTCCACGCCGCCGTTGGCAAGCAGGCCCGCAAGGGCACCGTGACCGGTGCCGCCGGTGCCCACGACCTGCTCGTTGAGTACCTTGCCGTCCTGAATGTCGTAGATCTTGAACTGCTCGCTGCGGCCAAAGTGCATAAAGATGTTGCCGTTGTCGTACGTGGTTGCCACCCTCATGGTGTCGATCTCCTTTGCTGGCCATACGGCCGTTGCCGTGGTAATGGGGGAGTACGCGATATTGCCGCCTTCGATGATGAGCGCCCGTCCATTGACCAGCGCGTTTGCCACCTTGCGATGCGCGCGGCTGCAGATAGCCGCCACGGTGGCGCGCGCGATGCCCATCTGCTGTGCGACGGCCTCCTGATTGAGGCCTTCCAGGTCGCACAGGCGCAGCACCTCGAGTTCGTCGACCGTCATGTCGATGGCCTCTCCGCTGGCTAGGCCGTCGGGGGTGAAGCCGCGGTATTCGGGGATGATCCCGACGCGGCGTAGTTTCTCGCGTCTTCCTGCCATGCGCCCTCCTTATCTGACATATGTCAACAATAGAATAGCGAACGCGCAGATTTACGCAAGGAATTTCTGGCATATGCCAGAAAATGAGGGCTTATGTTTGGGCTGTGGGGCCGCATGTGCCTGGGCTACAATGAATCTCGCTTATAGGCGACTGACAGGAGGGTCAATGAGCAAGGCTGATCAACAGTTTGTAACCATGTGCCGCGATATTCTGGACCATGGCACCACCACCGTGGGCCAAAAGGTCCGCCCAGTGTGGGAGGACGGCACCCCTGCCTATACCATTAAAAACTTTGGCGTCACGGCACGCTACGACCTGCGTGAGGAGTTTCCGGCGCTTACCCTGCGTCGCACGGCCCTCAAATCTGCCATGGATGAGATCCTATGGATCTATCAAAAGAAGTCCAATAACGTGCATGATCTCAACAGCCATATTTGGGATGAGTGGGCCGACGAGACTGGCTCCATCGGCAAGGCCTACGGGTATCAGATTGGGCAGAAGAGCCATTATGCCGAGGGCGACTTTGACCAAATGGATCGCGTGCTGTACGACCTTAAGAACACGCCGTACAGCCGACGCATTATGACGAACACTTATGTGTTTAGTGACCTGTCCGAGATGCACCTGTATCCGTGCGCCTACAGCGTGACGTATAACGTGACGCAGCGCCCGCAGGATGATAAACCGACGCTCAACATGATTCTCAACCAGCGTAGCCAGGACATTTTGGCCGCGAACAATTGGAATGTGTGCCAGTACGCCATTTTGCTGATGATGGTCGCGCAGTCGGTCGATTTGATCGCTGGCGAGCTCCTGCACGTGATCGCCGATGCCCACATTTACGACCGTCATGTCGATATCGTCCGCGAGCTTATCGAGCGTCCGCAGTTTGCCGCGCCTAAGGTAACGCTTAACCCCGATGTGCATGATTTCTATGCGTTTACGACCGATGACCTGATCGTCGAGGGCTATGAGCACGGCCCGCAGGTCAAGAACATCCCCATCGCGGTGTAGGTGACGCGCATGACGTGTAAGCTTTCCGCCATTGTGGCCGTGTGTGACGATTGGGGCATTGGGTGCGAGGGTGACATGGTCGTGTCCAATCGCGCCGACATGCGTCATTTTGTGGCGTGCACCAAAGGCTGCCCGGTCATTATGGGACGCAAGACGCTGCTGAGTTTTCCCGGCGGGCGTCCGCTCAAGAACCGCCGCAATATCGTGCTCACGCGCGATGAGAGCTTTGCTGTCGAGGGCGTCGACGTGGTGCATAGCATCGACGAAGCGCTCGCCGCGGTAGCCGATGAGCCCGTTGCGTGGGTGATCGGTGGCGGCGAGGTATATCGACAGTTTTTGCCGTATTGCGCCGAGGCCGAGGTTACGCATAACCATTGCGTGCATGACGTGGATACGTACTTTCCCGATCTGGATGCCGATCCCGCGTGGGAGATTGCGCGGGCCAGCGAATCGGCGGTTGTCGCTGCCGGAGAGGGTGATGAGGGCCTCAAATATGAGTTCGTGACGTATCGTCGCGTTGATGCGTAAACCCGATTATCCCTTCGGTATTATCGGGTTGGAATGAGTGACGGGGCAGCGCATGGCGTTGCCCCGATATTTGTATAGGTGCTGTAAAGAAAGGTGCGGGCTGGCTGCTATGACTGATGCCGTTGAGGTGCTGCGAATCGATTCGCTCGAGGACGAGCGGCTCGATGCCTACGTGCGACTGACCGAGCGTGAGCTGCGCTGCGTGCTGGAGCCGCAGAAGGGCATTTTTATCGCCGAGAGTGCCAAGGTCATCGAACGTGCGGTTCGCGCCGGATACGAGCCGGTGAGCTTTCTTTTGGGCGAGCGCTGGCTCGACCAGATGATGCCGCTGTTTGAGCGCCTGGCGGTACGCGAGGGCGCGGGTCCGGTTCCCGTGTTCGTGGCCTCAATGGAGCTCATGGAGCGGCTGACGGGTTTTAACGTGACGCGCGGTGCGCTCGCGGCATTTCGTCGCCCGCGACAGATTCCGGTTGATGAGTTCTTGGGCGGCGTCGTCGAGGCGGCGGGGGAGCGCCCGGTGCGCGTGTGCGTGCTCGAGGGCATTGTCGACCACACCAACGTCGGCGCGATTTTCCGCTCGGCGGCTGCGCTGAACGTCGATGGCATTTTGGTGAGCCCCACTTGCTGTGACCCGCTGTACCGTCGCTCGGCCCGCGTGAGCATGGGCACGGTGTTCCAGGTGCCCTGGACGCGCATTGGCAGCGAGGCGCGCGTATGGCCGCATGATGGGCTGGCGGCGCTGCACCATGCCGACTTTTCGTGTGCCGCCATGGCGTTGACGGATGATTCGGTGTCGTTGGACGATCCCGTGCTGCAGGAGATTGACCGCCTGGCAATCTTTATGGGCACCGAGGGTGCTGGCTTGGGCGCCAAGACCATTGCAGGCTGCGACCGCGCCGTGCGTATTCCGATGGCGCATGGGGTCGATTCGCTCAACGTGGCCGCGGCAAGTGCTGTCGCCTTTTGGCAGCTGTGCCCGCATGTGAGCAACGAGTACCACTACCAGCCGGGGCTGTATCACTAGCCGATTGTGATTCCCGAGCCGTGCCAGCGGGGGTGTTTCTGCTGCCTTCGGTCGGTGTTAAGCTGATAATGGCTTTGCCGTTCAATTGATGTTTTGTTATTTGACGTACGCTAGTGGGGAGGGCGTGTGGCTAAGAAATCTACGGCTATCGATGTAACGCAGGGCGTTATTTGGCAGCAGCTGCTGTCGCTGTGCGTTCCCATCTTCTTTAGCTCGTTTTTTCAGCAGGCTTACACGCTTATCGGTACCTATATCGTCGGTCAGTTTGGCGGCAAGCTCGCGCTGGGTGGCATTCAGGCCACGATGGTGCTTACGGAGCTCTGCATTGGTTTTTGCGTCGGTGTGGGTGCTGGCTGTGCGGTCATTACGGGCCAGTTTTTTGGCCAGCACGATGACGAGCGCCTGAGCCGATCGGTCCATACGGCCATGACGCTCGCGCTGGTGGGCGGCATTGTCATTTCCATTCTGGGCATGGTGTTTGTCGAGCCGATGCTTGTGTTGATGAATACGCCGCATGAGCTGCTGGCCGAGGGTGTGGCGTATGCCCGCTGCTACTTTGCCGCCATGTTTGCGGCGCTGCTGCTCAATATGGGGACGGCGTTGTTGCGCGCCGTGGGCGACACGCGCGGTCCGGCGGTCATTATTGCCTCCGGCTGCTTCGTCAACGTGGCGCTCGACATTCTCTTTGTCGCCGTGCTGCACATGGAAGCGCTGGGCTGCGGCATCGCGGTGGCGCTGACCATCTGCACCAATGCCACGATGATTGTGATCCGCATGATGCGCGCTCCGGGGGCGTGGCGGTTGTCGCTATCCAAGCTCGGTATCGATCGCGGCATTTGCAAGAGCATGCTTTCGTGCGGTTTGCCGCTGGGCGTTCAGTCTGCGGCGTATTCGATCTCCAACGTTTTGATCCAGGTGTCGGTCAACTCGTTTGGAGCCGATGTTACGACCGCTTGGGGCCTTTCCGGCCGCCTGGACGGCATTATTTGGATGGTGACCGAGGCGCTTGGTGTGTCGATCACCACGTTCTCGGCGCAGAACTTTGGTGCGCGCAATTACGATCGCATGCGAAAGGGCTACCATACGTCGCTCGTGCTGTCGTTTATGCTCATTGGTGGCCTGTCTGCCGTGCTGCTGGTGTTCTCGGGTCCGTTGTCGCGTCTGTTTATCGACGATGCCGCAATTTCGGCCTACACCACGACGATTCTTCATTTCATCGCGCCGTTTTACGCGATTTTCTCGATTATCGAAAACGCGTCCGGCTCCATCCGTGGCGCTGGCGTGAGCTTCCAGCCAATGATGCTCACGATCTTCGGCACGGTCGTGCTCCGCGTGGCGTGGGTGTTCGCGATCATGCCGCTCGATCCCTCTCTAGAGCACCTGCTGCTGGTCTACCCCGTAACCTGGGTGATCACCGCCACGATGTTCACCGTTTACCATCACAGCGGCAACTGGTTAGGCCGCGCCACTGCCTAATGATCCCTGGGGGACGGAGGAAAACGGATCATTGCTCTCCGTCGTGATGTCGATGATCCGTTTTCCTTCGTCCCTTTCGGATCATTTAGTATTCGATGCCTTTGCGGGCTAGGAGGCCTTCGTCGAAGTAGTGTTTGACGGGGCGCATTTCGGTTACCAGGTCGGCAAGGTCGGCGAGGGGCAGCAGGCCGCGGCCGGTGAGCACGAGCTCTGTGGTGGTCGGTTTCATTGCGATCAACGCTTCGACATCTTCGCGCGTCACAAAGCCTCGACGCATGGCTTCTCCCAGCTCATCCAAGATCAGCACGTCGACCTGGTCAATCTGCTCGCGCGCCAGCTCCATGATCTGCGCGGCACAGGCTTCGGGCGTGTCGCGGTCGGCTTGCACAATGCGTAGCCCCAATCGAGGTGCCGCATCGTGTTCAGCGCAGTGCAGCTTCTTGGCAAACTGCAGCATAAGCACGTTGAGCCCATAGCCCGTGGCGCGCAGCGCGAGCCCCAGCGCGGCCGTCGTCTTGCCCTTGCCGTCGCCCGTGTAGATCTGAACCTTGCCGACTTCCAGTGATGCCATCTCTGTCCTTTCATGCCCGGCGTCGGTTTATCGCCGTCCCGGTTGGGTATTCTAGTTAGCATTATCAACCCCAGTAGATGGAGTTCAAGCAGATGGAGATGGATGACAACAAACGTAGACGGAATATGATCCTCTACGTGCTCATCGCCTTCGTCGTCTACCTCGTGCTCTCGACCGTTCTGTTCCCCAACATCGGTCACACGCAGCAGATTACGAAGACCGATTACTCGACGTTTGTCAAAGCGCTCGATAAGAAGAGCGTCGACAAGGTCGAGTACAACACGGACGATTACACGATTTATTACACCAAGAAGGGCGAGGACGAGAACATCGCCTACAAGACGACCGGCGTGCCGAATGACGCGGGCTTTACCGATCGCGTGCTTGAATCTGGCGCCTCGCTTGAGTCAGTCGTTCCCGATAAGAACTCGGGTCTGATGACCTACTACCTGCTCACCCTCATTCTTCCCATGGCGATTTTCTTCCTGATCGGCTGGTGGCTCAACCGCCGCATGAAGAAGGCCATGGGTGATGACGGTCCGTCGATGAACTTTGGCGGCGGTGGTTTTGGCGGCGGTGGACTGGGCAAGTCCGGCGCGCGCGTGATCGCCTCCAAGGATGTGGGCGTGACCTTTAAGGACGTCGCCGGCCAGGAAGAGGCTAAGGAGTCCCTCAAGGAGGTCGTCGACTTTCTGGAGAAGCCGCAGCGCTACGAGGAGATCGGCGCCAAGCTGCCGCGCGGTGCTCTTCTTGTCGGCCCCCCGGGTACGGGTAAGACCCTGCTTGCCAAGGCCGTTGCCGGCGAGGCGGGCGTGCCGTTCTTTAGTATTTCTGGTTCTGAGTTCGTCGAGATGTTCGTCGGCCGTGGCGCCGCCAAGGTACGCGACCTGTTTAAGCAGGCCAAGGAAAAGGCTCCCTGCATCGTCTTTATCGATGAGATCGATACCATCGGCAAGAAGCGCGATGGCGGCGGCTTTAGCGGCAACGACGAGCGCGAGCAGACGCTCAACCAGCTGCTGACCGAGATGGACGGCTTCGATAACCACAAGGGTATTGTCGTTCTCGCTGCTACCAACCGACCCGACAGCCTTGATCCGGCCTTGTTGCGCCCCGGTCGTTTTGACCGCCGCATCCCCGTTGAGCTGCCCGACCTGACCGGCCGTAAGAACATCCTTGAGCTCCATGCCAAGAGCGTGAAGACGCAGCCCCCGATCGACCTGACCGCGATTGCCCGCGCCACGCCCGGTGCCTCGGGTGCCGACTTGGCCAACATCATCAACGAGGGTGCTCTGCGTGCCGTCCGCGAGGGTCGCAAGCGCGCCACACAGGACGATTTTGAGGAGTCGGTGGAGGTTGTCATCGCCGGTCAGCAGCGCAAGTCCACGGTGCTGTCCGATCACGAGAAGCAGGTTGTTTCTTACCACGAGATCGGCCATGCCATCGTTGCCGCCCGCCAGAAGGGCTCTGCGCCGGTTACCAAGATCACCATCGTGCCGCGCACGAGCGGCGCTCTGGGCTACACCATGCAGGTCGAGGAGGACGAGCGCTTCCTGACCACGCGCCAGGAGGTTCTGGACAAGCTCGCCGTCTACTGCGGCGGACGTGCTGCCGAGGAGCTCATCTTTGGCGAGATGACGACCGGTGCGGCCAACGACATCGAGCAGGCCACTAAGCTCGCCCGTAATATGGTGACACGCTTTGGTATGTCCGATGAGTTTGGCATGATGGCGCTCGGTACCGTCCAGAACGCGTACCTCAACCAGGACACGTCGCTTACCTGCGCTCCCGGTACGGCCGAGCGCGTGGACGCAATTGTCGCCAAGTTGATTGAGGATGCGCACGATCGTGCCCTGCAGATCCTCAAGGAGAACAAGTTTAAGCTCCACGAGCTGGCTCGTTATCTGTACAAGAAGGAGACGATCACGGGCGAGGAGTTTATGAATCTTCTCACGCGCGAGAATCCGCTGATGCCAAAGCAGCAGTAATACTAGTTGCGCTGTGTCAATCGCCCCATTTGAGTGTCCATCTCAAATGGGGCGTTTTTGCGTGAGGAGAGTTGTTATATGAAGATCGTGGTAAGTGCCTGTTTGATGGGTGAAAGCTGTAAGTATAACGGGCTCGACAATTACCATCGCGAGCTGGTCGAGGCTTGCGAGCACACGGGGACCGAGGTCTTACTGGTGTGCCCCGAGGTCTTCGGTGGCCTGCCCACGCCGCGCAAGCCATCCGAGATTGCGAACGGCGAGGTCCGCACCTGCGAGGGCGTCTCGGTCGATCGCGAGTTTCGTCTGGGCGCAGAGCGCGCACTCGATATGTGCGAGCAGGCGGGCGGCCCGTCCGAGATCGCTGCGTGCATCCTTCAAGATCGTAGTCCCTCGTGCGGCGCGGGTCGCATCTACGACGGAACGTTCAGCGGTACGCTCACTGCGGGCAACGGTGTTTTTGTCGATCTGCTGCTGCGTCACGGGTACCGTGTGATTCCGGCTAGCGAGTTCGATCCCAGCATGCTGGAACATTGTCCATAGCACTCGAACCCAACACTTCCTCACGGGTGACCGTTTTGGCATCATCCGTGAAGTTGATATTGAGTACGACCCGGTCATCAAAGACGTGGACCGAGTTGACAGGCGCCGTACCCAGGCAGCCCCTCCCCGCGGCCCTCACGCAGGAACGCGCACACGGCCTTCCCATCTCTTGCGCCCCTCCCGGAACTGTCCACATCAGTGTAGCCAATCCAGTCCGCCAAGCTCTGCAGCCCGGACAACGCGGCGATGGAGGGCTTCTTCGGCCTGCTCAAGAAGGAGTTCTGGCACGGCAGGGACTGGTCGGACTGGACCCCCGCCCGCTTCATCGAGGAGCTCGGGGGCTGGATCGGTCGATACAATACGGAGAGGCGCAGCGATGCGCTCGGTGGCCGCACGCCGGCTGAGTTCCGCTCCGCGCTGGGAAGGGCCGCGTGACGGTCCAAGAAATCGTCCGCAGTCCCCATTCTTGCCCCTTTGGGACAGCTTCTTGTTGGGGCGTGCCTGCCCCAAACCCTGCTAGGAACGAGTACAGCAAACTGGAATTTTCAAATTAGTCTTTGCAAATTACCTTTGAACCTTCACCGTCAATTACAATTCCCTGACGGTTGTTAATTGGGCATAGATTCAAATCCGAAAACTCAGTCATTATTTTCTCGGTAACTTTCTTAAATGGTGCTGTAAGATAATGCGGAAGAACATAGAAATCAATCAAATCAAGCCCTGCATCATCTTCTTGTGAGTAGTCCTCCGGCTTTTCATCCATTTGCTCGATATATTGGATGCTTGGAGCGCATATAATCGCACCTGCCGATTCACCAATCATCAGTTTTCCCTTTGCCAATTCTTTCTTCAACAGCTCATCCGTTCCCGTTTTACGGAGCTGGTCCATAAGAAAGAAAGAATTTCCGCCGGTAAAATATATCACATCCGCTTCTTCAAAAACAGACTGTATCGTTGAATAAGCCTCCGTTGAAATATCAATTTCAGTTACGATTGCTCCCAACTTTTTGAATAATTTTCGAGCCGAGCCGACATAACCGGTGTAGCCTTCACGCAGCGAAGCTGTTGGAATAAATGCGACTTTTTTATTTTCAATTTCTTCCTTTATCAGACTTCCTACACTTGAAAAGTGAGAACATAAAAAAAGTTTCATCAATATTCTCCGTTATATATAAATTCTTATTTGTTGAACTAACCTGTGTATACCATACTCTCCAATGAAAGAACGCCCTGATATAGCGAAATATTGCCGTTTTCCTGCGTACGTGCGTACACGCTCCACAGGAATTCTAAGGGGCCTGCCCCCTTAGCACACGAACTTTGGAACAAAGTCTAGTGTGTTACGCCTTGCCAGAGGTGTACAGACTCCCGGTATGCACGTACGAAGCAATTGCCATCAATGCGCCATATAAGTGGCGATCAAGTTCGCATAAAGCGACCTTGATCCCGCAAAACAAAAGGCAGGATACCATCACCACGATGATACCCTGCCTCTGTTCGTTCCTGTTTACCGTTCCGAGTAGTCCTTCCGCAGAATTTCCGGTAAACAAAAAACGTACCCGAACCCTTTCTCGTAAAGTATCGGGTTCGAGTACGAACTGAATGCTGGAGCAATAAAAAACCACCAGAAAGGTACCTGTCCCCTTTGTGGTGGTTTTGGGCCAGTCCTAGAGCGTGTGGCCGTAAGCGTCGGCGGCCTTGATGGCGGCGGCGAATTTTTTGTCCGTGAAGGGCTCGGGGTTTCCCTGCTTCCACTCGTTGGTGGCGTGCGCATACTCGCACAGGGCGGGGATATCGGCCTCGGTAAGGCCGACCTGCTCAAGCGTCACGGGCAGGCCCATCTGCTTGTTAAAGGCGGCGTAGCGCTCAAGGTTCTCGGTATCGCCCGTATAGGCAAACAGCACCAGCACGCCCAGGCTTACGACCTCGCCGTGCAGGTAGGTGCCCTCACGCGGAATGCTGCACGTGGCGTTGTAGAACGCGTGCGCCACGCTCGAGTTGTAGTAGTAATCGTTTTGGTTGGTCAGGTTCGAGACGTAGCCCGTGTTGACCACGATATCGAGCGCGATCTGCTTGACGGCTTCGGTCGACAGGTTCTGGCGAACGTCCTCAAGACCCTGCACGCCATAGGTAAACAGCGGCTCGGAGCAGGTGTGGGCGAGTGCCAGGCCAAGGCCTGCCGTGTGCTCCAAATTACCGGCGCTCGTGGCGTACTCGACCTCGGGCTGCTTAGACAGGGCATCGCCCACGCCGGCCCAGAAGTACTCCGCCGGTGCCTCGGCGATGATCTTGGGGTTGATGAAGATGTGCGCCGGTCGGTTGGGGTACGAATAGCCCTCGAGCGAGCCGTCGTCGTTATACACGACGGCAATGGCGGTCGCGGCGGAGCAGTTGGAGCAGATCGTCGGCACCGTAAAGACGATCTTCTTGAGCTCGATGGCCGCCGTCTTGACGGTGTCGAGTGCCTTGCCGCCGCCGCAGGCAATGAGCACGTCGGCTTCCTGGCAGGCGGGGGAGTTTACGACCTTGGCGATATTGGTGCGTGTGCTGTTGGTACCGTATACGCGCGTCTCCAGAATCTCGACGTCGGTGTCTGCTAGCGCAGCTTCGATACCGGGAAGTGCTGCGGCCAGTGCCCGCTTGCCACCGATGATCGCGACCTTGGTCGCTCCGTATTCGGCCAGCGCTCCGGGCAGCTCGTCAAAGCAGTCTTCGCCGACGGTATAGTCGCTCATTCCAATTGTGCGCATAGGTACCTTCTTTCGTTCGATAAAGTGCTTACAGGTATTTTGCTCCAAGAGAAGGTCCACGGCCGCAAGAAAATTTGAACGTATAAAACCAGTGTTGAGGGTTTTTCGCCGGCGCGGAACGTGCTAGCATACTCCGCATAAGCGTTGATGGGGACGAGTAGTCGGCCATCCGCATGCTACAGAGAGCGGGGAGTGCTGAGAACCCGCGCATGCGACCGATGAAAATCACCCCGGAGCTGCGGTCCCAACGGACGCGCCGTGTAGGCACGTCTTAGTAGACATCGCCGAGATGGTCGTCGATACAGGCCAGCCGAGTAACGGATGCGAGCGCGCGGCGACGCGGGCGAGGGCATCTAAGCTGGGTGGTTAAGCGAAGAGCTTTTACGGGCGTGCTGCTCGTTTTGTGGCGCTTCGTCCCAGCTTGTAGGGACGGGCGCTTTTTTGGTGCCCAGAGGGCGTGCACGCCCATGACAAGAAAGGGGTACCGTGGCAAACGAGTACAAGCAGACGATGAATCTGCCCAAAACCGGATTTCCCATGCGTGCCGGTCTTTCCAAGTCCGAGCCCAAGCGACTCAAGGACTGGCAGGACAACAAGGTCTACGAGCAGGTTCTGAAGAAGAACGAGGGTCACAAGAAGTTCGTGCTGCACGACGGCCCTCCGTACGCCAACGGTCCGATCCACATCGGCCACGCCATGAACAAGATCTCCAAGGACATGATCAACCGCTACTGGATGATGCAGGGCTATGAGGTCCCCTATGTCCCCGGTTGGGACTGCCATGGCCAGCCGATCGAGCACAAGGTCGAGGAGAAGCTCGGCACCGAGAAGTTCAACCAGACCTCCACGGCTAAGATCCGTGAGCTCTGCAATGAGTTTGCTGTCGAGAACATCGAGCTGCAGAAGGCCGGCTTCCGTCGTCTGGGCGTGCTCGGCGACTGGGACAATCCCTACCTGACGCTCTATCACCAGCATGACGCCGCCGACATTGAGGTCTTCAAGGCCATGTTCGATAAGGGCATGATCTATCGCGGTCACAAGCCCGTCCACTGGTGCAAGCACTGCCACACCGCACTCGCCGAGGCCGAGATTGAGTACTCCGACGAGACGAGCCCGTCCATCTTCGTCCGCTTTGAGATGACCTCCAAGCCCGCCGGCCTCGAGAACTTCGATGGCCCGGTCGACTTTATCATCTGGACGACAACGCCGTGGACCATCCCCTCCGACCAGGCGGTTTCCCTCAAGCCCGGCGCCGCCTACGTCGCCGTTGAGCACGATGGTCGCGCCGAGGTCATGCTCGAGGACCTGGCTCCCAAGTGCTGCGAGGAGTTTGGCTGGGAGTACATCCCGGTCATGGTCGACGGCAAGCCCTATGTGGTTCCCGCCGAGACCTTCCACCACATCCACTACAAGCAGCCGATCTTTGACGGCGTTGAGGGCGTGGCGCTGCTGGCCGATTACGTCGGTGTCGATGATGGTACCGGTATCGTCCACAACTCGCCCGGCCACGGCGTCGACGACTACTTTGCCTGCCTCAAGGAGGGCATCACCGACATCTGCATGCCGGTCGATGACGACGGCAAGTTCTACACCGGTGAGGAGTTTGGCACCGGTGGCCCCTTCAGCGGTATGGATACCGATGAGGCCAACCCGCACATCATCGAGTTCCTGCGCGAGCGCGGCACCCTGGTTCTCGAGAAGAAGATCACGCACAGCTATCCGCACTGCTGGCGCTGCAAGCACCCGGTGCTCTTCCGTGCTACCGACCAGTGGTTTGTCTCGATGGACAAGACCGGTTTGCGCGAGCAGGCTGGCAAAGAGGTTCGCGAGAACGTCAAGTGGTATCCGGCCCACGCGGCCAACCGCATCGGTGCCATGGTCGAGCAGCGTCCCGACTGGTGCATCAGCCGTCAGCGCAACTGGGGCGTGCCTATCCCGAGCTACACCTGCGCCGACTGCGGCGAGAAGGTCATGAACGACGCCACGCTCGACGCCGTCATCAAGCTCTTCCACGAGAAGGGCTCCGACGCCTGGTTCACCGACGCTCCCGAGAGCTACCTGGGCGAGGCCTGCGTCTGCCCCAAGTGCGGCGGCCATCACCTTAAGGCCGATAAGGACATCCTCGACGTGTGGTGGGATTCCGGCGTCTCCTGGAAGGCCGTCTGCGAGTATCGCCCCGAGCTTGAGTATCCGGCGGACGTGTATCTCGAGGGCTCCGACCAGCACCGCGGTTGGTTCCAGAGCTCGCTGCTCACCTCGGTGGGTGCCAACGGCCACGCTCCGTACAAGGCGGTCGTCTCGCAAGGCTTCACCCTCGACGGCCAGGGCCGCAAGATGTCCAAGTCGCTCGGCAACGTCATCGACCCCAACAAAGTCTGCGACGAGATGGGCGCCGACATCATTCGTCTGTGGGTTGCATCCGTCGATACCAGCTCCGACGTGTCCATCGACCATGAGATCCTTGCTCGTACGTCCGATGCCTACCGTCGTTTCCGCAACACGCTGCGCTTCCTGCTCTCCGAGCTCGAGGGTCAGTTTGAGCCTGAGACCGACGGCGTTGCCTTTGCCGACCTGCTGCGGCTCGACAAGCTCATGGTTGCCCGCCTGACCCAGGTCCAGGCCGAGGTCGACGATGCCTACGCCAGCTACGAGTTCCCGCGTGCCTACCGCGCGCTCTACGACTTCGTTGTTACCGAGCTCTCCAACGTGTACCTCGACGCCCTGAAGGACCGTCTGTACTGCGAGAAGCCCGGCTCGCTCGAGCGCCGCAGCGCCCAGACTGTGCTCGCCGAGCTCTTCTCGATGCTCATGCGCGACCTTCAGCCGATCCTGTCCTACACGGTCGACGAGGCCATGGCCTATGCGCCTGCCGGCTGCGTCGATCACCAGAAGTACGCCGCGCTGCTCGATTGGTATAAGTCGCCCATTACGGTTGACGAGGCCAATGAGTTCGAGGGCGTGCTCGAGGCTTCACTCGAGCTCCGTAGCGCCGTGACCAAGGCCCTTGAGGATGCCCGCTCCGCCGGCACCTTCACTAAGAGCCAGCAGGTCCGCGTTAAGGCGGTCGTTCCCGCCGAGATGTACGCGCTGCTGACCGGCGACAAGGCCGTCGATCTGGCCGAGTTCTACATCGTCTCCGATGTTGAGCTGACCCAGGGCGAGGAGCTTTCCGTTGCCATCGAGGCTGCCGAGGGCGAGTGCTGCGACCGTTGCTGGAACTACCGCACCACCGTCGGCGAGTACAACGGCCACGCTCATATTTGTAAGCGCTGCGCTGAGGCGCTGTAGGTTGCGGCGTTCGTAGAACGCCGCAACCTACCGACGATGCAAACGCCCCTAAGCGGCAATCGTGAGTTACGGCGTTTTACCAAACGCCGTAACTGGCCGACGCTGCGCGGGCCGCATTTGGACAATCTGCCGTTCAATTTCAAGGGCGCGACCGAAAGGTCAGCGCCCTTTCATTTCACGTCACCTTGTCTCAAATGCGACCCGCTCGCTCATTTATGCTCCACCTGCGGTGTTTCCGTTCTTGGGAGATTTGTCGCTTCTTCCTTGCGTCAATGTATGATTATCTACTGCGTTTGACGGAATTTGATTATCTGAGGGTAGGGGATTGATTTGGGTCGTACTGGGGATATGACGCCGCCTTTGCGTTGGCGGTTGGGTGTTGCTGGTGGGGTGGCGCTGTCTGTGCTGCTTCTTGATCAGCTGACCAAGCTTGCGGTTCGTGCCGTGGGCGACGCTTTGCATGTGACCGTCATCCCCGGTGTCGTCGACTTTATGTTTGTCCGCAATATCGGTGCCGCCTTTAGCATGGGCGAGGGACATGGCCTCGCGTTTGCCGTGCTGGCGTTGGCGGTCATTATCGCTATTGCCGTGTACCTCGTTCGTGCACCTCAGCTCGCCCATCTTGAGGTTGTGGGCATGGCGATGGTTGTGGGCGGCGCCATCGGCAACGCGATCGATCGTCTTGCCTTTGGCTTCGTGACCGATTTTATTGCCACCACCTTCATCGACTTCCCCGTCTTCAACGTTGCCGATATCGGCATTACCGTGGGCGTCGTGCTCGCTCTCTTCGGCTACATGTTCTTGAGCCCCGCGGCCCGCGAAGTCGATGCGACCGCCGAGCTCAACGCCCGTGACGAGGCCCGCGCCAAGCGCAAGGCTAAACAACGTGGGGAGCGTGCCCGCAAGATTCGCGAAAGGAACGAGCGCTAATGGCCGACATCCATATTCTTGTTGCCGACGATACCGCTGGTCAGCGTCTTGACGCCTATCTGGGCGCCAACGATGGCTGCCCTACGCGCTCTGCCTGCGCGCATCTGATCGAGGGCGGTGCCGTTGCCGTCAATGGCGAGACCTGCCTGTCTAAAAAGTACGCCGTGCGTGCCGGCGATCGCATTTCGGTTGATCTGCCTGAGCCGCACGACCCGACCGACGTGATTCCCGAGGCCATTCCCCTCGATATCCGCTACGAGGACGACTACCTCATCGTGCTCTCCAAGCAGCGCGGCCTGGTGTGCCATCCTGCGCATGGTCATGAGAGCGGTACCCTCGCGAATGCGCTGGTCTATCACTGCGGTATCGACCATCTGGGCACCGTGCAGGGTGAGGACCGCCCCGGTATCGTGCATCGTTTGGATCGCGATACCTCTGGCCTTATGCTCGCGGCAAAAGACGACGACACCCAGCGCGCGCTCCAAAATCTTATCCGCACGCGCACGCTCGACCGCCGCTACATTACGCTCGTTCACGGTCATATCGCTATGGACGAGGGCACCATCAACACCGGTATTGCCCGATCGACGCGTGACCGTGTCAAGATGGCGGTTTCGGACGATCCTTTCGCGCGCCAGGCCATCACGACCTTTAAGGTCCTCGAGCGCTTCGATTCCACGCGTTTTGACGACGGCTACACGCTCGTCGAGTGCCACCTGTTTACGGGCCGCACACATCAGATTCGCGTGCATATGCGCCATATCAACCACGCCTGCGTGGGCGATCCGCTCTACGGCAAGTGCGATGCGCGCGCCGATCAGGGCCTGACCAGGCAATTCCTTCATTCTTGGCGCGTCGCATTCGACCATCCCGTGACGGGGGATCGCATTGAGTGCCGCGACGAGCTGCCGTGGGATCTCGCTGCGGTTCTTGACGACCTGGCCCCGCGCTCGCTTGGCCGCACCTCTGCCGGCGACGAAATCGTTCCGCAGCTCGGTCTTCTCGAAGCCTAGCCAGTATTAGGTGGTTTCTTGAACTCGGTCACCCTACGGTAATATATACGTTTGTTTACGTAACGCGTTCCTGGGAGCCTGCATGCTCGCCTTTTTACAAACTAACACGCCCATCGTGATCTTCAACCAGATTGTCGTCACGCTGCTCACGGTCTGCTTTCTGTACCAGGTGGTCTTCTTTGTCATTGGCGCTCTTCGTGGCGAGGTCGCGCCTCCCAAGGCCAAAAAACTCCACCGGTACGCCTTCTTTATTGCGGCGCATAACGAGGAGGCCGTGATCGCCAACCTCGTTCGCTCCATTAAGGATCAGGACTATCCGTCCGAGCTCATCGAAGTCTTTGTCGTTGCCGACGCCTGCACCGACAACACCGCGCAGCTTGCGCGTGAGGCCGGTGCCATTGTTTACGAGCGCAATGATCTGGCCCGCAAGGGCAAGAGCTGGGTCATGGATTTTGGTTTCGATCGCATCCTTAACGAGTATCCCGACACGTTTGAGGGCTACTTTATCTTCGATGCCGACAACGTTATCTCCCGCGATTACGTCTCGAAGATGAATGACGCCTTTGACCAGGGCTTTCATGTGGTCACGAGCTATCGCAACTCCAAGAACTTCGGCAGTTCGTGGATTTCGTCTGCCAACGCCACCTGGTATCTGCGTGAGGCCCGCTTCCTCAACAACGCGCGTAATATCTGCAAGACGTCCTGCGCTGTCTCGGGTTCGGGCTACCTCATCTCCGCCAGTGTTATCGAGGGCATGCACGGCTGGCAGTTCCATACACTGACCGAGGACATCCAGTTCACCACGTTCTGCGCCATTCACGGCATCCGCATCGGTTATGCGCCGGCGGAGTTCTTTGACGAGCAGCCCGTGACGTTTAAGGCGTCCTGGAAACAGCGCATGCGTTGGACCAAGGGCTTCTACCAGGTCTTTTTTACCTACGGCAAGCATCTTGTCAAATCGACGTTTCGCTATCATCGCTTTGCCGCCTACGACATGTTTATGACGATCGCCCCGGGCATGCTGCTATCGTTGATCTCGATGCTCGCTAATGCGACGTTCCTCATCGTGGGTGGTCTTTCGCACGGTTTCTTGGCTACCGAAGTCGAGATGCAGGCGTGCGCCGCTTCGCTCATTATGACCTTCGTCATGATGTATCAGACGTTCTTTATCCTGGCGTTGCTCACGACCATCTTTGAGTACAAGCACATTCACTGCGCTCAAAAGTGGCGTCTGGTGACCAACCTATTCACCTTCCCGATCTTTATGTTCAGCTATATCCCCATTACGGTGGCAGCGCTGTTCTTGAAGGTCGACTGGGTGCCGACGCAGCACGCCGTCAACGTTACCCTCGACGAGGTCATGCAAGGCGCCAAATAACCACCATCAAAACCACTACAAAGGGGACAGGCCCTTTGTAGTGGTTTTGCTTTTGTGATGCAGCTCGAGGAGGTGTTCGATGGTCTATATCCCGTTTTGGCTGTGCGCTATCGCTGGTGCCTGTATCGATGCGCGCGAGCGGCGGTTTCCGAATGCGCTTGCTGCCGCGTGCGCCGTGGCGGCATTTGTGGGCATCTGGCTAGATCTTGGCATGAACACGGTGCTTGACCATGCCGGTCTTGCTGTCATCGTCTACCTTGCCCTTGTGCTCACTGAGTCGCTCTGGCGGCGCCTCCTTCAAGCCCCCGGCATCGGCATGGGGGATGCCAAGGCGCTCTTCGCGCTTTGCACGCTCGACCCTCTGGACGGCATCGTGGCATTTGCCGTCGCGCTCCTGGTCCTGGCCCTCTCCTGCCTCTTCACAAAATCGCGCTCGCTGCCATTGCTCCCGTTTTTGGTGCCGATTTTTGCCATAATCGAGGTCGTGGGCTGCACATTGTAACCGATTGCGCATCCTTCTTAAGGAGCATGCCATGGCAACTAATCAAGAAACGGCCGTCATTAAGGCGCGCATGGACCGTATTCCCTCAGCGTTGTCGCCCGAACTTGTCGAGCGCATTTCCGCCGATCGTGCTTCGGGTGCCGTCAACCCGTATCGTTGCAACGACGACCAGGTCATTCGTCGTATTGATCGCGCTGCCGACAAAGGCACGCTGATGCGTCCGGCATTTATGCGCGATACCGAAAAGATTCTTCATCTTCCGGCGTACACTCGCTATGCCGGCAAAACACAGGTCTTCAGTTTTCGCAGCAACGACGACCTGTCGCGTCGTGGTCTGCACGTGCAGCTTGTCTCGCGCATCGCACGCGATATCGGCCGCGCCCTGGGACTCAACTGCGATCTGATCGAGGCGATTGGCTTAGGCCACGACTTGGGCCACACGCCCTTTGGCCATGCCGGTGAGCGCTTTCTCAACGATATTTACCACGAGCGCACGGGTCGCTACTTTTTTCATAACGTGCAGTCGGTCCGCGTACTCGATGCGCTGTACGGCCGCAACGTGTCGCTCCAGACGCTCGATGGCGTGCTATGTCACAACGGCGAGTACGAGCAACGTGTATTTGAGCTGTCGCACATGGCATCCTTTGGCCAGTTCGATCAGACGGTTGAGGACTGTATCGCCACGGGCTATAGCGCGATTGAGCACCTGCGTCCCATGACGCTCGAGGGCTGCGTTGTGCGTATCTCTGATATCCTCGCCTACGTAGGGCGCGATCGCCAAGACGCCATTGCGGCTGGCCTGCTGTCGCCCGACGCTTTTGACGATGGTCGGGGCGGCGCCTATAACAGCTGGATTCTCACGCACGCTTCCATCGATATCGTTGAGCATAGCTACGGCAAACCGCGTATCGAGATGAGCGGGGACCTGTTTGAGGAGATCCGCCGGGCCAAGCGCGAGAACTACGAGAAGATCTACAGCAAGGGCGGTATCGAGGGCGACTCCGAAGCGGAACTGCGCGAGGCGTTCGAAATGCTTTACGACCGTTGCCTGCGGGATCTAAATAAAGGCGACGAGTCCTCTTACATCTTTAAGCATCATATTTCGCGCATAGAGCAGCAGCTTTCCTACTACGATCGCACCTATGCCTGGCAGGACGACAAGGATCAAGCGGTGGTGGATTACATCGCGAGCATGACGGACGGCTATTTCTGCGAGCTGACGAGCAAGCTATTCCCTGGTCTGGAGTTTCCGCATCGTACCTATATTAACGAACGGTAGTTCGTATCTTTTCGGTATACTGTTGACGAGCAAAGCTTTTGATTGATGCATGGGATGGCTATGGACGACCTTTTTTCTGCCTCGACGCGCGAGCGTTCCTTTAAAAATGCGCCGCTCGCGGTGCGAATGCGTCCCAATTCGCTCGACGATTACGTGGGCCAGCAAAAGGCCGTGGGCAAGGGTTCGTGGTTGCGTGCGGCAATTGAGCATGATGTGCTATCGAGCGTGATTCTGTATGGGCCTGCCGGTACGGGCAAGACGACGCTGGCGCATATCATTGCCAACCATACCAAGAGCGAGTTTGTCGAGGTCAGCGCCGTCACGGGTAGCGTGAAGGACCTGCGTCGCGTGATCGACGAGGCAAAGACGCGCCTGAATACGTATGACCGCCGTACCATCTTGTTCATCGACGAGATTCACCGTTTTTCGAAGTCGCAGCAGGATGCGCTTTTGCATGCGGTTGAGAACCGTACCGTCATTATGATTGGCGCCACGACTGAGAACCCTTACTTCGAGGTCAACTCCGCACTGTTGTCGCGTGGGCGCGTGGTAGAGCTTGAGCATCTTAAAGACGAGGATATCGCCACGCTCATTGAGCGTGCGCTCGAGGCGCCGCAGGGTTTAAACAGTAAGTTCTCTGCCGATGAGGATACAGTCAAGACCATTTGCACGCTGGCCGCGGGCGATGCCCGCTCGGCACTCACAACGCTCGAGCTGGCAAGTGAGATCGCCGTGACGCGTCCCGATACCGAGGGCACGCCGGCTCCGGCGGCGGGGGAGCGCTATCCCATTACCGTGGATGACGTAAAGATTGCCAATCCGCGTCGTGGCTTTACCTATGACAAAGACGGCGACATGCACTACGACATAATCAGCGCGTTCATTAAGTCCATGCGCGGCAGCGACCCCGATGCCACCATCTATTGGCTTGCGCGCATGATCGATGCGGGGGAGGACCCCAAGTTTATCGCCCGACGCATCATGATCCATGCTTCCGAAGATGTCGGTAACGCCGATCCGCAGGCCCTGCTTATAGCGCACGCTGCGTTTAAATCTGCCGAGGTCATTGGGTATCCCGAGTGTCGCATTAACCTGGCTCAGGCTGCGCTCTATGTGTGCCTGGCGCCTAAGTCCAACGCGTGCGAGGTCTCGATCGATGCAGCGCTGGCCGATATCCACAGTAGTGGTCTTCGCGAGGTGCCGAGTTACCTGCGCGACCGTCATCGCCCGGGCAGCGATGAGTACGGTGTGTACAAGTATCCGCATGACTATCCCGAAGGCTGGGTCGAGCAGCGCTATTTGCCCGAGGGCCTGGAGCGCGGCGCGTTCTGGCAGCCTGCGGGCCGCGGTTGGGAAGAGTGGCGTGTGGAGCAAAGCGAACGCGACCGTAGCGGTAATGCTCCCAAGTAGGTCATTGGCACCTCGCACATTCCCTTTGGGTATCTTTGCCTTTGTTTGGGGTACCATGAACAGCGTCTGTATTTCGATTTTTCCGGGAGGCTTGTATGAGTCCCATTCAAATCGCCCTGCTGGTGCTCGCCATTGCCGGCGTGTGGGCTGTTGTCGAGCTCGCGCTTACCCTGCGCAAGACCCGCACCGTCGTTGATTCGCTCGACAAGACGGTGAGTGACCTTAACAACACGCTCGCCGAGGCACAGCCCGTGGTGGCAAAGCTCGATGGCGCTGTCGATGAGCTCACCCCCGCGCTGGCACAGGTTGAGCCGCTCCTCAAGTCGAGCAAGACCGCCGTTGACGCTCTGACGTCTAACCTCGTTGAGGTTGAGGCGGTCGTTCGCGACATCTCCGAGGTTACGGGCAGCATGGCCGAGGCCAGTAATGCCGTATCGAGTGTGACTGATTCCGCTGCTGGCGCCGTGCAGAAGCTCTTCAATAAGGTGAAGGCTCCTGCAGCCGACGCCGATCGCAAGCTCGCCGCTGCCGCCTCCGAGGCCGAGCAGCCTTCCGAGCGGGTCCTGATTGGCGACGACGATACCGCTGCTGATGACGATGATGTTCAGAAGCCCGCAGCCAAGCCTGCTCAGTATTACACCTATACGCCCGCCGAGACCTCCGAGGAGTCCTGCGATGAGTAGCGAAGCAACCTGCCCCATTACGCTGACTGTTGCCGGTGATCCGCGTCTCGCGCGCTTGGTGCGCATGACGGCCGCCAACGTCGGCGCCCTGTGCTCTATGTCCGTCGATCGCATCGAGGACATTCGTATGGCTGCCGAGGAAGCCTTCATCTTTGGCTGCACGGCTGTTGATTCCGACGATATCTCGATCAAATTCGATGTCGACGAATCGCATGTGGGCATGACCTTTACCTTTGGCGACCAGGCGACTGTCGATGAGGATGACCAGGCTGCCGTGTATGCCGAGCTCATTTTGGCGAGTGTGTGCGACTCCTACGAAAAGACTACAGCGCCCCTAACGCTTTCCCTCGACCTCAAGGCGGATATCTAATATGACCGAACGCTCCCGGAGCGGCAAGACCGCTTGGGACAAGGAGAAAACCCGCGAGCTGTTTCGTCGTTATAAGGAGACCGGTGATCCGGATGCTCGCGAGCAGCTCGTCATGTCCCATATGAACCTGGTAAGGTTTCTTGCCAACAAATTTAAGAACCGCGGCGAGCCGCTCGATGACCTTTTGCAGGTCGGCTATCTGGGCCTGCTCAAGGCTATCGACCGCTTTGACCCTGAACGCGGACTTGAGTTCACGACGTTTGCCACGCCCACCATCCTGGGCGAGATTAAGCGCCACTTCCGCGACAAGGGCTGGAGTGTGCGCGTGCCGCGTCGTCTGCAGGAGCTCTCTGCCAAGGTCAACCAGGCAACCGACAAGCTCACCAACGAGCTTCAGCGTTCGCCCAAGGTTGAGGAAATCGCCGATTACCTGGGCGTGACCGTCGACGAGGTGCTCGAAGCCATGGAGTCGTCTTCGGCCTACACCTCGGTGCCCATCGAGGCCCCCGGTGCGTCCGATTCCGATGATGCGCCTTCGATTCTCGATCGCTACGCCGACGACGACAACGAGCTCGACTTTACCGATGACCGCCTGGTAATCGAGGAAGCCATCCGCGATTTCTCGCCGCGCGAGCGTGAGGTTATCGAGTTGCGTTTTGTGAAGGGCATGACCCAGATCGAGATTGCCAAGAAGCTGGGCATCTCGCAGGTGCAGGTTTCGCGTCTGCTGCGCCGCACGCTTAAGAAGATTCAGGACAAGATCGACCCCGACGGAGTGATGGTTCGTTCATGAGTGAGCACCCCCAACAAACCGATCGCACGCTGCGCGATACCCGTATTCTGACGCTGCGCATTTGGGGTGTCGTCGGCTGCATTGTCATCGCCGCCGTCATCTTTAACCTTATGGGCATCCTGGCGCCGGTTATCGAGTTTTTGGCAGTCGGCTCCATCATCGCCTTTGTGATGTCGCCGATCACCAACTGGCTCGAGCATCACGGCGTGAATCGCGGCATCGGTTCGCTTATCGCGCTTATTGTGGTCGTTGCCGTGCTCGTCGGTGTCGTTTGCATCTTGTCGCCGATTCTTTTTGGTCAGATCATGGAAGTCCTGAGCCGCCTGCCCGAGCAGCTTCGTGTTGCGGGTGGCGATCTCAATGAGATGATCTCGCATGCCAAGACGCTTAACAACACGCCGCTCAAGGAGTATTTGGACGATAATCTTTCGTCGCTGGTCGCTGTGGCATCGAAGTATGTGTCTCAGATCGCTGCCGAGCTTGGCCGCGGTGTGTTCCCGCTCATCACCAATACGGCCTCGCAGCTGTTCGTGATCTTCCTTGGTCTAGTGCTTGCCTACTGGATGGCCTGCGACTACCCTCGCATGCACCACGAGATTTGCACCATCATCGGTCAGGAGAAGGAGACCTCGTACCGCTTTATGGTCGCCATCCTTTCTCGCTCTGTCGGCGGCTACATGCGCGGTATGGTCGTGACGTCCATCTGCGGTGGCTTCCTTGCCTTTATCGGTTTTATGATCATCGGCCATCCGTATGCGGCGCTCATGGCTATCTTTACGGGGATCATGCATTTGGTTCCGGTCGTCGGTCCCTGGGTGAGCGCAGCAATCGCCACAGTGCTCGGTTTCATGTTTAGCCCCATGTTGGCGTTATGGACGCTCATCGTGACGATGGTCGCGCAAAACGTCACCGATAACGTGATTTCGCCCAAGGTCATGCAGAGCTCGGTGCAGGTGCATCCCATCATGAGCCTCACGGCGCTCGTTATTGGCTCGGCACTCATGGGCCCCATCGGCATGATTATTGCTATCCCGCTGTGTGCGGCCCTCAAGGGTATCTTCGTGTACTACTTCGAGAATGAGACTGGCCGCCAGCTTGTGGCCTATGACGGCGCCGTGTTTAAGGGCACGCCGTATCGCGATGCCGAGGGCAACCCGGTCGCCGCCTACGACGCGCTTGGGGACGATACGTTCATCTATGAGTCCGAGCTCATCGGCAACGAGACCGCGCCTGAGGCCAAGGCCATGCCCAAGCCCGAACTCGATAATCCCTGGATAAAGCTCTCGGGTCTTCAGCCCGACGCGACAGGCTTTTTCAAGAACCCCTTCGCCAGGGATGATGATTCCAATACGGATGATACCAAAACCGGCATCGACGGTTCCATGGACGATGACGACAACTAGTGGGGTAATTCGGGTTAACATTCATACGCGCTAACATGCAATTTCGCTGAAGGGCCGGCATTGTGCCGGCCCTCTTTTTTGCACTTGCGCGGTGGGATGGTAATATCGTTACGTTTGAACTGTTTCGATGTGAAACCGAGGAGATTCCCTCTATGAGTGCTGACTACCCGTCAATGACTACGGCTGAGATTCGCTCTAAGTTCCTCAACTTCTTTGAGGAGCGCGGTCTTAAGCTCTATCCTTCTTCGTCCCTCGTCCCCGACGATCCTTCGCTGCTGCTTGCCAATGCCGGCATGAACCAGTTTAAGGAGTACTACCAGGGCAAGAAGACCATGAAGGAGATCGGCGCGATCTCCTGCCAGAAGTGCGTCCGCACCAACGACATCGACTGCATCGGCGAGGACGGCCGTCACCTGTCCTTCTTTGAGATGCTCGGCGACTTCTCCTTTGGCGGCGTCTCCAAGCAGCAGGCTTGCGCTTGGGCCTTTGAGCTCATCACCAAGGAGTTCAAGCTGCCGCTCGACCGCCTGTACTTCACCGTCTTTACCGAGGACGACGAGACCCATGACGTGTGGCGCTCCCTGGGCGTTGCCGAGGATCATATCTCGCGTCTGGGCGAGGACGACAACTTCTGGGCCGCTGGCCCCACCGGCCCCTGCGGTCCGTGCTCCGAGATCTACTTTGACATGGGCGAAGAGGTCGGTTGTGGCAGCCCCGACTGCAAGCCCGGCTGCGACTGCGACCGCTTCCTTGAGTTCTGGAACCTCGTGTTTACCCAGTACGACCGCCAGGAGGACGGCTCCATGCCGGAGCTGCCGCACCGCAACCTCGATACGGGTATGGGTCTGGAGCGCATGGCCGCTATCATGCAGCACAAGACCGCTAACTACGACGGCGATCTGATGCAGCACCTCATCAAGCTCGGTGAGAAGATCAGCGGCAAGACCTATGACGCCGACGATTACTCCGGCGCCAGCCGTTCCCTGCGCATCATCGCCGACCACTCCCGTGCCGTCGACTTTATGATCTCCGACGGCATCCTGCCCGGTAACGAGGGCCGTGAGTACGTCCTTCGCCGCCTGCTCCGTCGCGCTGTGTTCCACGGCCGCCTGCTGGGTATCGAGGGCGCCTTCCTGACCAAGTTTATCGACGAGGTCAACGCTCAGATGGGCGAGGCCTATCCCGAGCTGCTCAAGAACGTCGCGCTCGTTAAGGGCATCGTCGCATCCGAGGAGGAGCGCTTCTCAACGACGCTCGACAACGGCCGCGTTTACCTGGACGAGGCCCTGGCCGCGCTCGCCGATGGCGCTGTCCTTCCGGGCGATGTTGCCTTCAAGCTTCACGACACCTTTGGTTTCCCCATTGACCTGACTGTCGAGATCGCCGGCACCGCCGGTCACGACGTCGATATGGACGGCTTCACCGCTTGCATGGAGGACCAGAAGGCCCGCGCCCGCGCCAACGCCAAGGGCGACGCCTGGGGCAGCTTCAACGACGTGTGGGTCGAGCTTTCCGATAAGGTTGCCGCGACCGAGTTCGACGGCTATGACAACGACGTCATCGAGGGCGCTAAGGTCGTCGCCATCGTTCGCAACGGCGAGTCCGTCGAGTCTGCTGCCGCCGGCGAGGACGTCGAGGTCGTGCTCGACCGCACCCCGTTCTACGCCGAGATGGGTGGCCAGCAGGGCGATGCTGGCGAGCTTTACGACGAGGGCGTCGCGCTGACTGTTGCAGACACCAAGAACCACAATGGCCTGTATGCTCACGTCGCCCACGTTGCCGAGGGCACGCTGACCGTCGGTACTACCGTGACCACGGCGCTCGACGCCGAGCGCCGTGGTTTCCTGCGTCGCAACCACACCGCCACCCACCTGCTCGACGCTGCGCTTAAGCGGGTCCTGGGCGAGCATGTCTCCCAGGCTGGCTCGTTGGTGACGCCCGAGCACCTGCGCTTTGACTTCACGCACTTCGAGGCCCTGTCCTCCGAGCAGCTCAAGGCTGTTGAGGACCTGGTCAACCAGCAGATTTTCGCTTCCAAGCCGGTCGTGACCCGTGTCATGGGCATCGACGAGGCCAAGGCCGCTGGTGCTGTCGCCCTGTTTGGCGAGAAGTACGGCGACGTCGTCCGCGTCGTCTCCGTGGGCGCCGAGGATCAGCCGTTCTCCCGTGAGCTTTGCGGTGGTACTCATGCCGCCAACACCGCCGAGATCGGCCTGTTCAAGATTATCTCCGAGTCCTCCACGGGCTCGAATGTACGCCGTATCGAGGCCGTGACCTCCAAGGGCGCTCTCGACTACATGGCCGACCGCCTGGCGCTCGTCGACGCCGCTGCCGCTGCGCTCAAGTGCCGCGTCGACGAGGTTCCCGCCCGCGTGGAGAACCTGCAGGCTGAGCTGCGCGAGACTTCCAACAAGCTCAAGAAGGCACTCACCGGTGGCTCCTCCGATGCAATCTCCAGCGCCATCGATGGTGCTGTCGAGCTGAATGGCTACAAGCTCGTTGTCGCTGAGCTTCAGGGTCTCGAGGCCGCAGACCTGCGCAATGTGTGGGATACCGTGCACCAGAAGGTCGCCGGCCCCGTCGCCTGCGTCGTTGCCAGCGTGACCGAGAAGGGCACCCCGGCCCTGCTTGCCGCCGGTTCCGATGACGCCGTCAAGGCCGGTTTCCATGCCGGCAACGTGATCAAGCAGATTGCGGGCCTGGTCGACGGTCGCGGTGGCGGTCGTCCCAACATGGCCCAGGCCGGTGGCAAGAACGCCGCCGGCATCGCCGATGCCCTCGCGGCCGCCAAGACCGCGCTCGGCGCTTAAGAACCTAAGTAGTCGCTGTGGTCGCGCTCGCACTGGACATAGGGGAGACCAGGATTGGCATTGCCGTCTCGAGCCGTGATGGCAAGATGGCGATGCCTGTCAAGGTGCTTCCGGCTGCCGAGGTCACTGGTATGGCCAAGACGTTTCGCTACCTGGTCGAGGACTATGAGCCCGATATCCTGGTAAGCGGACGTCCCTTGACCATGGCCGGTGAGCCCGGCCCCCAGGCCGAGCGCGTCGCCGCCGTGGCCCAAAAGATTGCCGACGAGCTCGATCTTCCGCTGGAGTTTGAGGACGAGCGTCTGTCCTCGCAGGAGGCCAAGCGAATCCTGCGAGAACAGGGGCTTAACGAAAAGCAGATGAGGGGCAAGATTGACATGATCGCCGCCAGCCTGTTCTTGCAGACATGGCTCGATCGTAAAAACGAGGAGGTTTCGCATGCCTAGCGCTTCCGATCCGCGCCAGCAGAATCGTACACGGCAGCCCGCGCCGCGCCCTGCTCAGCCTGGCCAGCGCCCGGCGCAGCGTTCGGCTCAACCTACTCAGCGTGCTGCTCAACAGTCCGCGGTTCGTCCCGCGCGGCCCGCTGGCGGCGCTCGTTTTAAGCAGCAGGCTCCTGCCCAGCGCACGCAGGGGCAGGCCCGGCAATCACGCTCCCACGCACATCATGCTCATGGCTCGCACGGCGTTGCTCCGGCCACGCGCTCGAGCTATAACACGAACGCTCGCCGTGGTGCCCAAAAGAAAAGCTCCCCGGTGCCTATGATTATCGGTGGCGTCGTCGCCGTGCTTGCGCTTGTCGCGATTGTTTTCTTTGCCGTGCCAGCCGTCAAGGGCTTCTTTGCCGGTGAGGATACGAAAGTCGCTGCTGGCCAGCAAGTTACTATCACGATTCCCGATGGTGCCTCGGGTGACACCATTGCTTCGATTCTCTCCGAGAACCATATCGTCGAAAATCCCAAGGATTACTACGCGGCGGTCAAAAAGCTCAACGCCGATATGTCGCTTAAGCCTGGCACCTACTCGTTCACTACGCTCATGGACGCGACCAAGGTCGTTCAGCAGCTCATGGAAGGCCCCAATGCGGGCTCCGATGCGCTGACTATCCCTGAGGGCTTGACGGTCGACCAGGTCGCCGATCGCGTGGCCGCGGCATACGACAGCATCTCCAAGGAAGACTTCCTCAATCAGGCGAAGGCCTCCAACTATGTGAAGGACTACAGCTTCCTTGAGGGCGCTGCAAACGATTCACTCGAGGGCTTCCTATTCCCCAAGACCTATTCGTTGGGTAAGGACCCGTCTGCCGATGATGTGATTCGCGCCATGCTTGATCAGTTCAACGCCGAGTATAAGTCGCTTGACTTTGCCAGCTGCGAGGCCAAGATCAAGGAGCGCTACGGCGTGGAGATGTCCGATTACGACATCGTTAACCTTGCCTCGATCGTCGAGCGCGAGGGCCTCAACGCCGATCAGCGCGCGCACGTGGCATCGGTTTTCTATAACCGTCTGGCGGGCAAGCTCGATGGCCTTCGTTACCTCAACAGCGATGCGACCATGATGTATGTCACCGGCGGAGAGGTTACCGCCGACGACCTGCAGAGCGATAGCCCGTATAACACCTATAAGCACGAGGGCCTGCCGCCCACGCCCATCTGCTCTCCGTCGCTCGAGGCGCTCAAGGCTACCCTTGAGCCGACCGACTCCGATGACCTGTATTTCTACATTACGCAGGACGAGGAGTATTTCTCGAAGACCTACGAAGAGCACCAACAGTCTTGGAATTGATCATGAGGATTTTTAGCCCCAAACGATATGTTGCCTCAGTCGACCGCATCGACCTCGATACCCTGTGGGCCGACGGCAAGCGCGCCATTCTACTCGACCGCGACAACACCCTGGTGCCGCGCGATACCGAGCAGGTTCCCGCTGCGGTTTCCGCTTGGCTCGAGGCCGCCCATGCCAAGGGCTTTAAGCTGTGCATGGTGTCCAACAACTGGCATCGCGACCAGGTCATGGCATCGGCGCGCGAGTTGGGACTCGAGGCCATCAGCCACGCCATGAAGCCCGCCCCGTTTGCCCTGAAGGCGGGTCTTAAGCGTCTGGGCGCCACGGCCGACGAGGCCGTGCTGATCGGCGATCAGCTTTACACGGACGTGTGGAGCGGTAACTTTGGCGGCGTTGACACTATTCTGGTCAAGCCGCAGGCAACCCAGGACCTGTGGTACACGCAGATCTTCCGTATCTTTGAGCGCCGGGCCCTGCGCGACCTTCCCTGCGAGGAATAGGTTTCGCCATGTCTCAGCACATCAAACACGGCTGCGACCATATCTTCTTTATCGGATTTTTGGGCGCGGGCAAGTCGACGCTTGCGCGCAACGTGGGCACTATGTTCAAGCGTCGATTCATCGATACCGATCGTTTGGTTGTGCGTCGATGCGGCAAGTCGGTGACCGAGATATTTGAGACCGAGGGCGAGGATCGTTTTCGTGAACTCGAGACCTCGGCACTCCGTTCGCTTCAAAGCGAGCGCAGCCTGCTGGTATCGTGCGGGGGCGGCATCGTCGAGACACCGGTGAACATTGAACTGATGCACGAGATGGGTACATGCGTGTACCTCGAAGGCGACTTTGAGGACTCGTTGCGCCAGATTCGCCGTTCGGATACCCGGCCCGATTTCCGCTCGCCCGAGCATGCTGCGCGCCTGTTTGAGCATCGCCGTCCGCTGTATCGCCAGGCCGCCGATATTACCCTTGATATTCGCAACAAGTCCTTCGAGGACGTTTCCTACCTTTGTGCCGAGATGCTTTTGGAGCGTGGATTGCTATGATTCGCCGTCAACTTATCAATTTCCAAAACCGCAGTGTCGATGTCCGCGTCGGATTGGGCGCGTTCGAGGAGCTGCCGCGCATGTTTGCCTCGGCTGTGGGCAAGCCTAAGCGCGCGATGGTGGTTTGGAACGACGCTACATCCGAGCGTTTTGGCGAGGTTGTCGAGCATGCGCTGGTCGACGCCGGTTTTGTCGTGTCGATGCTCGTCCTCGAGGTTTCACCTGCCGGTGCTACGCTGATCGATGCCGATACCGTCTTTGGCGCTCTGTCGGCTAACGGCATTACCTGCGACGATCTCGTTGTCGCTGTCGGCGACACGGCGACCTGCTCGGTCGTTTGCTGGTGTGCCAATCAGTGGTGCGGTCGCACCGAGTGCGCCTTGCTGCCGACGACGTTCGACGCCATGCTTACGGTCGCGACAACCATGAAGCCGCTTGTCGCTTCGTCGGCGAATGCGCTTCCCGCTATCGCGTTCCGTCCCGAGCCGGGCTTGGTCGTGTGCGACCTCGACCTTGTTCGTGAGGCCGACCCCGAGGACCTCAAGCGTGGCTATGCCGTGCTCGTGGGCACCATGCTTTCGAGCAGCAAATCTCGCTGGAACCAGTTCACCGAGACGGTTCCCGAGATTCTCGCGGGTGAGGAGGTCGCGCTCGTCAATGCCGTGCAGTGGTCCCAGACCGCGCGCAAGGACGTACTGATGGCCACGAACCCGAGCGCCCGCCATGCGCTCGATTTTGGCAAGACGGGGGAGCGTACCCTGCGCGCCTGCTTGGGTGATGCCGCTTCGCAGGTGCCTGCCTACCAGCTGTTGTCCGAGGGCATGCGCTTTGAGGCGCGCCTAGCACACGATGCCTGCGACTTCGATATCGATTGCGTCTTTGAGGTCGATGACTGCCTGGAGGACTTTGGTATCGAGGAGCTTGCCTTCGATCTGGAGCCTGCTGCATATATCGAGGAGTTCCGCAGGCAGCAGTTTGTCCGCTCGAACCGCAGCATGTTGCCGCTGCCCGCGGCACTTGGCGCCATTCGTCTAACGAGCGTTGAGGACGAGGTTCTTGAGCGCCATGCTCACGCCTACTTGGCTTCTCGCAAAGAACTTCTCTAAGATTTATTGACATCCATCGTCTTTCGTATCATGTTGAGGGACGGGTTTTCAATCGGTCGCGGATCGCATGCGATTCCGTCGTTCTGTTGAGACCCGTCCCGTCTTTATGGAGACAACAAGAAAGGAATCTGCATGTCTGAGTTTGCTGCCGGTCCTGCCGGTCGTATCGAGCGTGTCCGTGCCCTGATGGCTGAGCGCGGCTACGATGCCATCGTGGTGCGCGACGAGGCCAACCTTCGTTGGCTCACGGGCGTGAAGGGCGTCTTCGACTATACCTTCGAGTTCCCGCACGCTGCGTTTATTACGGCTGACCAGTGCCTGTTCCATACCGACTCGCGCTACCTCAACAGCTTTGAGGAGAACACGCCCGCCGGCAGCCCCTGGGTCTACGACATGGACGAGGGCACCATCCCCGGTTGGGTCGCCGGCAAGATTGCGGCCAACAAGTGCCGCGTTTGCGCTGTCGAGGACGACATGCAGATCAACTTCTACCAGGGTATTCAGCGTGGTCTGGAGGATCGTTCCGTCGCCTGCATACTGCCGCTGATGCATGATGACATTCGCAAGATGCGCGCCATCAAGGACGCCGAGGAAATCGAGCTCATGCGCCATGCGCAGTCGATCACCGATGCCGCCTTCCAGCACATGCTCGGCTTTATTAAGCCCGGCATGACCGAGAAGCAGGTTCGCAACGAGCTCGAGAACTTTATGTTCGCTAACGGCGCCGACAGCCTGGCCTTTGGCTCCATCGTGGCGAGCGGCCCCAATACCGCCAACCCGCATGCCGTCCCGAGCGACCGCGTGATCGAGAAGGGCGACTTCGTTCTCATGGATTATGGCGCGGGCTACTGCGACTATCGCTCCGATATGACGCGCACCGTCGTGATGGGCGAGCCCACGCAGGAGCAGCTCGACCTGTACGCACTCGTGCGCCGTACGCATGAGGAGTGCGTCGCTGCCATCCATCCGGGCGTCGAGGGCAACGATATTTTCAAGCTTTCCAAGAAGATCATCGGCGATGCCGGCTATGGCGATTACTACAACCATGGTCTCGGCCATGGCGTGGGCATCGACATCCACGAGCTGCCCAACTTTAACCGCAGCAAGAACATCATTGAGGTTGGCTCGGTTATCACCATGGAGCCCGGCGTGTACCTGCCCGGTGTGGGCGGCGTGCGCCTGGAGGACTACGGCGTGGTCACCGAGAACGGCTACGAGCCCTTCACCAAGACGCCGCATGACCTTCACGTCATCGATTGCTAGCTCATTTCGATAGATTTTTGGGGCGGGGCGTCCGGATCGATTCGGACGCCCCGCGTTCTCTTTTTATGCGCTCGCTGCAGGCACCGTCTGCAAGTGTATAATTTCGCTCGTATGTAATTTGGACGCTTGTGCGTTCTGCCCATAACAAGAAAGGTCGCTATGCCTACCATTTCTACCGCCGACTTCAAGAACGGCCTCGGTCTCCGCATTAAGGACAAGGTCTACACCATCGTCGAGTTCCAGCATGTCAAGCCGGGCAAGGGCGGCGCGTTTGTGCGCTACAAGACCCGCGACATCAAGAGCGGCCGCGTCGTCGAGAACACCTGCAACGCCGGCACCAAGTTCGAGAGCGTCATGCTCACCACCCGTGAGTTCCAGTACCTCTACAACGATGGCACCGACTACATCTTCATGGACAACGAGTCCTATGAGCAGGTTCCCGTTCCCGAGGACATGGTGGGCGAGAACTCCAAGTGGCTGCGCGAGAACGACATCTGCCAGCTGCTCTTCGCCGACGATGAGCTCATGGGCGTGACCCCGCCGATGTTCATCGAGACCACCATCGTCCAGACCGACCCGGGCTTTAAGGGCGATACCGTCCAGGGTTCCACCAAGCCGGCCACGATCGACACCGGCGCTGTCATCCAGGTCCCCATGTACCTCAACGAGGGCGAGGTCATCAAGGTTGACACCCGCGACGGCAAGTTCGTCTCCCGCGTCTAGCAACCAACTCTTCTAGGAGGACTCATGCCCCAGGAAATCAAGATTGACGGCATCGGCATTTCGCCCGATGTTCTGACCGCCATCGTCTCGCGCGCCGTGTCGGATGTCGAGGGCATCGCCTCCGTTGGCGTCAAGGACCTTGCCACCAACCTTGTCTCCATGATGCTCTCGTCCAAGGCCCCTGCTTCCGAGCCGGCGGTCGAGGCCGAGGTTATCGGTGACAAGCTCGCACTCACCGTGCGTGTCGTGGTGTTCTTTGGCTATCCGTTCAAGAAACTCGCCGAGGCCGTTCGCGCCGCCGTGGTCGCTGCCATCGATGCCCAGGTGGGCGTCGAGGTCGAGCGCGTTGACGTTTGCATCGACGGCCTCGTTTTCCCCAAGGAGTAACCTTTGAGCCTTAAGGTTTATCGCGGGCGTACGCTTGCCCGCAGTCAGGCGCTGCAGCTGCTGTTCCAGGCCGAGGCCACGGACAGCCCGCTCGAGCGCGTCCTCGAGGGCGATTTCCTGATCTCGAAGGGTCCCCTCGACCCCTACGCGCTGGAGTTGTGCCGCGGTGCCTACGAGCACATCGACCGTATCGACTGCGCTCTGCGCTCCGTCGCCAAGAACTGGGATCTTATGCGCATGCCCGGCGCCGACCGCAATCTGTTGCGCATCGCCGTCTATGAGATGCGCTTCCTCACCGACGAGGAGGTCTCGGACGCCATCGTGATTAACGAGGCTGTCGAGCTTGCCAAGGCCTATGGCACCGACCAGTCCGCGTCGTTTGTCAACGGCGTGCTGGGCAAGATCGCTCGCAGCGAGGAGCTGCCGGGCGAGGATCTGTATCAGGAGCTGCTGGCCGAGGACCGTGCCCGCGAGGAGGCCCAGGCTGCCGAGGCTGCCGCCAAGGTTGCCGCCGCTCAGGCTGCGGCCGGCGTTCTCGATAAGGATACCGAGGTCGCCGAGGCCGAGACCGGTACCGTCGAGGAGTAGCCATGCCAGAGGGTTCCGTCCGCAATTTCGACGAGATCTCGGACCGTTTGGACCAGATTATCGCGACCGTTCGCTCCAAGGATACGTCCCTGGAGCGTTCGCTCGATTTGTTTGACGAGGCGATTGAGCTGGGCTCCCGTGCGGTCGACATGGTCGATAAGTTTGAGTTGACGCCTCGCGAGGCCGATAAGCTCGAGCAGGAATACGATGAGGATGCGGCAAACGAATCCCAGGATAGCCAGGCCGCGTCTCCGGATACGAATGGTTGATGGCATTCATGAAACGCGTGCGTCTCGATGACGAACTGATTTCACAGGGCATCTGCGCCGATCGCGCGGATGCCCTTCGCACTCTTATGGCCGGCTTGGTTTCGAGTGGCGGCGAGCGTTTGACCTCGCCGGGCCTTAAGGTGACGCCCGGCCTGCCCCTACACGTGAAGGGTCGTATTCCCTACGTGGGGCGCGGCGGACTCAAGCTCCAGGGTGCGCTCGATGCGTTTGGGATTGATCCGACGGATCTTGCTTGCCTCGATGTGGGCTGTTCTACGGGCGGCTTTACCGATTGCCTGCTCAAGCGCGGCTCCGCCACAGTCGTTTCGGTCGATGTGGGTCGCGCCCAGTTTGATTGGTCGCTGCGCCAAGACGAGCGCGTGACGCTCCTTGAGCGCACCAATGTGACGCAGCTGCCTGAGCTCGGCTACGGCGGCGCTATCGACCTGGCCGTGTGCGATGTGTCATTTACGAGTATCGCGAATATCATCGACGCCGTGCTGGCGTGCCTGAAGCCTTCGGGTTCGTTCTGCACGCTCGTAAAGCCCCAGTTTGAGGCGCCGGCTGCGCTGGTGGGCGAGGGCGGTATCGTGACCGACCCCGCCGTCCGCTGCGATACGCTCGTGGCGGCGATTGAGCTTTTTGCCGCCAAGGGCCTGTTCCCGCTCGACGTGTGCGTGTCGCCCATCCATGGCGCCAAGGGCAACGTTGAGTTTTTCCTGTACGGCACGAGGTTTGCCCCCGGCGAACGCACCAAGGCTGAGCTGCAATCCCAGGTATCGGTTTTGAGCGAGAAAGCTGCAACGCTATGAAGGTCTTTCTGGTTCCCAATTACTACAAGCAAGAGGCGGTCGAGAGCGGCCTGATGCTCGAGCTTTGGCTTTCGCGCCAAGGCTACGAGGTCGCATGGGCTGCCGACCAGCGCTCCAAGATCCAGAGTGCGCCCGATGTTGACGATGCCGACTTGGTTATTACGCTCGGCGGCGACGGTACGCTGCTGCGCGCGGCTCGTATCCTCAACTACCGCGAGATTCCCATTTTGGGTCTTTCCTATGGTCATTTAGGCTTTTTGACGGCCGCGAGTCCCGAGGAGCGCGACATTTTGCAGGTCGTGAGCGATGCCCTGTCCGGCGAGCTCCATGTGAGTCGCCGCGCCACCATCGCCGCTGATATCGTCTCGGTTCGCGAAGACGGCACGAAGGATGTTGTGCGCACGTTCGCCCTCAACGATATGGCGCTTACGCGCGGGCCCCTGTCCGATATGGTCGAGTTCGACATCACGGTGTCCGGCCATCATATCGACCGCCTGCGCGGTGACGGCGTAGTTGTATCTACGGCGACCGGCTCCACCGGCTACGCGCTTTCCGCCGGCGGGCCCATCGTCAGCCCCGATTACACGGGCATGGTCTGCGTGCCCATTGCTCCGCATACCATTCAGGCTCGCGCCTTTTTGACCTCGCCGAGCGATGTCGTCGAGATCTTTATGTCTGATGACCGCCCGAGCGTTCCGGCGATTGCCATCGACGGACAGTTTATTACCTGCGATGGTACGGTCGAGAGCGTGGCTGTGCGTCGCGGTCCCGGCGATGTGCTGCTGTTGGATTACGGCCCCGAGAGCTTCTATAACTCGGTGAGCCGCGTGTTCTACGGAGTGCGTCATGATCGATGAGCTGCAGGTTTCCAATATCGCGCTCATTCGTGAGGCGACGTTGGTTCCGAGTGCGGGCCTAACGGTTTTGACCGGAGAAACCGGCGCCGGTAAGACCGCGCTGCTCTCGGCGCTCAAGCTTATTTTGGGCGAGCGCGCGGATTCGTCGACGGTGCGCGAGGGTGAGGCACTTGCCAGCGTCGAGGCGCGCCTGTTTGACGGCCCGCACGACACGGAGGGCTTCACCGTGCAGCGCAGTCTTTCTGCCGAAGGCCGCAGTCGCGTAAAAATTGACGGCCGTATCGCCAGCGTGCGCGAGCTTTCGGAGCGCGTCGGCGTGATGATGGATCTTTGCGGCCAGCACGAGCACCAGCGCCTGCTTGACCCGTCGCATCATGTTGCCATGGTTGATGCATGGGCAGGGCGCCCGGCACTCGAGGCGCTCGAGCACTACCGTGCTTGCTTTAAAGCCTCGCGTGCGGCTGCCAAGGAGGTCCGTCGCGTCGAGGAGGCCTCGCGTGCGCAGGGGAGTCGCGTCGAGGAGGCGCGCTTCGCCCTGGAGCGTATCGCCGAGGTCGACCCCAAGCCGGGTGAGTATGAGGAGCTCGAGGAGCTGCTGCCGCGCTCCGAGCATGCCGAGGTACTGGTGGCCACGGCTAACGATGCCCATGCATCACTTGCAGCCGAAGGGGGAGCGCTCGATGCCGTGAACGGCGCCGTGGCAGAGCTTTCCCGTATGGTGGCCGTCGATCGCAAGCTGGGCGACATCGCCGATGCCCTTTCGGATGCCTGCATTTCGCTTGAGGATTGCGCCAACGAGCTGCGTGCTTATCGCGATGGGGTCGCCTTCGATCCGCGCGAGCTTACTCGTATGCGCGAGCGGTATTCCGACCTCAAGGGCCTGTTGCGTCAGTGGGGTCCCACCATGGACGATGTCTTTGCCATGCGCGATCGCTCGCAAGAGCTGCTGTCCCTGGTCGATGATGGCGATGAACAGATCAAAAAGGCGCGTGAATCACTTGGTGCTGCCGAGCGCGAGTTGTTTGCCGCTGCCAAGGCGCTTAAACGCGCACGGAATACTGCAGCTCCGCGCTTTTGCCACGAGGTCGGTCGTCAGATGGAGCGCCTGGAGATGGGCGGCGCCGAGCTCGTTTGGGAGTCGCGCGATCTTCCACGTGCCGAGTGGACGCCGGCGGGGCCTTCGAGCTACGAGCTTTTGTATCGCAGCGGCGCCGGATTGACGCCGCGCCCTCTGCGCCGCATTGCGTCGGGCGGTGAGCTGAGCCGCGTCATGCTGGCGAGCAAGGTTGTCCTCGGCAACGCGGACGGCGTGGATACGCTGGTGTTCGACGAGGTCGATGCCGGTGTCGGCGGCTCTACCGCACGTGCTCTCGCGAGCGTGCTGACAGACCTCGCCGCTACGCATCAGGTGATTGTCGTAACCCACCTGGCGCAGGTTGCCGTCATGGCCGACAAACACTACGTGGTGAGCAAAGAACCCGGCGACGTTCCCCAAACGCATCTGGATGAGGTGGCTGGGGATGCCCGCATCGCTGAGATCGCCCGTATGCTGAGCGGCGATCAGTCGGAGGCAAGCCTGGCGCACGCCAGGCAGATGCTGGAAGAGGCTCGAAGTTAGAACGAGCCGGCGGTGTTGGGGGCAAAATATCAGTAATTCTTGCCCCGCCGCTTGCTTTTCAGGTCCGATCGGCAAAAACTATGCCGGTTTACTACGATGAATCGGCATAGCCCGAGCACAGCTAAAATTGTAAAAAGAAAACCGCAGGTAGAACGCTTGCGGTTTTCTTTAACAATGCGATGTGATCGCATATTCCGATTTCATCGTAGTAAACCGGCATAGTTTTGTGGGAACGGCACATAACGTCCCCCGCTAAAACCTACTCCACGACCTTATCCGGCTGGATGAGCTCCTCGTAGTAGCTGATGTGCTCTCGGGCGTCCTCGATTTCGGGCAGCAGGAAGTTGTAGATGACCTCGATGATCATCGTGGCGCTCATCTTGGAGAACGCGAAGTCGCCCGTTGTCAGCAGCGCCTCGTGATTGACGGTATTAAAGGTGTAGTCGGCTAGGCGCGCAAGTGGAGACTTGCTGTCACTGCTGATGACGACCACGGTGGCACCGCAGTCGCGAGCCGCTTTTGCCATGCGATTCAGACGGCGCGACTTGCCGGAGTTCGATATCAGCACGATAACGTCGCCGGGGCGCAACGTGAGCGCAAAACCAATCGAGGTCTCGCTGATGGTGCTTGCCATGCAGCGAAGGCCCAGCTGCGAAAACTTAAACGTCGCGTCGAGCGCGACGGCGTTGGTGTTGCCTACGGCCGCAAACTCAATAACGCCCGCATTCTTTAACGCGTGCACAACGGCCGTTAGCGTATCGTGGTCAATCCCGTCGATGGTCGCGTTAAGCTCGCTGACCTTGGCAGCCAAGATATTCTTAAGGCTCTGCTCCATGTTGTCGAGCGAGACCTCGTCGGTCAGGCCCTCGTTGCGCTGACTCTCCAAGTCGCGCGCCAACGAAAACTGAAAGCTGCGGAAGCTGCCAAAGCCCAGCTTGCGGCAGAAGCGCGAAACCGTCGCCTCGGACGTGGCGGCGGCTCGTGAGAGCTGGGCGGCCGTCAGGCGCGGCGCCTCGGACTGGTGCTCCAATATATAGTCGACAATGCGCTGCTCGGATCCACTATATCCCTGATGAGTGCTAATAAGGGAAAGCGCGCTCTTGCTGCTATCAGTCATGGATGGCTCCTGGTTGGCATGAAAATATGACTTGTTTTTCAATGCCATAGTATACGGGCATTTTCAATTACAAGATACACCTTGCCGTTTCAAGTGTTGATGGTAAACTTTCACCTACCGTTTACGGTTATGAAAGAACCTTTCACCGGAGAATTGGGACATTTTCCTTTCCGCGAAAGCGCTGGGTTGGTATCTTTCAGTTGTGGAAAAGCGCGCAAGAACGCGCGTGTAGGGGAGCGCCTGCGGGCGCAGTACTCAAGAAGGAGGGACACATGGCTAAGTTTGACATCATCGCCGCTACCGGTTGCCCGACCGGCATTGCGCACACCTTCATGGCGAAGGAGGCGCTGGAGAAGGCAGCTGCCGAGCGCGGTCTGACCATTAAGGTCGAGACCCATGGCCAGGTCGGTGTCGAGAACGAGCTCACCAAGAGCGAGATCGCCGGTGCCAAGGCTGTCGTCGTCGCAGCCGATAAGGATGTCCAGGCTGAGCGTTTCGCCGGTAAGCCCATGGTTTCCGTCGGCGTTTCCAAGGCCCTGTCCGTCGAGGCCGCCGGAAAGCTGATCGACCGCGCGCTCGCCGCCAAGGGCGACGGCACGGTTGCCGCTGCCGCCGATGTCGAGGACGAGGTCGAGGAGAAGGAGTCCATCGGCCACGTCATCTACAAGCACCTCATGAATGGCGTCAGCCACATGCTGGTCTTCGTCGTCGCCGGTGGTGTTCTGACCGCCGTTTCGTTCCTGTGGGGCATCACGTCCTTCGATTCGACGGCTGCCGACTACAACAGCTTCGCCGCTATGCTCAAGATTATCGGCGGCATCGCCATGAACCTCATGGTTCCCGTGCTTTCCGCCTATATTGCCGAGTCCATCGGCAAGCGCCCGGCACTCGTCCCCGGCTTTGTTGCCGGTATGATTGCCATCCAGGGCCTGCCCGTTAACGCCGATACCGGTATGATCGACGCCGGTGGAGCCGGCGTGGGCTTCGGCTTCCTGGGCGGCATCGTCGGCGGCTTCCTCGCTGGCTATGTCATCCTGCTGCTCGAGAAGGTCTTTGCCGGTCTGCCCAAGAACCTGGACGGCCTCAAGGCAATCTTTTTGTACCCGCTGTTCTCGACCGCCATCGTCGGTCTGGTCATGCTCGGCATCTCCGGCCCCATGGCTGCCATTAACACCGCCATGATGGATTTCCTTAAGGGTCTGTCCGCCTCTGGCGCTATCGTCCTGGGTCTTGCCATCGGCTGCATGTGCGCCTTTGACATGGGTGGCCCGGTCAACAAGGCTGCCTACGTCACCGGTACCGCTATGCTCACCGAGGCCCTGGCCGCCGGTGTCGGCACCGAGACCTACAACTTCGGCACTAACTTCATGGCTGCCGTTTCCGCCGCCTGCATCGTTCCGCCGCTGATCACTACCTTCGCCGTCGTCGTCGGCAAGAAGTACTTCAGCCAGGAGGATCATGACGCCGGTGTTGTCAACCTCATCCTTGGTTGCACCCACATCACCGAGGGCGCCATTCCGTTCATGACCAAGAACATCTGGCCCGTCATGCCCATCATGATGCTTGGCTCCTCCATTGCTTCGATTCTGACCATCATGTTCAACGTTCACGATCCGGCGCCCCACGGTGGCTTCCTGGTCCTGCCCGTTGTCGAGAACGGTCCGCTGTGGGTCCTCGCGATCCTCATCGGTGCTGTGGTCGGTGGCATCTTGTTCGTGGCCTTCAAGAAGTACGACTTCGAGAAGAACCAGAAGGCCGCTCCTGCCGCTCCTGCCGCTGCTGCTCAGCCGGTCGAGGCCCCCAAGGCCGCTGCCGTCGAGGCTCCCAAGGCCGAGGCTGCCGACTTCGTGAAGGTCGAGAACGTCTTTGTCGCCGAGGACTTCGCTTCTCGTGACGAGGCTCTGAGCTTTGTCTCTAACCAGGCCGTCAAGGCCGGTATCGCCGGCGACGCCGACGCCGTGATGAACGCCTTCCTGGCCCGCGAGGCCGAGGGCACCACGGGCATGATGGAGGGCTTTGCCATCCCGCATGCCAAGTCCGACGCCATTTCCGAGGCTGCCGTCATCGTCGTCAAGGACGAGTCCGGCGTGACCGGTTGGGACACCATGGACGGCGCTCCCGTCAACGTGGCCATCGCGCTGCTCATCCCGGGCGCTCAGGCTGGCACCACGCACCTCAAGATCCTGTCCAAGGTCGCCGAGGCGCTCATGGACGAGGACTTCCGTGCCACCGTCAAGGGTTCCACTGACGCCGCCGAGATCGCCAAGACGATCAACGCCCGCCTGGTCTAATCCCGCAGCTCGCGAATAGCATCGCCCCCTGTAACAAAGGCGGAGACCCTCACCAGGCCCTCCGCCTTTTTCTGCCTCTGCCATAAGTTGCGGTGAAATAGGGACTGTTCAAACGATTCAACCCCAAATTCAGTCCCTATTTCACCGCAACTTACAAAAGGGCATAGAGGGGACTACCTATCGAGTCTTTGTTGCGTACAGATAATCAGCCAGAATTCCGTTCGCACGATATTGCTCTGGACCGACCGAGTTTCCGCAGCTCGCCTGCCGGGCGGGGCGGTTAAGTTTGTCGCGAGTTCCGCACGCAAAGGAAAGCACTTAATGTGCTTTCCGTCTTGCGCAGGACTGTAGAGCAGCAAACTTAACCGCCCCGCCCGGCAGGAGAGCGTGCGGGAACGACATCTGTCCAACAATTCGTGCGAAACACAATGAAAAACCGTTTGATGTGAGTTAATATAAACAACGTCGTGAATCTGACTCCTGCCGCATACACGACAGGGGTTAAACACAAAAAAGGAGTCAATTATGGTTTCTGAGAAGGCTACCCTCGTCAATCCGCAGGGTCTTCACATGCGTCCGGCTGGCCTCTTCGCCTCCACCATGGGCAAGTACGCCTGCGACGTGACGGTCGTCACCCCCGAGAAGGAGGTCAACGGCAAGTCCCCGATGGCCCTCATGGCTGCTGGTATCCCCTGCGGTACCGAGGTCGAGGTCAAGTGCGACGGCGCCGACGAGGCCGAGGCTCTGGCTGCTGCCATCGAGCTCATCAAGAGCGGTCTTGGCGAGTAGAACTCAAACGGGTCGCATGTTGAACAATTAAGTTCATACTTGGGGGCGCAGTGACCTGTATCAAGGTAGCTGCGCTCTTTTGTCATGGATATGGCAAAACGCTTTATCACATGGCACGGAGAGAGGAATGGGAATGTATCAGGGAGTCAACGCATCCGAGGGAATCGGAATCGGTACCGTCATGGTCGCCGTCGATCCCGACTTGACGTTTGAACCGCACGAGGTCGCTGATTCGGCAGCAGAGAAGGAGCGCTATCAGACCGCTCTTTCGGTCTTCTGCGAGAAGACCCAGGCTCAGGCCGACCACATGAAGGAGACGGTGGGCGAGGCCGAGGCCGAGATTATGAGCGGACACATTGTCCTGGCTCAGGACCCGGGCATGACCGACGCCATCAACGCCGCCATCGACGGCGGCACCTGCGCCGAGCAGGCGCTCATGGACACCTCGACCATGTTCGAGAACATGTTCCTGTCCATGGACGACGAGATGTTCCGTCTGCGCGCGGCCGACATCGCCGACATCCGCACCGGTATTCTGGCCGAGCTGCTGGGCAAGGAGGTCGTCGACCTCTCCGTCCTGCCCGAGAACACCGTCGTTGTCGTGCACGACCTTACGCCGTCCATGACCGCCACGATCGATAAGGCCCACGTTGCCGGTATCGTCACCGAGACCGGTGGCCGCACGTCGCACTCCGCGATTATCGCGCGCGCCCTCGAGATTCCGGCCGTCCTTTCGGTTGCCAACAGCTGCACCGCTCTGCGCAACGGCATGACCGTCGTCGTCGACGGTGGCAAGGGTGTTGTCGAGGCCGATCCCGACGAGGAGACGCTCGCTGCCTACACCGCCAAGGCCGAGGCCTTCGCTGCCGAGAAGGCAGCCCTCGAGGCCTTCCGCGGCAAGCCGTCCGTGACTGCCGACGGCATCAAGAAGATCATCGCCTGCAACATCGGTAACCCCGATGACGTGCCCAACGCGCTCGATCACGATGCCGAGGCCATTGGTCTGTTCCGCTCCGAGTTCCTGTTCATGGACTCCGCTGAGCTTCCTTCCGAGGAAGAGCAGTTCAACGCCTACCGCAAGGTCGCCAGCGCGCTCAAGGGCGCTCCGGTCATCATCCGTACGCTCGACGTGGGCGGCGACAAGGAGATCTCGTACCTGCACATGGTCAAGGAAGACAACCCCTTCATGGGCTTCCGCGCCGTGCGTTACTGCCTGGCCAACCCCGATCAGTACAAGGTCCAGCTCCGCGCCCTTCTGCGCGCCAGCGCCTTTGGTGACGTCAAGATCATGATCCCGCTCGTCACCTGCGTCGAGGAGGTCGTGGCCGTCAAGGAGCTCGTCGAGCAGTGCAAGGCCGAGCTGACCGAAGAGGGCCGCAAGTTCAACGAGAACATCGAGGTCGGCATCATGGTCGAGACGCCTGCTGCCTCGCTGCTCGCTGACCGCCTGGCTGAGGTGGCCGACTTCTTCTCCATCGGCACCAACGACCTGATCGGCTACACCATGTGCGCCGACCGTGGCAACGACACCATCTCCAACCTGTACCAGGTGTACTATCCCGCCGTGCTCCGCTCGCTCAAGAACATCATCGAGAGCGGCGTGAAGGCCGGCATCATGGTCGGCATGTGCGGCGAGGCCGCTGCCGATCCGCTGCTTGAGCCGCTGCTGATCAGCTGGGGCCTGGAGGAGTTCTCGATGAGCGCTCCGTCCATCCTGCGCGCCCGCAAGACCATCAGCCAGTGGACCAAGGCCGAGTGCGACGAGCTCGCCGAGAAGGCGCTCGCCTGCAACACCGCTGCCGAGGTCAAGGCACTGCTCGAGTCCGCAGCTCGCTAATTTGGTATCAGAGGTAACCGCGTGGTTGGAATGGGCCGGCCACGCGGCCCTCACATATACAGGGGGTACTGTAAATGTTCTACACGCTAACCGCTAACCCGGCTGTCGACATGACGGTTTCGAGCTCTCCGCTCGAGCCCGACGAGAACGTCCGCACCGGCTCGGCCAGCTACACGGCTAACGGCAAGGGCCTCGACGTGTCCTTCGCCTTTAAGAAGATGGGCGTCGACACCGTCGCTCTCGGCTTCTTCGCCGGCTTCACGGGCAAGTTCATCGTCGAGGAGGTCATGAACCTGGGTTGCCTTTGCCGCCCGGTCTGGACCGACGGTATCACGCGCATTAACACCTACGTCAACGATGGCCAGCACGAGTACGGCATCCTCAACCCCGGTGCTCCGATCACGCCGCAGCACCAGGAGGAGCTCTACAACATCCTGGACACCGCGGGCGACCTTGAGTGCCTGATCGTCTCCGGCTCCGTGCCTCCCAAAGCTACGCCCGACTTCCTGGCTCAGGTCATGGAGCACGCTCAGGCCCGTGGCGCCGACGTCGTCCTGGACCTGTCCTCCGACAAGCTCAAGGAGCTCGCTCACAAGAAGCCGCTGCTCATTAAGCCGAACCATCACGAGATGAAGGCTATCTTCGGCGTGCCGGTCGACACCGACGACGAGGTCCGCGTTGCCATGAAGCTGGCTCACGAGGCCGGCGTCCAGAACGTGCTGCTCACCCGTGGTAGCCGCGGTGACGCTTACTTCTCCAACGGCGAGGACATCTGGTATGCCAAGCGTGAGTTCAACATCAAGCTTGTCTCTTCCGTCTGCGCCGGCGACTGCACCCTCGCTGCGTTCCTGCACAAGTGGTACAGGGATCGCGACAACGTCGAGGAGGCCATGAAGCTCGCTATGGCCACCGGCGCCAACGTTGCTGAGTCCGTCGGCATCGGCGACTTTGGTCACGTCGACGAGTACAGCAAGCGCGTTGCTGTCCGCAAGCTCGATCGCAAGTAAGCGAAACGCGACAAACTCGTGCGCATACGGCGTCCCGGTTTCGACCGGGGCGCCTTTTTTGTTCTGCCATGGGGGAGACATGTTCTGCCGTACTTCATCGCTTCCACACCGTTTACCGAGTTGTCCTAGCCTTTTACCGATGTGTGGAATATACTTTCATTAACACGTTGCTTCGTGAAAGGAACATTCATGATTTACACGCTTACTGCAAATCCCGCTATTGACTACAACATCTCCTGCGATGGCCTGTCCGCCAACACCGTTACCCGCACCCGTAACGCTGTCTACACCCCCAACGGCAAGGGTCTCAACGTTTCGTTTACGCTCGACCACTACGGCGTCGACACCACGATCCTGGGCTTCTTCGCCGGCTTCTCGGGTGAGTATATCGTTAAGGGCGCCGAGGCCCTGGGCGTGCCCGTCAAGCCCGTGTGGACTGACGGCATCACGCGTGTCAACGTGTTCCTCAACGCCGGTCCCGACACCGAGTACAACATGGTCAACGCCGGTGCCGCCATCAACGAAGCCAACGAGCAGGAGATGTTTGAGCTTATCGATTCGCTCGATGACATGACCTGCCTGGTTATCAGCGGCTCGCTGCCCCCCAACACCTCCGAGGGCTTCCTGGCCGAGGTCCTGCGTCGCGTGAAGGCGAAGGGCGCCGAGTTCGTGCTCGATATCTCGAGCCATCAGTTGGCCGACCTCATTGCCATGGAGCCGTTGCTCATTAAGCCCAACGACGACGAGCTGCTCGACATCTTTGGCATTAAGGTGAGCGGCGGCGACGATGAGTCCGTCAAGGCTGCCATGGCCGAGCTGCATGCCAAGGGCGCCAAGAACGTGTTGCTGACCCTCGGCGGTGCTGGTGCATACTTTTCCAACGGGGAGCACATCTGGTTTGCCAACCGCACCTTCGACGTCAAGCTGCTGTCGACGGTCTGCGCCGGCGATTCCTCGCTGGCCGCCTTCCTGTCCGTGTGGCACGACGCTCCCGAGCGCGTCGAGGACGCCCTGCGCCTCTCGATGGCCACCGGCGCCAACGTGGTCGAGTGCCCGGGCCTGGGCGACTTTGCAAAGGTCGATGAGTATCAGAAGGGTATCGCCATTCGTCAGGTCTGCTAGCGTGGCGTACGGGCCTTGGTTTCGTGCTTTGTTGAGCACCCGTCTCGGATTATCGAGGCGGGTGCTTTTTCATTTCGGTGGCAGAGGTCTTGGGATTCAATCTTGCTTGAAGCGCGTTCGCGTGTGCGCTCGCTCTCGTTTCTTGCTAGACTTCTTGGAAACCATCAATCGATATGCCCGCAATTGCAGGAGGCCACAGGAATGTGCAATGTTTCGCTCAACGCCACGCAGCCGTCAGCCGCCTCTCTGCGTGTGTTGCGAGCCCTCGAGGATGTTGGTCTTGAGGCCTGGTACGTGGGCGGTTGGGTACGTGACGCCCTGATGGGACGTCCCAGCCACGATGTCGACATGTGCTGCAGCGGCCTGTGGCAGGAGTCCAAGGCGGCACTCGAGGCCGCCGGTATTGCCGTAGTTGAGTCGGGCATTAAATTTGGCGGCATTACGGCTATTTGCGATGGCGAGCGCATTGAGGTCACCACCTATCGCCTGGACGGCTTCTATACCGACGGTCGTCATCCTCAGAGTGTGGAGCGCGCCGCTTCGCTTGAGGACGATCTGGCGCGCCGCGACTTTACCGTCAATGCTATGGCCTGGCATCCCGAGCGCGGCCTTGTCGACCGCTACGATGGCCAGGGCGACCTAGACCGCAAGCTGATTCGCGCCGTCGGTGATCCTAAGCGCCGCTTTAACGAGGATGCCCTGCGCATGTTGCGCGCGGTGCGCTTTGCCTGCCGCCTAGACTTTGTGATTGAGCCCGAGACCAAGCGTGCCCTTGCCGAGTGCGCGCCGCTGCTCGATGCCGTGGCGCGCGAGCGCGTGGGTATTGAGCTTGAGGGCATCCTTTCGACCGGCCACGGGGGAGACGCCATGCTGCGCTACCCCGAGCTTGTTTGCGCCGCCGTGCCCGAGCTCGCGTCCGCTCGCGGGTTTGATCAACGCAGCGTCTATCATGCGTTTAACGTCTACGAGCATATCGCCCGCGTGCTGACGGTAGCAGGGGAGCTGGCGCTGTGCGACGGCGTCGCGCCCTCGTCGAGCCTTATGTGGGCGGCGTTTTTGCACGACGTTTCCAAACCCGAGTGCTTTACGGTCGATCACGACGGCAGCGGCCACTTCTACGGTCATCCCGAGCTCGGCGCCAAGAAGGCGCGTGTCATCATGGATCGCCTGGCGCTCTCGCACGATTTGGTGCGCGATGTGTGCCTACTGATCAAATACCATGACAAGCCGCTGCGCCCCGAGCGCTCCTGCCTGCTCAATATGATGCGCGCGCTTTCGGGTGAGGGCGTCGACACGGCCCGCCTGATTGACGAGCTTATGGACCTTAAGCGTGCCGATACGCTGGGCAAGGCGCCATCATGCTTCTATTACGTCGAGACGATTGAGGAGATGCGCGCGCTGGCGCACGAGCTGCTGGAGGCGGGGGAACCCTATACACTCAAGATGCTTGCCATCAATGGTGGCGACCTGATCCGCGCCGGCGTCAAGCCGGGGCCGGAGCTGGGACAGCTTCTCAACGCCGCCCTCGACGCCGTGATCGAGGACAACATCCCCAACGATCGCGAAGCCCTCCTGGCTCATCTCAACTTGAACTAGCTAACCAGTTGACCTGCGCGTTCCATAACCTGCCGACAATTTTTTCGGCAATTTGGAATTTCTTCTTGCGCTGATGTTTTTTGTCCCGTAATATATTTCCTCGCAGCACGGCAGTGCAGATGTCATGTGGCCCGTTCGTCTAGCGGTTTAGGACGCCGCCCTCTCAAGGCGGAGATCACCAG
>CALKKS010000001.1 GCA_937995345.1 uncultured Collinsella sp. | reverse complement strand
ATTTGCAGCGACGGACCTCAGGACGCTCTTACACCACGTCTGCGCGCGCGACCGCTCCGGGCTTCATGGGGGCACGAATGGTCCGCTCCGACCTGCAAAATCTGTGCTCACGGTGCGAATGACGTCCCTAACCTTAAACTTTAGCTTGAACTTAGCTATAATGCGCTACGTTCCTGCCAGGCTGTGGTTGCGGACGGACGAAATGTCCATCCTAGTCCAAGACAGACGCGGTCAAAGGGATCCACGTAAGCGACCGCGTGCGCGCGGCGCGATCATGGCGCGTCCTAGATGTAAGCCGCACCGTCCGTTCTACTTTCTTTGGGGCAATACCGCCTCGCGGGCGAGCGGGCCAGTCGTGAAGGTGGCTACGGCTTCCCGAGCAAACACCCCGGTGCGCAAGTGTGGGGTCAAATACCAGGTCAGCTGGTGGGAACAACCCGTTATTCCGCGCAACGCACGGATTGTATACGACACAGAAGGCAGGGTAGTGGACATGGTGAGGGGCAGCTTGATGCACGCGGCTCGGTTAGGTGCTGGGACCGCGGCGGTCATTGCCGTATTGGGCTTGAGCGGATGCGCGTTCAATCCACTGTCCACGTTCACGACACCCACGATTGACCAGATCGAGCGCGAGACCGTCACGCCGGCGGTGTCGGACGACGCTCTGGTCACTCCCGGTACCCTGACGGTTGCCCTCGATACCTCCGATGCTCCGCAGGCCATGCAGGGCGCCGATGGTAACCTCACGGGCTACGCGGTCGACGCGGCCCGCGCCCTTGCAAGCCGTATGGGCCTTAAAGTTGCCTTCGTCGATGCGTCTTCTGCCGATTCCGCGGTTGGCGACAAAAAGGCCGACATCTTCATTGGCGACATCAATTCCACGGATGGTGACATCAGCACGCTTGGCACTTGCCTGTACGACGCTGCGGCAGTGTTCGGAAAGACGAGCGACGGCGAGTCACTGAGCGTTTCCACCGAAACGCTTAACACCGCTACCCTGGGCGTTCAGACCTCCTCGGCCTCGCAGGAAGCGCTCGCCAAGCAGAGCATCACGGCCAACCAAAAGACCTTCTCCAACGTCAACGAGTGCTTTGAGGCGCTCGAGTCCGGCGAGGTCGACTACGTGATTTGCGACTCCACGGCCGGCGGCTACCTTGCGCGCCTGATAACCCAGATCTCTTACGTCGGCGCGCTCGAGACGCCCTCGACGCTCGGCGTCGCGGGCCTCGCGGCCAACGACGAGCTATGCCGTGCCGTGAGCGATGCCCTCGACGGTATCACGGCCGATGGCACGCTCGAGGCGGTCCACTCCGTCTGGTACGGCACGATGCCCTATGACCTCACCACCAAGATGGTCTCGGGCGCCAGCGTGCAGTCGGCCGAGTCTGGGGCCAGTGAGGCTGCATCCTCCGGCGATGAATCATCCGATTCGAGTAGCGAGGGCGCATCCTCCGAGGACAAATCGTCCAGCCAGGAGGGCACCATCACCGACGACGATATTAACAAGCTCAACAGCTAGTTATTGCTAGGGGTGGTGTCTCCCATACGCTAGGAAGGACACCTCTTCACGGTTTCAACACGCAAAGCCGGGCTTTCCCAATAGGGGAGCCTGGCTTTTCCATTTTCATAAAACCAGCAGGTCAAAGACATTTTTTAGGTGCAAAACCAAGGTCGCTGTCGCCTTCCTATAGCGCACTTTGCCACAGAAAAGTGCGAGACTTCGGTATGCGGTATCAAGCAATCGTTATTCGGGTCTTTAGGAATCCGCGTGATTAAATGCACGGCAATGGGTACATAGCCAGTACAGTAAGTCCCCGAGGCAGATTGGAGCCACGTATGGATATCAAGGTTTCTGGACGCAAGACGACGGTAACCGATGCTCTGCGTGCGCATGTGGATGAGAAGATCGGCGAGGCACTCAAGGTTTTCGATATCGAGCCCATGACAGTCGACGTCGTGCTTCGTTATGAGAAGAACCCCTCGAACCCCAACCCGGCAATCGTCGAGGTTACGGTTCGCGCCCGCGGTTCGGTGATTCGCGTTGCCGAGCACGGTGCAGATATGTACGCCGCCATCGACCTCTCCGCCGATAAGGTCACCCGCCAGCTGCGCAAGTTCAAGACCAAGGTCGTGGACAACCGCCAGGGCGGTGCCAGTGCAGCGGATGTCGCACCGGTCGAGCGCGTCGAGGATCTTGCCGATCTGCTGCTGCCCGAGGAGGAGGACGACCTGCTCGTCCGCGAGAAGGTCATCGACGTCACCCCGATGACTGAGGAGCAGGCGCTGGTGCAGACCGATCTGCTGGGCCACGACTTCTACGTGTTCGAGAATGCGACGACTGGCCTCATCAATGTGGTGTATCACCGTAAGAATGGTGGATATGGCATTATCAAGCCCCGTATCGAAACACTTGACGAGTAAAATACGTTAACTTGCATGAGTTAACGGCCGGCGGTCATCCCATGCGGATGGCCGCCTTTTTTACGTAAGGAGTCGCTTTGATGGACAAGGCTGCATCTACCGGCCATTCAGACCGCTGCCGCATCGTCGTCGATACCTGCTGCGACTTTAGCCCCGAGGTCGCCGCGAACCTCGATGTCGATATCTTGGGCTTCCCCTTCATTATCGATGGCGAGGAGCGCACGGACGACATCTGGTCGAGCATCACGCCCAAGGAGTTCTACGACCGCATGCGCGCCGGCGCCCGCGTGTCCACCTCGGCTGTGTCGCTCGGTCGCTATATCGAGTTCTTTACCGAGTGCGCCAAAGAGGGCACACCCACGGTCTACCTGTGCTTTACCTCGGCGCTGTCGTCGAGCTACAACTCCGCGTGCCAGGCGGCAGATGCCGTGCGCGCCGAGTATCCCGACTTTGAGCTCTACGTGGTGGACAACGCCCTGCCCTGCGCGACCGGCGAGCTGCTGGCGCTCGAGGCCGTCCGTCAGCGCTCGGCGGGCCTGACCGCCAAGCAGCTGGTCGACTGGGCAAACGAGGCCAAGACCTACGTCCATGGCTACTTTACGCTCGAGAGCTTTGAAGCGCTGGCGGCCGGCGGCCGCATTCCGCCCGCGGCGGCACAGCTCACGGCAAAGCTCGACGTCAAACCCGAGCTGTCTTACGACCTGGCCGGCTCGCTGTCGCTGATCGGCGTCAACCGCGGCCGCAAGAAGGCGCTCAAGTCCATCCTCAAGTCGTTCCGCGAGAACTACGTGCCCGATCGCACCATGCCCATCGCCATCATGACGGCCGATGCCGAGAAGGACGGTGACTGGCTCGAGGCCGCCGTTCGCAAGGAGGAGGGCTGCGCCGACGTTACGATTATCCGTAGTTCCGTCGGTCCTACCATCGGCTCGCACGTGGGACCCGGCATGGTGGCTTGTGCGTTTTGGGGCAAGAACCGCGCTGAGAAGGCCTCGCTTTCCGATCGCATCGCGCGTCGCGTACGTGGCGAGTAGGCAGGCGCTACGACCACAGGCGCCCCGCAGCTCAAGCGCTTGCGCTGAGTATTCAACCTGGTAACAACACCCAACCCAAAAGGAAAGGTTTCATGGCAAACAAGCTCTCCGTCGCATTTATCGGCACCGGAATCATGGGTGCCCCCATCGCCGGCCACATCCTGGACGCCGGCTATCCCGTCACGGTCAACAACCGCACCAAGTTCAAGGCCGCCGCACTCGTCGAGCGCGGTGCCGTCTGGGCCGATACGCCGGCCGAGGCCGCGGCTGGCGCTGATGTCGTCTTTACCATGGTGGGCTATCCCTCCGAGGTCGAGGAGCTCTACCTGGCGGGCGACGGCCTGCTGGCCTGCACCAAGCCGGGCGCGGTGCTGATCGACCTCACCACGAGCTCCCCCGAGCTCGCCCGTGACATTGCCGAGGCCGCCCAGGTTTCCGGCCGCATGGCGTTTGACTGCCCCGTCACCGGCGGCGAGTCGGGTGCGATTGCCGGCACGCTCACGGCTATCGTTGGCGCTACCGAAAACGACATCGCTCCGGTCCGCGATATCCTTTCCACCTTTGCGGCAAATATCTGCTGCTTCGATGGTGCCGGCAAGGGCCAGGCTGCCAAGCTCGCCAACCAGGTGTCGCTGGGCGCCTGCATGGTCGGTATGGCCGATGCGCTGGCGTTTGCCGAGCTGAGCGGCCTTGATCTGGAGAAGACCCGTCAGATGATCCTGGGCGGCACCGGCAAGTCCGGCGCCATGGAGAGCTTGGCCCCCAAGGCGCTCGACGGCGACTACAAACCCGGCTTTATGGTCGAGCACTTCATTAAGGATCTGCGCCTGGCCCTTGCCTACGCCGACGACCGCGAGCTCGCGCTGCCCGGAGCCGACGTGGCCTTTACGCTCTACGACATGCTCGACGCCATCGGTGGCGCCAAGCTGGGCACCCAGGCCATCACGGTCCTCTACAAGGAGGAGGCCGACGCCATCGCCGCCGGTCTGGACTGGTCGCAGTATCGCCCCGAGGAGCACGGCGCTCACGAGGACGGCTGCGGTTGCGGTGAGCACGGCGACGACCACGAGTGCGGTTGCGGCCACCACCATGGCGAGGACCACGAGTGCTGCGGCGGTCACGGCCACGATGACGGCCACGAGTGCTGCTGCGGCCACCATCACGAGGAGTAGCGCCCATGAGCTGGACGTTCGTGGTGCTCGCGCTGGTGCTCTTTATCTTTGCGATCTACATTGGCTTTTTGTGCGGCCAGTGGGCCTGCGAAAAGCGCGTGATCACCAAGCGCGACTACTGGATTGCCAACTTTGCGGGTGCGGCGGCAGTCATCCTGCTGACCTGGGTGTTCTCGCTGTTCCCGCTGGTGCAGTTTGCGCCGATCGGCTGGCTCGGCGGTTTTATCGCCGGCCTTAAGATGAGCTTTGGCGAGTCCGTCGGCCCGTGGCGCAAGCATGACGAGGTCTTTAACGTCAACAAGGCTCACCGCGCCGCCGCCGATGCGGGCGACGCCGAGGAGCGCCGCCGCGCGCGTCGCAACGGCGCTGCCGACCGACAGCTCATCTCGGTCACCGATGACAGCAAGGGTGCTGGCAAGCACGCTAAGAAATAGTAAGAAGAGGTAACTATGGCAGAAAACAAAGACGAACAGCTCACCGATGAGGAGCTGGCACAGCTCCAGCTGGCAGAGGAGAACGAGAACGCCGTCGATCGCCTGGTCCAGGAGCTCGGCTGCCCCACGCGCCGCATCCGCCAGTTTGCCGCCCGCGTGCTGCACCTGCTTGCCGAGCGCGATCCGCAGCGCGTCGTGCCCTGCGTGCCCGCGTTGATCGAGGCGCTCGACCGCCCCGAGGCGCAGACCCGCTGGGAGGCCCTCGATGCCCTGACGGCGCTCGCCACCACCTGCCCCGAGCAGATGGGCGACGCCTTTGAGGGCGCCGAGACCGCGCTGTTCGACGAGCTTTCCTCCACGCTGCGCTATGCCGCCTTCCGCCTGCTGTGCGTGTGGGGCGCCACGAGTGTCGAGCGTTCGCGTGAGGTCTGGCCGATCCTGGATGAGGCCATCCAGTGCTACCACGGTGACCTCGAGTATCGCGACATGCTCGGTTGCCTGTACGAGTTTGGTCAGGGCGAGATCGACGCCGAGGTTGCCGAGAAGCTTGCGCTGCGCCTTAAGTTCGATGCCGAGAACGGTAAGGGCAGCTATCTCAAGGCCCGTTCGAGCGAGATTTGCGAAATGCTTGTTAAACGTTTTGGCCTGGATCTCTCCAAAAAGAAGAAGCGTGCTAGCGTTAAAAAATCTGACGACGCCGAAGACGAGGAGTAACAGATTATGGCGCACGATGTAGTCCTGATTCCCGGTGACGGTATCGGTCCCGAGATTACGCAGGCCATGCGCCGCGTGGTCGAGGCCACCGGGGTCCAGATCAACTGGAACGTCCAGGAGGCCGGCGCCGGCGTCATGGACGAGTTTGGCACGCCGCTGCCCCAACATGTGCTCGATGCGGTCGCCGAGACCAAGGTTGCCATCAAGGGCCCCATCACCACACCGGTCGGCACGGGTTTCCGCAGCGTCAACGTGGCCCTGCGCAAGCATTTCGACCTGTACGCCTGCGTGCGCCCCTGTCTGTCGCAGCCGGGTGACGGCTCGCGTTTCCGCGACGTCGACCTGGTCATCGTGCGCGAGAACACCGAGGACCTCTACGCCGGCATCGAGTTCGATGAGGGCGCTGCCGAGGTCGAGGAACTCTCGCAGCTCGTCGAGCGCTCGGGCCAGAAGACCTTCGCCGCCGATTCCGCCATTTCAATTAAGCCGATTTCCATCGCCAAGAGCCGCCGCATTGTGGAGTATGCCTTTGAGTATGCCCGCCGCTGCGGCCGCAAAAAGGTGACGGCCGTGCACAAGGCCAACATCATGAAGGCGACCGACGGCCTGTTCCTGCGCGTGGCGCGCGAGGTGGCCGCCAACTATCCCGATATCGAGTTCAACGACAAGATCGTCGACGCCACCTGCATGGGCCTGGTCCAGAACCCCAACGACTTCGATGTCCTGGTGCTGCCCAACCTGTACGGCGACATCGTGAGCGACCTGTGCGCCGGCCTGGTGGGCGGTCTGGGCATGGCCCCCGGCTCCAACATCGGTGCCGACTGCGCAATCTTTGAGGCTACGCATGGCTCCGCGCCCGATATCGCCGGCCAGGATATCGCCAACCCCACGGCCGAGATCCTCTCTGCTGCGATGATGCTCGATCACCTGGGCGAGAACGATGCTGCCAATCGCATTCGTGCCGCCGTATCTGCCACGCTCGACGAGGGCGAGCAGGTTACCGGTGACGTGCGTCGTGCCCAGACCGGCTCCGTTGAGGGCGCTGTGGGCACCCAGGCCTTTGCCGATGCCGTTATCGCGCACCTGGCCTAAGGTGCGCACGCTGCAAACGCCTAAATAGTACTTAAGTGTTTGCGTATAACCTAAGAATCAATACGCCCGGCGCTCCGTCGGGCGTATTCTATTGAGGACTATGTTTCCTAACAAGGAGTAACTGACTATGGGTCTGATTCAAAAGAAGGACGAGAAGGACGAGATCGACGGCATCCAGATCATCGAGCGCGGCGAAGGCCCCGACGGTGATGAGGACGAGAAGATCGACCTGGTCGCCGGCACGTCTGCCGAGCACATTGCTGCCGGCACGACCGCCGAGGAGGAGGACGCCCGCCTGGAGGCTCAGATCGCCGCGGACGCTGCGGACGAGAACCTCATGCCCGAGACGCAGGACGAGGACGACGACGTCGATACCGACGAGGACGACCACGCCTCCAAGCACAAGAAGACGATGATCGCCGCCTTCGTGGTCGCCATCGTGATCGCTGCCGTGGTCGGCTTCTTTATTGGCAATGGTGGCTTTGGCGGCAAGGGTGTCGGCTCGGCTACCCTCACCGAGGACCAGCTCGATTCGACCGTGGCAAGTTATAGCTACAACGGCAAGAAGAGCGATATCACCGCGCGCGAGGCCATCGAGAGCCAGTACAGCCTCGATACCGTCAAGGATAGCGATGGCAACTACACCGCTCCTTCTGCCGACGTCATCCTGTCCTACGTGCGCAACCAGATTCTGCTGGACGCTGCCGAGGACGAGGGCATTACCGTCTCTTCTAAGGAGATGAAGCAGTACGCCGAGGACTCTATCGGCACCTCCGACTACAAGACCATGGCAAAACAGTACGGCGTGTCCAAGGACCAGGCCAAGCAGATCGTCCGCCAGTCCGCGACGCTGCAGAAGCTCTACAAGAAGAAGGTCGGCGACACCTCCGCAAGCATGCCAACCGCCCCGACCGAGCCTGCTGACGGCAACGAGGAGACCGCGAGTAAGGACTACGCCGACTACATTATCAACCTTGCCGGCGATGAGTGGGATAGCTCAAAGGGTACCTGGAAGGACGCCGATAGCACCTATGCCAAGGCCTTCGCCGACGATGCCTTTACGGCCGATAGCGCCACCTACAAGCAGGCCATGACCGCCTACTACACCGCCTATCAGCAGTATTCCTCGCAGGCCTCGAGCGCCAGCTCCAAGTGGACCGAGTACGCCAACGGCCTGTACGCCAAGGCCAACATCAGCATCTACGGCCTGTTTGCGTAAAGTTTGCCTGAGCTTCCGAGCGCGAAGTCGAAATATCTGATTGAGCCCGCTAGAACGCATCGTTCTGGCGGGCTTTTTGCGTTGAGGGCGTGATTGGCGGCTTAATTATGGCTATTCATCTTTAAGTCCAAAAAGGCTATCGGCTTCATCGTCGGATATATATTCCAGTACATCGCCCGGTTGGCAGTCGAGTGCCCGGCATATCGCGTCAAGAGTTGAAAAACGTATGGCAGAAACCTTGCCCGTCTTAATGCGTGACATATTGACCTGGGAGATGCCCACACGTTCCGCAAGCTCTTTGGATGAGATCTTGCGTTCGGCGAGCATGCGGTCAAGCCGCAGAATAATCATGGATTCCCCCTAGAGCAACTCGTCATCTTGTTTTTGCAGGATATACCCGTAGCGGAAGACGCTGGCTATCAGGCAAATAATCAGGCCTGCAAAGAGCATGGAAGGGTCGAATAGCTGGCCGACGAACGCATCCGTAAAGCTGCCGCCAAATCCTGAGAGTATCATTCCCGTGATTACGGCACCAAGAAGCCTCACGGCAACGCCGCCGATAAGGAATAAATGTCCTACTCGACGAAGCGTATGGTTGCATTCAAGGTCAAAGGGCCTGCCTTCCTTTTCAATGTTGAAGAAAAGCCTGCGCACGCTTAGCGCGATGGTAAGCGCGAGGCATGTCATCAAGAGGCTCCCTATGGCAGTGTGACCATCGTGTGCAACGAGCATAAGTGGGGCCTGCGCATCGGTACCGACGATAGCAAGGCACGGTCCTTCGCCGGCTTGAAGTTCTACGGATTGGAGACACGACCCTTGGGAGAGGCCAGGCAATATGAGTAGAAGGTCAATCATAATGACTGCGAGGAGTCCCAGAGCGAGCGCTGTGGTAATGCAGATTGTGGCCCATTTGCAGATGCGAGCGAGCTTCTTCAGTTTAGCTATCGTCTGTTCGCGGCTGATGGTTTCATTCGATGTGGATGCGTTCCAGCGGATCATAGCCCCTCCAACCAATCTCTTGGATGATACTTGTATCATATATCATAATTAATGATAAACGATAAATAATTATGGATACTGAGTAAGTAATGATTGAAAACGATTAGCGTGAGCTATTAGCTCATTTTGGATGCCGGAGTTTAGCGCGCGGGGGATGAGGACAAATGCCAAAACTTCCCGTGATCGCGCAAGTGCTTCATCGGGTTTCCCCAATTCATCCAGGAAAACGGCCGTAAACGATTGCAAATAACCGGTGAACGGTCGAAAACTACCGTTCACCGATAATATCGAAACTGGTTCTAACTGGTATTAAGTCAAAAAGACCAATTCACAAATCTTCACAATGACCTGCAATTTTTCTACACGCCATTTTTAGCCACCCTGCGTTGTTTAGACACAGAAAAGGTTCCGATCTTTCGTCAAAGTATTTCGAAACGGTTTCAAAACCGCAGGTAGAAGTGTTAACGAGCGGTAAACGGTCGATTTTTTACCGTGAACGGTGCAAAAACGTTTTACTGTATGAATCAACGAAAGCAACCTCTTCTGTGGTGATATAGTGACAACAACACGTCACGTGGTTACTACCAGTTGAGAGACCACTGGTTCTCAAAGAACGCTTTCCAAGAAGCTTTAAGGGCGATTGCTCGTTGGCTTCCGAACATCATCGGACTCAGATCGTACACACCTTCGGAAGGGAAATTTGAATGGTTGGCTTTATTCTTACCGGTCATGGACAGTTCGCACCCGGCCTTGCAAGCGCTATCGCTATGGTCGCTGGTGACCAGCCCGCTTTTACCGTTGTTCCTTTCGAGGGCGACCAGGCTGCTTCCTACGGTGAGGATCTCCGCGCCGCTATTACCGCCATGCGCGAGGAGTGCGATGGCGTGCTCGTCTTTACCGACCTGCTTGGCGGTACCCCGTTCAACCAGTCGATGATGATCGCCCAGGATGTCGACAACGTCGAGGTCCTGACCGGCACCAACCTTCCCATGGTTATTGAGCTTCTGTTCCTCCGCGGCAACGCTACGCTCGCCGAGCTTGGCGAGCAGGCCGTGACCGTTGGCCAGACGGGCATCACCGCCCAGACGGTTGCCTCCGTCGCTGGTGCCGAGGAAGAGGATATCTTCGGCGACGAGGACGGCATCTAATGGCCGATTTCGGAGCCAGCGTCCTGAGCTCCTCGGTCGCTCTTTTAGGTCTTCTCGTCATCATGGGTGTGATTTACACCATTTGGTCTCAGATCAACATGAAGAAGAAGCAGAAGTACTTCAAGGAGCTGCACACCGAGCTCAAGCCGGGTCAGGAGGTTCTTTTCGCCGGCGGTATCTACGGAACCGTCAAGGGCATCGAAGGCGAAAAGGTCCAGATCAAAGTCCGATCCGGTGCCGTCGTAGATGTTTCGCGTTATGCGATTCAGGAGATCAAGTAACTGTCGTCAGCAAATAACGAAAGGAAGCTGATCAACATGGCAGAACCCAACATTCTTCTTACCCGCATCGATAACCGACTGGTCCATGGTCAGGTCGCTACCCAGTGGAACTCCACCCTGGGCTCCAACCTTATCCTCGTCGCCAACGACGATGTGTCGACCAACACCATGCGCCAGAACCTCATGAAGATGGCCGCTCCCGCCGGCGTCGCTACGCGTTTCTTCTCCCTGCAGAAGACCATCGACGTCATTGGCAAGGCGAGCCCGCGCCAGAAGATCTTCATCGTGGCCGAAACACCGGAAGACGTGCTTACGCTCGTCAAGGGCGGTGTGCCTATAAAGAAGGTAAACATCGGCAACATGCACATGTCGGAAGGAAAGCGCCAAGTCGCCACCTCCGTCGCAGTTAACGACGAGGATGTCGCTGCGTTTAAAGAGCTGCAGGAATTGGGGGTGGAGTTGGAGATCAGGCGCGTTCCGAGCACGCCTGTTGAGGACACGAGCAAGCTCTTCTCGTAATCCTCGTGATCCACGTTGTCAGGAGTGAAACCCTGACGTTCTGTACGTGATATCCAAAGTGCGTACATACATTTTGAAAGGAGGAGCAAGATGGAATACTCGATCATCCAGGTCGCTCTGGTCTTCATCGTCACGTTCGTCGCGGCAATCGACCAGTTCAACTTCCTCGAGTCTCTCTATCAGCCCATCGTCACCGGCGCCGTCATCGGTCTTATCCTTGGCGACCTCAACACCGGTCTTCTCGTGGGTGGTACCTATCAGCTCATGACGATCGGCAACATGCCGATCGGAGGCGCTCAGCCGCCTAACGCCGTCATCGGCGGCATCATGGCAGCCATTCTCGCTATCGCTACGGGCCTCGAGCCCAACGCGGCAGTCGGCCTTGCCATTCCGTTCGCTCTGCTTGGTCAGCTCGGCGTTACCCTGGTCTTCACGCTTATGTCGCCCCTCATGTCCTCCGCGGACAACATGGCTCATAACGCTGACACCAAGGGCATCGAGCGTCTGAACTACTTCGCCATGGCTCTGCTCGGCCTGATCTTCGCTGTCGTCGTCACCCTGTTCTTCATCGCTGGCGCTACCATCGGTCAGACCATCGCTTCCGCCATCCCGACTTGGCTGCAGACCGGTCTGTCCGCTGCAGGCGGCATGATGCGCTTCGTCGGCTTCGCCGTCCTGCTCAAGGTTATGATGAACCGCGATATGTGGGGCTTCTTCCTCATGGGCTTTGGCCTCGCGCTCATCACCGTTGCCAACGATTCGCTGGCAACCCCTGCTCTGCTCATCCTCGCTCTCATCGGCTTCGGCATCGCTTTCTGGGACTTCCAGCAGCAGACCGAGCTGAAGGGTGCAGCTGTTTCTGACGGAGGTGACTTCGAAGATGGCATCTAATGAGTATGTGATCCCGGAGCACTACGAGGATCTCACTCCTGCTCCGCAGCTCGACCAGAAGACCCTCAACAAGATGGCTTGGCGCTCCTGCTTCCTGCAGGCCTCGTTCAACTACGAGCGTATGCAGGCCGCTGGCTGGCTCTACTCCATCATCCCCGGTCTGGAGAAGATCCACACCAACAAGAACGACCTCGCGGCTTCCATGAGCCACAACCTGGAGTTCTTCAACACCCACCCGTTCCTCGTCACCTTTGTTATGGGTATCGTGCTTTCGCTCGAGCAGAACAAGGTTGACATCCCCACGATCCGCGCCGTCCGCGTCGCCGCAATGGGCCCGCTCGGTGGTATCGGTGACGCCCTGTTCTGGCTGACGCTCGTGCCTATCACGGCCGGCATCACCTCCAACATGGCCATCAACGGCAACGCCGCTGCGCCGATCATCTTCCTGGTGATCTTCAACGCCGTCCAGTTCGCTCTGCGCTTCTGGCTCATGAACTGGTCCTACAAGCTTGGCACCAGCGCTATTGACGCTCTGACCGCCAACATGCAGGCCTTCACGCGTGCCGCTTCCATCATGGGCGTCTTCGTCGTCGGTTGCCTGGTCGTCACCATGGGTGGCACCCAGATCAACCTCCAGATCCCCAATGGCACCACCCGTGGCCTCTCCGCCAATACCGTGATCGTCTCCGAGAAGGAGGCCAAGAACTTCACCGGTATGGAGGGCATCGATACCGAGACCGCTGAGGCCGGTACCATCGCCATGACCGATAAGGACGGCAACGCCCTTACCGCCTCCGATGCCGACGGCAACGCTGTCGAGTGCGGCGTCACCGATCTGGGTAACGGCATGGAGTCCGTTACCTACGGTACCGTCACCGAGGATCCGGTCAACTTCTCTGTTGCCGACACCCTCAACACCATCGTCCCGAAGCTTGTCCCGCTTATGCTTACGCTGCTGCTTTACTACATGTTCGCTAAGCACAGCTGGACCCCGACCAAGGGCATTCTGCTGCTCTTCGTCCTGGGCATCCTGGGCGCTGGCCCGCTTGGTCTCTGGCCGAGCATCTGGTAAGGCTCTAGCTTGAGGGGTGTGTCCCTACGCGGCTCACACCCCGACCCCTTAAGCCATGTGTATGTTAAAAGCCGCGTGCTCGAAAGAGCGCGCGGCTTTTGTTTTCTTGATGATTCGGGTGTTACAGACCGATAATGCTTAACACCCTAGGTAGAAGCCGAGTTTGAGAAAATGGGAGGATAGGATGGCGATCGGAGCGCGTAAGCAACCGCTGTACGATCAGCTGGTCGATATTCTGACCGAAAAGATTGACCATGAATATCGCGCCGGTGACATGATTCCTTCCGAGCGCGAACTTTCGGAGCGCTATGGTCTCTCGCGCACTACGGTACGCCTGGCTCTGCAGGAACTGGAGCGTTTAGGACTGGTGGTTCGGCAGCACGGTCGCGGTACCTTTGTGACCGACCGTTCGGCAAAAGCAACCAATCTTATGCAGTCCTACAGCTTTACCGAGCAGATGCGCGCGATGGGTCGCGACCCCGAGACCACGATTCTCGAGTTTTGCGAGATGGAGGCCGATAAGAATCTGGCCGAGCATATGGGATTGCGTATCGGCGATCGCATTTTTAAGCTCAAGCGCCTTCGTTCTGCCGATAACATGCCCATGATGGTCGAACGCAGCTATCTACCGGTTCGTCAATTTATGTCCCTCAAGCGACCGATGCTGGAGCGTAAGCCGCTTTACGATGTGATTGAGCAAGACTTTCAGCAAAAAATACGCGTGGCCGAAGAGGAGTTCTATGCGAGCATAGCCCGTCCCACCGATGCCCACCTTTTGGAAATTGTCGAGGGCTCGCCTGTGCTCGATTTGGTCAGAACCACGTATAACGAGTCAAACGAGGTTGTGGAGTATACGCTCTCGGTTGCTCGTGCCGATCAGTTTAAATACAAGGTTTACCACCAGCGTAGCGACTAGTGTTCGCACCGTTTCCATATGATGATTCTCTGTATTTAACTGGTTACTACCAGATAACCAACCGAAGTGTATAATTGCACGTCAGAGGATTACTTCTAGAGAGAGGTATTAGAAATGTTCGAGAAGAGTGTCGAGGAGCTCACCGAGCTCGGCGCCCAGATCACCACGGCCGAGATTGCTCAGCAGCCCGAGCTTTGGCGTGATACGCTCAACATCTATCGCGAGAACAAGGAGGCCATCGAGGCCTTTCTGGCCGAGGCTCGCGCTATGGGCGAGGGCCGTCTGTCCGTTGTCTTCACCGGTGCCGGTACGTCCGACTATGTTGGCGATACCTGCGCCCCGTACCTGCGTCACGCTGGCAACACTGATCTCTACGACTTTAAGCCCATCGCCACGACCGATATCGTGAGCGCCCCGCGCGACTTCCTGCGCGCCGAGGATCCCACGCTCGTGGTTTCCTTTGCCCGCTCTGGCAATAGCCCCGAGAGCCTTGCCGCCGTTGCCGTTGCCAAGGAGCTCGTCCACAACGTCAAGTTCCTCAACATCACCTGCGCTCCCGAGGGCAAGCTCGCCGTCGAGTCTGCTGATGACCCCAATGCGCTGACGCTGCTCATCCCGCGCGCCAACGACAAGGGCTTCGCCATGACTGGTTCCTACACCTGCATGACCCTGCTCTCTACCCTTATTTTCGACACTGCCTCTGACGAGCAGAAGGCCGAGTGGGTCGAGACCATCGCCAAGATGGGCGAGGAGGTCATCTCCCGTGAGCCTGAGATCGCCGATTACCTGGCTGGCGACTTCAACCGCGTGACCTACTTGGGCTCTGGCTCCTTCGGTGGCCTTGCCCAGGAGAGCCAGCTCAAGATCCTCGAGCTCGCTCACGGTCTGGTCGCTACTTCCTACGACACTTCCATGGGCTATCGTCACGGACCTAAGTCCTTCGTCGACGATAAGACCCTCGTGTTCGTGTTCGTCAACAACGACGCCTACACCCGTCAGTACGACATCGACATCCTCAACGAGATCGGTGGCGACAAGATCGCTCAGCACACCGTTGCCGTTCAGCAGGATGGCGCTACCGTCTACGAGGGCGAGTCCTTCACCTTTAAGGGCTACGAGGCGCTTCCCGAGGGCTACCTTGCTCTGCCGTTCGTGATGTTTGCCCAGGCTATCAGCCTGCTCAACTCCGTGCGCGTGGGCAACACGCCCGACACGCCGAGCCCCACCGGCACGGTCAACCGCGTGGTTAAGGGCGTGACGATTCACCCCTTCACCGCTTAATCGCGTCCCCCTGTAAGGGCGCCCGTCCGCTCATAACGGCGGGCGGGCGCTTTTTGTTTTTACGTGGGCTGGGTATAAGCATCACCACAGTCAACTGCTTTAGAAGCAAGGAGTGCATATGAGCACGTACGCAATTAAGGCTGACAAGTTCTTCTTGCCGGCAGGCCCGCAACTGGGCGGCTATCTTATGGTCGAAGACGGCGTCTTTGGCGCCTGGCAGGCCGACGAGCCCTCTTGCGAGATTAAGGACTACACGGGATCGTGGATCGCACCGGGTATGGTCGATACTCACATCCATGGTTTCTACAACCACTCAACTACCGATAACGATCCTGAGGGCATCGATATCAGCTCGACTGAGCTCGCCCGTCGCGGTACCACCAGCTGGCTGCCCACGACGTTCACCGATGGCGTCGAGCAGATCAAGGACGCCTGCGCCGCTATCGCTCAGGCGGACGAGGGTCGCGGCCCCGACTTCTGCGGTGCTCGCATTCAGGGCATCTACCTGGAGGGCCCCTTCTTTACCATGAAGCACGTGGGCGCGCAGAACCCCGCTTACCTGATCGATCCCTCCGAGGAGGTCTTCGATCAGTGGCAGGAGGCTGCGGGTGGTCGCATCGTCAAGAGCGCCATGGCGGCCGAGCGCGACGGTGCCGCTGCTTATGCGGCTGCTCTGAATGCCAAGGGTGTGGTGACCAGCATCGGTCACTCCGACGCCACCTACGATGAGTGCATCGCCGCTATCAATGCCGGTGCCAGCTGCTTTACGCATACCTATAACGGCCAGCGCGGGCTGCATCACCGCGAGCCCGGTGTCGTGGGTGCAGCCATGTCCACGCCCGAGACCTACGCAGAGATCATCTGTGACGGCAAGCACGTTAACCCTGCCGCCATCAAGGCACTGCTGCAGGCAAAGGGCTGGCAGCACACGGTGCTCATCACCGACTGCCTGGGTTGCGGCGGCATGCCCGAGGGCAGCTACACCAGTGGTGGCATGGACGTCATCATGAAGGACAACCTGTGCTGGCTCGCCGACGGCAAGAGCATTGCCGGCTCGGTGCTCACGCTTGCCCAGGGCGTCAAGAACATCGTTGATTGGGGCATCGCCAGCGCCGATATCGCCATCCGCATGGCGACCGAGGTGCCGGCTCGTTCCGCGCACATCGAGGATAAGTGCGGCAGCATCATGCCGGGTCGCGACGCCGACTTTGTTGTGTTCGACCACGAGCTCACCCTCGTTGAGACCTACGTTGGCGGCCAGAGCGTCGGCAACGCATTTACCGAGTAACGACAGAAAAAGACGGCGGGCCCGAATTTGCTCGGACCCGCCGTATGGGTTAACGCTCAAAAGCACCTTAACAGTTACAGCCTGTTAGCGATCTTCTTTGCCGTGCGCTTGACGCCGGCTACCAGGCCTCCCGTAGGATGCTCCTTTTCGTACGCCAGACGCTTCTCGCGTTTGGCGTACTCTTCGACGATGATGTCGCCGTACTCATCTTCGATCTTATCGAAGAAATCGACAGCGCCCTTAATTTCCTCGGCGGTCGGGTGTCCCTTCTGAACGCCGCCCGTTAGTTTGAACGGGCCCCACGTATCAAAGCCGGTGCAACCGTAGACACCCATAAAGATGGCCTGCCTCATGCGGCAGATGCCATCGATATCCTTGCCGTACCACTTGTTTTTGCCGCCGTAGGTCATAAGACCAAACACCTTGTCCTGCGGCTGCAGCACGTTGGTGAGTACGCGTGCCATATCCTTGTCGATCTCGGAGTAATAAATGCCCGTGGCCACACCAATCAAATGGTACTCGTGCAGGTCGGGGTACTCGTTTTTACCGAGTGCCTTTACATCGAGGGTATCGATTTCGGGATGCGCCTCGACAATGGCGTCCACGAGCTTTTTCGTGTTGCCGTGGTGGCGCGAGGCGTAGAGGATGATGGTTCGCATAAGAAGGCCTTTCAGCTGTAATGAAGTCAATGTCAATATGGTACCCCGTTGGATAGCTGGGATACCGGACACATCGATGAACGTGCGGGTTTGTTCTATGGCTAGGACTGAGATGGGTGCTTGCGAGTAAAGGGCAGTTGTTCGAAAGGATGGGCAATGGAATACGCTCTTTCCAACGATTCGATTTCTATTAAGGTTTCCACGGCTGGCGGCTCGTTCACCTCAATCGAAGCTGACGGTCGCGAGTATCTGTGGCAGGGCGACCCTGCCGTGTGGTCCGGTCAAGCACCGATCTGCTTCCCGATTTGCGGAGGCCTGCGCGATGGCAATGCCATGACGTTTGCCGGACATCACGTGAAGCTCGCCCGTCACGGGTTTGCGCGCAAGCAGGAGTGGAAGCTGCTGAGCCAAAGCGAGGGCGAGCTGGCGATGTGCCTGGCTTCGGAGGATAACGCCGCGTTGCTGAGCGACTATCCGTATCCGTTTAAGCTCGTTGCCCGCTACACGCTCGAGGGCGCTGCCGTGCGCGTCTCCTACGAGGTGACCAACGAGGGTACCGAGGACATGCCGTTCTTTATCGGCGGACATCCCGGTTTTAGGTGCCCGCTCGACGAGGGCGAGGTCTATACGGACTACGAGCTGCGGTTTGAGAAGGACGAGGCCGCGGAGCTTTGCACCGCCGTTCCCTCGACCGGTTTGATCGACGTGGACAACCGCTCCAAGAACCCCATGGTAGGAAAGACTCTGCCACTGTCACACGAGCTCTTCGACTTTGCGGAGACCATCTTTGACGTGCTCGAAAGCCGTCAGGTCACGCTCTCCAAGAAGGGCGAGGACAAGGGCGTCCGCTTGAGCTTTGAGGGCTTCCCGTACCTCATTGTGTGGAGCAAACCCGAGGGCGATTTTGTGGCGGTTGAGCCTTGGGGCGGCCTTTCGACCTGCTCCGATGAGGACGACGTGCTTGAACACAAGCGCGGCTGCCTTGTCGTCAAGCCCAAGGAGACCGTCGTCCGTTCGTTCACGATTGAGATTCTGTAATTCCGTTTTGTCGACTCGTATCGCGAGGCATAAGGAGCCTGCGAGATAAGGAGCTAAAAATGATCCTCACCGTTACGATGAACCCGTCCGTCGATACGCGCTATCAGCTCGATGAGCTCGTCATCGACGACGTCAACCGCGTAACGCCCGAAAAGACCGCCGGCGGCAAGGGCCTCAACGTGGCTCGTGTCCTGGGCCAGCTGGGCGACGATGTTGTTGCTACCGGTCTGCTCGGCGGTCACATGGGCGCCTACATGGCGGAGCTCATGGATGCCAACGGCATCAAGAACGATTTTGTACCCATCGCCGGCGAGACCCGCATCTGCCTGAATATCCTCCACGCTGGCAACCAGACCGAGCTGCTCGAGAGCGGCCCGACGATTGCTCCCGAGGAGCTCGATGCCTTTACCGCCAAGTTCACCGAGCTTGCGGGCAAGGCCGACGTCGTCACTATCTCGGGCTCGCTGCCCCGCGGCGTCGAGGCCGACTACTATGCCAAGATTACCGGCATTGCCGAGAACGCCGGCGCCAAGGTGTTGCTCGATACCTCGGGTGCCTCGCTCGAGGCCGCCCTTAAGTCCGAGGTCAAGCCCGAGCTGGTTAAGCCTAACCTGACCGAGATCAACGGCCTTCTGGGCACGAGCTTTACCACCGACGATGTGGACGAGCTTCGCGCGGCACTTGCCTCTGACGCCCGCTTCTCCGATATTCCCTGGGTCGTCGTGTCCATGGGCGCCGCCGGCTCTGTGGGCTTCCACAACGGTCGTGCGTTCCGCGCCAAGACGCCCGATATCCCGGCTGTTAACGCCACTGGCTCCGGCGACTCCACCATCGCCGGCTTTGCGCATGCCATCGCTGCCGGCGCGGACGACGAGACGGTGCTGCGTACCGCCAACACCTGCGGCAAGCTCAATGCCATGGATCCGATGACGGGCCATCTGGTCATGGACCGTTGGGATGAGGTCTACAATGGCGTTGTCGTAACCGAGCTGTAAGAGCTTGGGCGTCGGCCCCGGCATCGGTTGCTTGCTTGTGGTTAGAGCCGATGACAAGTGCGGTAGCATTATGCCGGGGCGCGGCGCCGACGCCGCGTGTTCAATCCCGACCTTAGCCTGGTCGAGACGTATGTGGGTGGCAGCAGCGTCGGTAACGCGTTTACCGAGTGGCCGCCAAGGAAACAATCCGAGAGGGGATTTAGATGATTTACGGTGCACTGGGCGATATCGAGGAATACCGCGGAATGCTCAAGGGCCTCGATGTGCTGATCGACTGGCTCGAGGAGAACGACCCGGCGCAGCTCGAGGTCGGCAGCCATCCGATTCTGGGCGACAAGGTCTTTGCGAACGTCATGGCTCCCACGACGCGACCCGAGGCCGAGGCTCACTATGAGACGCATCAGCGCTATCACGACCTACAGATCGACGTTGAGGGTCGTGAGGCCTTTAAGGTCGCCACGGGCAGCCTGACGCTGGTCCAGGAGTTTGACGAGAAGGATGACTACGATCTGGTCGATTCCGACGCCTCGATCGCCGGCGATCTGGCCGACGACAAGTTTGCCCTGTTCGCTGCCGGCGAGCCTCACATGCCCACGCTCGAGTTCCCGGGCGACGGCGCGCAGCCGGTCAAGAAGATCTGCTTTAAGCTGCTCGCCGACGCCTACTGGGAAGAGTAACGAACTGCTCGGCTGAGCTGTCCGTGTTACGAGCGCTATCCTTGGAGGAGCGCGCTTGAACCCCGTTAATCGCGGTTCCCCGTTTGGGAGGCCGCGGTTGGCGGGGCTTTTTGTTGAGTAGGGGAGTTGTCGACGGCGTTGTGCTTGGATTGGCGGATGTGCGTCCGAAATCGGCAACAAAAAAGCCGCCCGAAGGCGGCTATCTTGTGCAATGGAGCCAGCGACCGGGCTCGAACCGGTGACCCCCGCTTTACGAGAGCGGTGCTCTACCAACTGAGCTACGCTGGCGGCCATGTGGTGACGCAACTGAGGCGTCAACGGCTATCTATGATACGGGACATCGCAAATCCGCGCAAGTGTTCTGACGGCTTTTCTCACTTTAAATGCACTAATATTGGAGACGTGATGTCTTGCTCTTACGGGTCTCAAGCAGAATGGGGCAGCGATGGCTCAACCCAAGATTCTTCTCACACGCATCGATGATCGGTTTATTTACGGGCAAGACGTTGAGCTGTGGAATGAGGCGGTTGGTTCCAACCTCGTCCTGATCGTTAACGACGAGATTGCGGCGGATTCGCGCAAGTGGGCGCCTATGAGGGTCGCGGCGCCCGAGGGCGTGTGGACACGGTTCTTCTCAGTCCAAAGGACGATTGACGTCATACATACTGCAACGCCGCGCCAATGGATCCTGATCATGGTAGCGTCGCCCGCCGATGCGCTAGCACTGGTTAAAGGCGGCGTGCCGATCACCAAGATCAGTATCGGTCACATGCAGGCAGGGGAGGGTAAGCGTCCCGTAAAGCCCGCAGTTGCCGTAGACGACGAGGATGCTGCCGCCCTCAAAGAGCTGCAAGAGCTCGGCATAGAGCTGGAAATCCGCTACCTCCCCAACTCCAACCCCGACCCCATCGACAATCTGCTCAACTGATCCCTTGGGGACGGAGGAAAACGGATCATTTTGCCCTCGCGAAGGATGCGCGCGATGCCGCCTGTCAAAAACTATGCCTGTTTACTACGTTTGATCGGCTATCGCAGAGCATGCCGAATTTGAGAAAAACAAAACCGCAGGTAGACGGATTGCTAATTATAGAAGAAACGGTGCATGGTCGAGCATCCTCGACCAAACGTAGTAAATGGGTATAGTTTTGATATGCCACTCATACAGTGACAGCGAAATTGAGGCCTAGGGATGAAAAAGCGCCCGTCGGCGGTGGTGCCGATGGGCGTTGCTGTGCGATATGTCGCGTAGTGGGCTTAGTGCCTCATGAAGTGATACTCGATCACATTGCTGTAGGGGTGACCCGGGCCCACGATGCCCTGGGGGAACAGCGCATGGTGCGGCGTGTCGGGGTACATCTCTGCCTCGAGGGCAAAGCCGGCGCCCCAGCCATAGTTGGCATCGTCCTTGGCGTGCTCGTCGCCCAGCCAGTTGCCAGTGTAGAGCTGCACGCCCGGGGCGGTGGTGTAGTAGTCCAGCTCGCGGCCGGTCCACATCTCCTCGACGTGCATCGCGCGGCGCAGATTACGGCCGTACTGATAGCCATCGATGCACAGGCAGTGATCGTAGCCACGGGCCTGCTTAATCTGCGGATCGTCGGCTTCCATACCGGGGGCGACGGGGCGCAGCTCACGGAAGTCGAACGGCGTGCCCTCGACCGGGGCAATTTCTCCGGTGGGGATGTTCTGCTCGTTAATGGGCAGGTAGTGGGCGGCGTTAGCAACAAAGAAGTGCTCGCAGTCCATACCGGCGTTATGACCGGCAAGGTTAAAGTACGTGTGGTTGGTCATGGACACGTAGGTTGCGCGGCCGCTCTCGCAGCCATACTCGATGCGGAAGACGCCGGTGCGGGTCACGGTAAACGCGGCCGTAAAGGTGCGGTTGCCGGGCAGGCCCAGCTCGCCATCCTCAAGCGAGGTGGTCATGCGCACGGCGTTGTGGACCTCGTCGAGCTCAACATCCCATACGCGCTTGTGCAGGCCGTGCTCAAGATCGCTGTGCAGGTTGTTGACGCCCTCGTTGGCCGGCATATGCCAGTCCGTGCCGTCGATGGTAATCGTGGCGCCCGCGGTGCGGTTTGCCACGGGGCCGATGGTCGCGCCAAAGCAGGCGGGGTTGTCAAAGTAATCCTCGAGCTTATCGAAGCCCAGCACCACATCGCGCACGTTGCCGGGAATGTCGGGTACATCGATACCCAACACGGTGGCGCCATAGTCCATAATGCGAACGCAGATCTCGGGCCCGTTGAGGGTGTAGCGATGAACGGGGGTACCGCACGGCGCGGTGCCGAAAAGCTCGGAAGTGATCATTTGGTTCCTAACATCGAGGTATTTCGGACAAACTGTAGCGCGAACAGGTGAGATTATCACTACACCTCACTAAAGCAGGGGGTATTTTTCTCAAAAAAGTGATGATTGGAGCTGTGTGGGCGTTCATTTTTGACGTGTACGAGTCTGATATAATTTGTTCGTTACTGTTTGAATGATATGCGCGCAGAGAACGGCGAGGATTCATCGTGATTAAGGCAGAGCGACAGGATAAGGTTCGTCAGCTGCTCGAGGAGCAGGGCACGGTCTCGGTCAAGGAGATTTCGGATGCATTAGGTGTCTCGGACATGACGATCCGCCGCGACCTTGAGGAACTTGCGAGCCTGGGCGAGATTGAGCGTGTGCACGGTGGAGCTCGCAGTGCACAGGGTCGCCCCCATGCCATGCTGCGCCATGAGTACTCGCACAGCGAAAAGCGCACCAAGCATGCTGAGGAAAAGCTGCAGATCGCGCGCCGTGCCGTGGAGCTTATCGAGGAAGGCTCGACCATCTTTTTGGGCACGGGCACCACGGTTGAACAGATGGCCTCGATGCTGCCGGCGTTTCGCCTGCGCATTGTGACCAACTCGCTCTCGGTGTTTAACCTGCTCGAGGAGCGCGAGGATTGCGATCTGTGCCTTGTGGGCGGCATGTACCGTCGTCGCACCGCCGCCTTTGTGGGCCCCACGGCCGAGGATACCCTGCGTGCGCTAGGTATCGACGCGGCGTTTATCGGCGCCAACGGCATCCTGGATGGCGACGTGTCCACCTCCAACATGGAAGAGGGCCGCATCCAGCAGCTCGCCTTTAGCAAGGCTGATTCGCGCTACCTGATCGCCGACTCCAGCAAGATCGGCAAGCGCGACTTCTACACCTTCTGTCGCCTGGACAGCCTGGACGCCGTGGTGTGCGAGCCGAGCGTTGCCGCCGAGGACCGAGCCGCCATCGAGGAGCACACGCAAGTCATCTGCTAGCTAGCGCTGCAGGAGGTACTTTTGGCTCTCTTGTCGCGGCTGGGATTTATCAAATCAAAATGACGCGCAAAATGACGCGTAAAAGAAAAACGTCATTTGCGCGTCAAAATATATGACACGTAAAAATTTACGCGTCATTTTGCGCGTCAACGTGACACGAAATGACGCGTAAATGCGCGCGGATAGCAAGAACGAGGCCATTTCGAGAAATGACTAGATTCCGTATTTTGCCCTGATGTCCCTTGAGAATGAATTGTAGTCTTCGTAGAGTCCCTCGATGCTTTCATCCTCGGCTCGGTTCATGCGCTCAAGGAGCTTATCCTTTGGGGATTCTTTTGTAACTGCTTGTTCGCCATCGGGTGTTGCGGATCGCATGAATAATTCCAGAGCATGGGCGTCTTTGAGTATGTAGCCTGTTGAACGACCTGCTCCAGTTTTTTCGATTGCACCGCAACTAACAAGCTGGCTGAGGGTCCGCTTTATCGTCACTTCGCTGATATCGGGGCTATTGGACTGGATGTCGGATTTCTTTATGACGCCGGGTCTTTGCTGAAATAGAACGGCGATTCGGTCTTGCTTCGACACGGGGCGGAGACTGGATCTTACCAAGGTGCGCTCCTCGAGCTGTCGGTAGGCCGCCAAAGTGGTTCCGAGCATGAAACGGATAAAGGGTGCCTCCGTGTTTTGATTTTCATTCCATCCGGTGGAGCTAGCGGCGAGTGCGTTGTAATAAAGCGCCTTGTTGTCCTCGATGAGTCGTTCGATGCTGATATAACGTGCAACGTCGTATCCAGTCTTTTCGAGCAGCAACGTCGTGAGGAGTCGGCTCATCCTGCCATTGCCATCGTTGAAGGGGTGAATGCTGACAAAATCAAAGATAAAGCGGAATGATATAAGGAGAGGGTCGCAGGCTTGGCGAGATAAAGCGTCGTTAAGAGATTTACAAGCTTCTTCGATAAGCCCCGGGGTTGCTAGGGCCGAAGGGGGCCTAAAGCGTACATATCGATTACCTTGATCATCGATGCAGACGATTTCGTTATCGCTATCTTTCCAATGACCGCCATATGAGATGGCTGTGTGTGCCATGAGGTCACGATGTAGCTGCAGAATGACCGACGGCGTGATGGGAATGGAATCGTGGCACTCGTGAATAAGCGATAGAACGTCTCGGTATCCAGCGATCTCTTCCTCTGCACGGGAGCTTGGTTTGGTGGAATACGCCATGATCGCTTTGAGTCTTTTTTGAGTGGTAACGATTCCTTCAAGTCCGTTGGAGGATTGGGTGCTTTGAATTTTTGCTTCCTCCATAAGAGATGACAGAAGCTCAGGTTTGACTTGGCTCAGAATAAGCTGCCTGCCTTTATGCTCGCGTATCGAGAGAAGGAGGTTAGTGATTGGAGTTATTTCGAGCTCCGCTGGAACTGTGGCGTAATCGAACTGGCGCATGGGGTTCCTTTCGGTATCACGAACATACTTTCGGTATCATATTACCATGAAATGATACCGAAAGTATGTTCGCGATACCGAAAACTAGAGACCGCGTTTCATGGCTGCGTGGAAAGATTGGATTCCACCATCTAATTGTCTCAATTTGTAACAGCTAGGGGTGAAAAACTCGACCAGATGTTACAGATCGAGATTTTGTTGGAACGGGTCACGGGTTTGTCTCGTTCTGTAACATCTGGGCGGCAAAAATCGGTCTAGATGTTATGGATTGAGATCTTGCAGGGCAGCCCATCCGTTTGTCTTGATCTGTAACAGTTAGGACCGAAAAACCCTGCTAGATGTTACGGATTAAGACAAACGCGCGGTGCCAGCCGAATCAAAGAAAAAAGGCCGCATGTGAGCCCGTGGGGGGCTCACATGCGTCCGACAGGGGGGTGTGCAGCGGGATTAGGTCATGAGCAGGCCGGTCTCCGCGACGTTTTTGTACCAGTACGCGCTGGCCTTGGGATAGCGCTTCTGGGTCTCAAAGTCGATGTAGAACAGGCCATAGCGCTTGTTATAGCCGTTGGTCCAGGAGAACTGGTCCTGCAGCGACCACACAAAGTAGCCGTCGACGTTCACGCCGCCGTCGATTGCCTTGAGGATCCACGCGAGGTGCTGGCGCATGTAGTCGATACGGGGAGCATCGTCGATAAAGCCGTCCTCGAAGTCGTCCTTATAGCCCATGCCGTTCTCGGTGATATAGATCTTCTTGTAGTTGGGGTAATCGTTCTTAATGCGGAGCAGCAGGTCGTAGAGGCCCTCGGGATAGATAATCCAGTCCCAGTCGGTGGTGGGTACGCCTTCGCGCACGCATGACTCGCCCACGCCCTTGAGGAACCAGCGCGAGGAGCCCTTGTCGCCGGTGCCATTGTGGTTGATGTCGTTTTCGCCCTCGGCGGCACGCAGGAACTGGCACTTGTAGGTGTTGACGCCCAGACAATCGTTGTAGGGGAGCGCGGCGGTCAGCGCGGCGATGTCCTCGTCGCGGACGTCGAGCTCGCCGCCGGCGATATGGGCCAGCTTGGTCGCAGCCTCCATGGTGTCGGCTGCATAGTGGCCGCGGAAGGTGGCGTCGAGTACCCAGCGGTTGTTGATGACGTCGGCCATGCGAGCTGCCTCGCAGTCGGCGGCGTTGTTGGGGTCGAGGGGATACTTGGGCTCCAGGTTCTGGACAATGCCGATCTCGCCCTCAAAGCCGCCCTCATGGAAGGCAACGACTGCCTTGGCGTGGGCCACCATCATGTTGTGCATAAGCTGGAAGGCCTTGTCCAGGCGATACTTCTCGCCGTGCGGCCAGTTGCCAACAATAAAGCTGCCCTCGGCGGTCGCGGGAATCTCGTTAAAGGTGAACCAGTGCTTGACCTCGGTGAACTCGGCAAAGCAGAACTTGGCGTACTCGACAAAGGCGTCGATCGTCGAGCGCGTCAGGAAGCCCTCGCTGCCGTCCAGGTAGAAGGCCTCGGGCGTGTCGAAGTGGTCGAGCGTGACGTAGGGGATGACGCCGGCGTTATTGCACGTGGCAAAGAGCTCATGATAGTAGGCAACACCTTCGGGGTTAACCTCGCCGGTGCCGTTGGGGAAGATGCGGCTCCAAGCGATGGAGACGCGGATACCGTTGATGCCGAAGCGCTGACACAGGTCGATATCGACCGGATATTTGTTGTAGAAGTCGCTTGCGGGATCGGGGGAGAAGCGACCCTGAGCAGCCAGGAAATCGTCCCAGGGCACTTTGCCCTTGCCGTGCGTGCGGGTCTCGCCCTCAACCTGGTAAGCGGCGGTGGCGCCGCCAAACACAAAGCCGTCGGGGAACTGCATGAGGTTCGTCATCTGCTGTCCTTTCGTGAAATGTGGATAGGGAGAGGTGCCCGAACGGGGATTCGGGCACCAGCAGAGGGAGGAAAACTAGTCGAGGTTCTCGCGGAGCCACTTGATGGCGCCAGCGGGGTCGCGGGTAAGGTCGATGTATTCCTTGCCGCGTGGGGCGAGCAGCTTAATGCCCAGGCGATCGGTATCGGCCTTCATGTCGTTGTAGTAGCTGCGAACCTGCGGAGCGAGCACGATGACGTCGTACTGGTCCATGATGGCGGTGTGCTGACCGTAGGCACCTGCGGAGGAAGCGATGTTCTCACCGGTCTGCGCTGCGCCTTCCTTAATGGCGTTGGCGAGCATGGCGGAGGTGCCGGCGCCAGCGCACAGGACGAGGACCTTCAGGCCATCGACGTCCTTCTTAGCGGATGCGTCGGCGGCGGGCTCGGGCTGATCGGCGACAGGCTCGCTGCCGACGGCAGCGGTGGTCGTCTCGACGGCGGGTGCAGGCGCGCTGGCAGCGATGGCAGCGGCGCCATCGGACTCGAGGCCCAGCTCGGCGGCGCGCTCGGCCTCCTGATCGCAGAGCAGCTTATCGTATGCCTTCAAGAATGGCAGGTAGATGATGGCGTCCAGCAAGATGATAATCGCGACAAATACCAGGGCGATAAGCTGGAAGTTCGTGGTGATAAAGATGCCGATGGGGGCGGGGGTAGCCCAAGGCACCACGAAGGAGAAGCCGTTCATGCCCACATTGTCGATAAAGAACTTGGCAACGCTCACGTTGACGCAGCCGGCGGCAACAAAGGGGATGAGCATGTAGGGGTTAAGGATCATCGGCGCGCCAAAGAGCAGCGGCTCGTTGACGGCGAAGGCGACAGGGACAATCGAGGCCTTACCGACGGCCTTAAGCTGCTTGGACTTCATAAAGAGGATCAGCAGGAGCGGCACGATAAACGTGGCACCGGTGCCGCCGAACTCACCTACGAGCGACATGTTGAAGGTGAGGGAGTGGGCGGGGTGACCGCCAGCAAGAAGAACCTGCAGGTTCTCGGCCTGGTTGGCAAGACGGATGGGGTCAATACCCGGCTGGACGATCGAGGGGCCGTGGACGCCGATGAACCAGAAGAACGCGGTGGCTGCCTGGATAAGGATGAGGCCGGGGTAGGTTTCTGCCGCGGTAAAGAGCGGGGAGAGCAGTTTGATGAGCAGCTCGGAGAACGGAACACCCATGAGGTTGCGCACAACCACATCGATGATGCCGCAGATGATGACAGCACCGCCGAAGGGGATGATGTCGCGGAAGTTCTGAGCGATAGCGCCCGGGACCTCCTTGGGCAGCTTAATGGTCAGATCACGCGAGACACAGAACTTATAAACCCACACGGTAATGAACGCGGCGATGTATGCCGAGAACAGGCCGCGCGTGCCCATGCTAGTGCAATCGAAGACCGAAAGCTCGGAACCGTCGAGCTTGGTGGTGAACTGCGTAACGGCGAGCAGAAGCATGCTGCACTGGGCGGCCACCATGGTGGAGCCGTCGTTGAGCACCTTACCGGCGGGCATGCGGCGGTTCATGGAAGCCGTGAAGTTCTTTGCAGTGGTGCCGGCGACCATGATGCCCATAACGCCCATGGTGAAGTTGTACAGCTTGTTGCACCAGTCGATGAGCGTCTGGGGCAACGTGATGCCAACCACGCCAGGAAGGGTGGCGATGAGCAGGAAAATCGAAGAGGTCAGGACGATGGGCATGCACCCAAGGAATCCGTCTTTAATGGCCTGGAGGTAGATGTTCCTCGAGATCTTCTCAAAGAACGGTTGATGCTTTTCGAGCATCTTTACGATGGCGTCCATAGAGCTCCTTTGCTGCTCGATGCGCGATGCATGTGGATGGAACTGGTCGTCGATGGATGGTCAGGACTGCCCGGAAACCTTCCTGCTTGAGGAAGGTGTTTTGAAATGACAACGTTGTCATTTCGTTAATGACAACGTAAGACATTTTAGAAAGCGCAACAAGGATTTACGGGTGAGCGGTCGATATTGTCCGGTAAACGGTTGATTTATCAGTCGGGCAGGTAGTGTATGCTAGAACGCAGAAAATATGCGACATGAAGCCGATGGGAGAAATAGTGGCAACGTTGGACAAGAAAAACGTCTCAATGAACGATGTGGCGGTTGCCGCCGGCGTGTCTCTCAAGACGGTATCTCGTGTAATCAATGAGCCCGATAGCGTGCGCGAGTCGACGCGCGAGAAGGTCCATGCGGCCATGGAGGCGCTCGGATTTCGAACTAACTTTGCCGCGCGCTCACTCAAGTTGGGCCGTTACGGGTGCATCGGCGTGGTGTTGTTCCACTTGTCGGGTGGTGCCGTGGACATGATCGACGGTATCGCCGATGCCGCCGAAGAGCGAGGCTTTGCTCTCACGATGATCAAGAAACGAGCGGGGGAGAAGATGACCCTCGCCGATGCAGCGCGCAGGATGTCGCAGCTGCCCGTCGATGGCATGATTTTCAATCTGCGCCAGATGGTCGATGACTTTGATACCTTTGAGGCACCGAAAGACCTCAAGACGGTGATTATCACACCGATGGAGCATCCTACCTGCTCCACCGTCAGTGACGATCAAGAGGGCGGCGCGCGCATGGCGTGCGAGTACTTCTTGAATCACGGACACAAGAACGTGTACTTCGTCTCTGGTAAGAAAGAGTCGCTGTCGAGCCAGTGCCGTATGAAAGGTTGGCGTGCGGCACTCGAGGCACGTGGCATTGAGCCGCCCGAGCCGCTGCGGGGTGATTGGAATGCAGATAGCGGCTATGCCGCGGGTCTGGCGCTCGCCGATAAGCCCGATTGCACGGCGGTTTTGGCTGCCAACGACAGCATGGCAAACGGTGTGATGATGGCTTTGCGTGACAAGGGGCTGAGCGTACCCGGCGATGTGTCCGTGATCGGCTTCGACGACGAGCTCTATAAGACGATTCCCAATTCGATTTTGACGTCGGTGAAGTTCCGCCATCGTGAGTTGGGCATCCGTGCGCTTAACGAGGTCGTTGCAGGCCTGGAAGCTCCAAGCTCCAGAAGCCGGACGCTCGTCTCCGGCGTGCTGGTCGAGCGCTCCAGCGTAAGGGACCTGCGGGCGTAGGTTTGCTCGGCCCGTTCATCTAGATCTGTAACAGTTGGGACCGAAAAACTCGACCAGATGTTACAGATTTAGATTGAGGAGAATAGCTTGAGCGTTTGTCTCGATCTGTAACAGTTAGACGGTCAAAAGTGGGTTAGATGTTACAGATTGAGATTGAGAGGATTGGCCTGAGCGTTTGTCTCAATCTGTAACAGTTAGAACTGAAAATCTCGGCTAAATGTTACAGATCGAGACAAACGGGAGCCCGCCGCGGCTCGACCCGCCCAAAACCAAAAGGCCGGGGGCGGCGCGTTGTGTGACGTGCCGCCCCCGGCTAGAGAAATGGGGAGCAGGTTATGTGAGCGGGGCAATTCCGCTCGTCGCAAGCCGCTAGTCCAGACGACGGGTCTCGGCCACGTGCTTATACCAGTATGCGCTTGCCTTGGGCGTGCGCTTCTGGGTCTCAAAGTCTACGTAGAAGAAGCCGTAGCGCTTGTTGTAGCCGTTGGTCCAGGAGAACTGGTCCTGCAGGCTCCACAGGAAGTAGCCGCCCACGTTGACGCCCACCTCCATGGCCTTGAGCAGCCAGCGCAGGTGCTGCTCGATGTAGTCGATGCGCGGCTGGTCGTCCACAAAGCCGTCCTTGTAGGGGTCCTTGTAGCCCATGCCGTTCTCGGTGATGAAGATCTGCTTGTAGTTGGGGTAGCGCTGCTTAATGTAGACGAGCAGGTCGAACAGGCCCTCGGGGTAGATGATCCAGTCCCAGTCGGTGGTGGGGATGCCGGGCTTGTTCACGTGCTCGCCAATGCCCTTGACGCGCCAGCGGCCGGTGCCCTTCTCGCCCGTACCGTTGTGGTGCAGGTCGTTCTCGCCATCGTAGGCCTTGAGGAAGCGGCACTGGTAGTTGTTAACGCCCAGGTAGTCGTTGTAGAGCGCAGCCTCGCGCATGATCTCGAGGTCCTCGTCCAGGATCTCGATGGTGCCGCCCGAGACGGCAGCCAGGCGGTTGGCACACTCGAGCGTGTCGGGCGCGTAGTCGCCGCGGAAGGTGGCGTCGAGCAGGAACTGGTTCTGCAGTACGTGCTCGTTGTTGGCGGCCTTGATGTCGGCGGGGTCGTTCTCGTTGAGCGGGTACTTAAACTCCAGCGACTGGATGACGCCGATCTTGCCCTTAAAGCCACCGTTGTGGAAGGCGAGCACTGCCTTGGCGTGGGCGAGCATCATGTTGTGCTCGCACTGGAAGGCCTCGGCCAGATGCGCCTTGACGCCGCCGGGGAAGGTGCCCTCGATGTAGGTGTTGGAGGCGTCGGCCCAGATCTCGTTAAAGGTGAACCAGTAGGTTACCTGGTCGGCGTACTCCTTAAAGCAGAAGGTGGCAAAGTCCACAAAGGCGTCGATGGTCTCGCGGTTGAGGAAGTCGCCCTTCTCAAAGAGGGGGAGCGGCGTATCGAAGTGGTGCAGCGTGACGAACGGCTCGACGTGGTGCTTGTGGCACTCGGCGAAGAGGTCGTGGTAGAACTGCACGCCTTGCGCGTTGATCTCGCCGGTGCCGTTGGGGAAGATGCGGCTCCAGGCGATGGAGAGACGGATGCCGTTGATGCCGAACTCCTCGCACAGCTCCAAATCGACGGGATACTGGTTGTAGAAGTCGGAAGCGGGATCGGGGGAGAAGCGGCCCTGGGCCTCCAGGAAGTCGTCCCAGGCAACCTTGCCCTTACCGTGAGTGCGGGTCTCGCCCTCTACCTGGTAGGCAGCGGTGGCGCCGCCAAAGACAAAGTCCTCGGGAAACTGCGCGGGCGGGTTGGTGACGCTGGCAGGATTAACGGACATGATGAAATATCCAATCGTCTAAATCGAAGTGCCAGCCGGCTGTTGATGGTCGGCTGGCTCTGAGCGTTACTTACTTCGAGAGTTGCTCGCTTACGAAGGCGAGAGACTTGTCGCCGTTCTGGGAGAGCTCGATGTACTGCTTACCGCGGCAGGCGACGCACTTGTTGCCCACGCGCTCGCAGTCCTTCTGCAGGTCTGCCAAGTAGCTCGCGGCCTGCGGGGCCAGGACGACCAGGTCAAAGTCGGGGAGCATGTCCACGTGGTTGCCATAGGCGTCGGCAGCGGTCTCCAGGTCGATACCGCGCTCCTTGGCGGCCTTGGCCAGCGCGTTGGCGAGCAGGCCCGAGGTACCGCCGCCCTGGCAGAGCACGAGCACGCGCTTGCCGTTGAGGTCGCTGGCGGCCGTGGCCTCGGCGGCGGGGGCTGCAGCGGCGGGGGAGGCGTCGGCCTTTACGGCCTCGGCAGCGGCGCCGTCGGCAACGCTCTTGGCATCGGCCTTGCCCTGGAAGGCATCGTTGAGCTTGGCAGCCTTCTCGGCGTTCTTGGCGGCGAGCTCCTCCTGGGAGATCTCGGCCTCCTCGGCGCACTTCTGGGCGTCATAGGCACGGAAGAACGGGTAGTACAGAAGGAAGTCGACGACCAGGATGACGGCGAGCATCACAAAGGCGAGCGGCTGGAAGCCCAGGCCCATGATGGTGCCGATGGGGCCGGGGACGGTCCAAGGCAGGGTGTACATAAAGCCGTTCATGCCCAGGAAGTCGATAAAGACCTTGAGGATCCAGACGTTGGCGATCGGGGCAAAGACAAACGGGACAAAGAAGACGGGGTTGAGCACGATGGGCGCGGCGAACAGCAGCGGCTCGTTGACAGCGAAGCAGACCGGGACGATGGAGGCCTTACCGACCGCACGCATCTCCTGGGACTTAGCCAGGAAGCAGAACATGAAGACGAGGACGAGCGTGGCGCCGGTGCCGCCCATGCAGACGACGAAGTACTGGGCGCCCTGCGTCAGGACGGCAGAAGCGTGCTGACCGGCCTGGTAAGCAGCCAGGTTGTCGGTCATGTTAGCAACGAGGGCGGCGGCGATGGCAGGCTCGACGATCGAGGGGCCGTGGACACCGACGAACCAGAAGAGGCTCATAGCGCCGTAGATCACAGCGAGGCCGATGTAGCCGTCGGCAGCGGTGAACAAGGGCTGGAACACCTGGATGACGCCCTGGGCAAAGCAGAAGCCAAAGGCAGAGCGGAAGACAATGTCAAAGACCCAAAAGACGGTGATGCAGACGGAGAAGGGGATGATGTCCTTAAAGGTCTGCGAGATGTTGGGCGGAACCTGCTCGGGCATCTTGACGGTGATGTTGCGCTTGATAAAGAACTTGTAGATGATGCCGGTCACAAACGCAGCGATGAAGGCGGTCAGCAGGCCCTTGGAGCCAAGGTAGGTGGTGTTGAAGCCGCTGGCAGCGTCCGTGGAAATGGTGTCGCTCGAGAGCAGCAGGAAGCCGATGATGGCCGCACACATGCAGGAAATAAAGTTGATCTGGTTGTTCTTGGGCAGATCGCGGTTCTGAGCGTCGGCGAAGTGCTTGGCCGTGGTGGCGGCACAGGCGATGGCCAGGATGCCCATGGAGTAGTTGTAGCACTTCCACAGGGCGTTGTTGATGTCGTCGGGCCAATAGAAACCCCAGATGTTAGGGACCGAGGCCACCAGGCAGAAGATGGACGAGAAGATGATGATGGGGATGACGGAGATAAAGCCGTCGCGGATCGCCTTGAGGTACTTGTTGCGGGCGATCGCGTTGAAAAGGGGCTGGCCCTTTTCGATGGTGGCGATGAGTTGCTCCATGCAAAGCTCCTAAGAGTCGGTGGGTTAGCAACGATGGTAACGTTTGAACCTTGTTTGCCAAAATGTTGACGTTGCCATTTTGCGACACAAAAAAAGACGCGAACCGGTGGCCCCTGTGCCTGTGGACCGTCGATTCCTTGCGCGTAAACGTTTGAGCCGCCCGGTGGCTCTGTGTTTGCACAATGGCAACGTTAACATTTGGGCGACAAAAGCCGTTCGGGGACGCAGGATTGTCGGTGAACGGTAGGTTTTGGGTGGTGAGCGTATGGCGGTGGAGGCGTTGGATATACTTGGAGGCGTTCATTTTGTCTGTTGGGATGCCCGCGATGGCATCGTTGACATAGAAAGATCGACCTATGGCCGCTGTTAAAAAATCGGTATCCGTTAAGGACGTGGCGCGTCTTGCGGGCGTCTCGGAGCAGACGGTCTCGCGCACCGTGCACGATTCACCCAGCGTGCGCCCCGAGACCAAGGAGCGCGTGCGTGCCGCCATGCGCGAGCTCGGGTATCGACCCAATTTTGCCGGCCGGTCGCTGCGCCGCGGCAAGTTCAAGACCGTCGGCGTCGCCATGTTCAACATCACCGGTACCGGAAACCTCGACCGCATGGAGGGTTTTGCTGCCGCGGCCGACAAACACGGCTATGCCATCACTCTTACTAAAGTAGATGGACATCCCTATACCCTCGAGAGCGCGTCGTCGCGCATGAGTGCACTTCCGGTGGACGGTATGGTCGTGATTATGAACCGTATGCCGGCAGACTTTGGCACCTTTGAGCCGCTGCCCGGTATGCAGACGGTGCTCGTTACCATGCTGGAGCACCCGCTGTGCTCGACAGTCGATAACGACCAGTTCGATTGCTCGCGCCAAGTGGTCGAGTACCTGCTGGGGCAAGGGCACAAGACGGTGCACTTTATCTCGTGCCCCGAGCGCTCGCTTTCGGGTATGCAACGTGAGGAAGGCTGGCGCGAGACCCTGCGCGCGCATGGCATTGAGCCGCCGCGGCTTATCCGCGGTGACTGGACTGCGCAGAGTGGGTATGCCGCCGGGCAGGCTCTGGCAGACGATCCGACTTGCACTGCTATCTATGCTTCGAACGATGCTATGGCCTATGGTTGCATTCGCGGGCTCGAGTCGCGCGGAAAGCGCGTGCCCGAGGACGTGAGCGTGGTGGGCGTTGACGATAGCCTGGGCGATATCGTGCCCGATCGTCGCCTGACAACGGTACGTTTTGATAACAAGCGCGTTGGCATGTGGGCGGTCGACAAGATTGCCGGCGCCGAGGGCGTCGTGGCCGGCGTGGAGCACATGCTGATCCCCGGTGTGCTCGTCGAGGGCGATACGGTACGCAGTCTGCGCTAGGGTGCGGACCTGTTTGGGTCGTCGATTTATGTGTTCGATATTGTTCAGAATAGTTTAAAAACCGTTCACGGGTGAAAATCGACCGTTCATAGCCTGAAACTACGTTTTGGATTGTTCTTTTTTGTTTGAATGTTAATGTTTCTGGCATACACAACGCAGCGCGTATGCCCGGACGCGATGCTCTCCATTGGTTCATATGTGAAAGGAACGCAATATGGCAACCAAAGAAGAAATCTCGATGGTTGGATTCGAGATCGTCGCATACGCGGGTGACGCCCAGACCGACCTGCTTGCTGCACTCGATGCTGCCCGTGAGGGTGACTTTGAGAAGGCCGAGCAGCTGCACAAGGATGCGAGCGATGCGCTCATTGGCGCCCACGACACGCAGACCAAGCTGCTTTCGCAGGAGGCCGGCGGCGGCGAGATGGAGATGACCTTCATCATGGCTCACGCCCAGGACACCCTGATGACCACCATGATCCTGGAGAAGCAGACCCGCTTTACCATCGATGCCTACAAGCGCATCGCTGAACTCGAGGCCAAGCTCGCCTAACGAGCCCCCACAACCAAGTCCCCTTCCAAAAGCCCTGTCGCAACCCCGCGGCAGGGCTTTTCTGTCCTTCAGCCTAAGTTGCGGTGAAATGGGGACTGAATGGGCCTTCTAACAGCAAAAACAGTCCCTATTTCACCGCAACTTATTCGGCGCTGTTGGATATTTTGCTTCGTGGGTATACTTCCATCCGCAATACAGGCCGGAATGAGGAGGTATCCAAATGCCGGACAACGGATTGATTCAAAAAAGAGACGCGCACGAGATGGCTCATGGGCGTCCTGTCCAGATAACCGAGCATACGACGGTAACCGAGCTGCAGCCCAGCCTGTCCGATGTCGTGTGTGCAAACAAAAAGCTGCAGATTGGCGTGATTATCGCGCTGGTAGTGCTGGCGCTGCTGTCGGGCTTTGTCGCGCGCCCGCATTTTGCCGATACCAAGACTTGGGACTCCACCATCGAGGTCATCGATCAAAAGAAAGGTAACGTACTGGCGCTCACGACCTCGTGCGTGGCGCTATCTGCGGGCATTACCGCGCTGCCTGGTGATACGGGAACGCCGGTCGCTGAGCAGCTCGCGCAGCTTTCGGGTAACCTGGGCATCGTGCTCGCCGTGCTCTACCTCGAGAAATATTTGCTCACGATTTTGTGGTCGGTTGGCTTGGGCATCTTAATCCCGTTTGCGTTGGTGCTCTTTGCGGTGTCGCTTGGCGTTCATGGGCGCTGGAGCACGAGCGCTGTCCTGCGCCGTGTGGCGACGCGCGTGCTGGTGGTTGCCGTGATCGGCATGGCGCTTGTGCCCGCGAGCGTATGGGTGTCGCAGAAGGTCGATGAAACGTATCGCGTAAGTATTGAGCAAGCTGAGCAAAAGGCAGCGGACGCTGCGGAAAAGACCGATACCACGGACAAGTCAGGCGAGACCAGCTCAAAATCGAACAAGAAAAAGGCCGAGTCCACAGAGTCCAAGAACGTGCTCGAGCAGTTGACTGACGGGGCCTCGAGCCTGGTTACGTCGGTAACCAGCGGTGCCAAGCAGATGACCGACGAGATCGTGCAGCAGGTGACCGATCTGATCGAAGGCGTCATCGTGATGATCGTGACCTCGTGTGTGATTCCTCTACTGGTGCTCGTGGCGTTCCTATGGCTAGGACACGTGCTGCTGGGGATCGATGTCTCCGGTCCCGCGAACTATCTGACGGGTCGTTTCTTGAGCGCTCCGTCTAAACATGCCAAGAAGAGTGGGCAGTCTGAGTAGGCGGCAAAGCGATCTTTGAAAGATCGAACCGTAAGAAGGGCGACCGAGATGCGTTCTCGGTCGCCCTTTTTTGTTGAGCACGTGAACGCTCACGCCTCTGCCAGGCCCAAGCGGTCAACAAACACCCGTGAACGGTATTTGTTCAAAAAAGAACAAAGATAAACAAATAGTTGTTGCAGTCGTTGTTCGAATGTGTTCAAATAAACATGAATAGTGAAGAACCGCACATTCAGATGCCCGGACCTGAGCGCGATTCAACACTTCCAAACAGAAACTACGCACCTGCGTATCTCTCAAGGAGGATGTCATGAGGGTTGTAATCGCTTCCGATGCCGACGGTATGTCGATGAAGGAGTCCATCAAGGAGATGCTCATCGCCGACGGTCACGAGGTCGTCGACTATTCCGAGACCCCTGCCGCGGACTTTGTTGATTCCGCGACCGCCGTTGCCAAGGACCTGCTGGAGCACAAGGATTCCCAGGGCTTCGCATTCGATAAGTACGGCGTCGGATCCTATATGGCCGCCGTCAAGATCAAGGGCATGGTCGTCGCCAACATTTCCGACGAGCGTTCTGCTTACATGACCCGCGAACACAACGGCTCGCGCATGGTCACCATGGGCCCGGGCGTTGTGGGCACCGAGGTCGCCAAGAAGATCGCCCGCGAGTTCCTGCGCGCCCAGTACGCCGGCGGCCGTCACCAGATCCGTGTCGACATGCTCAACAAGATGGCCTAACGAGAGCCACCGAGAACTCGAACTTCTACCTCAACTTGTGAATTCAGACGAAAGGACGTTCTGATGAAGAAGACCATCGCAATCGGTTGCGACCATATCGTTACGGACGAGAAGATCTATCTGGCCGACCGCCTGGAGCAGGCTGGCTACAAGGTGCTCGACTGCGGCACCTACAGCCACACCCGTACGCACTATCCCATCTACGGCAAGGCCGTGGGCGAGGCCGTTGCCAGCGGCAAGGCCGACTTTGGCGTGGCCCTGTGCGGCACCGGCATCGGCATCACCAACGCCGTCAACAAGGTTCCCGGCGCCCGCTGCGCCCTGGTTCGCGACATGACCTCCGCCCTGTATGCCCGTCGCGAGCTCAACGCCAACATCGTGGGCTTTGGCGGCAAGATTACCGGCGAGTTCCTGATGGCCGATATCATGCTTGCCTTCCTGGAGGAGCCCTACGAGAAGACCCCCGAGCACGATGCCCTGATCGCCAAGATCGATGCCTGCAATAAGGCCGACGCCGAGGCTCAGGCTGACCCGCACTTCTTTGACGAGTTCCTCGAGAAGTGGGACCGTGGCGAATACCACGACTAAGGAGGTTACGCGGTTTTACCAAACCGCGTAACGGGTCGACGCTGCGCGGCGCTCAGGCACCCCATCTCGCCGCTCAAACCGTCGCTCGCGTACATGAAGTACGCGTCGCTCCTCTTTCGCGGCGACCTGGGGCACCTGAGCGCTGCTCGCTGACGTAGGGGTACCAGCAGGGTTACCGCTGTTGTTGCGAAGCGTTCTGGTATGGCAAGTTGCTCCGATAACACGTTTGCTTGCTGGGCTTGAGTGCTTCGCTCCAGGCGGTACCCGGCATTCTGCAGCTTTTCAATTGACGGCTCGCGTTTCTGTGAGGGGCGCGGGCCGGTTTTCTATCAGCCCTATTGACTTGGCGGGCTGTCGTAAGAAAGGGAAGGCTCCTATGGAGTTTGTTCTTGATAACGGTTTGATTCGTGTGGCGTTGACCACGGCGGGCGGGTCGTTCACTTCTATTGCGGCCAACGGCCGTGAGTACCTGTGGCAGGGTGACCCGGCGGTCTGGTCGGGCCAGGCACCCATTTGCTTTCCGATTTGCGGCGGCCTTCGTGACGGCCGCGCGATGACCATGGGCGGCCGCGAGGTCAAGCTTGCCCGCCACGGCTTTGCCCGCAAGCAGGAGTGGAAGCTCGAGGAGCAGGGCGATAACATGGTTGCGCTGAGCCTGAGCTCTGCCGACCATGCCGAGTTGCTCGAGCAGTACCCGTATCCGTTTAAGATCGTTGCTCGTTACGCGATCGATTCGGAAAAGGTGGCCGTGTCGTACGAGGTGACCAATGAGGGTACCGAGGACATGCCGTTCTTTGTGGGCGGTCACCCCGGCTTTACGTGCCCGCTCGACGAGGGCGAGTCCTATGACGATTACGAGCTCCGTTTTGAGCAGCGTGAGGCCGCCGAGCTCTGTACTGCCGTTCCCTCGACGGGCCTGATTGATGTCGAGCATCGCAGCAAAAACCCGATGGTCGGCCACGACCTGCCGCTGACCCACGAACTCTTTGACTTTGCCGAGACCATCTTCGACGTGCTCGAGAGCCGCGTGGTTACGCTGACCAAGAAAACCGAGGACAAGGGCGTGCGCCTAACGTTCCCCGATATGCCGTACCTGATTGTGTGGAGCAAGCCCGAGGGCGACTTTGTGGCCGTGGAACCGTGGGGCGGCCTGTCCACCTGCTCCGACGAGGATGATATCCTCGAGCACAAGCGTGGCTGCCTGGTTGCCAAGCCGGGGGAGACCGTCACCCGCGGTTTTGAGATCGAGATCCTTTAAAGAGCTATCGTATGTTTGGGGTCGCACACGTCGTGCCCCGGAAACAGGAGTTCAACATGATTCTGACCGTTACCATGAACCCGTCGATCGATACGCGCTATCAACTCGACAAGCTGATCATCGACGACGTGAACCGCGTGACGCCCGAAAAGACCGCTGGCGGCAAGGGTCTCAACGTGAGCCGCGTGCTGCTGCAGTTGGGCGACGATGTGCTCGCGACCGGCCTGCTCGGCGGCCACATGGGTGCTTATATGGCCGAGCTTATGGATGCCGACGGCGTCAAGAACGACTTTGTGCCCATCGCCGGTGAGACGCGCATTTGCCTGAATATCCTGCACGAGGGCAATCAGACCGAGCTGCTGGAGAGCGGCCCGCAGATCGCCCCGGCCGAGCTCGAGGCCTTTACGGCCAAGTTCGCCGAGCTTGCAGCGAAGGCGGACGTTGTGACGCTTTCAGGCTCGCTGCCGCGTGGCGTCGATGCCGGTTACTATGCCGAGCTCGTGAAGATCGCCGAGGAGGCGGGCGCCAAGGTGCTGCTCGACACTTCGGGCGCATCGCTGGAGGCCGCGCTGGAGTCCGACGCTAAGCCTGAGCTCGTAAAGCCCAACCTGACCGAGATTAACGGCCTGCTGGGTACGTCCTTTACGACCGATGATGTCGATGCCCTGCGCGAGGCGCTTGCCGCCGATGGCCGCTTTGCCGGTATCCCCTGGGTTGTCGTTTCGATGGGCGCTGCCGGTTCGGTGGGCTTCCATGAGGGTCGCGCGTTCCGCGCCAAGACGCCCGCGATTGCGGCTGTGAACGCGACGGGTTCCGGCGACTCGACCATCGCCGGCTTTGCGCATGCCATTGCTGCTGGTGCCGACGACGTCACGGTGCTCAAGACCGCCAATACCTGCGGCAAGCTCAATGCCATGGATCCCAAGACCGGCCACCTGGTCATGGACCGCTGGGACGAGATCTACAACAACGTTGAGGTCGTAGAGTTGTAGCGGTTGCGACTCCTAATAGAATGAGCGTGGATAATCTCCCGCTTTTGGTGCCCATACGAGCTCAAAGTGGGAGATTTTCCACGCTCGAGTCATTAATCGTTGGGGACGTTCTTGTTTGACTAGTCGTTTAAGAACGTCCCCAACGACTACATTCAAAAACGGCGCCCGTCGGCGATGTTGCCGGCGGGCGCCGTTGTCGTGTGGGCGGTTATGTCGTGGCCGCTGATGAGGCTCGAACTCGTATGCTACAGCGAGTTGATGAAGCGCTGTTGGGCGGCACGGCCGGCTTCGTCCCATTTAAAGACGCCGGCGTTGTCGAGCACGTGGCCGAACACCACGCCGACCTCCTCGTGCAGGATATCGATGGCGTTGTCGGCCGTAAGCTCGTCGGCGCGGCGAGCAAAAACGTCCTCGGCCCATGCGGCGTGGCTGCGGCAAAGGTCGTCGCCCTCGAGCGCGCTGGCAAGGTCGTAGCTGGTATCGGCTTTGGCCGCCAGCAGGTGCTCGCGGACAGCGCCGAGCTCGGGAACCAAGCGCGGCGGCAAAATCGCCAGACCCATAACCTCGATCAGGCCGATGTTCTCCTTCTTAATGTGGTGATACTCGGCATGCGGGTGGAACACGCCCAGCGGATGCTCGTCGGTCGTGATGTTGCAGCGAAGCGCCAGGTAGGCCTCGTAGATCTCGCCGCCGGCGTTGCCGCGGGAGTCGACGCGGCGGATGACGGGCGTCACGGTGTTGTGCGCCACGCCGTCGGCTGTGTGCGCGATGACGCCCACCGACTCATCGGTCCACTCGCGCCAGGCGAGGATAATCTTCTCGGCAGCGCCGAGCAGCTGAGCGCGGTCATGCGAGCGCAGGCGCAGCACCGAGAGCGGCCACTGCAGCACAGTGCCGGTGACCTGGTCAAAACCGGGCACGCTAAACTGCGAGACCTCGGCGGCGTGCATCATGGGGAACTCGTGCGCGCCGCCCTGGAAGTGGTCGTGCGACAGAATCGAGCCGCCCACGATGGGCAGGTCGGCGTTGGAGCCAATGAAGTAGTGCGGGAACAGGTCGACAAAGTCGAGCAGGCAGGTCAGGCCCTTGCGGTCGACGTGCATCGGACGATGCTCGGAGCTCATGGCAATGCAGTGCTCGTTAAAGTACGCGTACGGGCTGTACTGGAAGCCCCAGCGCTCGCCGTCGAGCTGGATGGGGATAACGCGCAGATTCTGGCGTGCGGGGTGAGCGCCGCCATCGGCTGCGGCGGAGCGTCCGGGATAGCCCTCGTTTTCGATGCAGAGCTGGCAGGCGGGATACTTCTCGCCCGTGTTCTTGGCTGCACCTGCCACGGCGATATCGCGCGGGTCCTTCTCGGGCTTGGACAGGTTGATGGTGATCTCAAGATCGCCCCAGTTGGTGGGGGTGCTCCATTTGATGTTGCGCGCGATGGCGGCACGGCGCACATAGCCGGCGTCGCAGCACAGGCCGTAGAACCAGTCGGTCGCGGCGCGGGGCTCGTTGACGCCCATGCGTCCATTGAACTCCTCGTTTACAACCGAAGGCCTCGGCATAAGCACCCCCATGATGCGCATAGCGATGCGGTCGCGGCCCGACGCCGTGTCCTCGGCAGCGCCGTTGGCAACGGCAGCCTCGGAAAGCGCGGCAAGCGTGCCCTCCAGGTCAAAGTCGGGGAGTGTATCGGGGTGCAAGAGCGAAATCTTCTCGGTCTTGAGCGCCCAAGCCATGTCGAGCGCGGGACCCGTAGCGCCGATGCACTCGAGAACGGTGTTGTATGCCCAGATGCGATCGTCCTGGCCGATCATCGATCGGTGGATGGCATATTCGATGAGGCCCTGCGCGGCCTCGCGCACATCAGTCATTACAGCCATGCCGCGTAAGCCCCCTTGTCAGAAATCGCGTAGTGGCGGGCAGAGCCCTCGCCAAGCCAGCCGTTCATCTTGGCAATGAAGGTGTCGACCAGCTCGAGCGGCACGAAGGCCTGGATGGTACCGCCAAAGCCGCCGCCGTGGATACGAACGGCGCCACGGCCGTCGAGCACATGCTCGGCAAGAGCAAGCGCGTACATGGAAGGCTGCTCGGCACCCAGTTTGGCAACAACATTCTGCAGGTACATGGCGGAGCTGGCGCCGGACTCACGCGTCAGGACCAGGAACTGGTCAATGTCGCCGGCGTTCAGGGCCGCCCAGCGCTTATCGACCAGGCCGTTCTCGTACCAGTAATGAACGGCGCGCAGGCAGGCGCGGTCGCCCAGCTTGGCGCGCAGCTCGGGGAGCTTGGCGTCAAAGTCCGCCACGTTTACCTCGCACAGGCGTGCCTTGCCAAACTCGGCAGCGACGTCTTGCATCTCGCGCGGAACGGCAGCGTAGTCGTCGGTGGCTGCCACGTGGTCGGCGCCGACCTTAACGAGCACGAGCGCATAGCCATGATCCTCAAAGTTGAGCTCGAGCTTCTGGGCCTTCGGCTGAGCCTGGTCCTCAAAGTCCATGTAGGCGAGGCCTCCCAGGCACACGGCGGCCTGGTCCATCAGACCGCAGGGCTTGCCGTAATAGTTGTTCTCGGTGCGCTGGCTCATCTGCGCAAGCGCGACGGGCTCAATGGTGGGCGCGCCCCAGAGTGTTTCCATGGCGCGGCCGTACGCGGCCTCGACGGCAGCGGAGCTGGAAAGGCCGCCACCCGAGGGAACGGAGCAGGTGAAGGCGAAGTCGAAGCCCTGGGGCTCAACATCAAGCGCTGCGACCTCATGGGCCATACCGCGCACGAGGCTTGCGGACGTGCCCTTCTCGGACTCCTGAATATCCAGCGTGTTGAGCGTGATCTCAAACGTAGGATAGCCCTCGTCGGCGACGCGAATCTTGTTGGAATCGGTTGCCACGGCGATGCCGTCAACGGCGACATCGAGCGAGCCGGCGATAACGTGACCGCCCTCGTGATCGGTGTGATTGCCGCTGATCTCGGAGCGGCCGGGCGCGTGCACGTAGAGCACCTGGCGGTCGCCGATGGGGCCAAACTCCTCCTCAAACAGCTTGGTGAGCGTGGCGAATGTCTTTTCGTCGGGGGTGGTCATGGGAGTCCTTTCCTTGGCGCGCACGGGTGAGTTTTGCGTCGTTATGAGTACGTTAACAACTTGAAGCGGCATGAATCACGTGTTCACGATGCCGCACGTTACGGGCTATGTTAACGTACTCATAACACATCGCTTGTCACTTTTTGAGAATCTGGTAATCGGTAGAAATGCAGCCGTGAACGGTACTGCCGTATGGACTTATAAAGCAGAAGAGATGCAGATAGAAAAAGTAGAGTACGTTAACATGCGTCCGACGATAGCGGGCTTCGGCGCGGGGTGTATTTCTGCCCGGGCCGGCATGCACGCTATTCAGATCTCGCAAGGGTGAAGGTGATCCTGTGGCAAGGCGCCCGTCCAACGATACCAGTTCGCGTCCGGTCTCCATGGCCGACGTCGCCCGCGCTGCTGGCGTTTCGCAGCAGACGGTTTCGCGCGTCGCCAACGGCTTGCCCAACGTTAACGAGCAGACACGTCAGCGCGTGCAGGCCACTATGCAAGAACTCGGCTTCCGTCCGAGTTATGCCGGTCGCTCGCTGCGCGACGGCCGTTACCATTCGGTCGGTCTGTGTGTCAACGATGTCACCAAGTTTGGCAACCTCTCAATGATCGACGGCATCGCCAGCGCTGCTCGCGAGCATAATTGCGCCATCACGCTGGTCGAGATGTCCAAGACCGAGGAGTTCTCGCTTGCCGAGGCAACGCGTCGCATGGCCGCGCTGCCCGTGGACGGCATCATTATCGGCATGAGCCGTATGGCGCCTGATTTTGAGACATTCGATCCGCTACCGGGTATTGGCACGGTCATCGTCACCATGTATGCTCACCCGCGGGTAACCACGGTCGACTCTGACCACTATGGCTGCTCTCTACTGCTTATGGATCATCTGTTTGAGCTGGGCCACGAGCAAATTCGCTTTATCGGCGGTCCGTCCTTCTCGGTCGACGAACAGTTCCGCCGGGCTGGTTGGAGAGATTCTCTCGAGCGCAGGCATATCAAAATGGCTGAACCGCTCGAGGGCGACTGGTCTGCCAACAGCGGTTACGAAGCCGGCAGGTACCTGGCCGAGCATGACCGCACCATGACGGCGATCTATGCGGCAAACGATCAGATGGCAAATGGCGCGATTGCCGCGCTGCGTGATAGCGGTCTGCGCGTGCCCGAGGACGTGAGCGTGGTGGGCGTCGACGATTCACTCGACGACTTTGTCGCGCACAACGAGCTCACGACCGTGCGATTCGATCTACATCAGCGCGGACGCGAGGTGTTCGAGCATGCGGTTCCCAAAGCGGGGACGTCGGGCAAAACCGTCGCCATTCGCATTCCCGGCCAGCTTATCGTCCGACATACCACAGCAAGGCCGCGCGCATAGTTTTCACAGGTCAACGGCTCAACGTTGCATATCAATAACAATCGGTAAGGATGCTGGCAGATAGCTGTTGGGATGCGGGCGAGTGCTATGATAGACGGGTTCTTTTGTCTATCAAGGAGGCTTTGCCTGATGGAGATCACCAAGGATATCCGCTACGTTGGCGTCGACGATCACGACATTGACCTGTTCGAGGGCCAGTACGACGTGTCCGAGAATGGTATGGCATACAACAGCTACGTCATCCTGGGCGAGAAGATCGCTGTCGCCGATTCGGTCGATGGCGGTTTTGTTGACGAGTGGCTCGGCAACATCGAAGCCGTGCTCGACGGCCGCACGCCCGATTACCTGGTCGTTCACCATATGGAGCCCGATCACTCCGCTGGCATCGCCGCCTTTATGGAGCGCTATCCCCAGGCGCAGATTGTGGCCAGCATGGGCGCCTTCCGCATGATGGTCAACTACTTTGGCACCGATTATCCCGAGCGCAAGATGGTCGTCAAAGAGGGCGACGTGCTCGACCTGGGCGGCCACAGCCTGACGTTTGTCGGCGCTCCCAACGTTCACTGGCCCGAGGTGCTGTTCTCTTACGAGGCCACCGACAAGGTGCTCTTTAGTGCCGATGGCTTTGGCAAGTTTGGTGCCAATGACATCGAAGATCCGGAAGGGTGGGCCTGCGAGGCACGCCGTTACTACTTTGGCATCGTCGGTAAGTTCGGCAAGTTCGTGCAGGCCGTGCTCAAGAAGGCCGCCGACCTGGACATCCAGATTATTTGTCCGCTCCATGGCCCCGTGCTGACCGAGAACCTGGGCTACTACCTCGACACCTACAACACCTGGTCGAGCTATCAGCCCGAGGACGAGGGCATCACCATTGCCTATGCGAGCGTGTACGGCCATCTGAAGGCTGCCGTTGAGGAGCTCGCATCTGCGCTCGAGGCCCGCGGCCAGAAGGTCTCCGTCTTTGACTTGGCTCGCGACGACATGGCCGAGGCCGTTGAGGATGCGTTCCGCTATGACCGTCTGGTACTCGCTTCCATTACCTATCAGGGCGAGATCTTCCCGTTCATGAGCACCTTTATCCACACGCTTGCCGAGCATGCCTACCAGAACCGTACGGTGGCGCTCGTCGAGGGCGGCTCCTGGGCGCCCGCAGCTGCCAAGGTTATGACCAAGGAGCTCGAGGGCATGAAGGACATTACCCTGGCGCAGAACAAGGTGACCGTGCTGGGTTCGCTCAACGACGCCTCGCGCGCCCAGATTGAGGCCCTCGCTGACGAGCTCTCCAAGTAACGACACGCTCGCATCTGATATCAAAACCACCACAAAGGTGCCTGTCCCCTTTGTGGTGGTTTTTCCATTTCGGGACCCAATTGTCTCGATCTGTAACATCTGGAGGGCCAGGTTGTCTCTATCTGTTACAGATTTAGACAAAGCGTTGGGGTTGAACCGAACTATCTAAATCTGTAACACTAAGCGCTCAAATTGCCTGCTAAATGTTACAGATCAAGACAAACCGGCGAAAGTGCAGCGGCGCCGGCCAGAACCACCACAAAGGTGCCCGTTCCCTTTGTGGTGGTTTTTTCTTTTTAGGCGTTGGCGATGATGAGGGTTGGGGCGTCGATGTCGGTGGTCTCGGCGATTGAGGTGGCGACGGAGCCATCGGGGTCACGGTCCATCACGATGGTGCCGACATCGGCGAGCTCGGCGAAGCGGTACATGCCGCGTCCGTTGACCTTGCTTGCGTCCATCAGAGCAACGCCTTGACGGGCGGCGGAGATCATGGCTGTTTTGGTCTCGGCCATCTGCGGGAAGTCGGTGGTAAAGCCACAGCCCGGGACAAAGGCGCCGGGGCACATGATGGCGAGGTCGGCGTGAATCATCTGCAGCGCCTGCATGGTGAGCGGACCGTACAGATAGCGGTGGCCCTTGCGCAGCGCGCCGCCCAGCATGACGACGTCGACCGAGGGCATGCTCTCATCGATGTAATCGGCAATGGTAATGTCGGCCGTGATGACGGTGATGCCGTTGCGCTGGTCGAGCAGGCGGACAAATTCGAGCGCGGTGGTGCCCGAGTCGACAAGCAAGGTGTCACCGTCGCTGACGAGCTCGATGGCGCTTTGTGCGATGGCCTGCTTGGCGGCGACATTGACGTTGATACGGCGATCCTGGGTGGATACGGTCAGTCGCTTCTGGAGCGACACGGCGCCACCATGCGTGCGGCGCAGCTTGCCTGCTTCGGCGAGCGCGTCTAGGTCGGCGCGGGCGGTAACGGAGGACACGCCAAAGGTCTGGGCGATTTCTGCTACCTGCACCGAGGCGTTATGCTCGAGCATCTCCATGATGGCGGAACGACGCTCATCGGCGAAAGCTCGGGTTGCAACTTGGACCATGACTACTCCGTTCTCAGCCAAATTTGCAGGAATTGTGTTGAGTCCATTTTCGTTCATTTTCTTTTTGAGTAAGAAAACGCCTTTCGATTACTTATCTTTTCTATAAAAGAAAGACACTCAAGGCTCAAAACTCAATATCGAATGCATGCGCTCGGCACAAAACCCTTCCGTTTGCTTTTCAAAAATGAAGGCTCGACCTCGCGCGACGACAACATCTCGCACATGCATACCCGCCGAATTTCATACAATGAGCGCAGCAAAACGCAAGGTAAAACGCCTTGTGAACAACTACGCCCGATGTCCAGATGCGGGCGAGGGAGAGGAGCAAACGCTCATGGCACTTGTTACCACCGAAAAGATGCTCAAGGACGCTCAGGCCGGCCACTACGCCGTCGGCGCGTTCAACGTCGAGAACCTCGAGTTTGTTATGGCCGTTCTGGCCGCTGCCGAGGAGACCAAGTCCCCCGTCATCATGCAGACCACCCCGGGCACCATCAAGACCGCTGGCCTGGATTACTTCTACGGCATGGTCAAGGCTGCTGCCGAGCGCGCTTCCGTGCCCGTCGCCCTGCACCTCGATCACGGCGATGGCTATGACCGCTGCATGCAGGCCTTCCGCACGGGCTACACCTCCGTCATGATCGACGGCTCGCACGAGTCCTTCGAGGACAACATCGCCCTGACCAAGTCCGTCGCCGATGCTGGCCGCGCCATGGGCGTGCCCGTCGAGGCTGAGCTTGGCAAGGTTGGCGGCAAGGAGGACGACGGTCCCGCGGTTGAGGGCGAGAGCCCCTACACCGATCCGGCCGAGGCCAAGGAGTTCGTCGAGCGCACCGGCTGCACCTCGCTCGCTATTGGCGTTGGCACCAGCCACGGTGTGTACACGAGCGATCCGCACATCGAGCAGTCCGTGGTCAAGGCCATCCGCGACGCCGTCGACGTGCCACTGGTTCTGCACGGCACCTCCGGTGTGCCCGATGAGCAGGTTGCCGAGGCTGTGAAGAACGGCATCTGCAAGGTTAACTACGCCACCGAGCTGCGTCAGGCCTACACCAAGGGCTTCATGGCCTACATGGCCGAGAACCCTGCCTGCTTCGATCCCAAGAAGCCGGCCAAGGAGGGCATGCGTGAGATCACCGAGCTGGTTAAGATCCGCATGACCAACCTCAACTCTGTGGGCAAGGCGGAGTAACAGCAAGGGTACTCCGACTCAAAATAGATCCCGGGGAGGGACGAGGGCTTAGTTCTCCAATCGTCCTCGGGCATGCAAAAAGCCTCGCTGCGCACTTCGTGCGGCGAGGCTTTTTGCCCCCTGCGGAAAGATTGGAGAACTAAGCCCTCGTCCCTCCCAAGTTGATCTACTCGAGGTCGTCGCCCTTGTGGCGTTATGGCTGGAAGGGTGGGGCGTTTGGGCTACTTTGTTGATGGGGGCTAGTATGCCCGGGCTTGGTTAGGGAAGGTTTTGTCTAGGGATGCTTGGAGCTTTTCGAACGATGCTCGCAAGTTGAGGTTCTGATTGGTTGAGCGTTTGGCTTTTGTGGTGGGGGAGTCGAGGAGGCTGCTTCTCTGTGTCGGGGGGAAGGAGAAAAGGTCCGCATGTTTTAGGGATGGCTGTGCTGCGTCATTGGAAGAATGCATGCGTGCGGCCTCCTCGATGTCCACCAAAAGGTTGCGCACGGGGTGTGCTGCTAGGTCCCGTGCGTTGGCAGTATTATGCCGCGGTCGTTGCAAAGGAGCACTAAAGAAAGGCTTAATGAGGTTTGCGATTACAGTGAAACCGCAGGTCAAAGCTATCGAGTAACACTCTTGAAAGGTTTTGAGCTTAAGGGCTTTCTAAGGTTTGTGGCACGGATGTGGCGCGGGCATGTGGGGCGTGTGAATGGCTCGTTTTAGCGCTGCGGGGTCGCGGCGCGAACCTGCTCGATGACCTTTTCCATGGTGGCGTCGATGCGGTCCTTTTTGAGTTCGCATTCCCAGATGGTTATGGGCGTCCAGCCCATTTCGCTGAGCGCTGCCACGGCAGCCCGGTCGCGCTCGACGTTGCGACGGAATTTGGCCTCCCAAAACTCAACATTGCGCTTGGGCTGGCTGGGATTGCACTTGGGGCAGCGATGCCAAAAGCAACCGTTGACGAAGATAGCGATCTTGCGGCCGGGAAAGGCGATGTCGGGCTTGCCGGGGACTTTCCATTCCAGGCGATATCCTGTAAGGCCCGCCGCGCGGAGGCGCTGGCGAACGAGGAGCTCGGGCTTGGTGTTGGCGCGCTTGTTACCCTTCATGGACTTTTTGATGGCGGCGCGACGACGGACCAGCTCGCGTTCGTCGGCGGTGAGGTCCGAGGTATCGATGCCGTCGAGCAGACCTGGTTTGGGGCGTTTTTTGCTACGGCGCTTAGGTGCGCGCTTGGGTTTGGCGGTGGGTTTGTCGGCTGTGTTGGGCGCGGCGTCATCAGCGGAGCTTGCCTCAAGCCGGTCTTCCTTCAACTCAATCAGAGCATCGATAAGCCCTTTGTCGGCGGGCATCCATTCCACCGTGGCAAGTGAGGTGCGTGGAATCCAGCGGATATCGAGCTGACGGTCGTGTTTCTGGGGTTCATCGGACTCATCGGCCAGCGAGCAGTAATAGCACTCCATGGAGAGATGAAAATCGGGGTAGTCGTACTCGACGGTATAGAAATCGCGCAGGTTGGTGACCTTCACCTGCAGCTCTTCCATGAGCTCGCGGCGCACGGCGTCTTCGGGTGTCTCGCCGCGCATGAGCTTGCCGCCCGGGAACTCCCAGAGTCCCTGCATGTCGCCATAGCCGCGCTGCACGGCAAGCAGCTCGTCAGATCCTTCCTTGCGAATGATCCCAGCGGCAACATGAACGGTCTTCAACAGGAGTCCTTCCTCAACATCAACACGTGACAGGCTAGCTACCCGTACCTTACACAACGGTAAGGCAAGCGTAAGCCATATCGATGGTAGCCGACTCGGCTCCTTGCGACTATAGATGCCGTAGACTAATCGCAAGAAAGGACTCGGTATGCAAACCACGCACATGGCGACCCCGGTACTGGAGGTCGCGCATCTCGAAAAGGTATACGGAGCGCTAGGCAACGTGACCCGCGCGCTCAACGACGTCAGCTTTACCGTCAACCGCGGCGAATTCGTCGGTATCATGGGTGCCTCGGGCTCGGGCAAGTCGACGCTGCTCAACTGCGTGTCGACCATCGATGCCGCCACGAGCGGCACCATCCGCATCAACGGCCAGGACGTGACGCGCATGAAACAGGCCAAGCTTTCGCAGTTCCGCCGCGAGGAGCTCGGCTTTATCTTCCAGGACTCCAATCTGCTCGATACGCTCACGGCGCGCGAGAACATCGCCCTGCCGCTCACCATCGCCCGCACAAACTCGGCAGAGATCTCGACCCGCGTGCAGGATGTGGCCGCGCGCCTGTCCATTAGCCAGGTGCTCGACAAGTATCCCTACCAGATGTCCGGCGGCCAGCAGCAGCGCGTTGCCGCAGCTCGCGCGCTCGTCACCGACCCCACTATGATCATGGCCGACGAGCCCACCGGCGCCCTCGATTCCAAGAGCGCCCGTCTGCTGCTCGAGAGCCTGGAGGCCCTCAACCGCCGCCTGCGCGCCACGGTACTCATGGTCACTCACGACAGCTTTGCCGCCAGCTACACGAGCCGTGTGCTGTTTATTCGCGACGGCAAGATCTTCACCGAGCTGCGCCGCGGCGACACCGACCGCAGAGAGTTCTTCGACCGCATTATGGAGGTCGTTGCCATGATGGGCGGTGAGGGCTCCGATGCTCTGTAAACTCGCTTGGGGTAACGTCCGCCGCGCCGGCCGCGATTACCTCGTCTACCTTTTGACGCTCACCCTGGGCGTCACCGTCTTCTATGCCTTTAACACCGTCTCGATGCAGGTCGACATTGCCGGCATTGAGGAGGAGGGCCTATCCGAGCTCATGGGTACCATGCTCGGCTACCTGACGTACTTTTTGGCCGGCGTCATGGCCTTTTTGATGGTGTATGCCAATAACTTCATCATGAAACGCCGCAAGAAGGAGTTTGGCCTGTACCAGGTGCTCGGCATGGGGCGCGGGCGCGTCGCCACGATCATGGCGCTCGAGACGGTGATCGTTTCGGTCGGCGCCTTTGTCGCCGGTATTGTGCTGGGCGTGGGGCTCTCCCAGCTCATGACGTTCTTTACGGCCTCGCTCTTTAAGACGCAGATCGCCAATTTCCGCTTCTTTTTCTCGGTGCATGCGTTCAACCTGACCCTTGCCTGCATGCTCGTGATGTTTGTACTCACGTTACTGCTGAACCTGCGCGCCGTGCGCCGTACCAAACTCATCGAGCTTATGGGTGCCGAGCGCCGCAACGAGAGCATCAAGACACGCAACCCCTGGATCGCGATTGCCATCTTTGTCGTGGGCGCGGTGCTGGTGGGCGTGGCCTATTACCGTCTGCTGCGTGATGGGTTCCCGCTAACCGAGACGGGCGACAAGCTGGACGGGGCCATGAGTCAGTTCGGCATCACCACGGCTATGGTCACGGTGGGCACCTTTGCCCTGTTCTGGGGACTCTCGGGCATGCTCATCAAGCTGCTGCAGAGCCTGCGCGGCGTGTACTGGCGCGGCCTCAACATGTTTACCGTGCGCCAGCTTGCGGCCAAGGTCAACACGGTGTGCTTTTCGATGGGCGTCATCGCGATGATTCTGTTTTTGGCCATTACCTCGGTGACCTGCGGTATGTCGATTGCCAACGTGATGAACGAGAATCTGGAGCGCTATAACCCTGTTGACGTGTCTCAGACGTATGTCTATTACACGCCCGAAACGCTCGACTACTACAAGGAGTATGTCAATCCGTCTGAGGCCGATCGCATGGTGCTGGCCGATGCAACGGTCGATTTGTACGCTGCATGGCATGGCGATCGTAAAGATCCCGATAACGTTGCAGACGGTATTAAGGGCAAGTCGGCGGACAACAACGACGAGACCGGCAAAAAGGTCAATATCGCCGATGTTGCCGGTGAGCATGTGCAGATCGATTCGTATCTGAGTTACCCGCTTGGCGGCTCGGGCCCCTCGGTGGTGGCGGGTGAGATGTGCAAGGCCATGGGAGAAAAGCTTCCCAAGGCGCTCGAGGGCAGCAATGCCGATGATATGGGCCTGTTTGTGACGCCGGCGAGCCAGTACAACAAACTGCGCCAGATGATGGGCGAGGATCCGGTGAGCATTGGCCGCGACCAGTACGTGCTTACGTGTGATATGGGCGGCGAGCTGGGTGACCTGTACACCAAATACATGGCCGGCAGTCATACCCTCACCTTGGGTGGACATGAGCTCAAGCCCGCAACCGATAAGTCGGACGAGGACACGGCGGCCATCGCCAACTCGGCGATGGGCAGCAATCCCGGTACCGTGGTCGTAGCCGATGAGCTGTTGTCCCAACTTAATCTGCAGCCGTATTCCAGTAATCTGCTCGTTAACTACAAACAGGGGATGGATACGACCGAGGCAGACGAGAACATTAAATACACCTTGCTCGACAATCTGCTCGTTGACGGCAAGGAGCCGGGGTCGTGGGGAGTCTTCATCACGCGTTCCGAGATGTACACGCAAGCAGCGCAGATGAACGGCATGATTAGCTATCTGGCCATCTACATTGGCTTTGTACTGGTCGTTGCGTGCGCGGCAATCCTATCGATCCAGCAGCTCTCCAATGTGGCCGACGGCAGCCGCAGCTATCGTGTGCTGGCACAGATCGGCTGTGACGACCGTCAGATCCGGCATTCGGTGATGGCGCAGCAAGCGGTGTTCTTCCTGTTCCCGCTGGCAGTGGGCTTGGCGCACTCCTTTGTGGCGCTCAAGGTGATCATCGAGCTGGTGAGCGTATTCGGCGATATGAGCATCGCCGGCACCGTGGGCCTCACCTGTGCAATCTTCCTGGCAGCATACGGTGGCTACTTCCTGGTGACGTACCTCATGAGCGCCGGCATGGTACAAGCTGCCATCGCCACCCGTTACAGCGAGTAACAAGCGAGCAAAACAGTCGCAAAACCAGTGCGAACAACCGCCGCGAAGGGAGTCCAGCCCCCCTTCGCGGCGTTTTTTTGTCTGACTGATGAGTCTCAAGGCCAAGTGAGTAGACTTTTTTGGATCTGTCGAGCACATCGCGGGTGGCGCCCAATAAAACCGCAGGTCAGGGCTGTGGCGTTTTGGGGCGTGCTTGGCCTCCTGCAAAAAGCCTACTCACTTAGTTTTTTCTGTTAGAAGATCGCCGCGAGGAAAGCAGCTCTCCTACGGCTGTTGACGTTTGCCCAGATAAAACCTGCCAAAATAAACCTGTCCCTTTTTAGCATGTCCCTTTTGGAGTGGCTGATTGGTTTGGGCTGTCTTGGAGAAAGCCCATGAGGTGGCGCCCAGGCTAGTCCTGCGTGTCGCCTCCGTACATGTAGACGATAAAGCCGTCGCCGGTGTCTTGGCTGTGGTCCTCAAGAATGCGCTTCATGTTAAGGTGCTCGTAGAACTGCCAGTCGGAGTCGCAGTCGCTCATCAGGAAAAACTTGGTGCACCCGGCATTGGCGAGCTCGGCTCGTGCAAGGTCGATGAGCGCGCGGCCGAGTCCCTTGCCCTGCCACTCGGGCACGATGATGATGAGGTTGAGCTGGCCCTGGGCATATTCGTTGCCCGTGGCGGCAAAGCGATCCGCCGTGGCCTTCTCGCGGCTGTCGCCGAAGAGCGAGCCCTCGAGCTTGGCATCGGCGGTCTTTGCCATCTCGGTTGCCTGGGCAAACATCTCGTCGTAGCAGGGCTTCCACGTGGGATTGGTGCGCGGTTTGCCGTTCTCGAAGATGCCGATGCAGCAGGCGGCGATAATGCGGCCCTCGGCCTCGGCGACAAGCGCGATGGGGGAGCGCTGCAACTGCATGGCGATGTTAAAGCGCGCGCAGAAATCGGCGGCTTCGACGTCGCCTCGGTTGCGCAGCGTGTTGCATCACAGCTGGTTGTAGATGGCGGCGATGCCGGCCAGGTCATCGAGCGTGGCGGCACGCAGAGTTACGTTGTCAAGGCTCATGGGGGCTCCTTCCAAGTTGGGTCAGGCCACTTCTGAGTGTGACATGGCCGCAGGGCGCCTGCATCAATCATTCGGCAGACGAGCCCCGATACCTCGGGGACGGAGAGGTGGCAATTGGGTAGTCATTGGGGATGTTCTTAAACGACCAGTCAAACAAGAACGTCCCCAACGACTACCCCAAAAGGAGCGTCCCCAAGTGCCGGCTTTGGCAACGACGCTGGCAGAAAAACGTCAGCGAAAACCCGCCAGAGCGAGCAAGGTGCCTTGAAGCGAGGCGGCATTGACCTTTTGGTCATGCCGTCGAAGCTGAAAGGCAGATTGCCGCTCTGGCGGGTTTGCAGCGTCGGCCGGTTACGGCGTTTGGTAAAACGCCCTAACCTACACCCGCTCCGCGATCTCGTGGATGAGGTAGTCGGTCTTTTCCCAGCCTAGGCACGGGTCGGTGATGGACTTGCCAAAGACGCCGCCGTCGACCGGCTGGTTGCCGTCCTCCAGGTAGGACTCGATCATAAAGCCCTTGACCAGCTTGGAGATGGACTCGTTGCGGCGGCAGCTGTCGAGCACCTCCTTGCAAATGCGATACTGCTCCAGAGGACGCTTGCCCGAGTTGTCGTGGTTGCAGTCGATGACCGCTGCCGGATTGGCATAGCCGGCGTGCTCGGTATAGCGCTCGGCCAGTCGCTCGAGGTGCTCGTAGTGGTAGTTGGGGTAGGTGCGCCCATCGAGGCCGATGTAGCCGCGCATGACAGCGTGTGCAAGCGGGTTGCCATCGCACTCGACTTCCCAGTTACGGAAGATAAAGCTCTGGTGCGCCTGCGCGGCGTAAATGGAGTTGAGCATAACGGTGGTAGAGCCAGCAGTGGGATTCTTCATTCCGACGGGCACCGAGATGCCGCTCGACACCAGGCGATGCTCCTGGTTTTCGACCGAGCGTGCGCCCACGGCAACATAGCTCAGCAGGTCAACGAGGTATTGGTAGTTGGACGGGTAGAGCATTTCGTCGGCGGTGAAGAAGCCCGTTTCCTCAATAACGCGCAGGTGCATATGGCGGATGGCCTTGACGCCCTCGAGCAGGTCGTCGGGAGCCTCGGGGTTGGGGTTGTGCAGCAGGCCCTTGTAACCGGTGCCCTTGGTACGTGGCTTATTGGTGTAGACGCGCGGAATGATGATGAGCTTGTCCTTGACCTCCTCGGCGGTCTTGGCCAGTCGGTTCATGTACTCAAGCACCGAATCCTCGCGGTCGGCAGAGCACGGGCCGATGATGAGCACCTTGCGTGCGTCCTCGCCGGTAAAGACTTTGGCGACCTCGGCATCGAATGCCTGCTTTTTGGCGGAAAGCTCGGCAGAAAGCGGCATTTCCTCGCGGATCTCCATGGGGATCGGCAGCCTGCGTTTGAATTCCATGGCCATATGGGGCCTCCTTTATCAATTAACGGCAACAATTGGCGAATTCTCGAATGCTCGGCATTATCCGCTGTCGCACGCTAAAGTGCAAGCGAAACCTGCCGAAAAGGGACAGGTTTATTTTGGTCGGTTTTATCTGGGGAAATGTCGGTGCTCGCCGGAAGGGGAGGGCCAGCGTGCGGCACGCTGGAGCAAGTTGGATCTTCTGCGGCATACCCTGTGGACAAAAAATGGCAAATATGAGTACTGTTGCTAGCGTAGTATCATATCGATCTTACAAGATAATAGACATAATAGTAAATATGTTCATTAACGTAAGCACATATAAGTCCGCTATAGAGCTATTTGAGTAATCTAGGGGCGCTTGCAAGCCGTGTGGGCAGCATTTGGGGCTGTTTTGGCTGTTACTAAAAAGGTGACAGTACTCATATTTGCCATTTTTTGCCCACAGGGCTTGGAGTGGGCCGTCAATCAGGTCCCAGGGGAGGCGGCTCGAGGCCCAAAGGACACAAAACGGGGGCGCAGGTGGTAGCGCGCAGAGATGTGGTGTAAGAGGCGGGGCATGCCCCACCTCTTCCC